>NZ_BAAACA010000043.1:0-154402 GCF_039521265.1 Streptomyces crystallinus | reverse complement strand
ACGCCGCCGAACAAATTTTGAGAAAAGCCCCGTACCGGGAAACCGGTACGGGGCTTTTCTGCGTTTACCGACGTTTAGGGTCGATGTATGCGCTATGACCTCATCATCTTCGACAACGACGGTGTGCTCGTCGACAGCGAGCCCCTCTCGAACACCATCCTCGCGGGCTACCTCACCGACCTCGGTTTCCCAACCTCGTACGAGGACTCCATCCGCGACTACATGGGCTCCGCCATGCACCGCATCCACGAGCTGATCGGGGAGCGGACCGGGCAGTCGCTGCCGGCCGACTTCGACGACGTCTTCCACTCCCGTGTCTTCACCGCCTTCGAGCGGGAGCTCCAGCCGGTGCCCGGGGCCGTCGACGTACTCGCGAAGCTGGTGGCGGACGGTGTGCCGTACTGTGTCGCCTCCTCCGGCAGCCATGAGCGGATTCGGGTGGGGCACCGGAAGACCGGGCTGGACGAGTGGTTCGAGGAGGAGTGGGTGTTCTCCTCGCAGGACGTCGGGCGCGGGAAGCCGGCGCCGGATCTCTTCCTGTACGCCGCCGAGCGCATGGGCGTCGCGCCGGAGCGGTGTGCCGTCGTGGAGGACAGCCCGCTCGGGGTGCAGGCCGCGCGGGCCGCGGGGATGGACGTCTACGGCTTCACCGCGATGACGCCCGAGGAGCGGCTCCAGGGCGCCACCGCCCTCTTCTCGGACATGGCACAGCTGCCCGAACTGCTCATGTGATTCATCTACCCAGGAGTAGGGCTCGGCCCTAGGCTGTGCGGCCATGACGGACGCGGCCATGAGTGACCCCCGCCTGCGGCACGGCCGGGCGGCTCTCACCTTCAGTTTCTTCGTGCAAGGCGTGGCCTTCGCGCTCCTGGTGACACGTATCCCGGCGGTCCAGGACCGGTACGGGATATCCGACGGTCTGCTTCCGGCCTTTCTCGCCGGGGTGCCGATCCTGGCAGGTGTCGGGAGCGTGGCCACCGAGCACCTGGTGAAGCGGGTCGCGCCGAGCGTCGCCCTGCGGTGGGTGCAGCCCCTCGTCATGCTGGCGCTGCTCGGGGTCGCCGCAGGGGACCGGCTGGGGCAGGCAGCGGTCTCGTTCGCGATGTTCGGGCTGGCCATCGGCGGGCTCGACGCGTCCATGAACATGCTGGGGGTCAGCCTTCAGCACGCGTACGGCCGCAGCATCATCCTGGGCTTCCACGCCTCCTTCAGCCTCGGCGGGATCGTCGGCTCCTCGCTGGCGTGGTCCGGTGCGCACTGGCATCTGTCGCTGTTGACCCTGTACCTGCCGGTCGTGGTCGTCCTGGTGCCGCTGTGTCTGGTGGGAAGCCGGTGGTACGTGGACGCGCCGCGCGGCGGGCAGCAGGTGCCCACCGAGGCGGCCCTCACGGGTGACGAGCGCCGGCCCGTCGTCTTTCGGCTGCTGCTGCCCCTCTGCCTCGTCATGGCCTTCGCCTACATCGGCGAGTCGACCGTCGCGAACTGGAGCGCGAAGTACCTCCAGGACGTCCTCGGCAGCTCCGAGCAGCTCTCCACGGTCCCGTACAACGTCTATGTGGTCTCGGCGCTGCTCGGGCGGACCGTCGGGGACCGGGTGGTGCGGCGGTTCGGGCCGGTCACGGTGGTGCGGGCCGGCAGCGTCCTGGCGGGCGCCGGGTTCGCGATCCTCGCGGTGGCACCGGGGCCGTGGGTGGGGATGCTCGGGCTGCCGCTGCTCGGGTTCGGGCTGTGTGTGATCGTGCCGCAGACGTTCGCGGCGGCCGGACGGCTCTTCCCGGGCTCCTCCGACGGCGCCATCGCGCGGATCAACATCTTCAACTACGTGGGGTACCTGGTCGGGGCGCCGCTCGTCGGTGGGCTCGGTGAGGCGTGGACCTATCGCGGCGCGATGCTGGTGCCGATGGTGCTGGTTCTGCTGACGCTCCTGTACGCCCCGTCGTTCGGCGCCGAGGGCGCCCGATACGGTGGCGGGCATGAGCGGCCGCACACTGTTGATGTGGGATGACGCCGTCACGGCGTACGACTTCGGACCGAGCCATCCGATGGATCCGGTACGGCTCTCGCTGACCATGGGGTTGGTGCGGGCGTACGGGCTGGACAGGGCGGTCGAGGTGGTCGCCGCGCCGGCGGCGGGGGACTCGACGCTGCGGCTGGTCCACCGCGAGGACTATGTGGCGGCCGTACGCGCCGCCTCGGCGGATCCGGGGGCCGCGGACCAGGCGTACGGCCTGGGGACCGTGGACGATCCCGCGTTCGCCGGGATGCACGAGGCGTCGGCGCTGATCGCGGGGCAGTCCGTGGGGGCGGCCGAGGCGGTGTGGCGCGGGGACGCGGCGCACGCGGTGAACTTCACGGGCGGGCTGCACCACGCGATGCCGGGCGGGGCGGCGGGGTTCTGCGTCTACAACGACGCGGCGCTGGCGATCGCGCGGCTCCTGGAGCTGGGGGCGGAGCGGGTCGCGTACGTGGATGTGGACGTGCACCACGGGGACGGGGTGCAGGCGGCCTTCTGGGACGACCCCCGGGTGCTGACCATCTCGCTCCACGAGCATCCCCGGCTGCTGTTCCCCGGGACGGGGTGGCCGGAGGAGACGGGGGCGGACGGGACGGCCGTGAACGTGGCCCTGCCGGCCGGGACGGGGGACGCGGGGTGGCTGCGGGCCTTCCACTCCGTGGTGCCGGAGCTGCTGGCCGAGTTCCGTCCCCAGGTGCTGGTGTCGCAGCACGGAGCGGACACGCACTTCGAGGATCCGCTGGCGCATCTGGCGGTGTCGCTCGACGCGCAGCGGGCCGTCCAGGAGGCGTGTCATGCGCTGGCGCACGAGCATGTGGCCGGGGGGAAGTGGGTCGCGCTGGGGGGCGGGGGGTACGCGGTGGTGGATGTGGTGCCGCGGTCGTGGACGCATCTGGTGGGGGTGGCGGGGCATGCGCCCGTCGACCCGTCGTCGGTCGTGCCGTCCTCGTGGCGGGATGAAGTCTATGCGCGTACGCGGCAGTTGGGGCCGGGGCGGATGACGGACGGGCGGGAGGTGTCGTGGGCTGACTGGGAGTCGGGTTATGACCCCGCGGACCGGCTGGATCAGGCGGTGTTGGCTACGCGGCGGGCCGTATATCCGTTGCGAGGGCTTTTGCCGTAGGGGTTCCTCCCCGCCCCGCCCCTTCCCGAAAGCTCTCCGGCGAGCGGCCGGTTTTTGTCTGCGGACCGTGCTGGGTTGCTCGCGCAGTTCCCCGCGCCCCCAACTGCCCAGGGGCGCGGGGTCCGCAGCCGAAGCAGTAGGCCGCTCGCCGGAGAGCTTTCGGGAAGGGGCGGGGTGGGGGAGACGGGGCCCGTTACGCCAACTGTGCGGTCTCCGGCCCGATTCCGCCCCCCGGGCCCCCCACTGCGGCAGCATCGACCCCGTGTTGAGCACCGGGGCGCTGCGGGCGCATCTGTTGGCTGCGCGGTTGGCCGGGCCTGTGGCCACCTCGCGGGAGGAGAGTCTGCGCAGCTACCGGCTGTTCGCGGCCCGCGACCCGCGCGTCACGCTCGGGCTCGACCCCGAATGGGGCTGGGGCGAGCGGGACTTGCTGCGGCTGATGGCGGACAAGTGCGGGGTGAGCCCGGACCCGGCGCATGTGTCGGGTCCGGATGTCATCGATCCGGAGCGGACGTTGGCGGGGCTGGACGCGCTGGCCGCGCGCATCCGGGCCGTCGCCGCGCGGCGCGGAGCCGTACTCTTCGGAACCGGACATCCGCACCGGCTGCTCGCCTTCTACGCCGCCCTCGCGGACGCTTTGTCGGCGGCCGGATGTGATGTCCTCACCCCGGCGCAGGGGCGATGTGTCGACATAACGACCCGGTTCGGGGTACGCACGTACAACCTTGACTACGTACGAGGAGTCGCGTTGGTGCGGGAGCCCGGCGCACGGGGTGCCGGGAGTGAGACCGGCGCGCACACCCATTCCCCACTGCCGGTTCGGGTGGCTCTGGGCGCCTGTGCGACCCTTCGCGGGCGGCTGCCGGATCTGGTCGTGGGAGATCACGGATGGGTCTGCGGAGCAGGTCAGCTGGGTATCGAGGCGGTCGGCCTGGCCGATACGGACGATCCCGCGCTGTTCGTCGGAGAGGCCGAGGGGCGCGTGTCCGTAGCCGTTCCGCTTGATGACGCTGTGCGGTCTGATTACTACCGGCCGCTTACTCGCTATGTACTCAATCGAGCGTGTCTGTCACAGTAGGCGGCCGTTCGCAGCTCCTCTTCCCCACTCGCACCACCCGCCCCTAGTCTGGGGAGTGAGCGCACAGCGACGAAGAGTCACCGGAGGGGAAGCCGGTGCGCGTCGGGTGCGGAAGGTACAGGTGGGTCATGGCTGCTGATCAGAGGCCTCTGAACGAGGTCGTGTTCCTGACCGTGGCGGAAGTCGCCGCGGTGATGCGCGTGTCGAAGATGACCGTGTACCGCTTGGTACACAGCGGTCATCTGCCGGCGATCCGGGTGGGAAGGTCCTTCCGGGTCCCCGAGCAGGCGGTGCAGGAGTACCTCCGAGAGTCCTTCGTGGGGGTGGAGACAGCCTGACGGAGCCCTCGGTTACGACCTCTGCGCTCGGGCGGGTAGGCTAGCCCCTCGTAGGTCGTGTGGGCCCAGACGCCCCGCACCGAGTGAAGAGAAGTGAGCGAGGGTAGTCGTGGGCTCTGTTATCAAGAAGCGGCGCAAGCGGATGGCTAAGAAGAAGCACCGCAAGCTGCTCAAGCGCACCCGCGTTCAGCGTCGCAACAAGAAGTAAGCGACAGCTGTACGTGACTCGCAGCCCTTCCGCCGTCCTGGTGGGAGGGCTGCGGTGCGTGTACCGGCCGCATATCCCGTATGCCCTTTCGAGGGCCCGGGAGTGCGGCCGGCACGTTTTTCGGGGCCGTTTTATCGGCCACCGGCGAGGACGCGGTCGCCATCGGTCGGCATTCAGCCGCTACCGTGGCGGCCAGGGTGCAACTCAGGCCAGAGGAAGGCGCTGATCTTGGGGAAGGTCGTGCTCGTCACCGGAGTGGCCCGGCAGCTCGGGGGCCGTCTCGTGCGGCGCATCCAGCGTGACCCGGAGGTGGACCGGGTGATCGGTGTGGACGCCGTGCCGCCGGGCCACCATCTGGGCGGAGCCGATTTCGTACGGGCGGACATACGCCAGCCCGCCATCGCCCGGGTGCTCGCCGAGCACGCCGTGGACACCGTCGTGCACATGGACGTGACGGGTACGCCGCTGGGGGCGGGCGGGCGGACGTCGGTGAAGGAGACCAACGTCATCGGCACCATGCAGCTGCTCGGCGCCTGCCAGAAGTCGCCGTCGGTGCGGCGGCTCGTGGTGAAGTCGAGCACCAGCGTGTACGGGTCGGCGCCGCGCGATCCGGCCGTCTTCACCGAGACGACCCCGCCGAAGTCGCTGCCGAGCGGCGGCTTCGCGAAGGACGCCGTCGAGGTCGAGGGGTATGTGCGCGGCTTCGCACGGCGCCGGCCCGATGTGGCGGTGTGTGTGCTGCGGTTCGCCAACATCCTGGGGCCGGGCGCGGACTCGCCGCTCGCCGAGTACTTCTCGCTGCCGGTGCTGCCGACCGTGTTCGGCTACGACCCCCGGCTCCAGTTCGTCCACGAGGACGACGTCATCGACGTGCTGCGCATCGCCTCGCACGAGCCGAGGCGCGGAACGCTCAACAGCGGCACCTTCAACGTGGCCGGGGAGGGCGTGCTGCTGCTCTCGCAGTGCTCGCGGCGCCTGGGCCGGCCGACCGTGCCGGTGCTGCTGCCCGCCGTGCGGTGGGTGGGTACGGCGTTGCGGTCGGTGGGGGTGAGCGACTTCTCGCCGGAGCAGATCAGGCTGCTCACCCACGGCCGGGTGGTGAGCACCGCGCAGATGCGGGAGACACTGGGCTTCGAGCCGAAGTACTCGACGGCGGAGGCGTTCGCCGACTTCGCGCGCAGCCGGGGCCCCGGTCTGCTGCCGCCGGACGCCCTGGCGAGGGCCGTGGACGGGGTGGCAGCGCTGCCGTTGCGGCCCTTCTCCGGGGCCGCCGCGGCCCCTTCCCCCTTGTCCACTCCCGGCGCGGAATGAGGAGATCGACCACGATGGCGGACGCCAAGGTCATTCCGTTCGACGACGACCGCTCGCGCGGCGGTGCGCAGCGCCCGGCCCGGCGCCGCTCCGGCGGGCGGCGGGGGGCGGCCCCGGAGGCAGCTCCCGCCGCGGTGAGCGCCCTGCCGGGCCAGCAGAGCGGCTCCCCGGACCCGGAGGGCGGCGGGAGCCCGCAGGAGCCCGCTGACGCCGCCGCCGAGCAGCGGGGCGCCCCCGGCGGGGACGGCGGCTGGGACCGCAGGATCGCGGGCGGGCTCGCCTTCCTGCGGCGGCGGCTCACCGGTGACTACGAGGTCGACGAGTTCGGTTACGACGAGGAGCTCACCGACCAGGTCCTGATGTCCCTGCTCCGCCCGTTCTACGAGAAGTACTTCCGGGTGGAGGTGAAGGGCGTCGAGAACATCCCGGCCGAGGGCGGGGCGCTGGTCGTCGCCAACCACTCCGGGACGCTGCCGCTGGACGGGCTGATGATGCAGGTGGCGGTGCACGACCACCATCCGGCGGGGCGGCATCTGCGGCTGCTCGCGGCGGACCTGGTGTTCATGCTGCCGGTCGTCAACGAGCTGGCCCGCAAGGCCGGGCACACGCTGGCCTGCGCCGAGGACGCCCAGGCGCTGCTCGAGCGCGGTGAGGTCGTCGGGGTGATGCCGGAGGGCTTCAAGGGCATCGGCAAGCCGTTCAGCGAGCGGTACAAGCTCCAGCGGTTCGGGCGGGGCGGGTTCGTGTCGACCGCGCTGCGGGCCGGGACGCCGATCGTGCCGTGCTCGATCGTCGGGGCCGAGGAGATCTACCCGATGATCGGCAACTCCAGGACGCTGGCGCGGCTGCTCGGGATCCCCTACTTCCCGATCACGCCCACGTTCCCGTGGCTGGGGCCGGCCGGGCTGGTGCCGCTGCCGACGAAGTGGACGATCCAGTTCGGCGAGCCGATCGCGACCGACGGGTATCCGCCGGAGGCGGCGGAGGACCCGATGCTGATGTTCAACCTGACGGACCAGGTGCGGGAGCAGATCCAGCACACGCTGTACAAGCTGCTGGTGCAGCGGCGGTCGGTGTTCTTCTAGCGGCGGTCCTGCCGCAACGGCTTACGGGTGTGGGGCGCGCCTCTTGCGAGGGCGCCCCACACCTGTGTCCGGCGGAGCTACTTCGCGTCCTCGCCCTCGATGCCGAGGCCCGGGAGCAGGCCCGGCAGCAGCGGGGGCAGGGTGACGTCCGGGACCGGTGGCTTGGCCGGGGTGGTGCTGGAGGCCGGCGGGGCCTCCTTCGACGGCGGGTCGAGGAGGCCGCCGGTGTTGCCGCCGAGCAGGCCCTCGTTCGGCTTGCTGCCCGGGGTGGCGGGCTGCTGCGACTTGGTGCCGCCGCCGCTCGCGGTGCCGTGCGCCGGGGACGAGGGGGTGGCCGGGGCGGGGCGGGCCGTGTGGCTCGTCTCGCTCTGGTGCGATGTCTCCGTACGCCCATGGGTCTTCGTCTTGGGCGCGGGGAGCATCGAGCGCAGCGGCGCGACCTCTTCGTCTATGGCGGCGAAGACGGAGGTGACCTTGTCGCCGACGTCGGAGAGCTGGGCGGGGAGCTTGCCGCGCAGCTTGCTCCAGCTCTCGCGGTGCGCCGAGGCGAACGACGACAGGGCGGCGATGGGGCCGAGGGAGCCGTCCTTGGCATAGGCGGCGTGCAGCAGGCGGTGGCCTTCGGTCACGTCGTGCTGCATCCCGCTGAGCGCGCGGCGGACCTCGCTCAGCTGCTCGTGGTCGAGGTCGCCGGCGCGGCCCCGCTCCATCAGCCGACGGGCCTCGCTGAGCCGGGTGGAGGCCTGGTCGAGGTAGATCCGGCCGCGGTCGGCGTCGTCGTCCGCCAGGTTGAGCTTGAGGTCCTCCATCCCGCGCTTCAGCCCGTAGAGCGAGTCACCGGGGAGGGCGTCGGAGCTGGCAGCGGCCACGCCGCTGAACGCGCCCGCGGCCACACCGATGCTGAGGCCGCCCGCGGCGATGCCCTTCGACCAGCGGGAGCGGGGGCGCAATTTCCGGAGCGGGGCCGCCCGGTGGGCGCCCTTGCCGGTCCGCTGCTCGGGCATCCGAGGGTCGGTGGCGTCACCCGAAGCGAACATCTGCTCCATGGCGGCGACGAGCAGCGCCCGCTGCTCCACCTTCACCTGCGGGTCCAGCTCCGGTTTCGGCAGCTCGCCGAGGACGGTCGCCAGGGTCAACAGGTCGGCTTCCGCCGCCGGTTCGGCCCGGGCGGCCGGGGTGGCAGGTGGCTGCTGGGCCGCCGAGGCTTCTTCCAGGGCCTGGGCGAAGGCGTTCGCCCGCCGGTGCGCCGATACGTTCGCGATCACTGGCGGCACCTCCTCTCGTCATCACGGTCGACTCCCCAAGGGGCCTGGAAGGTTGCACGCCTTGAGCACTTCCACACGATCGAGTGAGCGGTCGTGAACATGGCGTGACCACAGGGAGCCTGCATCCGGCACAACGACGGACGCGGCACTTGGGTTACGGACGAAGGATGATCGGACCACAGCGTGATCAGGGCACCACTGAGCGCTCACCGTAGGTGAGTTGAGAGCCCGGCGCGCGGGCGGCCGCGCCCCGCGTGCGCGGGGAGCGGCCCGGGGGACGCCGTCAGCGGGCGTCTTCGGGCAGGAGTCGGGCGAGGGTGCGTACGGCGCGGTACTGGAGGGTCTTGATGGCGCCCTCGTTCTTGCCCATGACCCGGGCGGTCTCGGCGACCGAGAGGCCCTGGAGGAAGCGCAGGGTGACGCACTCCTGCTGCTGCGGGTTGAGTTTCCGTACGGCTTCGAGGAGGGCCGCGTTGGAGAGGGACTCCAGGACGGAGTCCTCGGGCGAGCGCTCCACCTCGTTGGCGTCGAGCATTTCGCCGGTGGTCACTTCCAGTCGGAAACGGCTCGACTTGAAGTGGTCGGCGACCAGGTTGCGCGCGATCGTGACCAGCCAGGCGCCGAAGTCGCGGCCCTGCCAGGTGAAGGTGGAGATCCTGCGCAGCGCGCGCAGAAAGGTCTCGCTGGTGAGGTCCTCGGCGGTGGCCTTGCCGCCGACGCGGTAGTAGATGTACCGGTACACGGTGTCGCTGTACTGGTCGTACAGCCGCCCGAAGGCCTCGGCCTCGCCCGCCTGGGCGCGCTCGACGAGGTCCATCATGCGGGCGCTGTCGCTGTCCGCGCTGGGGCGGCGGGCGGTCGGCGTCGCGGACGTGCCCGTGCTGCGGCCGCCGCTCCGTCTGCCGACCGCGGCACCGCCGTCTGCCAGCGCGTAGCAGGCACCGAGGGGTGAGGCGGTGGCGAAGGCGGGGGCGGTGGCGTACGCGGTGGGGACGAAGACGCGCAGACGGTCGACGACCGCTGCGCGCAGCGTAGCCAGGCCCGAGGCGTCAACCCCGACGTGTGGGTACACGGGACTCCCAGAGGCAGAGCTTCCATCACGTGCAGTGCGGGACCGTTCACCCGCCGTGGCGATGTGTGGGTTCCGGTATGCGTCTGAGGAGAATAACGCTTCGTGCAGGGAGCGCTACACCCAGTTGCTCAAATCGTCGATTCCGTCGCTTCTGTTACGTCTATGGGGCGGATTGGGTTGCGGAGTGTGAGCGGGGTGTGGCGTTGTGGTGATCGATGTTGATCGGTTGGGGGGTGGGATGTGGCCGAGTGGGGGGTGGGGGACTGGTGGGGGTTTCCTGCGGGTATGTGGTCCCGGATTGGGCCCCTCCCCGCCCCTTCCCTAAACCCTCCGGGGGTGGGGCCGCGTCCCGAGCGCTCTCGGCTGCCGCCGGGTGTCCTTTCGGCTGCGGCCCGGTGGCCGCTTCTCGCGCAGTTCCCCGCGCCCCTAAAAGCCTGTGGCTGAGCTGAGTTCTCCGGCTGCGGCCAACCCCCTAGGGGCGCGGGGAACTGCGCGAGCAACCGGCCACGGTCTGCGGACGAAGGCGGGTTTAGGGGCGCGGGGAACTGCGCGGGCAACCCACCACCGGGCCGCAGGTGAAGGCAGGTTCGGGCGTTAGCGGCGGCGGCGGTGCAGGGCCACTGCCGCTGCCGTGCCGCCGGCCAGCGCGCCTACGCCCGCCGCCGCCGGGATCCCCACCTTCGCCGCCTTGCGGCCCGTGCGGTAGTCGCGCAGGCGCCACTCCCTCGCCCGGGCGTGCTTGCGCAGCTTCGCGTCGGGGTTGATGGCGTAGGGGTGGCCCACCAGGGACAGCATGGGGATGTCGTTGTGCGAGTCGCTGTACGCCGCGCAGCGCGTGAGGTCCAGGCCCTCCGCCGCCGCCAGCGCGCGTACCGCCTCCGCCTTGGCGGGGCCGTGCAGCGGCTCGCCCACCAGGCGGCCGGTGTACACGCCGTTCACCGACTCCGCGACCGTGCCCAGCGCGCCCGTCAGGCCCAGCCGGCGCGCGATGATCGTCGCGGTCTCCACCGGCGCGGCCGTCACCAGCCACACCTTCTGGCCCGCGTCCAAGTGCGCCTGGGCCAGCGCGCGTGTGCCGGGCCAGATGCGGTCCGCCATGTACTCGTCGTAGATCTCCTCGCCGATGGACATCAGCTCGGAGACGCGGTGGCCCTTGACGATGGACAGGGCGCTCTCGCGCGCGTCCTGCATGTGCTCGGGGTCCTCGACCCCGGCGAGCCGGAACCACGCCTGCTGCCAGGCGAACCGCGCCAGGTCGCGGCGCTGGAAGAACTTCCGCTTGTACAGGCCCCGCCCGAAGTGGAAGATCGCCGCGCCCTGCATCACGGTGTTGTCGAGGTCGAAGAAGGCCGCCGCCAGATGGTCGCCGGCCACCGGGAACTCCGGTTCGGCGGGGGCGGACCCCGATGCGGAATCTGCTTCTGCCTTCCTTCTGGCTTCCGCTTCCGCCTCGGCCAGTTCCGCGAGCTCCTGCTCCGACTTGCGGGCGGCCTCGGCTGCGGCCTCGCCGGCCAGCACACTGCGGGCTGTCGCCGAGCGCCTACGAGGGGTGAGCCATCCCAGTACGGCCATGTCGTGAGCATAGCCAGTCTGTTCGGTACGGCCCGACACGCCGGGATGCGACGGGGTGAACTCCTCGTGGCGCGAGGGGGCGCCCGGCCGTCCGCGCGAGGCGGAGAATGGACGTATGAGTCCTCTCTTCCGGCGCGGGAAGTCCCCGCAGAACCCCGGCCCCTCCGCCCCGCCGCTCGTCACGCTCATCGGCAAGCCGGGGTGCCATCTGTGCGACGACGCCCGGGCCGTGATCGAGCGTGTCTGCGCCGAGACGGGTGCGGAGTGGGAGGAGAAGGACATCACTCAGGACGAGGCGCTGCACCGCGAGTACTGGGAGCAGATCCCGGTCGTCCTCGTCGACGGCGCGCAGCACACCTTCTGGCGCGTGGACCCCGCGCGGCTCAGGAGTGCGCTGGGCGCCTGAGGCGGGTGGGGCGCCGGTGCCCGCCCGTGAACCCCTGGTGGTCCGCCGCCCGGTGATCGAATGGGTGATCAGCGGTAGTTGCGGTTACCATCGAGGTCGTTTTGTCGCGTTCGGGGGTGTCATCGTGGAGAGGTGTGTACGGTTTTGCCCCCTTCGGGATCCCAACGGACCGAGTTCGGCTTCGGTTCCCGGAAATCGGCGCCGGTTCGCGTGAGCCCGGTCACTTTGCTCGGACAAAGCGGACACCATCTTTGTGCACGCGTTCACAAAGACATAGCCTGCATTCGACGGGGCGGTCCTGGGACACATGGCCGCCTGCCTCGCTCATCCCGCAGGAGCACCGTGGCAACTGGCCGAACTCACCGACCGGCGACCCGTAGCCGAGGAATCCCCGAGGCCACCGTCGCCAGGCTTCCGCTGTATCTGCGTGCGCTGACCGGACTGTCGGAGCGCTCCGTGCCCACGGTCTCCTCCGAGGAGCTGGCCGCGGCGGCGGGGGTCAACTCCGCCAAGCTGCGCAAGGACTTCTCGTACCTCGGCTCCTACGGGACCAGGGGCGTGGGCTACGACGTCGAGTACCTCGTCTACCAGATCTCCCGCGAGCTCGGCCTCACCCAGGACTGGCCGGTCGTCATCGTCGGCATCGGAAACCTGGGCGCCGCCCTCGCCAACTACGGCGGGTTCGCCTCCCGCGGCTTCCGGGTCGCGGCGCTGATCGACGCGGACCCCGCGATGGCGGGCAAGCCCGTCGCCGGGATCCCGGTGCAGCACTCCGACGACCTGGAGAAGATCATCAGCGAGAACGGTGTCTCCATCGGCGTCATCGCGACGCCGGCGGGCGCCGCGCAGCCGGTCTGCGACCGCCTGGTCGCCGCCGGGGTCACCTCCATCCTGAACTTCGCGCCGACGGTCCTGTCGGTGCCCGAGGGCGTCGACGTGCGCAAGGTCGACCTCTCCATCGAGCTCCAGATCCTCGCCTTCCACGAGCAGCGCAAGGCCGGTGAGGACGCCGCCGCGGGCGAGGCCGGCGGTGTCTCCGAGGTAGTGGCGCCCGTGGTGCGCGGCGGCGCGGCCGTGGACCGGAAGGGACCCGACGGGGACATGCCCGCCGTGATGCCGGCATGAGCCTCCTGGTCGTCGGCCTCAGCCACCGCAGCGCCCCCGTCAGCATCCTGGAGCGGGCCTCGCTGTCGGCGGACACGCAGGTCAAGCTGCTTCAGGACACCCTCGCCGCGGAGCCCGCGGCCGAGGCGGCGGTCCTGGCCACCTGCAACCGCATCGAGCTGTACGCGGACGTGGACAAGTTCCACGCGGGCGTCGCCGAGCTCTCCACGCTGCTCGCCCAGCACAGCGGCGTCGGCCTGGAGGAGCTCACTCCGTATCTCTATGTGCACTACGAGGACCGGGCCGTCCACCACCTCTTCTCGGTGGCGTGCGGTCTTGACTCGATGGTCGTGGGCGAGGGCCAGATCCTCGGCCAGATCAAGGACACCCTGGCGCTGGGGCAGGAGCTGCACACCGCCGGGCGGCTGCTCAACGACCTGTTCCAGCAGGCCCTGCGGGTCGGCAAGCGCGCCCACAGCGAGACCGGCATCGACCGGGCCGGGCAGTCCCTGGTCACCTTCGGCCTGGAGCAGCTGGCCGTCGGCGTACCGGTGGAGACCTGGGCGAAGGACAAGCGCGCCCTGGTGATCGGCGCGGGCTCGATGTCCTCGCTGGCCGCGGCGACGCTGGCGCGCGCCGGGGTGCGCGAGGTGATCGTCGCCAACCGCACGCCCGCCCGCGCCGAGCGCCTGGTGGAGATCCTCACCGAGTCGGGCACGGCCGCCCGTACGGTGGCGATGGCCGATGTCGCACGCGAGCTGACACGAGTCGACGTGGCCGTCTCCTGTACCGGCGCGACCGGTCTGGTGCTGACCGCGCAGGCCGTCGGCGAGGCGGTCGGGGCCCCGGCCGTCGCCCCCGCCGCTCACCCGGCCCCCGAGGGCTGTCCCGCCGACTTCGCCGCGACGGCCGCCGCCGGTGCCTCGCTCGCCGCGTACACCGCGGTCGCCGAGGCCGAGGCGGTACGCGAACAGGGCGAGCCGGTCGACGCCGACTCGCTCGAGCTGCACGGCAGTTGGGCCGACAACGCCACCGGCACCCGGCCCGCCGCCCGCACCCGCATCCCCGCGCAGACCGGCCCGGTCCGGCTGGCGCTGCTCGACCTCGCCATGCCGCGCGACATCGACGCCGCCGTCCACCGCATCCCCGGGGTGCGCCTGGTCGACATCGAGTCGCTCGCCGAGGCCTCGGCCGACGCGCCGATGGCCGCCGACGTCGACCAGGTCCGCGCGATCGTCTCCGACGAGGTCGCGGCCTTCGGCGCCGCCCAGCGCGCCGCGCACATCACGCCGACCGTGGTCGCGCTGCGCGCGATGGCCGCCGACGTGGTCGCCGGCGAGGTGGCCCGGCTCGAAGGCCGGCTGCCCGACCTGGACGACCGCCAGCGCGCCGAGGTCACCCAGACCGTGCGCCGCGTCGTCGACAAGCTCCTGCACGCGCCGACCGTGCGGATCAAGCAGCTGGCGGCCGAACCCGGCGGCGCCGGGTACGCGGACGCGCTGCGCACTCTCTTCGACCTCGACCCGGAGACGGTCGCCGCCGTGTCGCGGGCCGATCTGAACGACGTCGACGTCAAGAGCCGAGACGCGAAGAACCGAGGGCGGTCATGACCCAGAAAGCACTGAGGCTGGGGACCAGGCGCAGCATGCTCGCCATGGCCCAGTCCGGCCAGGTGGCCGACGCCGTACGGCAGCTGACCGGGCGTCCGGTCGAGCTGGTGGAGATCACCACGTACGGCGACACCTCGCGCGAGCACCTGGCGCAGATCGGCGGCACGGGCGTCTTCGTGACCGCGCTGCGCGACGCGCTGCTGCGCGGCGACGTCGACTTCGCGGTGCACTCCCTCAAGGACCTGCCCACCGCCCAGCCCGACGACCTCGTGCTCGCCGCCGTGCCGGTCCGCGAGGACCCGCGCGACGTGCTGGTGGCGCGCGACGGGCTGACCCTGACCGAGCTGGCCGCCTCCGCCGAGGGCCGCCCGGTCCGCATAGGCACCGGCTCGCCGCGGCGCATGGCCCAGCTGAACGCGTACGCGCGCAGCCACGGCTTGGCCGTCGAGACCGTGCCGATCCGGGGGAACATCGACACCCGGATCGGATTCGCGCACAGCGGGGAGCTCGACGCGGTGGTACTCGCCGCCGCCGGGCTCAACCGCATCGGCAGGATCGGTGAGGTGACCGACTTCCTGCCGGTCGACACCATGCTGCCCGCCCCCGGCCAGGGGGCACTGGCGATCGAGTGCACGGCAGCCGATGCCGCTCTCGCCGCCGCGCTCGCCGAGCTCGACGACCCGTACACCCGGGTCGCCGTGACCGCCGAGCGATCCCTGCTCGCCGCCCTGGAGGCCGGCTGTTCCGCACCCGTGGGTGCGTACGCCGACCTTCTGGCCGACGGACAGGTTGTTCATGAGATGCGCCTGCGCGGCGTCGTCGGTACCACCGACGGCTCGACGCTGGTGCAGCTGTCCATCACCGGTCCCGTACCTGCGTCGCACGACGAAGCCGTGGCGCTCGGTCGCGAACTCGCGGTCGAGATGCTTGCCAAGGGTGCGGCCGGTCTTATGGGGGAGCGAGCACTTTGAGCCCCACCACGTCCTCGAACCTTCCCGCCGTCTCCGCGCACGGGTGCGTCACCTTCCTCGGTGCCGGCCCTGGGGACCCGGGACTGCTGACGCTGCGCGCCGTGGAAGCGCTGGCGTCGGCCGATGTCCTGATCGCCGAGCCGGCTGTGCTCGACGTGGTTCGCGCGCATGCGCGGGCAGGTGTGGACACGCCTCAGCTGACCGTCGTTGACGAGGCGTCAGCGACCGCTGGAGTCCCCGTGTTGCGGGACGCCGCCAATCTTGTCATGGAGGCCGCGCGCTCCGGCAGGCGGGTCGTCCGTGCCGTCTTCGGCGACCCCGGCCTCGACGGCAGCGCGGGCGAGGAGATGCTCGCCTGCGCCGCCGAGGGCATCACCTTCGAGGTCGTGCCCGGTGTCGCGACGGCGGTGGGCGTACCCGCGTACGCCGGTGTCCCGCTCAGCGACACCAAGGGCGCCGACGTCCGCTTCGTCGACGCGCGCAGCGCGGGCGAGCGCTGCTGGACCGAGGTCGGCGCGAGCGACGGCACGGTCGTCGTCTCCGCGACCCTGGAGACGGTGGCGGCCGCGGCCGGTGAACTGGTCGCGGCGGGCCGCAAGCCCGACACCCCGATGACGGTCACCGTCGCCGGTACGACGACCCGTCAGCGCACCTGGAACGCGACGCTCGGCTCGGTCGCCCAGGTCCTCAAGCAGGCCAAGGTGCTGCCCTCGCCGGACGGGCACCAGCCGGTGATAGCCGTGGTCGGCGAGCGCACCGCCGCCGCCCAGCGCGACCAGCTGTCGTGGTTCGAGTCCAAGCCGCTGTTCGGCTGGCGGGTGCTCGTACCGCGTACGAAGGAGCAGGCGGCGTCGCTCTCCGACCAGCTGCGTTCGTACGGCGCGGTGCCGCACGAGGTGCCGACGATCGCCGTCGAGCCGCCGCGCACCCCGCAGCAGATGGAGCGGGCGGTCAAGGGCCTGGTGACGGGCCGCTACGAGTGGATCGCGTTCACCTCCGTCAACGCGGTGAAGGCGGTGCGCGAGAAGTTCGAGGAGTACGGGCTCGACGCGCGGGCGTTCGCCGGGATCAAGGTCGCGGCGGTGGGCGAGCAGACGGCCGCCGCGCTGGTGGAGTTCGGCGTCAAGCCGGACCTGGTGCCGAGCGGTGAGCAGTCGGCGGCGGGCCTCCTCGAGGACTGGCCCCCGTACGACCCGGTCTTCGACCCGATCGACCGCGTGTTCCTCCCCCGCGCCGACATCGCCACCGAGACGCTGGTGGCGGGCCTGATCGAGCTGGGCTGGGAGGTGGACGACGTCACGGCCTACCGGACCGTACGGGCGTCGCCGCCGCCGGCCGACACGCGCGAGGCGATCAAGGGCGGCGGGTTCGACGCGGTGCTCTTCACCTCGTCCTCGACGGTCCGCAACCTCGTAGGCATCGCCGGCAAGCCGCACAACGTGACCGTGATCGCGTGTATCGGCCCGGCGACGGCCAAGACGGCGGAGGAGCACGGCCTGCGGGTCGATGTCATGGCTCCCGAGCCGTCGGTGCTGAAGCTGGCGGAGGCGTTGGCGGAGTTCGGGGCGGCGCGGCGTGACGCGGCGGTGGAGGCGGGGGAGCACGTGACCCGCCCGAGCGAGCGGCGCCCCGGCGCGCGGCGGCGCCGCACGACCTGACGGTCGGGTGGAGTTCTCCGTCTGCGGGTCGTGGCCTCTTCTCGCGCAGTTCCCCGCGCCCCTAGGGACAGGCGCTTTTAGGGGCGCGGGGAACTGCGCGACCAGCCACCCACTCAGCCGCAGACAAAGGCCGGGCCCCAAAAGGGGGCGGAGCCCCGGGGACAAAGGGGGATTGGGCGGGCGTAGCGTAGGGACATGACCTACGGATCCTTCCCCGGCGCCCGCCCCCGGCGGCTCCGCACCACCCCCGCCATCCGCCGCATGGTCGCCGAGACCCGGCTGCACCCCGCCGACCTGATCCTCCCCGCCTTCGTACGGGAGGGCATCACGGAACCCGTGCCGATCCAGGCCATGCCCGGTGTCGTCCAGCACACCATGGACACGCTGCGCAAGGCCGCCGTGGAGGCCGTGGAGGCCGGGGTCGCCGGGATCATGCTCTTCGGGGTGCCGGTGGACGAGAAGAAGGACGCCAACGGCACCGCGGGGACCGACCCCGACGGGATCCTCCAGGTCGCCATCCGCGCCGTACGCGAGGAGGTCGGCGACGACCTGGTCATCATGTCCGACCTCTGCCTCGACGAGTACACCGACCACGGCCACTGCGGCGTCCTGGACGCCGACGGCCGCGTCGACAACGACGCCACCCTGGAGCGGTACGCCGAGATGGCCCAGGTCCAGGCCGACGCCGGCGTCCACGCGGTCGGCCCCAGCGGCATGATGGACGGTCAGGTCGGCGTCGTCCGCGACGCGTTGGACCAGACCGGCCACGAGGACGTCTCCATCCTCGCCTACACCGCGAAGTACTCCTCCGCCTTCTACGGGCCCTTCAGGGAAGCCGTGGGCTCCTCCCTGCGCGGGGACCGCAAGACCTACCAGCAGGACCCCGCCAACGTCCGCGAGTCCCTGCGCGAGCTCGCCCTCGACCTCGAAGAGGGCGCGGACATGGTCATGGTGAAGCCCGCGGGCCCCTACCTCGACGTCCTCGCCAAGGTCGCCGAGTCCGTCGACGTGCCGGTCGCCGCCTACCAGATCAGCGGTGAGTACGCGATGGTCGAGGCCGCCGCCGAGAAGGGCTGGATCGACCGCGACCGGGCCATCCTGGAGACTCTGACGGGAATCAAGCGGGCCGGTGCCAACATGATCCTGACGTACTGGGCGACGGAGGTCGCCCGAGGGCTCTAGAACGGGGCGGGCGATGGGTGAACAGGCGCTGGACGTACGCGACTTCGACGACGTCACGGACTTCCTCACACCCGTCGACCACGTCTTCGTACGCGCCCACCTCGGCGTCCCCGACGTCGACGCCGACTCCTGGACGCTGTCGGTGGAGGGGCTCGTCGAGCGGCCCCTGCTGCTGCGGCTCGACGACGTGCTCGCCCTGCCCGCCCGCCGCTTCACCGCGTTCCACGAGTGCTTCGGCAACCCGTTCCGGCCCGACGTGCCGACCCGGGCCGTCGCCAACCTGCGGTGGACCGGGTTCGACCTGTCCGTCCTCCTCGACCGTGCCGGGCCGCTCGCCGCCGCGCGGCACGTCCTGTTCGAGGGGGCGGACACCGGGTCCTTCGACGGCGAGGACGGGCTGAGTTATGTGAAGGACCTGCCGCTGGAGACCGCCCGGCGGGACGTCTTCCTCGCGTACGAGATGAACGGCGAGCCGCTCACCGCCCGGCACGGGCACCCGCTGCGGGCCGTGGTGCCCCGGATGTTCGGCACCAACTCGGTGAAGTGGCTGACCCGGATCGTCCTGGCCGAGGAGCGGCCGGACCACATGTTCACCACGCGCTTCTACACCCGGGTCCACCCGGGCGAGCAGGTCCGGCGCCCGGTGCGTGCCGTGGACGTCGGCAGCAAGATCCTCAGCCCGCGGGACGGGGATCAACTGGCGGACGGGATCGTCGAGTTGGTCGGGCGTGCCTGGAGCGTCGGCGAGGTCGTCTCGGTCGAGGTGAGCGTGGACGACGGGGACTGGCGGCCCGCCTCCCTCGACCCCCTCGGCGACGAGCCCGCCTGGCAGCCCTTCACCCTCTCCCTGCGCCTTCCGCCCGGCCCGCACCGCATCCGCGCCCGCGCCACCGACCGCGACGGCCGCGTCCAGCCGCCGCCGGGGCTGCGCAACTCCGTGCACGAGATCACGGTCACCGTCACGCCCGGCGGCGCGGCAGCGGAAGCGTGACCGGGCGCCCCGAGGGCCGGCCGGTCAGCGTGTTCAGCTCCGTCACCGCGAGCGTGATCGCGGTGGCCGCGTAGAGATAGGTGCCGCGCGGGTGCACCGCGACCCCGGTGCACCCGGGCACCGTGAAGCCCGGCAGCTGCTCGGGGTCGGTGTCCTGGTCGAGGAGTCCGCCGGGGGCCAGGGCGGCCCGGTGCAGGGTGCCCGTCTCGCGGTCCGCGAAGTAGAGGCACTCGCCCGCCGGGTGCACGGCCAGCGGGCCCGGCGCGGGCGGCACCCGGTGGGTCAGCGACGGGCCGTCGGAGTCGGCCCGGCCGTCGGCGCGCAGCGCGAAGACGTTCAGGGTGCGCCCGGCGGGGTCGCTGACGTAGAGGTGGGTGCCCGCGGGGTGGACGGCCAGGCCCTTGTGGAAGGGGGCGGTGCCGCGTACCCACAGCGTCGTCGTGCCGTCGTCGCCGGGCCGGTGGTCGGCGCCCAGGGGCAGACAGGAGACGGCCGTCTTCTCGTCGCGGTCGGCGACATAGAGGAGCGGGAGCGAGGGGTGGGCCACCACCGTGCCGGCCGGGCCCGCGCCCGGCGGGGTGTACACCTGCCAGCCGACGCCCCGCGCGGGTCGGCCCGCCGCGTCCAGCACATGCCACAGCAGCCGCTCGCCCGCCGGGTCGGTGACGTACAGACAGGTGCCGGTGCCGTCCGCCGCCACCCCGTACGGCCGGATGCCCGGGGTCCACTCGGCCGGGGCCTCCGGGCGGCCGTCCTGGCCCAGCGGGACGCGCAGGATGCCGTGCGGCTCGCCCACGTACAGCCACGTGCCCTCGGGGTGCACGGTGAGCTCCGACCGGACGGGTCCGTCCCGCTGTTCCTCGTCCCGGCTCAATGGCCCTCCCGGCGTCGTCGCGCTCCTGTGTCGTCACCGGGGTAACGAGCGGGGCGGGGCCTCGGCGGGCGCCCAAAAGACGGACAGGCATATGTAGGCAGCACGGAAGTGCGTACGCTGCCGGGCTGGTTGGATGTCCTACTAAACGACTGGGGGCCGCTCATGAACGCCACTGCCGCACCACCCGAACTCGCCGCGCGCGCCGTCTTCGTGGGCTCCTCGCCCGTACGGGAGATCCTGGCGCTCACCGCGCGGCCCGAGGTCATCTCGTTCGCGGGCGGGCTGCCCGCGCCGGAGCTGTTCGACGTGGCGGGCATGCGCGAGGCGTTCGACGCCGTCCTCGCGGGCGAGGGCCGCGCGGCGCTCCAGTACTCGACGACCGAGGGCGACCCGGGGCTGCGCGCGGCCACCGCCGCCCGGCTCACCGCGCGCGGACTGCCCACCGGGGCCGGGCAGCTGCTGGTCACCACCGGCTCGCAGCAGGGCCTGACGCTGCTGGCGGCCGCGCTGGTCGAGCCCGGCGACACCGTCCTCGTCGAGGACCCCTGCTACCTCGCGGCCCTCCAGGTCTTCGGGTTCGCCGGAGCCCGGGTCGTGGCCGTGCCCTCGGACGCGGACGGGCCCGACCCCGCCGCCCTGGACGAACTCGTCGCCCGGGAGCGCCCCAAGCTCTTCTACTCGGTGCCCACCTTCCAGAATCCGACCGGGCGCACCATGACCGCCGAGCGGCGCCGCGCCGTCGCCGAGGTCGCCGCCCGGCGCGGGCTGTGGGTGGTCGAGGACGACCCGTACGGCGAGCTGCGCTACGAGGGCGAGAGCGTGCCGTGGATCTCCTCGTACGAGGAGGCCGCCGACCGGACCGTACTGCTCGGCAGCTACTCGAAGATCATGGCGCCGGGGCTGCGGCTCGGCTGGCTGCGGGCGCCCGAGGCGCTGCTGCGGGCCTGCGGCGTCGCCAAGCAGGCCGCCGATCTGCACACCCCGACCGTCAACCAGCTGGCCGCCGCCCGCTATCTGGCCGACCGGGACCTGGACGCCCATACGGCCCGGGTGCGCGCCGCCTACGGCGAGCGCCGCGACGCCATGCTCGCCGGGCTCGCGGACGCGCTGCCCGAGGGCGCCTCGTGGAACCGGCCCGAGGGCGGCATGTTCCTGTGGGCCACGCTGCCGCCGGGAAGCGACGCGACCGCCTCCCTGAAGGAGGCGGTCGCTCATGACGTGGCGTACGTGCCCGGCGCGCCCTTCTTCGCGGGGACGCCCGATCCGGCCGCGCTGCGGCTGTGCTTCGTCACCTCGGCGCCGCAGGAGATCGCGGAGGGGCTGCGGCGGCTGGGGCGGGCGCTGCGACGGGGGTGACCGTGCCGGTCACCAGGCGCTGATCGGGTCCACGTTCGACTGCCAGTAGGTGGCCATGGCCTGGGCGTCGACGACACCGACCGGCTTGGACAGCGAGGCGTAGGCGGAGCGGCCCACGGACTCCATGCCGGCGGCGCCGGAGAAGTACACGACGACCTGGCTGGTCATGTACGGGTCGGTGCCGTCGGGCTCGCCCTGGGTGCGCACCATCGCGTACGCCGACCTGCCCGGGGCGAGCGAGACCACCGCCTGCGGGATGGTGTCCTTGTCGACCGCGATCGGCGACTGGGCGTTGGAGAACTTGACCGCCGGGGCGTTGTAGGCGTCGCAGGTGGTCTTGCCGGTGTTGGTGGCCGTCAGCAGGATGTGGTTGATCGGGCGGGAGACCGGGGTCGCGGTCAGCTTGATGTTCGAGCCGGTGCAGGTGACGCGCTTGCCGGAACCGGAACCCGAACCGGAACCCGAACCGGACTGGCCGCCCGGGTGCTTGCCGGTGGACTTGGCGGGCTTGGCGGTGCCCTGGCCGCCGGTGGACGAGCCGGACCCGCCGGTGGCGCCCGAGGTGCCGCCCGTACCGCCCGTCGTCCCCGCCGTGTCACCGCCGGTCGTGGCGCCCCGGGCGGTGCCGTCCGGGCCGGTGGTGGCCGGCGCCGTGGCGGCCGGCGTCGACGGCTTGTCCGCGGCCTTCGAACCGGAGTCGCTGCCGCAGGCGCTCAGGGACAGCGCGGCGACGAGGGCGGTGGTCGCGGCGGCGGTGATGCGGAGGTTGGTGCGCATGGTGGATCGGCTCCCCGTTGATTCGGTGCGTAGGTCTGTGGGTCGTACGTGCTGAGCGGGTCAGGCGTGAAGACTGAGGATCAGCGCGATCAAGGTGGCCACCGAAGCGGCCAGCATCGCGGCGGCCATCGAGTCCGCCAGGTTGACCCGGATGCGCAATCGCATGGACTGCTCCCCCGTGGTGCCGGTCTGGCTGGTTGATGCACTCACCTTGCTGGCCGGTCTGCGGCGACCGCAACCGGCAGGGGACAATGGGGGAAGCTGGAACGCCGGAACACGCCTTGACCTGGGGAAACACCCTTCCCCTGGAACGCGGTTCCGGGACGCACAGGGGAGGGGAACGGCTCGTGGCTACGGCTGAGTCCGAGGATTTCGCGGCGCTGCTCAGGGAGTTGAAGGACCGTTCCGGACGGAGTTACGGCGTCCTCGCGGGCAAGCTCCATGTGAGCACGTCGACGCTCCACCGGTACTGCAACGGTGACGCCGTGCCCAACGAGTTCGCCCCCGTGGACCGGCTGGCCCGGCTCTGCGGCGCCACCCGGGAGGAGTCCGTCGAGCTCCACCGCCGCTGGATCCTGGCGGACGAGGCCCGGCGCCGGGCGCGTGGCACGGCAGCGGCGGAGGCGGCCCGCCCGGCCGCGTCGACGGCTGCGGAGGCGCCCCGACCGGAATCGAAAGCGGAACCGGAGTCAGAGATTCCGAACGGGTCCGCCAAGGCCGCACCCGCACCCGCACCCGCCCCCGCGCCCGCGCCCGAGGCGGGCGACTCCGGGGCCGGTTCCGACGAGTCCCCCGTCGTCCGCACGGTCACCGGCGCGGCCACCGCCCCGCCGCCCCGCAAGCGGCTGAGCAAGCGCACCCGGCTCGTGCTCATCGGGGCCGCCGCCGTCACGGCTCTGGCCGTCCCGGCCGTCGCCGTCGCGAGCCTGTCCGGCGGGTCCGGGGACGACAAGGACGCCAAGAGCTCGACCGTCGCCGACGCGCGGGAGACCGGGAGCACCGCGCCGAGGATCACGCCCCCCAAGTCCACCTCCCCGAGCCCGAAGGCCTCCTCGCCGAGCCCGTCCGCCAGCGCCGGCCGCTCCAGCAGCCCCACCCCCTCGGCGCCGGCCGTCCGCAAGCCGGTACCGGCCGCCCAGGCCCCGGTCGGCGTCGGCATCAGCTCGTACCAGTGGGACGGGCCGTGCGGGAAGTTCTATCTGATGGACCAGAAGCCCAACGCGGTGCCGAAGCCGCCCGACCCGTACGAGAGCCGCCCCTGGGCCTCGGTGCTCGGCGGGGTCGACGGCGGGCATCTCACCCTCCAGCTCACCGCGACCGGCAAGACCCGTGAGTCGGTCGTCATCAACGCCGTGAACGTGAAGGTCGTGGAGCGCGACGCGCCGCTCGACTGGACCGCGTACTCGATGGGTTCGGGCTGCGGCGGCGGGGTCACCCCGGGCTTCTTCGATATCGACCTGGACAAGGCGCAGCCGCGCACCAAGCCGGTCGGCGGGACGCAGGGTGACGCCCATGTGCCGGCCACCGACTTCCCGTACAAGGTGTCCACGACGGACCCGCAGGTGCTCAACCTCGATGTGCACACCGACGCGCACGAGGTGACCTGGTACCTGGAGGTGGAGTGGAGCAGCGGCGACCGCTTCGGGAAGATCCCGGTCTACGACGAGAGCGGCAAGCCGTTCCACAGCAGCGCCGTCAAGGGCCGCCCGGCGTACGAGTACCGGGGCGACACCAACGTGTGGGAGCGGCTCACCACGTGAGCCGCTCCCCGCACGGGGCCGGTCAGAGGCGCTCGGGCGTCCGGATGCCGAGCAGGGCCATGCCCTGGTGGAGCGTCCGGGCGGTCAGGTCGCACAGGAACAGGCGGTTCTCCACCAGCTCCGCCGACTCGGCCTTCAGGACCGGGCACTGGTCGTAGAACGTCGTGTACAGCGACGCCAGCTGGTACAGGTACGCGGCCAGCTTGTGCGGCGCGTACTCGGCGGTCGCCTCCGCGAGCAGCTCGCCGAAGGCGTCCAGGTGCAGACCGAGGGCCCGCTCGGCCGGGGCGAGTGCCAGCTCCGGGTGGGCGGCGGGCTTCCTGTCGTCGGCCTTGCGCAGGATCGACCTGATCCGGGCGTACGCGTACTGGAGGTACACGGACGTGTCGCCGTTGAGCGACACCATCTGGTCCAGGTCGAACTTGTAGTCGCGGTTGGCCGAGGTCGACAGGTCCGCGTACTTCACGGCGCCGATGCCGACGTACCGGCCGTTCTCGACGATCTCCTCCTCGCTCAGGCCCACCCGCTCGGCCTTCTCGCGCACCACCGCGGTGGCCCGCTCGGCGGCCTCGTCGAGCAGGTCCTCCAGCTTGACCGTCTCGCCCTCACGGGTCTTGAACGGCTTGCCGTCCGCGCCGAGGACCGTGCCGTAGCCCATGTTGTGGGCGGTGACGTCGTCGGTCAGCCAGCCCGCGCGGCGCGCCGCCTCGAAGACCATCTTGAAGTGCAGCGACTGGCGCACGTCCACCACGTAGATCAGCGAGGTGGCGTGCAGGTCCTGGACGCGGTTGCGGATCGCCGTCAGGTCGGAGGCCGCGTAACCGAAGCCGCCGTCGGCCTTCTGCACGATCAGCGGGACGGGCTGGTCGTCCTTGCCGCGGATGTCGTCGAAGAACACCACCAGCGCGCCCTCGGAGCGCACCGCGACGCCCATCTCCTCCAGGAGGCGGGCGGTCTCGGGCATGCCCTCGTTGTACGCGGACTCACCCACGATCTCGTCGTCGCGGATCTCCATGTCCAGCTTCTCGAAGACCGAGTAGAAGTAGACCTTCGACTCGTCGACGAACCGCTGCCACAGCTCCAGCGTCTCCTTGTCGCCGGACTGGAGGGCGACGACCCGCTTGCGGGCGCGCTCCTTGAACTCCTCGTCCGTGTCGAAGACCGCGCGGGAGGCCTTGTAGACCCGGTTCAGGTTCGACATGGCCTGCTCGCCGTCGACCTCGTCGGCCGGGGCCAGGGTGCCCGGGTGCTCGATCAGGTACTGGATGAGCATGCCGAACTGGGTGCCCCAGTCGCCGATGTGGTGGCGGCCGATGGTCTTCTCACCGGTGAAGTCGAGCATGGCGCGCAGCGCGTCGCCGATGACCGCCGAGCGCAGATGGCCGACGTGCATCTCCTTGGCCACGTTCGGCTGGGCGTAGTCGACGACCGTGATGCCCGGGTTCTCCTTCAGCGGCACGCCGAGCCGGTCGTCGGCGGCGCGCGCGGCCAGCGTGCTGGTGATCGCCGCGTCGGTGAGCGTGATGTTGAGGAAGCCGGGGCCCGAGACCTCGACGTCCTTCAGCAGGTCACCGGAGTCGAGCACACCGGTGACCTTGGCCGCCAGCTCGCGCGGATTGCCCTTGAGCTTCTTCGCGAGCGCCAGGATGCCGTTGGCCTGGAAGTCGGCCCGGTCGCTTCGTCGCAGCAGCGGGTCGGTGGAGCCGGCCTCCGGCAGAGCTGCCGAGAGGGCGTCCGCCAGGCGCTGCTGGACAGTGGAAGCGAGGGAAGGGACCGAAGCCATGGGTTCCGTTTCCTGTCGGTCGGCCGTCCGCAAAGGGTTTGCGGACAGGATGCGTACAGGGGGATTCTCCCACGGGGGCGTCTCCCGGTTCTCCGGGAATACACGCAACCCCGGAGGGGGTGGTTCCGTCTGGGACAATGGGCGGGCCAGCCTCTTCAAGGCGTAACTGAAAGAAGGACGTGCCGACCGTGGCTCAGAGCAGCACCGAGACCGACTGGGTCTCCCGTTTCGCGGACGAGGTCATCGCCGACTCGGAGCGTCGTGCGCCTGGCAAACCGGTCGTCGTCGCGTCCGGACTCTCCCCGTCCGGCCCGATCCACCTGGGCAACCTCCGCGAGGTCATGACCCCGCACCTGGTCGCGGACGAGATCCGCCGCCGGGGGTACGAGGTGCGCCACCTGATCTCCTGGGACGACTACGACCGGTACCGCAAGGTGCCGAACGGCGTCCCCGGCATCGACGAGTCCTGGGCCGAGCACATCGGCCGCCCGCTCACCTCGGTCCCGGCCCCGGCGGGCTCGGCGCACCCGAACTGGGCCGAGCACTTCAAGGCCGCGATGACCGAGGCCCTGGCCGAGCTCGGCGTCGAGTACGACGGGATCAGCCAGACGAAGCAGTACACCTCCGGCGTCTACCGCGAGCAGATCCTGCACGCGATGAAGCACCGCGGCGACATCGACGCGATCCTGGAGCAGTACCGCACCAAGAAGGCCCCCGCCAAGAAGCAGCAGGGCCAGAAGCCCGTCGACGAGGCCGAGCTGGAGGCCGCCGAGGGCTCCGGCGCGGCCGCCGAGGACGACGGCACCGGCTCGGCGGGCTACTTCCCGTACAAGCCGTACTGCGGCGGCTGCGACAAGGACTTCACGGTCGTCTCCGCGTACGACGACGAGAGCACGGAGCTGACCTACACCTGCTCCGCGTGCGGCTTCGCCGAGACCGTCCGGCTCAGCGAGTTCAACCGCGGCAAGCTGGTCTGGAAGGTCGACTGGCCGATGCGCTGGGCGTACGAGGGCGTGATCTTCGAGCCCTCGGGCGTCGACCACTCCTCGCCCGGCTCCTCGTTCCAGGTCGGCGGCCAGATCGTGTCGATCTTCGGCGGCGAGCAGCCGATCGGCCCGATGTACGCGTTCGTCGGCATCAGCGGCATGGCCAAGATGTCCTCCTCCAAGGGCGGCGTGCCGACCCCCGGCGACGCGCTGAAGATCATGGAGCCGCAGCTGCTGCGCTGGCTGTACGCGCGGCGCCGCCCCAACCAGTCCTTCAAGATCGCCTTCGACCAGGAGATCCAGCGGCTGTACGACGAGTGGGACAAGCTGGAGGCCAAGGTCGCCGACGGCAGCGCGCTGCCCGCCGACGCCGCCGCCCACGCGCGGGCCGCCCGCACGGCCGCCGGTGAGCTGCCGCGCACGCCGCGCCCCATGCCGTACCGCACGCTCGCCTCGGTCGTCGACATCACCGCCGGCCACGACGAGCAGACCGTCCGGATCCTCAGCGACCTGGACCCGGCGAACCCGCTGTCCTCCCTGGACGAGGTCCGCCCGCGGCTCGACAAGGCCGAGGCCTGGATCAACACGCAGGTCCCCGCCGATCAGCGGACCGTGGTGCGCGAGACGCCCGACACGGAGCTGCTCGGCACGCTGGACGAGGCGGCCCGCGAGTCGCTGCGCCTCCTGGTGGACGGCCTCGACGACCACTGGTCGCTCGACGGTCTGACGCACCTGGTGTACGGCGTGCCGAAGGTCCAGGCCGGGTTCTCGGCCGACGCCACGCCGAAGGAGCTCCCGCCGGAGATCAAGACGGCGCAGCGGACGTTCTTCGCGCTCCTGTACCACTTGCTGGTGGGCCGGGACACGGGGCCGCGGCTGCCTACGCTGCTGCTTGCCGTGGGCGCGGACCGGGTGCGAAAGCTGCTGGCGGCGTAGTCCGTCTGCGGGTGGTCTGTGGCTTGTCGCGCAGTTCCCCGCGCCCCTGGGTAGTCCGGGGCGCGGGGCTGTGAGGTGTCCGCGGGCCGTGGCGGGCTGGTCGCGCAGTTCCCCGCGCCCCTAAAAACGGCTGTGGCTGAGCTGAGTTCCCGGCTGCCGGGGACTACCTAAGGGGCGCGGGGAACTGCGCGATCAGCCCACCACTCAGCCGCAGACGAAGGCCGGGCCAAAACGGGGGTCGCAGACGAAGGCCGGGCACTATGCGATGTGCTCCGCTTCCAGCTCCGCGTGGTAGCGCTGCTTGAACTCCGGCATCAGCCGCCGCAGCAGCGCCGCACCGCGCGGATGCGTCACCCCCTGGCCGTCCGCCAGGTGTATCTCCAGCGCCTCCACCGTCGGATAGTCGCTGAGCTCGTTCACGTACTCGACGAACACCTTGTACGCCAGGTCCGCGAACGCCACATCCTCCGGCGCCGCCTCCTCCGCGTACACCGGCGGCTGCGCCGCCTGCGGCTCCGGTGCGTTGCCCAGCGGGCGGGTACGGCCCGGCCCGGACGGGACCATCACCGGGGTCGGCTCCAGACCCTCGACGTACTGAGGGTCGTACGTGCCCTCGTACGCCTCCTGGGACAGCTGCTGCGCCGCGAACCAGGGGCTCTCGGCCGGCCCCTCCTCCTGCGGCGGCTGCTGGACGTACTCCTGCTGAGCAGCGGGCGCGGGAGCGGGAGCGGGCGCGGGCGCTGGCTCCGCAACCGGCACGGGGGAGGCCGGCAGCTCGACCGGCTGCGGCGTCGCACTCACCACCGGCGTCACCGGCGGAGCCGTCGGCAGCAGCGTCGGCTCGATCCCGGCGGCGGCGAGCCCCGCGGGGCCCGTCTCCGCGAGCGGCACCCCGAAGCGGGCCAGGCGCAGCGGCATCAGCGATTCGACGGGCGCCTTGCGGCGCCAGGCGCGCCCGTAGCGGGCCTGGAGGCGGGCGCGGTAGACGAGCCGGTCCTGCTCCAGCTTGATGACCTGCTCGTAGGAGCGCAGTTCCCACAGCTTCATCCGGCGCCACAGCCGGAACGTGGGAACGGGCGAGAGCAGCCAGCGGGTGAGGCGGACGCCCTCCATGTGCTTGTCGGCGGTGATGTCCGCGATGCGCCCGACCGCGTGGCGCGCGGCCTCGACGGCGACGACGAACAGCACCGGGATCACCGCGTGCATGCCCACGCCCAGCGGGTCGGGCCAGGCGGCCGCGCCGTTGAAGGCGATCGTGGCGGCGGTCAGCAGCCACGCCGTCTGCCGCAGCAGCGGGAACGGGATACGGATCCACGTCAGCAGCAGGTCGAGCGCCAGAAGCACACAGATACCCGCGTCGATACCGATCGGGAAGACGAGGGAGAAGTTCCCGAAACCTTTCTTCTCCGCGAGCGCGCGCACCGCCGCGTAGGAACCCGCGAACCCGATCCCGGCAATGATCACCGCACCCGCGACCACCACCCCGATGAGTATGCGATGCGTGCGCGTCAGCTGCGTCGCGGCCACCCGCGATCCCCCTCCGTTGTCGACAACCGGCGCGCAAAGCCTGGCACATGAATACGGAGTCCCGCCCACAGGGGAGGGCAGGACTCCGTATCGAACCCGGCTCGTTACCGGCTGCTGTCGCTACTGCTTGGCCCCGTTGGCCGTCGCGACCGAGGCCACCGCCTCCTTGGCGGCGCTCTGCGCGTCCTTCATCAGATCCCCGGCGTCCGGCGCGTCCGCGCCCTGGTAGCCCGCCCCGTTGTAGTCGAGCAGGACCACCGCGTTCGCCGTACGGGCCACGATCACCGCGTACTTGAAGTCCTCGTCGGTCTTGTTCAGGTCGTAGCTGATCGCGGTCGCCTCGTCACCGATGCCGCTGACCGCCGTCGCCTTCACGTTCTTGGCGCCGTCCGCCGCCTTCGACGCGGTCACCAGCCGGGCGTACTCCTTGCCCGCGCGCTGGTCGCCGCTGCCGATCGCCGCGTCCGAGCCGTACCGCTTGAACGACACGTCCAGCCAGCGGTACTGCGAGCCCTTCACACCCTTGTCGTCCAGGCCGTTCCACGAGCAGGTGCCCTGCGAGGACACATCCGTCGACTTGCCCGCCGTACCCGACTTCGACTTCGCCTTCGGCACCAGATCCTCGATCGTCTTCTGGGCCAGCGCCTTGCACGGGTCGGGCAGCTTGGCGTACTTGGCCGGGGCCACCGACGGCGACGAGGACTGCTTGCCGCTCGGCGTGGCCGCCGAGGACGAGGCCCCCGAGTCCTGCTTCTTCCCGTCGTCGGAGTCCGAGCAGCCGACGGCGACCAGCATCACGGGGACGGCGGCGCAGGCGAGCACACGGGCGAGCCGCGTGCGCGGGGCGGTGGCGGGGGCGGGTCGGTGCATGGTTCTCTGCGTTCCTTCGCTGTCGCTGCTTGCTGTTCGCATTCGCATGTCGGGGTCGCTCGGGCGGCCCGGCGGGCTCACTCGCCGAAGAGCTCGGCGAGCTTGGCCGCCAGGGCCTGGGTCTTCTCCTGGAGTTCCTGGCTGTCGGGGGCGGAGGCGTTCGTGGCGGTGGGCTGTTCCGCGTACTCGACGGTCACGATCACATTGGACGTACGGAAGACGACGGTGACGGTACGGCGCTGGACGGCCGACCCGCTCGCGGTGAGCACGTCGTCCAGATACGCCGCGTCGCCGAGCCCGGAGAGGATACGCGGCTGGAGGCCCTCGGGGGCGCCGCCGGGGGCTCCGGCGGGCGGCGCGGAGGACGCCGGCGGGGTGGGGGAGGCCGCCCGGGTCTGGACGTGCAGCCCGGCGGAGGAGTTCGCGGACGGCTTGGCGGACGGGGTTCCCGGCTTGCCGGTGCCACCGCCCGCGGCCCCCGCGCCGCCGCCCGGGCGGGTCGCGTCCTTGCCGCCGTCCTTCGGCGTGGGCAGCTTGGCGGCCGACTCCTTCTTCCCGTACACGTTCTTCGCCCGGTCGTCGTCGCTGACGGCCGGGTCGTACGAGACGACCCGCTCGAAGTCGACGTACAGCCGGCGCACCCCGTCCGGGGCCTCGTCCTTCCAGCGGCAGCCCACGCGGCGGTCCGTGTCGTAGGTGAGCTCGGCGGCCCCCGCGTACGCCTTCGTCCGCTGCTCGTCCGGGAGCTCGGCGGCGCCCGGCAGCATGTCCTTGAGGACGCCCTTGTTCACGGCCCGGCACGGCTCGGGCAGCGTGCGGTACCGGCCGGGCGGCGCGGCGGCCGCCTTGGGTACGCCCGCCTTGGAGTCCGTGGCGGTGCCGTCGGTGCCGGAGCCCGAGGAGCAGCCCGCGACCAGCGCCACGAGGAGCGCCACACCGGGCACGTACGCCTTTCGCTGCACGGTTCCCAGGCTCCTTTCGGGAGAAAAGCGGTTGCCGCCGCAGTGCGGCGGCTGGACACAATGTCTATCGCACGCGCTGCCGTGAACGCCGGTCCACTGTCCTGTTTGTGGGCTTTGGTGACGGTTTTTGCGCACCAGGCGCATGATGGCGCAAAGGGATGTTTCGGGAAATCCGGTCCAATCACCCACAACGGGTGACTGTGGAGACGCGGGAGACACGGGAGACTCGGGGGAGACGAGGAATCATGTCGTACGTAGAGGTACCGGGCGCACAGGTCCCGATCCGGATGTGGGCGGACCCGACGACGGTCGAGGGCGGCGCGATGCAGCAGCTGCGCAACGTCGCCACCCTGCCGTGGATCAAGGGCCTGGCCGTCATGCCGGACGTCCACTACGGCAAGGGCGCCACGGTCGGTTCGGTCATCGCGATGCACGGAGCGGTCTGCCCGGCGGCGGTCGGCGTCGACATCGGCTGCGGAATGTCCGCGGTCAAGACGTCCCTGACCGCGAACGACCTCCCCGGCGACCTCTCCCGCCTCCGCTCCAAGATCGAGGAGGCGATCCCGGTCGGCCGCGGGATGCACGACGCCCCGGTGGACCCGACCCGCTTCCACGGCTTCGCCACGGGGGGCTGGGACGACTTCTGGGGGCGGTTCGGGGGGATCGCGGATGCGGTGAAGTTCCGTCGTGAGCGGGCCATGAAGCAAATGGGAACACTCGGAGCGGGCAACCACTTTTGGGAGTTTTGCCTCGATTCGAACAATTCGGTCTGGATCATGCTGCACTCCGGGTCCCGGAACATCGGCAAGGAGCTCGCCGACTTCCACATCGGGGAGGCGCAGAAGCTGCCGCACAACCAGGGCCTGGTCGACCGCGACCTCGCCGTCTTCATCGCTGAGACCCCGCAGATGGCGGCGTACCGGAACGACCTCTTCTGGGCGCAGGAGTACGCGAAGTACAACCGCGCGATCATGATGGCGCTCTCGCAGGAGGTGGTACGCCGGGAGTTCAAGAAAGCCAAGGTGACCTTCGGTGAGGTCATCTCCTGCCACCACAACTACGTGGCGGAGGAGCGGTACGACGGCATGGACCTGCTGGTCACCCGAAAGGGCGCGATCCGCGCCGGCTCGGGGGACTACGGGATCATCCCGGGCTCGATGGGCACCGGCTCGTACATCGTGAAGGGCCTCGGGAACGCGGCGTCCTTCAACTCCGCCTCGCACGGCGCCGGCCGCAAGATGAGCCGGAACGCCGCGAAGCGGAAGTTCACGACGCGGGACCTGGAGGAGCAGACGCGGGGCGTGGAGTGCCGCAAGGACTCCGGTGTGGTGGACGAGATCCCCGGCGCGTACAAGCCGATCGAGAAGGTCATCGACCAGCAGCGGGACCTGGTGGAGGTCGTCGCCAAGCTGAAGCAGGTCGTGTGTGTGAAGGGCTGAACCCTGCAAGGCCGGAGCCGCGCTGGGCGGCTCCGGCCTTCTGGCTACCTGGGGTTCGGCATGGGGGCTTTTCCGGTGCGCAGGCGCCATAGGCGGAGCGAGCAGCTCATCTCGGTCCGCCCGAGTTCCTCTGAGGCCGCAGTGCTGTCGTTGAGCTCCAGCAGCTTCCGGTCCTCCCACTCCTTCCAGCGGCGCCGCGTGTGAGGCGCTCGCATTCCGGGCGGGCGGGCCCATGCGCTGAGCGAGTCGGCTGTGGCTCGCTTGCGCTCTAAAGAAAGGCAACCCGGGTAGTACAGGTGTGCAGCCAGGGCCTGAGCCGGTTCCATGGTGTAGAAGACGTTGTAGATGCCGTCGCGGGCGTTGCGCGCGATGAGGCGTTCGGTGCCGGTGACCTTCTTCGCGTAGTGGCAGAGGTAGGCGCCGATGGCTGTACTGGCCGTGGTGAGTGAGATGAACGGGAAGCCCTTGCCCGTGAAGCCGACGGAGCCGTCCGCATCGATGACGCCGCGTAGGTAGTCGGGGCGTGAGAAGGCTGTTCTCGGCGGTTTGATGCGGGTCGATTTGCGCCCGTACGGGAGCCCGGCCTCAACGAGTGTCGTGCGGGCTTCGAGCGAGCAGAGCGTCCAGATCGCGGAGCGGTGGGACTCGGAGAAGTTCGTGGTCCGCGTACGTTCCCGGATCGTGTTGCTGTACGGCGTGAGCCGCTGGAACTCCTCCAGGATGCCGATGTCGCGGTGGCTGATCTCGACCGTGAGGCGGCCCTTCTGGCCTGTGCCTTGGGCGAGGTGGCCGTCAGCCTGGAGGAAGCCGAACATGTAGGCGTAACGCGGGTCTTCGAGGTCCATGAAGGTCATGGGGAGATGCTCGAACGCCCTGCCGGATGGCTGCATGGAAACGGTCGGCCGTCACTCGAACTGGCGAGCGTGAGCCTTCTCGGTGTGCGCCGTCGGCCCGTCCTGAGGGGCCGACGGCGAAACGCTGCGGGCTACAGCTCCCGGTGCACCTTCGTGTTGGAGGCCTGGGCGCGGGGGCGGACCACCAGGAGGTCGATGTTGACGTGGGGTGGGCGGGTGACGGCCCAGGTGATCGTCTCCGCTACGTCGTCGGCCGTCAGGGGGGCCGCCACGCCCGCGTAGACCTTCGCCGCCTTCTCGTTGTCGCCGCGGAAGCGGGTCGTGGCGAACTCCTCCGTCTTGACCATGCCGGGGGCGATCTCGATCACGCGGACCGGGCGGCCGACGATCTCCAGGCGCAGGGTCTCGGCGATGACGCGGGCGCCGTTCTTCGCGGCGACATAGCCCGCGCCGCCCTCGTACGTGGCGTGGCCCGCCGTCGAGGAGAGGATCACGACCGTGCCGTCGCCGGAGGCGTCGAGGGCGGGGAGCAGGGCCTGGGTGACGTTGAGGGTGCCGATGACGTTCGTCTCGTACATCTGGCGCCAGTCGGCCGGGTCGCCGGTGGCGACGGGGTCGGCGCCGAGCGCGCCGCCCGCGTTGTTGACGAGGACGCCGACCGTGCGGAAGGCGCCGGCGAAGGCGTCGACCGCCGCGCGGTCGGTGACGTCCAGGGCGTACGCCGTGGCCTGGTGACCCGCCTCGTTGATCTCGGCGGCCAGCGCCTCGATGCGGTCCTTGCGGCGCGCGGTGAGCACCACGCGGTAGCCGGCGGCGGCCAGTTGCCGCGCGGTGGCGGCGCCGATACCGCTGCTCGCGCCCGTGACGACGGCGATGGGGGTCCCGGTGGCGGTCATGGCGTACTCCTCGCGCGAATGATCGGAATGCGGCCAGGATAGGCCGGGCGGGGTGCGGGCCGGGGTGCCGGGGGCGGCCGTCGCGCCGTGCTCAGCGGCCGCGCGGCGCGTACATGATCACGGCCATTCCGGCCAGGCAGATCAGCGCGCCGGTGACGTCCCAGCGGTCCGGGCGGTAGCCGTCGGCGACCGCGCCCCAGGCCAGCGAGCCCGCGACGAACACCCCGCCGTACGCGGCCAGCACCCGCCCGAACTCGGCGTCCGGCTGAAGGGTCGCCACGAACCCGTACACACCGAGTGCGATGACCCCGGCGCCGATCCAGAGCCAGCCCCGGTGATCCTTGACGCCCTGCCAGACGAGCCAGGCCCCGCCGATCTCGAGCACGGCCGCGAGGAGGAACAGGAGGACGGAGCGGGCGACGAGCATGCGGACAGACTCGCACGCTTCGGGGTGGCAACCCAGGAATATAAGACGTTAAAGGTACCTTTCGGGCATGTTCGGGATGCATAGTGGGTTGCGTGGCGGGATGCGTAGTGGGTTGCGTGCGGGGTTCGGGCGGTTCGGGCGGTTCGGGGGGCTGTCGGTGGGAGCTGTCGCCGCCGTGCTGGTGACGGTGTGCGGGCTGTCGCTCTCGGCGGGCGTGGCCCATGGTGGCGCCGCCCATGGGGGAGTGGGTGACCCCGTGGGACGTATGGGTGGACGTGTCGGTGTCGCGCCGGTGGCTGGTGCTGTGCGGCAGGCCGGGGTGGCTTCGGGGCCGAGTTCCGTCGGCCCGGAGGCCGTCGCTCCGGCGGCCCCCGGTGCAGTGGCTTCCGGCGCGGTGGCTTCCGGCGCGGTGGCTTCCGGTCCGAACGCCCTCGCGCCCGTCGCCCCCGGCGCCGAGGCCGATATCGCCTACCACGGGCACATCTCCCTGTGGGCCGGGCGCGTCGGGGTCTGGGTCGAGCCGTCGAACCACGGGCCCACCGCCGTCCCGGACGCCACCCTGCGGCTGCGGTTCTCCAGTCCGCTGACCGGTGTCGAGCCGCTGCCGCCGGGGTGCCTGCGGGGCAGCCCGGAGACCGTGCTGTGCTCCACGGGCGCGATGCGGCCCGCCGGGGCGGGGCGGCCGATCGCGCTGGATCTTAGTGTGGCGGGCAACCCGGCCGAGGTCGTCGTGAACATCAGCACCTCCTGGAGCGGTGGGGCGGGTGACCACAACCCGGCCAACAACACCCACCGGGTCCTGGCGCCCGCCACCGGGGACAAGTACGCGTACTGAGCGGGGGCGCGGGTGGAGCGGGGTCCTTACCCCCGCCGCGCGGCCACCCCTTCCCGCTCGCCCGTCCAGCGGCGCAGGGCCTCGTCGAGCGCGGCGGTGTCCGGGGTCTCGCTCGCCCACGCCACATAGCCGTCGGGGCGGACCAGGAGCGTCGTGCGGCGGGCGCCGCTCCAGTGCGCCCGTATGACCCGCCGGGCGGCCGCCGGGGCCGTGGGGGTTGTGGCCGTGGCCGTGAGCGGGGTCGGCGGCCGCCCGTCCTCCGGGGTCACCAGGACGAACTCGCCCTCGCGCAGCAGCTCGTACAGCCGTCCCTCCGGCAGTGCCAGGTCAGGGGCGCGCTTCCCCGTGAGGCGGTGGGCGCCGCGCCCCGCCGGGTAGGCGATCCCGATCCCACTGATCCGGCCCATCGCCTTGTCCCGCGCGGGGCGCACCCCGTTGAGGAGACGGGTCACGAGTGAACGGGCCAGGTGCTGTACGGGGTTGTGTGCCATGGCGAGCCGGACGATCGCGCCGCTGGTGCGCAGCACCGCCGCGCCCACCGGGTGGCGCTCCTCGTGGTAGCTGTCGAGCAGCGTCTCCGGCTCTCGGGTGTCGCCCCGCAGTACGGCGGCGAGCTTCCAGGAGAGGTTGGCGGCGTCCTGGATGCCGGTGTTGAGGCCCTGGCCGCCCGCCGGGGAGTGGACGTGCGCGGCGTCGCCCGCGAGGAAGACGCGGCCCGTCCGGTACCGGGGGACCTGGCGCTCGTCGCTGTGGAAGCGCGAGAGCCAGCGGGCGTCGTGCATGCCGAGGTCCGTGCCCAGGGCCTGGCGGGCGATGTCGCGGACGTCGTCGAGGTCGATCGGGGCGCTGTCGGGGACCTGGTGCTTCCTGTTCCACCCCATCACCCGGTAATAGCCGTCACCGAAGGGGACGACGAAGGCGAAGGCCTCGTCCGAGCCCGCCACGCTGAGCGAATCCCCGGGCTTCTCGGCGAGCTTCACGTCGGCCAGCACGATGGAGCGGATCACCGAGGTGCCGGGAAAGGGCAGGCCCAGGGCGTGGCGCACGGCGCTGCGGACGCCGTCGGCGCCGACGAGGTAGCGGGCGCGGAGTGTGGAGTCCGCACCCTCCCCGCGAGCCTCGCGCTCGGCCGCCCCGGCCCCGGCTGCCCTGACCCCGGTCCCGGCCGGCTCGGCCTCGGCCTCAACCCCGGGCCCGGCCGAGCCGGCCCCGGTCGTCCTGACCTCTGCCGTGACCCCGTCCTCGTCCTGCAGCAGGCCCCGCAGCTCTGTCTCGTAGCGGAACTCCACCCCCGCCTCCCGCGCCCGGCGTTCCAGCAGGTGCTCCACCTCGTACTGCGGTGTCACCAGGAGGTACGGGAAGCGCGAGCGCAGGCGGTTCAGGTCGAGGGAGAGGTGGCGGAACAGGCTCATCCGGTCGACCGTGGTGCCGGTGGCGACCAGGTCGTCCGCCAGACCCCGGGCGTCGAGCAGCTCCAGCGTGCGGGCGTGGACGCCGAAGGCCCGGGTCATCGTGCTCGTGCCGCGCGGGCGGCGCTCTATGAGTGTGACGCTCAGGCCCGCCGACGCGAGGTCACCGGCGAGCAGCAGCCCGGTCGGACCGGCGCCCACGACGAGCACATCGGCGGTGCGGGCAGGGGTGGTGCTGGTGCCGTGCATGACGACCTCCGGGGTGCCAACGCTTGTTGGTCAACGCTTGTTGGCAAATATAGAGCCGCCGGATCTGGCGTGTCAACACTTGTTGGCCTACAGTTGTTGGCATGAAGACCGACGCCCCCACCGCCGGGCCCCGCCGCTCCGACGCCACCAAGGCCGCGATCCTCGAAGCCGCCCGCGAGCGCTTCGCGGCCGACGGGTACGAGCGGGCGACCATCCGCGCCATAGCCCGTGACGCGGGCATCGACCCGTCGATGGTGATGCGCTACTACGGGAACAAGGAGGGCCTGTTCGCCGCCGCCTCCGAACTGGACCTGCGCTTCCCCGACCTGGGCGCGCTGCCGGACAAGCACATCGGGGCCGTCCTCGTCGGGCACTTCCTCGACCGCTGGGAGGGCGACGACGTGCTGACCGCGATGCTGCGCGTCGGCGTCACCAACGCGGCCGGGGCCGAGCGGCTGCGGTCCGTCCTCGGCGAGCAGCTGGGGCCGGTCGTGGCCGGGATGTGCCCCGACCCCGCCGACGCGCCGCGCCGGGCCGCCCTGGCCGCCTCGCAGATGCTCGGGATGGCGCTCGCGCGCTATGTGCTGGAGTTCCCGCCCGCCGTGGAGATGACCCGCGAGGAGGTGATTGCCTGGCTCGCGCCGACCGTGCAGCGCTATCTGACGGCGGAGGCGCCGTGACGTCGACAAAGGCGCCGTGACGTCAACGAAGGCGCCGTGACGCCGACGGAGGCGTCGTGACGCCCTGGCCCCTGCGCCGTACAATCTCTGCATGCCGCAGAAGAAGGACGGCCGGGTCCGCCTCATGACGGAGCTCGGCGTCGCGTCACGCCGCTACATGGCCTCGTACGCCCTGTTCAACCAGGCGCTCGCGGACCATCTGAGCCTGCACCCGACCGACCTCCAGTGCCTCAACCTGCTGGGACTGGAACCCGGGCCGGTCACCACGGGGCGGATCGCGGAGCTGACCGGGCTCACGACCGGCTCGGCGACCCGGCTCGTCGACCGGCTGGAGAAGGCCGGATACGTCACGCGCCGCCGCGACACCGAGGACCGGCGCAAGGTGCTGGTCGAGGCGGTGCCCGAGCGGATGGCCGAGTTCGGCGCGGTGTGGGGGAAGCTGAACGGGGCGTGGTTCGAGATGTTCGACGCGTACGACGACGGCGAGATCGAGCTGCTCATCGCCCATATGCGACGGACGGTGGATCTCTCCGGCGCGCAGATCGAGCGGCTCAGGAGCGGTCGCCTCTGAAGGCGGCCGGACCGAGGGCCTCAGCCTCGGCCTGCCGTCGCGCCTGACCCGTCGTCAGGGCCCGCCGGTGGCCGCCGCCCCGCCGAACTCCGCCATGGCGTTCTCGACGATCGCCTCCAGGCGGGCGTGGTGGGCGCCGCGCCAGTACACGCGCTCGCACGCCGTGCACTGGGCGAAGGCGTCGTACGCGCTGCGCGTCCCGTGCTCCAGGAGCTCGCGCACGGAGTCCTTGTCGGCCTCCCGCAGCGGCGCGTTGCACGCGGTGCAGCGGGTCCAGGGCGCGAGGACGGGTGCGAACCGCTCCAGTACGTCGCGCAGTTGGTCCTCGGGGCGGTGGCTGTAGACGTACGCGCCCGCCCAGAGCTCACGGCGCCGCAGCAGCCCCCGGTCCCGGGAGAGCAGCACCCGCTGTTCGGTCGCGGAGAGGGTGGCGAGCGCGGGGTCGCCGATGTCCTCGCTCTCGTACGCCGCGTCGACACCGAGCAGCCGCAACCGGCGTGCCAGCGTGCCGAGATGGACGTCGAGGAGGAAGCGGAGCGGGGCGCCCGGCACCTGTTGGGGGCGCTCGACGGCGCACACCTCGACGCTCTCGCCGGCGCGCGGGATGTGGGAGACGGGCACCTGGTGGCCGTCGACGAGCAGCCGCCCCACCTCGGTCAGCGGGACGCCGAGCGACTCGACGACATGGCCGAGCGTGGACGAGCCGTCCGTGGCCACGGCCGTACGTCCCGCGCGGCGCTCCGCCGGGACGAACAGGTGCAGCTCGGGGGCGAATCGACAGTGGATCTCCGGTCCGTTCACGGGGCCAGGATGCCATTGGGGGGCGGACGGGAGCCACGTATTGGGAGGGGCTCTGGAGGGAGGCTTCGGGGGGCTTCGGGGGGCTTTGGAGGGGGCGCGCTCCGGGCCCGGGCGGCTGCGGGTAGGGGCAGCAGGGTGGCAGGGTGGCGTCGATGGCCCACCGGTCAAGGGGTTCCGGTGGGCCCTTCCTTGCGGGGCGGAGTTGCCGGGACGAGGTGGAGTTACCGGGACGGGGTGGAGTTACCGGGCGGCGTGCTCCTCGGGGCGTTCGACGACCCGGAAGTGCGTTGTGATCCGCCGGTCCTCGTCGAGCACGTGGAACGCGACGCCGGGCGGCGAAACGATGTCGACCAGGCCTTCTCCGGCCTCCCACGGCATCCGCAGGGTCGAGGTCACACCCGGTGCGATCAGCAAAGGCAGCCCGGCGAAGGTGGTCGCGGCGGAGGTGTGGGCGTGGCCGACGAGCAGGGCGGGCACGTGGGCGCGCCCCGCGAGGAGCCCGGCCAGCCGGTCGGCGTCGTCGAGGTTGATCGAGTCCAGGTACTCGTGGTGGATCACGGTCGGCGGGTGGTGGAAGGCGATCAGCGCCGGGGTGTCGCCGAGCGAGTCGAGCGTACGGCCCAGCCACTCCAGGGTGGCGTCGTCCAGGGCGCCGCCGTCCTCGCCGGGGATCGTCGAGTCGCACATCAGGATCGCGTAATCGCCCACTTGGTGCAGGCGGTTGATCGGTGCGTACGGGTCCGGGTCCGCCCCGCCCGGCTCGCCCGGCAGATCGAGCAGGCCCTTGCGGTACGCGGCTCGGTCGTCGTGGTTGCCGGGGCAGGTCAGGACGGGCGCCTCGATACGGGCGAGCAGTTCGGCGGCCTCGGCGTACTCGGCCGGAGTGCCGTGGTCCGCGATGTCGCCGGTGACGAGGACGGCGTCCGGGCGGCGGTGCATGGCGTTGATGTACGTGACGACCCGCGCGACGCGTTCCGCGGCTCGCGCGCCCCCGTCGACATGCAGATCGCTGATGTGGGCAAGCAGCACGGGTCCCCCTGGGAGCTGATGGAGAGTGAGGCGTTGGGCCAACGGCGTTGGGCTGGCGAGGTTGGGCTAACGGCGTGGGGCTAATGGTTAGAGCGGCCATGTCCATTAGGACGTAAGGACTCTAGGGGGTGCCCGGGGGTGCGGACAAGGGCCGATCGCGGGTCGGTGGCCTGGTCCGGGGCGGGGTCCGGGGCGGGGCTGGCCACGTGGGGCGCGGCGTGCCTACAGTGCTTCGATGAAGATCATCGACCTTGAGCCGGGCGACCCGCGCCTGGTGGACGACCTGCTGCCGGTCCTTCGCGAGCTGCGCCCGCACCTCACGGAGAGCCTGTTCGGCGAGATCTACGCCGAGGGGTACGGGCAGGGGCTGCGCTTCTCCGCCGCGTACGGCGAGGACGGGGTGTGCGTCGGCGCGGCCGGGTGGCGGATCGTCGCCACCACGGTCGCGGTGCGGAAGCTGTACGTGGACGACCTGGTGACGGCCGAGACGGCGCGCTCGCAGGGGGTCGGCCACGCGCTGCTCGCCCATGTCGAGAAGATCGCGCGCGCCGCCGGGTGCACGTCGCTGAACCTGGACTCGGGGACGCACCGGACGGACGCGCACCGGTTCTACTTCCGGGAGCGGATGGCGGTCACGGCGTTCAACTTCGACAAGAAGCTGGACTGAGTCGCGGCGGGCTGGGTCAGGTGGTCTGGGCCTCCAGGTCCAGGCACCAGTCGTTGGATGTGAGCAGATGGCCCGGCGGGTACTCGAACTCGACCACGCCGAGGAGGCGGAAGCCGGCTTTGCGCAGCACGGCGTTCGAGGCGGGGTTGTCGACGGACGGGTAGGCGTGCAGCTCCCTCGGGCCGCCTGCCTCCTGGGCTGCCTTGGCGACGGCCACGAGGGCGGCGACGGCGAGCCCGCGCCCCTGGAACTCGGGGAGGATCCCGTACCCCGTCTCGTACACCGGCCTGCCCTGCCACTCGCGGGGCCAGTACCCCACGGACCCGACGGCCTCGCCGGTCTCGGTGAGCGAGATCCGGAACATCCTGCCCTCGGTGGGGTCGCGGTGGCTCAGCGCGACGTATCGCTGCTGGCGGGCCGTCAGCTTCTCCTCGTCTTCCGGGCCGCCGGTGTGGGCGGTCATGGCGGGGGAGTTGGAGTGGTGGAGGAGGGGGAGGTCGTCGGGGGACCAGGGGGTGAGGGTGAGGGGGATGTCCATGGGGCGACTGTAGGTGGCGGCTGTGACATTGGCTCCACGGTGGTATTGGCCCCACCCCGCCCCTTCCCTAAACCCTCCGGGGGCGGGTGGCGGGTTGAGGCGACTTTTCGCGGGCTGCGCCCCGGCTGTTGTGCGTCTGCGGGCCGGTGGCGGGCTGGTCGCGCAGTTCCCCGCGCCCCTAAAAGCCGGGTGGCTGAGCTGGGTTCTCCGGCCGACCCGCGCCCTAAAAGCCTGGTGGCTGAGCTTAGTTCTCTGGCCGGCCCGCGCCTTGACGGCCTGGTGGCTGAGCTGGGTTCTCCGGCTGCGGCCGGCCCCCTAGGGGCGCGGGGAACTGCGCGATCAGCCCGCCACCGGCCCGCAGGCAAACGCGAAACGGGGTGCGTAGGGCCGCAGGCCCGCGAAACGGGGTGCAGGGGGCGTAGCCCCCGCCCGGGGTCCGGGGGGCGTCGTAGACCCGGGAGAGGTGGCTTCGTCCCCGCCTGCCCCCGGAGGGTTTAGGGAAGGGGCGGGGTGGGGGCAAACCCCCGGTGGAGGCGGCCGCCCCAGGCCAGCGCCCCCGCGTACAACACCAACACCACCCCCACCAGCCCGTAATAAACCCCCGGCAGCCCCCCCATCCCCAGCACCGCCCCCACCCCCGTAAGCGGCAGCAGCAGGCCCGCCCCCGCCAGGGCGGTCGCCGCCCAGGAGACCGGGCCGCGTGGCCGGCCGGGATGGAGCAGGAGCATCACCAGGGCCTGGGTCAGCAGGTTCTCCGTGAACCAGCCGGCGTGGAAGCCCGCCTGGGTGTGGCCCCCGACCGTCCACGCCAGCACCGCGAACGTCGCCAGGTCCGCCGCCGCGTTCAGCAGCCCGAATCCCACCACGAACCGCAGGACCTCGCGCGGCCGCAGCCGCAGCGGACGACGGGCCGCGTCCTGCCGGTCGTACGCGTACGCCAGCTGCGCCCCGTCGAAGCACAGGTTCTGCACCAGGACCTGCGCGGGGAGCATGGGCAGGAACGGCAGCAGCAGCCCGGCCGTCAGCATGGCTATGACGTTGCCGAAGTTGGACGAGAGCGTGATGCGGAGGTAGCGCGCGATCGTGCCCCCGGCCCGGCGGCCCGCCGCGATGGCGTGGTCCAGGGACGTGAGGTCCTTCGCCGCGAGCACCACGTCCGCCGACTCGCGCGCCACGTCCACCGCGTCGCGCGGGCAGATCCCGACGTCCGAGGCGCGCAGCGCGGGGAGGTCGTTGACGCCGTCGCCGAGGAAGCCGACGACGTGGTCGCGCTCGCGCAGCACCCGTACGATCCGGGCCTTGTGCTCGGGCGTGCAGCGCGCGAACACCGTGCTGCGGGCCGCCAGTTCGGCCAGGTCGGCGTCGCCGAGGGCGTCGGCCCGGTCGGCCGTGACCACCTGCCCGGGCGCCAGGCCCAGCTCGCGGCACGCGCGCGCGGCCGTACCGGGGTGGTCGCCGGTGAGGACCTTGACCTCGACGCCGCTGCGGGCCAGCGCGGTCAGGGCGGCCGCCGCCGTCTCGGCGGTCGCGTCGCGCAGCCCCACCAGGCCGACGAAGGTGAGCCCGCGCTCGTCGGCCGTCGTGTACGCGCGCGTCCGCGCGGGCCGTTCGGCGCGGGCCACGGCCAGCACCCGCAGCCCGTCCTCGGCGCGGGCGGCGGCCAGCGCGCCGATACGGGAGCGCTCCCCGGCGCCGAGCGCGCACCGCTCCAGGACCTCCTCGACCGCTCCCTTGACGATGAGGGTGTGGCTGCCGAGGCGGTCCGGGGTGCGCACGACGGCGGTGGACAGGCGGCGCACGGGGTCGAAGGGGAGGGCCGCGACCGGGTCGTGCTCCAGCGCGTCGAGCCCGCCCGGCAGCCGCAGCTCGGCGGCGTCGAGGAGGGCCTCGTCGAGGGCGTCGGCGGCGGGCAGCTCGGCGAGCTGGAGTGTCCACAGGCTGTTGGCGGCCGCCCAGCGCAGCACGTCCGGGTCCTCGGCGCCCGTCGCGTCCAAGGCGCAGTCCAGGACCGGGCGGTCCTGGGTGAGGGTGCCGGTCTTGTCGACGCAGACGACGTCGACGGCGCCCAGGTCGTGCAGCGCGGGCAGCCGCTTGACGATCACCTCGTGCGTACGGGCCAGGGTGGCCGCGCCCCTGGCCAGCGCCGTGGTGACGATCACTGGCAGCATCTCGGGGGTCAGCCCGACGGCCACCGCCACGGCGAACGGCAGGGTCTCCAGGCCGCGCCCGCGCAGCGCCGCGTTCACCATCAGGACGAGCGGCGGCGTGAGCAGCATGAATCTGATCAGGATCCAGGAGATGCCGTACACGGAACGGTCGAAGGCGGTCGTACGGCGATCACCTCCGAGCACCGCCCCCTTGCTCCGGCCCTTGCCCCGTCCCCGGCCGCCGTCGCCCGCCCCGCCGCGCCCACCGCGCCCGCCGTGGGCCGCCGCGAACCGGGTGTCCGCGCCGGTCGCGACGACCACTCCCGTACCGCTGCCGGAGGCCACGCTGCTGCCCTGGAAGCACAGCTCGGGGCGGTCGAAGCCGGTGCCGGGCGGAGGCGGAGGCGGGGGCGGGGCAGCGGGCTCGTGCTCGCGTGCCGGAGAGGACTCGTCGGCCTGTCGCACGCGTACGGCATACGGCCCGTCGACCGGCTGCCTCCGTAGAGGATGCGGCTCGGCAGCCCGGCCCCCGCGCACCGGATACGGCTCGTCCACCGGATGTTTGCGTACCGGCGCCGACTCGCCCGTCAGCGCTGCCTGGTGCATCGTCAGGCCCGTCGCCCGCAGCAGCCGCAGATCCGCCGGGACCAGGTCGCCCGGCCCCAGCCGGACCACATCGCCCACCACCACCTGGTCCACCGGGACCTCGCGCGGCACCGGGTCCTCGTCGGGGCCCGCCCGGCGCAGCACGGTCGCCGTGGTCGCCACCAGCTCGCGCAGCCCGGCCGCCGAGCGGTCCGCCCGGTACTCGCCCGCCGCCCGCAGGGCGCAGCTCACCGCCACCAGCACCGCGATCACGGCGGCCGTGCCCCACGCGGCGACCAGCGCCGAGACCACGGCGAGTGAGGCGAGCACCGCCGTGAACGGGTCGCGCAGACTGCGGACCAGCCGGAGCGGCCAGGAGGGGGGGCGCCGGGTGGGCAGGACGTTCTCGCCGTCGCGCGCGAGGCGGGCGTCGGCCTCGGAGTCCAGCAGTCCGCGCGGCCCGGAGTCGAGTGCGCGCAACACCTGTAGCGGGGTCCGCCGCTCAGGCGCCCAGGTCACGGACCAGTCCCTGGGGAGCTTCGGCCCCCAGCCGGTCGCCCATGCGCGCCACGAGCCAGCGCACCAGCTCGGCCGCCTCCGGGTCGTCCACCAGATAGACCACCCGGCGGCCCTCGCGGCGGGAGCGGACCAGACCGGCGAGCTTCAGCTTCGCCAGGTGCTGGCTGACGGCGGGCAGCGCCCCGCCGACGCGCTCGGCGAGCCCGGTCACGTCCGACTCGCCGTGGCTGAGCGCCCAGACGATGTGCAGCCGCGCGGGCGAGGCGAGCAGCCCGAAGACCCCGGCGGCCTCGCCGAGCAGCTCGGCGGACGGGTCGGCGGACGGGTCGGCGGGCACGTCGCCCGACGCGCTGCCCAGCTTCTTCACCGGCGCCTCCTGCCCGTGTCCGTACGCGAATGAGGTCAGGCGGACCAGTCTAGGGGCGGCCACTGACACCGCCGCAGACGTGCGTGCCGGCCCCGGCGACCAGGCGAGATCCGAGAGACAGGCGTGCGGCGCGTACTCGGCGGTCGCCTCCGCGAGCTGCCGTGCAGCCGTGCAGCCGTGCAGCCAAGGTGCCGAGCCGCTGAGCCGCCGAGCCACCAAGCGGCCATGCCGCCGTGCGGGCCGTGCCGCCGCCCTACAGCGCCACTAGCGTGACCTCAGTCGCTTTCACGCTCGACCAGACCGCCACGCCCTCCGCCAGGCCCAGCTCCGCCGCCGCCTCCGGAGTGATCTCCGCGACCAGGTCCGGGACGCCCGGCGAGCCGATCAGGACACGCAGCCGGCTGCCGGTCGCGGTGATCTCGCGGACCGTGCCGGGCCAGGTGTTGCGGGGGCTGCCGCCGGGCCGCTCGCGGTGGACCGAGACCGACTCCGGCGCGACGATCGCCAGCGCCCGGCTCCCGGCGGGCAGCTGCTCGGCCGCGACGATCCGGCCGCCGCCGGGCAGTGCGAGGCCGTCCGCACGGGCCTCGCCCGGCCAGGCGTTGCGGCCGAGCATCCGGGCCACCCAGGGCGAGCGCGGATGGCGGGTGACCTCGGCGGGCGGTGCGTCCTGGAGGGCGCGTCCGCCGTCCAGGACGAGCACGCGGTCCGCCAGCGACACCGCCTCGACCGGGTCGTGGGTGACGATCAGACAGACTCCGCCGAAGCCCTCGAGATGGGTGCGCAGGGTGTGCCGGACGTGCGCGCGGGTCGTCTGGTCGAGGGCCGCGAGCGGCTCGTCGAGCAGCAGCAGCCGGGGCCGGGCCGCGAGCGCCCGGGCCAGCGCGACCCGCTGGGCCTGGCCGCCGGAGAGCTGGCCGGGCCTGCGGTGGGCGAGGCGGCCCACGCCGAGCCGGTCCAGCCACGCCTGCGCCTCGCGCCGGGCCTCGGCGCGCGCGACGCCCTGGGCGCGCAGCCCGTACGCCGTGTTGGCGAGCGCCGTCAGATGCGGGAACAGGGCGCCGTCCTGCGGCACCCAGGCGACCCCGCGCCGGTGCGGCGCGAGGCCGGTGACGTCCTGGTCGCCCAGGCGCAGGTGGGCACGCGCGCGTGGAGTGAGTCCGAGCAGGGCGCGCAGGAGCGTGGTCTTGCCCGCGCCGTTCTCGCCGACGACGGCGATGGTGGTGCCTGGCTCGGCGTCCAGCGTGAGTTCGGTGAACCCGCTGACCTCGGCGTGCAGCGCCCACTTCGCGGAGGCGGCGGGCGGCGCGGTGGCGGTGGGCCGGCCAGCCTCGTCCTCATACGCGGGGCTCTCCTCCGTAGACGAGGCGGCTCCGGAGCTTACGGAGGCGGAGCGTGCGGAGGCGGAGCGTACGGCTCCGGAACGTGCGGATACGGAACGTGCGGATGCGGAATGCGTCCCGCCGCCCGTCCAGCGCCCGCGCAGCGCGACCAGTACCGCCATCGCGATCGCGAGCAGCAGCAGGGAGACGGAGGTGGCGGCCTCGGGGGAGTTCTGGAGGAGCAGATAGACCTGGAGGGGGAGGGTCTGGGTGGTGCCCGGGAGGTTGCCCGCGAAGGTGATCGTGGCGCCGAACTCGCCCAGCGCGCGCGCCCAGGTCAGCGCGGCCCCGGCGGCCAGACCGGGCGCGACCATCGGCAGCGTGACGGTGAGGAACACCCGGAACGGGGAGGCGCCGAGCGAGGCCGCCGTCTCCTCGTAGCGGGGGCGCAGGCCGCCGAGCGCGCCCTCCAGGCTGATGACCAGGAACGGCATGGCCACGAAGGTGGCGGCGACCACCGCGCCGGAGGTGTGGAAGGGCAGTGTGATGCCGAACGTGTCCTCCAGCCACGGCCCGAGCAGCCCGCGCCGCCCGAAGCCGAGCAGCAGCGCCACACCGCCGACGGTCGGCGGCAGCACCATCGGCAGCAGGACGAGCGAGCGCACCAGCGCCTTGCCGGGGAAGTCCACGCGCGCGAGGAGCCACGCCAGCGGCACCCCGAGCAGCAGGGACAGACCGAGCGCCCAGAACGAGACGACCAGCGACAGCCGCAGCGCCTCGGTCACGCCCGGGCTGCTCAGATGCGTACCGAGGTCGCTCCAGGAGGTGCGGGCCAGGATGCCGACGAGCGGCATCAGCAGGAACGCCACGGCGAGCAGCGCGGGCACCAGGAGCGTGAGGGGGGCGCGCAGTTGGCCGGAGCGGGCGCCCCTGTTCCAGCGGTACGAGCGGGTGCTGTTCTTCATCGTGGAGTCCTGGGAGTGGTGCGGGGCCGCCCGTCGCGCCCCCCGTGCGCAACGGGCGACCCCGGCAGGGGGGTCACGGCTTCTGGAAGCCCGCGTCCTGGAGGATCTTCTGCGCCTCGGGGCTGCTGAGCCACTGTACGAACGCGGCGGCCGCGTCGGCGTTCTTGGAGGCCTTCAGGGTGGCGGCCGGGTACTGGGCCACCGCGTTCTGGGCGTCCGGGATCTCCACGGCGTCGACCTTGCCGTCGGCGGAGGCGGCGTCCGTCTTGTAGACGATGCCCGCGTCGGCCTCGCCGAGCTCGACCTTGGTCAGCACGGCCCGTACGTTCGGCTCCTGCGAGACCGGCCTGACCGTGATCTTCTGCGCGTCCAGCACCTTCTTGCTGTAGCGGCCGACCGGCACCTCGGGCGCGGCGAGCACGACCTTCAGCTTGGTGTCGGCCAGGTCCGCCAGCGCGCCGACCTTCTTCGGGTTGCCCTTGCCGGTCGCGATGACGAGCCGGTTCCGGGCGATGACGGTGGCGGCGCCGGTGTCCGCCTTCAGCCCGTCCATGGTCTTGGTGTCGGCGGTGACCAGGGCGTCGGCCGGGGCGCCCTGCTTGACCTGCGCGGCGAGCTCCTGCGAACCGGCGAAGGAGAACGTCACCCTGGTGCCCGGGTGCGCCTTCTCGTACGCGGCGCGGGCCGTCTTGAACACGTCGGTGAGCGAGGCGGCGGCGAGGACGGTGAGTTTCGCGGACGGCGCGCCGCCGGAACTCTTCGCGGTGGCCGGGTCGTTCTTCTTGTCGTCGTCCTTGGAGCAGGCGGCGAGGGGGACGAGCAGGGCGGCGGTGACGACGGCGGCCGCGGCGCGGCGCCGGGTGAGGAAGGGGGCCATGGGGACGGATCTCCTTGGGTGCTGAGCCGCGCCGGTGACGGCGACGCCGCGGGGAACGTGGACGTGGATGGACCACGGGGACGTACCGGGACGTACAGGGACGCCCCTGAGCGGGTGGGTCCTGAGCAGGTGGGTCCTGGGCAGGTGGGTCCTGGGCGGTGTGTTCTTGTGCGGTGTCCCTCAAGCGCGGTCGATGTGCACGCTGGTCGACTTCACGCGGGCGGTGGCCTGCATGCCGACCTCCAGCCCCAGCTCCTCGACGGCTTCGCGGGTGAGCAGCGAGACCAGCCGGTGCGGACCGGCCTGGATCTCGACCTGGGCGGCCACGTCGCCGAGCTTCACGGCGGTGACGATGCCCGGGAAGGCGTTGCGGGCCGAGGTGTACGAGACGTCGTCCTCGCCGGTGCCGTTCTGGGCGACCTCGACGGAGAACGCGGCCAGGTCACGGCCGTCGATGAGACGGCGACCGCTGTCGTCGCGGTGGGTGGCGACGCGCCCCGCGTCCGCCCAGCGGCGGGCGGTGTCGGGACTGACTCCGAGCAGGCGGGCGGCCTGGCCGATCGTGTAGGACTGCATGTGCGACAAGGTAGGCCAGTTCGGGTCGCAAATACAGATGCTTTGGGCGTATGCACATCGCAGATGCGGCGCCCGATGGAGGAACCTCCAGGGGGACGCGACCGGGGACGACCGGCCCTGTGGGAGGGGACTTTAGTCCCTATTTACCATTGCTTTACTTGCGCTTGGATCTTGCTCGGTAGTTGAAACTGGATCTTGTCCTGCTGTCTCCCGTCCGTGCGCCTTCGGCGGCCGACGGGCGCTCAGGGGGCGGATCGTGATCACGAGGACCGTGCATGTCGCTACGCCGCAGGCGTTCCAGATCCGTCGCCGCGGGTGGGATCTCCGCGCTCACCGCACTCGCCCTGCTCGGGGCGGCCGCCCCGGCCGTCGCCGACGAGGGCGGGGTGGAGGGCGCCGCCACACCGGCCGAACTGCTCGATGCCGTGCGGGCGAAGAACCCCGTCGGACCCCCGGTGAAGGAAGCCGTCACGGCCGAGTCGGCGCTGCTCGCCGCGCGGGTGTACGGCCACCGGGTGGAGGTCCTGGACCGCAGGAGCGAGACGTCCACGACCTGGGCGAACCCTCAGGGCACGCTCACCACCACGCTGAGCGGCGGGCCCGTGCGGCTGCTGCGGGACGGCAAGTGGGTCGACGTGGACGCCACGCTGAACCGGCGCTCGGACGGCGCGGTGGAGGCCGAGGCGCACCCCGGTGAGCTGCGGCTGGCCGGTCCCGGCGGGGCCAGGGCCCGGTCGGCGAAGGCCGCGGCCCAGGCCCCGGCCTCGGCCGCGCGCGATCTGATCACCCTGGGCGCCGGCAACCGGAAGATCGGCGTCCAGTGGAAGGGCGGGCTGCCCGCGCCAGTCCTGGACGGCCCCCGGGCCACCTACCCCGACGCCGTGCCCGGCGCCGACCTGGTCGTCGACGCCACCCGTACCGGCTTCGAGCAGTATCTGAACCTCAAGGAGCGGCCCGCCGACGGCGCCGCACCGATGACGCTGCCGTTGCGCATCCCGGGCCTGACGGCCGCTCAGCAGGCGGACGGATCCGTGGCGTTCACCGACCGCGCGAGCGGCGAGCAGGTCGCCACGATGCCCGCGCCGGTGATGTGGGACGCGCGGGTCGACGAGCGCTCCGGCGAACGCGTCCGTACGCAGCGGGTTCCGATGACGGTCGCGCAGGACGGCGACACGGTCGAGCTGCGGCTCACCCCGGACGCCGGGTTCCTCGCCGACCCGGCGACGAAGTACCCGGTGACGATCGACCCGGCCACCGACACGCTCTCCGTCCTCTTCGACACGTTCGTGCAGGGCGGCGACACCACCGACCAGTCAGCCTCCACCGACCTCAAGCTGGGCTGGCCCGGCGACCACGCGGGCACCACCAAACGCACCGCGCGCTCCTTCCTCACCTGGGAGACCGGCCAGTTCGCCGACGCCCTGGTCACCGACGCCGAGCTGGCGCTGTACAACTACCACTCCTGGTCGTGCGAGAAGCGCGGCTGGGAGGTGTGGGCGGCCGACCCGGCCGACACGGGCAGCCGCTGGACCAGGCAGCCCGCGCTCAAGCAGAAGGTGGCGACCTCGACGGAGACCCGCAGCGCCGCGTGCGGCAACGCGGGCCGGGTGAGCGCGGACGTCACCGAGCTCGCCAGGACCTGGGCGAGCGCGAAGGCGGCGACGGGTTCGGTGGCGCTCAAGGCGGCGGACGAGTCGGACACGTACGCCTGGAAGCGCTTCTACTCCTCGGAGGCCACCGAGGACAAGATCCCGCAGCTCACGGTCACCTTCAACTACCGCCCGAAGCCGGGCACCCACCTCCAGGCGGGTACGCCCTTCTTCAGCGAGGGCGGCGTCTACAAGGTCAACAGCCTGACCCCGACGCTGCGGTTCACGACGCAGGACGTGAACGAGGACGACGAGGTCCAGGGCACCTTCGAGGTGACGGACAAGGCGACGGGCGAGGTGGTGGCCCTCTTCAACTCCCCGTTCGTACGCTCCGGTTCGACCGCGTCGGCGAAGGTCCCGGCGGGCAAGCTGGCCACCGGCCGCGCGTACACCTTCCGTACGACGACCTATGACCGCCGGCACTACGCCAACGGGTGGTCGGACCCGGTGACGTTCACCGTGGACACGGCGTGGCAGCCGGGGGCGGCGATCGACGCCTACGGCGCGGCGAACGCGGCGCTGGAGGCGGCGGACGTGGCTCCGGCGACGACGAGCACCTCCGCCTTCGCCGCCGTCGCGGAGACGGCGACGGGCACGGTCACCGTCCCCTGGGACGCGAACGGCAGGATCGAGGTGAAGCCCGACGACATCGCGGCGGTGGGCATCGGCTCGGGCGCCCCCCTGGTGCGGCGCGGTGTGAACGTCAACGGCAGCGTGGTGCACGCCGACCCGGCGTCCCCGGTCGACACGGTCGTCCAGCCCACCCTGGAGGGCGGCAGCCGTACGCTCCAGATCATCAAGAACGCCCGGGCGCCCCACGAGTACCGCGTCCCGGTGGAGCTCCCGGCGGGCGCCAAGCTCCGCCAGGAGCCGGACGGCTCGGTGGTGATCGTCCCGGCGAACCCGGACGAGCCGGTGGCCCCGATCAACGCGCCGTGGGCGAAGGACGCGACGGGCAGGCCGGTCCCGACGTCGTACCGGGTGGAGGGCGACACGCTGGTCCAGGCGGTCTCCTTCGACGCGACGACGGCGTTCCCGGTCGTGGCCGACCCCTGGTGGAACCCGTTCAGCTGGAACTGGAAGCGGATCGGCAAGAAGGTCAAGAGCGCGGCGAAGAAGTGCGGCGTGGGAGCCCTGGCCGCGTACGTCCCGGTCCAGTCCCACCACGTCTCGGTCAACATCCAGCGCGCGAGGGCGGGCCTGCGGATGGTCAAGTTCGCGGGCGGCCCATGGGGCTATGTCTCGGTGGCGGTGGCGGGTTGCCTGATGGGCCAGCTGTCATGAGCCGGGGACGATCGCTCCTGGGCTGGTCGGGCGAGCCGGGAAACCGCCGGGCGGCGGCGGTCGACCTGACCCTCCTCCTGACGACCCTGACCGGCGCGGCCCTGCTCTGCATCGCGCTGGGGGCACCGACGTGGCTGTCCCTGCTGCTCGGCGGCACGATCGGGGCGGCGAGCACACGGCTGCGGGCGGGGGAGCGGATCACCGGGGCGGCGACCCGGAGGAAGGGGGGTTGAGGGGCGCGGGGGCGGGGGGGCGGGGGCCGCGTGAAGGGGGGGCGCTACCGGGAGCCGGTGGCGCCCCTCCGGCCACACCGGTCAGCCGCCGTCGTGCAGATATCGGGGCCTGCCGTCGACAAGCGCAGCCATCGCGGCCTCGAACCGACGGCTGAGCCGGTCGCGCAACCAGGCACTGGCTTGACGCGGGGGGACAAAGGCCAGCTCGGAGAGTTCTCCATCATGGGGGCGGAGCGCTGTGGCGAGATCACGGTCCATGGCGCCAGCATCGAAGACGAACGCGATCTGGTCGTCCCAGGGACCGTGGGGCGGTACCCAGTCGACGACGAGCAGCCCTTGGAGGGGCAGGTCGAGGCCGAGTTCCTCCTTGAGCTCGCGGCGGGCCGCGTCGTCGGGGGCTTCGTTGTCCTCGGCCATGCCGCCGGGGAGGTCCCAACCGGGTTTGTACGTGGGTTTGACCAGGAGGACGTTGCCGTCGGGGTCACGCAGGACGACGTCGGCGGCGACGCGTTTGCGAGCCTGGGTGGCGTTGCCCTCGGCGAGGTAGGCGTTCCAGGCTTCGGGGTCGGCGGGGGTGGGCCTCATGGTGCGGTACCTTCCCTTGGCGGCGGGACGATGTCGGCGAGCAACAGCATTCTGGCCCGTCGTACGTCGGCGAAGCGCGCCAGGAAGTCCCGTACGGGCGGGTATCCGCGATGCGTGACCAACAGGTCTTTCAGCGTGTCGAGTTGGTGGATGACCCGGACCGAGCCCAGGGCCGGGTCGGCAGTGAGCAGGTCATGGCCCACACGCAGGGCGGCATCCAGCTCGTGCCGGTGTACATGGATGCCCACCAAAGTAATCCGGCTGAAGGCGAGGGAGCGGGCGCGGCCGGTCTCCCGCAGGGCGATGGCCTGTTCGGCATGCTCCAGGGCCGTGTCGTACTCGTGCAGGTCCCGGTGGACGAGAGCTGATTCGCTGGCGAGAGCGGCGGCGTCGAACGGGCTGAGCCAGGGGTGTTCGGCCTCGGCGGCCGTCGCCAGGATCTGGTGGGCTTGGTCGAGTGCCCAAACGGCTGGAGCGGCTTGGGAGGCGGCAGCCAGGGCCCTGGCCTTCATGGTGTGCAGACGGGCGGTGAGCGGGGGGATTCGGGTCCCTTGACCGAGGATGTCGAGGCCCGTGCCCGCCCAGTGGGCGGCGGCTGCGGGGTCGCCGGTCTGGAGGGCGAGGTGGCTGCTGCTGGCAGCGATGTTGGCGGCCAGCGCGTGGTCACCGGAGGTGCGGGCCAGAGGCAGCGCGCGGGTGAAGTGGCGTTCGGCGAGGTCGTCGCGGCCGGAGTCGTGGGCCATCCAGCCCGCCATCTCGGTCAGTGCGGCGGCAGCCGCGAAGACCTGCGGATTGCTGTCGGCGTCGACCAGGCGCGGGGCGATATTGCTGGTCAGGTGCCGTACGACGGCGCCGTACAGGCGGGTGCCGCCGGTCTGGCGATCGGCATTACGGAAGGCGTCCATCGCCGCCACATCGTCGCCATCCACAGACACCGGAGTCGGATGCTCGGGGGCGGGCATGGCAGTGGGTTCCCAAGAGCGGGGGGCGAGGCCGAGGAGACGGCCCGGGATGTGGAAGGCGTCCGCGATCTGTTCGAAGATGATGAGCTTCTCGACCCGGCTCTTGCCGTTCATGTAGTCGTAGAGCCGCCCTTGGCTGATGTCGACGGCGCTCGCGATGCGGCGGGTGCTGATGCCTCGGCGGTTGAGCAGCCGGAACAGGGCGCCCATGTCGCGCTGGGCACAGGCGGCGAGGAACCGCTCGTCGCCGAGCAGGCCGGCCACGACGTCGCTCGGATCTCGCTGTGCGCGGTCCATGGGTCGAATACTGCGCTTACCTTGGCGGTGGGCAATCTGATGTTGCTACTGCACGAGGCGTAGCACGGGACGCTGCTCTTGGACTCCGAGCAGTTCGCGAACTCTGCTGGTGGTCCAGGCCAGCTCGTGTGCGAGCGCAGGTACAGACAGATCGGTCTCCTTGGCAGCCAGCTCGAAAGCCTGTCGTAGCAGGGATGGCTGTTCTCCGGGGAAGTTCGATACGGACTCGCCGGTGAAGCCGGGCTGCCCCTCCAGGGCACGGAGCCGCTGGTAGGTCCGGCTCGCGGTGGCGTCGGAGACCAGACCCAGCTCGCGGCACCGGTAGACGAGCGAGTGGATGGAGACGCCCCAGGTCCGCCGGAGTTCGGCCAGTCGGGGCAGATCCATCCGCTTGGGCAGGAGCGGCAGGACGCTGGTGCGGGGCGTCAGAAACTCTGCGGCAAAGGCATCTGCCTCCTTCTCCTGGCGACTGTCGCCGGTGGCGTCGCCGTGGAGTACGAGATGGCCGAGTTCATGGGCTGCGGTGAAGCGGTGTCGGTACACATCGTCGGCTCGGTTCGCCGTAAGGATCACGAGCGGCCGGGCCGCTCGGGTGGAAAACGCGTCCACGGTCGCGGCGGAGGGGTCGGACGCCGACGGCATCACCACGACGATGCCGTGGGACTCCATACGCCGTACCAGGTGGGTTACGGGGCCGTCCCCCAACCCCCATCGCCGGCGCAACTCGTATGCCGCGTCGACGGGGTCAGTGGGTAGCTCCGCTCCAGGGTGCACCTCGCCACCAGCGAAGCCGGGCAGGTCCACGAGGGGGAGCTGGATACGCTGCTCCAGTGCGTATGTGAGTTCCCAGACCTGCTCGGCGAAAGCAAGGGCGCGTTCCCGCTGGGCTTTCGGCGTGCTCCGGAGGCTACGGAAGTGGGCCATGGAAGCGTCGAGCCGGTTCGTCGGTCGGCCGAGCAGGAAGAAGGTGGCAGGCACTCCAAGAGTTTCCGCGAGGCGAGGAATCAGATCGGGGCGAGGGCGGGAGACTCCGGTTTCGTACTGACCCACAGCCGCCGGGGTCACCCCGAGTCCTGCCGCGACGTCCTTCTTCGTCATCTCGGCCAGCCGTCGAGCTTGCGTCAGCCGAGCGGGATCGAAGCCGTCGGAAATGGCGCGCGGCGTGGTGCCCCGCTCCTCCAGGCCTGGGATGAGGTCTTGCTTAGTCGGTCGCATCGTCTTCGCTGGTCTGGTCCTCAACTGGTTCTGCTTCGGTCAGCGCCGGAATATCCCGCTGCCGGTCCACGTCCGCGCGCGACGTCAGCGTAAGCGCAGGCTGAGCGCCACCGTCGAAGCTTGTGTGCTCTCGTTCGGGCGATGCGGGCTGCACGGGCACACTGGTCAGGCGTCGGCTGTGGGAGGTGACCGTCCGAGGCAGAGCGAGCGGCTCAGGCCCGGTCTCCCACATGAGGTGGCGGTCCTCGCCCAAGGCCGCGACCCCCCAGTGCGCCTCCAGAAGCTCGGACGCGTTGCATGCGAAAGGCACCAGGACCAGGCGCGTGTTAGGCGGGACGGTCGCCAGACCGCCTCGCGGCTCTACCGCCTCCATGCTTTCGCCGAACCCCTCGAGGTCGAAGACGGCCTGGACGTGGGGCGGCTCGGGTGCGAACGTGAAGATCTCCTTCACCAACCGGGACTCGCTCGGGATCCGAGCGGTGCGGACGTCTGACGTCGTCTTGGCGTAGAGGAACGGGTAGATCAGGCCACGTCCGACGAGCATGAGCTCGAACGGGAACCCGAAGGGCTTGACCGGCAGGGCTCCCGGCAGGTCTTTCAGCTCCTCGTGCACCCGCTCGAACTGCCCCTGCCAACGCGCCGAGCCATAGGTGTGGTTGGTGCGGGAGTCCGTCTGTTCCTGTGCTGCTTGGGCGTTGGCTTGCATGTTCCTGAGCGCCTGCCCCAGGGATGTCTGGACTACCAGGGCCTGCTTGCCGAACACGTCGGTCGCCCAGGGTGAAATGGACACACTCATGCGGACGACTCCTTGGGTCGGACTTCGCATTGGAGCACTTCACTGCGCGCAGCACTTTACTTGATGTCTGAATTCTTTCACAACTGCTTGTCTGGAACCCGTCACTCCCTCGTTAGCTCTCGCTTCCTGGGGTGCCCCGTAGCGGCGGGCTGGGTCCGGCGCTGATCGTCACCGTTGCTCGCGGGCAGTCCAGGCTGCTTACCCACCGAGATCTGCGAGGCTGTCGGCTGGTGGCTCGTCGCCTGCCTAGTCACCACGCTCAAGGTCCTCTGCATCGCCGTTGCTCACGCTGAACGACCAGCAGGGCCGTGTTCTTCCAGTGCCTGCGCCGAAGGGGGCGACGCCCGCCAGCTCTGCCCACTCGCGCTTTCACACGCCTTCAAAGACCCCGGCTGTCTGACGGTCCCTCCCGGCACGTGGCGAGTTCACAGCCGGAACCCGCCCAAAATCCGCAGGAAACCCCAGATCAGGGCCACACAAGGCAATAAGGCTGATGCCCCGCCTCATGCAACCGCACAGAGAAGTCCTGCCACTCATGCAGCAGCTGGTAGACATTGAACGCGTCGCGCGGCCCGCCGCGGTCCGGGACCGTGGACCAGATGAAGGCCGCCGCGCCCACGGTCTCCTCGCCCACGCCCCGTAGCGGGTCCACCACCGTCATGGGGAGCTTGACCACCGCGTAGTCGGGGTGGAGGACCACCAGCTCCAGCGGGGGGACCTTGTGGAGCGGTATGCCCTGGATGCCGGTGAGGACCATCGCGGCCACCGTCTCCGGCTTGATCTTGGTGAACATGCCGCCCATGCCGAGCTCGTCGCCGCCGAGCTCCTCGGGGCGCATCGAGATCGGCACCCGGGCCGCGGTGGCGCCGTCGGGCGCGCCGAAGTACTTGTAGGTCACCCCCACTCGGCCACTCCCGTTTCCCGGACCCGTGACGCGGTCGATCCGTTCGATGCGTTCCTCCGCGTCGCGCCGGTGCCGTCCCCGCCGACGGGCGCGCTCGGGACCCCGGTCATCGGTCCCCTCGCCCAGTCCGCCACCGCGATGCATATCTTTCACCCGATTGCTTGTAGCCCGACTGCTTTGTAGACGGCGCGACCCCCGCCGCGCAACCCGATCATCGTGTCAGTGACCTCCCCCACCGGGGTGCGGTGAAACACCTGTCCGCAAGAACGTCCGGGCCTCTGCCACCATGGCTGTGTGAGCTATCCGTACGAATACGACGCCCCAGTTTCGCAGACGCTATTCGACCGCGCGTCCCTCGTGACGCCCGGCGGCGTGAACTCCCCCGTCCGTGCCTTCCGCGCCGTGGGCGGTACGCCCCGGTTCATGGTGTCGGGTACGGGGCCCTATCTGACCGACGCCGACGGGCGCGACTACGTCGACCTGGTGTGTTCCTGGGGTCCGATGATCCTCGGGCACGCGCACCCGGACGTGGTCGCCGCCGTCCAGGAGGCCGTCGCGCGCGGCACCTCCTTCGGTACGCCCGGTGAGGGCGAGGTCGCGCTCGCCGAGGAGATCGTCGCCCGGATCGAGCCGGTCGAGCAGGTCCGGCTGGTGTCCTCCGGCACCGAGGCGACCATGTCCGCGATCCGGCTGGCCCGTGGCTTCACCGGCCGCGCCAAGGTGATCAAGTTCGCCGGTTGCTACCACGGTCATGTGGACGCGCTGCTCGCCGCCGCCGGTTCCGGTCTGGCCACCTTCGCGCTGCCGGACACCCCGGGCGTCACCGGCGCCCAGGCCGGCGACACGATCGTGCTCCCGTACAACGACCTGGACGCCGTGCACGCCGCGTTCCACGCCCACCCCGGCGAGATCGCCTGTGTGATCACCGAGGCCTCGCCCGGCAACATGGGCGTCGTGCCGCCCGCCGACGGCTTCAACGCGGGGCTCAAGGCCGCCTGCGCCAAGAACGGCGCCCTGTACATCTCCGACGAGGTCATGACCGGCTTCCGCACCAGCAAGGCGGGCTGGTACGGCGTCGACGGCGTCAAGCCCGACCTGATGACCTTCGGCAAGGTCATGGGCGGCGGCTTCCCGGCCGCGGCCTTCGGCGGCCGTGCCGACGTGATGGCCCACCTCGCCCCGGCCGGCCCCGTCTACCAGGCGGGCACCCTCTCCGGGAACCCGGTCGCCACCGCCGCGGGCCTCGCCCAGCTGCGGCTGCTCGACGACGCCGCGTACGAGAAGGTCGACGCGGTGTCGAAGGAGATCCAGGCACTCGTCACCGCCGCGCTCGCCAAGGAGGGCGTCGCCCACCGGCTCCAGACGGCGAGCAACATGTTCTCCGTCTTCTTCACCCCCGACGAGGTGCGCGACTACGAGGGCGCGAAGAAGCAGGAGTCCTTCCGCTTCACCGCCTTCTTCCACGCGATGCTCGCGAACGGCGTCTACCTGCCGCCGTCCGCCTTCGAGTCCTGGTTCGTCTCGACCGCCCACGACGAGCGCGCCATCGAGCGCGTCGCGGCCGCGCTGCCCGCCGCCGCCCGCGCCGCCGCGGAGGCCACCGCATGAGCGAGAACACGTACGACAGCGAGCTCACCGTCGTTCATCTGATGCGCCACGGCGAGGTCCACAACCCCGACGGCGTGCTCTACGGGCGCCGCTCCGGCTACCACCTCTCCGAGCTCGGCCGGCAGATGGCCGACCGGGTCGCCGAGCACCTGGCGGGCCGTGACATCACACACGTGGTGGCGTCCCCGCTGGAGCGCGCCCAGGAGACGGCCACGCCGATCGCCAAGGCGCACGGGCTCGACCTCGGCACCGACGCCCGGCTGATCGAGGCGGGCAACGTCTTCGAGGGCAAGACGTTCGGCGTCGGCGACGGCGCCCTGCGCAAGCCCGCCAACTGGAAGCACCTCACCAACCCCTTCCGCCCCTCCTGGGGCGAGCCGTACGTCGAGCAGGTCGTCCGGATGATGGGCGCCCTGGACGCGGCGCGCGACGCGGCCCGCGGGCACGAGGCGGTGCTGGTCAGCCACCAGCTGCCGATCTGGACCGTGCGCTCGTTCGTGGAGCGGCGGCGGCTGTGGCACGACCCGCGCAAGCGGCAGTGCACGCTCGCCTCGCTGACCTCGTTCACCTACCGGGGCGACAAGATCGTGTCGGTGGGCTACAGCGAGCCCGCGCGGGATCTGGTTCCCGCGCATCTGCTGGCCGGTGCGAAGCCGGTTCAGGGGAAGTCGAAGGCCTTCGGGGCGTAGGGCTTCGCCCCGGGGGGCGGTTCTTTGTCTGCGGGCCGGGGGCCGCTTCTCGCGCCCACGCGGCGGAGCCGCAAATGTCACAGCCCCGCGCCCCTTAGGTAACTGGGGGCGCGGGCACCTGCGATGGACGGCCCCCCTCACCGTCCCCGCCCCCCTCGTCGCCCTGCGTACAACTCGACTGACGAACCGTACGATTTGCGAAGTTTTGTGCGACTGTGTGGAACCATCGCGGGCACATAGACATCTCATCTGATGTCCACAGGCTGAGGCCGGTGTGGACGCCGGGGACGACGATGCGATGGGGACGAACGGTATGCGTGGGATCAGTCGAAGGGGAATGCTCGGGCTGGGACTGGGGGCCGCGGCCGCGGTCGGTGTGGCCGGTTGCGGTGGCGGTGACGACTCGGGGAGCGGCAAGGCCGGCTCCGGGAACGGCGACGGCAAGGGCGCCCAGGGCTCCGGCAAGAAGGCGGACGCCAAGCTCATCGGGGACGGCTCCACCGCCGACACCGGCAAGCAGCCGCACCAGCCCGCCAAGCCCGTCCCCCTCGAACCCGGTCAGACCCCGCCGCAGTTCGTCGTCTTCTCCTGGGACGGCGCCGGCGAGGTCGGCAACGGCCTCTTCCCGCGCTTCCTCGACCTCGCCAAGGACCACGGCGCGTCGATGACCTTCTTCCTGTCCGGGCTGTATCTGCTGCCCGAGTCGAAGAAGCGGCTCTACCACCCGCCGAACAGCCAGGTCGGCGCCTCCGACATCGGCTACCTCAGCGACGACCACATCAAGGCGACCCTGACCAATGTGCGCCGGGCCTGGAACGAGGGCCACGAGATAGGCACCCACTTCAACGGCCACTTCTGCTCCGGCCGCGGCGACGTCGCCAAGTGGACCCCGGCCCAGTGGCAGAGCGAGATCGACCAGGCCATGTCGTTCGTCACCAACTGGAAGACGAACACCGGCTGGACCGACGAGGACCCGCTGCCCTTCGACTACAAGCGCGAGCTGGTCGGCGGCCGCACCCCCTGTCTGCGCGGCCAGGACAACCTGCTGCCGACCGCCCAGAAGCTCGGCTGGCGCTACGACGCCTCCTCGCCCGGCGGCACCCAGGTCTGGCCGGTCAAGCGGAAGGGCCTGTGGGACCTGCCGCTCCAGGCGATCCCGTTCCCCGGGCACTCCTTCGAGGTCCTCTCGATGGACTACAACATCCTCGCCAACCAGTCGAAGAATTCGACGAAGGCGCCGCCGGCCAACTACCCGGGCTGGCGCAAGCAGGCCACCGAGGCGTATCTCAAGGGATTCCACCGCGCCTACGAGACGAATCGCGCGCCCTTCTACATAGGCAACCACTTCGAGCAGTGGAACGGCGGCATCTATATGGACGCCGTCGAGGAGGCGCTCAAGGGGATGGCCGGCAAGAAGGACGTACGGCTGGTCTCCTTCCGGCAGTACTGCGACTGGCTCGACGTCCAGGACCCGAAGGTGCTCGCCAAGCTGCGTACGCTCGGGGTCGGGCAGAAGCCCGCGGGTGGCTGGAACACGTTCCTCCGGCAGGCGTGAGTGCTCGGCGGCGCGGCCCTTTAGGCAGCCTTGACAAGGGTCTTTACGGGCACTCAGGGGGGTGCCCAAGATCCCCCAAACGGTCATGCGAAACTTTTCACATGTCCGTGAGTCCTGCCCTTCCACGCCGCCGCGCCTTCCTGCTGGTCACGGCAGTCGCGGCCGCCGGTGCGCTGACCCTCACCTCGTGCGGCTCCGGCGGTACGTCCGGCGGCTCGGGCGACACCAAGTTCGTCACCGGCACCGGCGGTATCGCCACCGTCGCCAAGAGCGGCCGGCACGCCGCGCCCAAGCTCTCCGGCGAGACCGTCGACGGCAAGCAGCTCGACGTCGCCGACCTCAAGGGCAAGGTCGTCGTGCTGAACGTCTGGGGCTCGTGGTGCGCGCCCTGCCGGGCCGAGGCGCCCTATCTCAGCAAGGTCGCCAAGGAGACCCGGGCGAAGGGCGTCGAGTTCGTCGGGATAAACACCCGCGACACCGACAAGGGCCCGGCCGTCGCGTTCGAGAAGCAATTCGAGGCGGACTACCCGAGCCTGTACGACCCGATCGGCAAACTCATTCTCCGCTTCCCCAAGGGAAGCCTGAATCCGCAGGCCATTCCGTCCACGATCGTGCTGGACAGGGACGGGAAGATCGCGGCGCGGGCGCTGATGGCGCTCGACGACAAGAAGCTCCACCAGATGATCGACCCGCTGATCGCGGAGAAGTGATTTCGTGGACGCGTCCCTGACCGTAACCGCCGTGCACTCGGCGCTCGCCGCCCAGTCGGCGCCCGGTGTGAACGACACGGTCCTCAGCGGGGCCCTGCTCGTCGCGCTGCCGCTGGCCGTGCTCGGCGGGCTGATCTCGTTCTTCTCGCCCTGCGTCCTGCCGCTGGTGCCCGGCTACCTCAGTTACGTGACCGGGGTCACCGGTACCGACCTGGCGGAGGCCAAGCGCGGCCGGATGGTCGCCGGGGCGAGCCTGTTCGTCCTCGGGTTCACCGCCGTCTTCGTCTCCGGCGGGGCCCTGTTCGGCTTCTTCGGCCAGACGCTCCAGGACCACAACGACACGCTCTCCAAGATCCTGGGCGTGCTGATGATCCTGATGGGCGTCTTCTTCATGGGGCTGATGCCCTGGCTCACCCAGCGCGAGTTCCGCTTCCACAAGCGGCCGGTGACCGGGCTCGCGGGAGCGCCGATACTGGGCGCCCTCTTCGGCGTCGGCTGGACGCCGTGCCTGGGGCCGACGCTCACCTCGGTGAACGTGCTGGCGATGGACCAGGCGAGCGCCGGCCGCGGAGCCATACTGACCGTCGCGTACTGCCTCGGTCTCGGACTGCCGTTCGTGCTGGCGGCGGTCGCCTTCCGCAAGGCCCTCGGCGCCTTCGGCTGGGTGAAGCGGCACTACGCGTGGGTGATGCGCACCGGGGGCGTGATGATGATCGCGACCGGTCTGCTGCTGCTCACCGGGGCCTGGGCGGAGCTCATCCAGCAGGTGCAGGTGTGGTCCAACGGCTTCCAGGTGGGTGTCTGAACATGAGCAAGACCGAAGCGGCCCCCGAAGAGGCGCCGCGGACGGTGGCGGAGGCGAAAGCCGCCGAGCAGGACCTGGGGGAGGCCGGGTCGCAGCTCTCCACGGCCCCGGCCGAGGACCTGTCGAGCGGCCCGGTCGGCATCGGTGTGCTCGGCTGGGCGCGCTGGTTCTGGCGCCAGCTGACCTCGATGCGGGTCGCCCTCGTCCTGCTGCTGCTGCTCTCCCTCGGCTCGATCCCCGGCTCGCTGATCCCGCAGACCAATGTGGACGAGCTGAAGGTCGCCGACTTCCAGAAGCGGCACGACACGATCTCGCCGATCTACGAGAAGCTCGGCATGTTCCACGTCTACAGCTCGGTGTGGTTCTCCGCGATCTACATCCTGCTGTTCGTCTCGCTGATCGGCTGCATCGTCCCGCGCACCTGGCAGTTCGTCGGCCAGCTGCGCGGCCGCCCGCCGGGCGCGCCCCGGATGCTGACCCGGCTGCCCGCGTACACCACGTGGCGCACCGAGGCCGAGCCCGAGCAGGTGCGCGAGGCCGCGGCCGCGATGCTGAAGAAGCGCCGCTTCCGTACGCATGTGGTGGGCGACGCGGTCGCCGCGGAGAAGGGCTATCTCCGCGAGGCCGGGAACCTGATCTTCCATGTCTCGCTGATCCTGATCCTGGTGGCGTTCGCCGTCGGCCAGCTCTTCAAGTCCGAGGGCGGCAAGCTGATCGTCCAGGGCGACGGGTTCTCCAACACCCTCACCCAGTACGACGACTTCAAGTCGGGCTCGCTGTTCAAGACGGACGACCTCGCGCCGTTCAGCTTCACGCTGGACCGCTTCGACGCCACGTACGAGCGCAGCGGGCCCAACCGCGGCACCGCCCGCGAGTTCGTGGCGCACGTCACCTACTCCGAGGGCGCCGACGGCAAGCCCCAGAAGAAGGCCATCGAGGTCAACAAGCCGCTGGTGGTGGACGGCTCCAAGGTCTATCTGCTGGCCCACGGCTACGCGCCGAGCGTCACCGTCAAGGACGGCCGGGGCAAGGTCGTCTTCCATGGCGCGGTGCCGCTGCTGCCGATCGACAACAACATCTCCTCCAGTGGCGCGATCAAGGTGTACGACGGCTACACCGACGCCAAGGGCAAGTGGGACCAGCTGGGCTTCGCCGCGTTCTTCGTGCCGACCTACGGCGGCAAGGGCAACGGGACGATGTTCTCCCAGTTCCCCGCGCTGGACTTCCCCGTCCTCAACGTCGGCGCGTACCACGGCAGTCTCGGGGTCAACTCCGGGCTGCCGCAGAACGTGTACCAGCTCGACACCGACAAGATGAAGCCGTTCAAGGACGACCAGGGCAAGGTCCTGAAGAAGACCCTGCTGCCCGGTGAGACGCTGGACCTCCCCGAGGGCGCCGGGTCGATCACCTTCGACAAGGACATCAAGCAGTGGGCGAGCTTCCAGATCTCCCAGCAGCCGGGCAACAACCTCGCCCTGACCGGCTCGGTCCTGGCGATCGCGGGCCTGGCCGGGTCGCTGTTCATCCAGCGGCGCCGGGTGTGGGTCCGCGCCGTGACCGGTAAGGACGGCGTCACCGTCGTCGAGATGGCGGGGCTTGGGCGGAGCGAGTCCGCGAAGCTCCCCGAGGAGCTGGCCGATCTCGCGGTCACGCTCATTCCACAGGCGCCGACCGCGCCCGATCCCGCACCTGAGCCCGCCAAGGACCAGGTCGCCGATTCCGCCGCACCTGCCGAAGCTGAAGGGGCCGAGAAGTGAATCTCGCCGCTACGACCAACGAGAGTCTGGCGCACACCAGCAACTACCTGATCTATTCGGCCATGGCGGTCTATCTGCTGGCCTTCTTCGCGCACATGGCGGAGTGGATCCTCGGCAGCCGCAGCAAGGTCGCCCGCACGGCGGCCGCCCTCACCGCCGACGCCGCGGGGCAGGACGGCGCGGGCACGGTGAAGGTGCAGGTCGCCAAGAAGGGCGGCGGCACCGCCGTCCTGGAACGGCCCAAGGTCGTCACCCGCTCCTCCTCCGGCAACCGTGACGTGCCGGACGGGCCGGGCGCGGCGGGCGGCGATGTGAAGGGCGACCTCTACGGCCGTATCGCCGTGTCCTTCACCGTCCTCGCGTTCCTCGTCGAGGCCTCCGGGGTGGTCACCCGCGCGCTGTCCGTGCAGCGGGCGCCGTGGGGCAACATGTACGAGTTCAACCTCACCTTCTCCTCGGTCGCCGTGGGGGTGTACGTCACGCTCCTCGCGCTGAAGAAGAACGTGCGCTGGCTGGGCCTTCCGCTGGTCACCTCGGTCCTCCTCGACCTCGGCCTCGCTGTCACTGTCTTGTACACCGCCAGCGACCAGTTGGTTCCCGCCCTGCACTCGTACTGGCTGTGGATCCACGTCTCCACCGCGATCTTCTGCGGCGCGGTCTTCTACGTCGGCGCCGTCGCCACGCTGCTCTACCTCTTCCGCGACCGCTACGAGGCGAAGCTCGCGGCGGGCGGCAAGCCCGGCAACTTCGCCACCTCGGTCCTGGAGCGGCTGCCCGCGGCGGCCTCGCTGGACAAGTTCGCCTACCGGGTCAACGCGGCGGTCTTCCCGCTGTGGACGTTCACGATCATCGCGGGCGCGATCTGGGCCGGCGACGCGTGGGGCCGCTACTGGGGCTGGGACCCCAAGGAGGTCTGGTCCTTCATCACCTGGGTCGCGTACGCCTGCTATCTGCACGCGCGCGCCACGGCGGGCTGGAAGGGCCGCAAGGCCGCGACGCTGGCGCTGCTGGCCTTCGGCTGCTGGCTCTTCAACTACTACGGCGTCAACATCTTCGTGAACGGCAAGCACTCGTACGCGGGCGTGTAGCCCGGGTCCGCCGCGCGCGCCGCGCGCCGCGCGCCCGTTCGGGTGACACTGGTGCCATGACGGATGTGATCCCTCATGGCACCAGTGAGCCCCACGACGGCGCCTGGCTCCTCCACTACGAGCTCCGTCTTTCCCACCCGCAGGAGCGGGTCTGGGCGGCCGTGGCCACCCCCGACGGGCTGTACGGGTGGCTCTGCGCGGCCGATGTGCTGGAACCGCGGCTCGGCGGCGCGGTGACGCTGCGCTGGCTGAACGCGGGGCCCGAGGGGGTGCACTCCGGGCACGTCACGGCGTGGGACGTCTTGCGGGTGGCGGAGTACACGGTGGATCTGCACGGGCGGATCCGCTTCCATCTGGAGCCCGCCGGGCCCTCTGCCACGGTGCTGCGCTTCACCAACGAGTTCCCCGGCGACGACGCGCTCCGCCTGGACTGCCTGGCGGGCTGGCACGACCACTTCACGTACCTCGTGGAGGCGCTGTCGGGCCGCCCGAAGGACTGGTCGACGTGGTCGTCGGGGCGGTGGCAGTCGCTGCGCGACGAGTACGCGGGGTTGTAGGCCCGGTCTTTGTCCGCGGGTGAGTGGGGGGCTGGTCGCGCAGTTCCCCGCGCCCCTTAGGTAGTCCGCCGTCGCCGGAGAACCCAGCTCAGGCAGAGGCTTTTAGGGGCGCGGGGAACTGCGCGAGCAACCCAGCACGGTCCGCAGGTGAAGGCCGGGCTACTCCTTGGGGTCGTCCTTCGGGCGGTTCAGGCCCGCCAGGAACTCCGGGTTGTCGTCCGGCGCCGTCCAGCCGCCCCGGCCGCCCGTGGGCACCCGGCGCGGGCGGCCCGCGAAGAACCAGGCGACCGGGCCCAGCAGGACCTCGCCGAAGAGCAGGATGACGATGACCCACACCACCTTGGGGAGGCCGCGGACCTCCTCCTCGGGCGTGTTCAGACAGTCGATGAACGCGTAGATCCACAGCGCCAGGACCAGCAGGAACGGCAGATACCTGAGCATGTTCGGGTGGTCCCCCCAGGGAACGGCGGCGGGGCGTGGGGTGGCCCCGGTGACGGGCCCAGGGTAACCGGTGCCCGATACTTGACCCCATGGCTTACGACGATCTTCGCTCGCTCCTGAGGGCGCTGGAGCGCGACGGCGACCTCATCCGCATCAAGGCCGAAGTCGACCCGTACCTGGAGGTCGGGGAGATCGTCGACCGCGTCAACAAGGCCGGCGGGCCGGCCCTCCTCTTCGAGAACGTCAAGGGCGCGGCCATGCCGCTCGCCATGAACGTCTACGGCACGGACCGCCGCCTGCTGAAGGCGCTCGGCCTCACGTCGTACGAGGAGATCAGCGAGAAGATCGGCGGTCTGCTCAAGCCCGAGCTGCCGCACGGCTTCGTCGGGGTGCGCGAGGCCTTCGGCAAGCTCGGCTCGATGGTCCACGTACCGCCGAAGAAAGTGAAGGACGCCCCGGTCCAGGAGGTCGTCCTCACCGGCGACGACGTCGACCTCGACCAGCTGCCCGCGCTGTTCACCTGGCCCGAGGACGGCGGCTCCTTCTTCAACCTGGGCCTCACCCACACCAAGCACCCCGAGACCGGCGTGCGCAACCTGGGGCTCTACCGCCTCCAGCGCCACGACAAGCGCACCATCGGGATGCACTGGCAGATCCACAAGGACAGCCGCAACCACTACGCGGTGGCCGCCAGGCGCGGCGAGCGCCTGCCCGTCGCCATCGCCTTCGGCTGCCCGCCCGCCGTCACCTACGCCTCCACCGCGCCGCTGCCCGGCGACATGGACGAGTACATGCTCGCCGGGTTCATCCAGGGCAAGCGCGTCGAGATGGTCGACTGCAAGACCGTGCCGCTCCAGGTCCCGGCCAACGCCGAGGTCGTCATCGAGGGCTGGCTGGAGCCCGGCGAGATGCTCCCCGAGGGGCCGTTCGGCGACCACACCGGCTTCTACACGCCGCAGGAGCCGTTCCCGGCGCTCACCATCGACTGTGTGACCATGCGCCGGCGCCCGCTGCTCCAGTCCATCGTGGTGGGCCGCCCGCCCACCGAGGACGGGCCGCTGGGCCGCGCCACCGAGCGGTTCTTCCTGCCGCTGCTCAAGGTGATCGTGCCGGACATCGTCGACTACCACCTGCCGGAGTCCGGCGGCTTCCACAACTGCGCGATCGTCTCGATCGAGAAGAAGTACCCCAAGCACGCGCAGAAGGTGATGCACGCGATCTGGGGGGCACACATGATGTCGCTCACCAAGCTGATCGTCGTCGTGGACGCCGACTGCGACGTCCACGATCTGCACGACGTGTCCTGGCGGGCGCTCGGCAACACCGACTACGCCCGTGACCTCACCGTCGTCGAGGGGCCGGTCGACCACCTCGACCACGCCTCGTACCAGCAGTTCTGGGGCGGCAAGGCGGGGATCGACGCGACGGCGAAGTGGCCCGAGGAGGGCTACACCCGGGACGGCGGCTGGCCGCACATGGTCGAGTCGGACCCGGACACGGCGGCGAAGGTCGACCGCCGTTGGAAGGAGTACGGGCTCTAGTGAGTGCCTCTGCCGCAGCCGTTCCGCAGCCCGGCCGGACCAGGGCGTTCCTGCGCCTGGTCATGATCGAGCACTCGGTCTTCGCGCTGCCCTTCGCCTATATCGCCGCCCTCACCGCGATGTTCCGGCTGGACGAGGAGATCCACTGGGGCAAGCTGCTCCTGGTGACCGTCGCCATGGTGGGCCTGCGCACCTTCGCGATGGCCTGCAACCGGATCATCGACCGCGAGCTCGACGCCCGCAATCCGCGCACGGCCCACCGCGAACTGGTCACCGGCGCCGTCTCCGTGCGCTCGGCCTGGACCGGCGCGCTGATCGCGCTGGTGGTCTTCCTGGGCGCCGCCGGGCTGCTCAACCCGCTCTGTCTGGCCCTCGCCCCCATCGCGGTGATCCCGATGGTGGTCTATCCGTACGGCAAGAGGTTCACCAACTTCCCGCAGGCCATCCTGGGGCTCGCCCAGGCGATGGGGCCGGTGGGCGGCTGGCTGGCGATCACCGGTGAGTGGTCCTGGCACGCGGTGGTCCTGGGTCTGGCGGTCGGCGTCTGGATCGGCGGCTTCGATCTGATCTACGCCTGCCAGGACGCCGAGTCCGACCGCGAGACCGGCGTCCTGTCGGTGCCGGCCCGGTTCGGCGTGCCCAACGCGATCCGCGGCGCCCGCGCCTGTCACGCCGTCACCACCGCGCTCCTGGTCTGGTACGCGCTGGCCACCGGCGCCGGGGCGTTCTTCTGGGTCGGGCTGGTGATCGTGGCGGGGGCGTTCGTCTACGAGCACACGATCGTCAAGCCGCACGACCTGTCCCGCCTCAACCGGGCGTTCTTCACCACGAACGGGTTCATCGGGATCTCGCTCTTCGTCTGCGCGCTCCTCGACCTGCTGGTGCGCGGGCTCTCGGTGTGAAGGTTCCCGCCCCTTGCGCCCCCGGGTGGCCGGATAGGCTCGGACACGTGGAGCAGGTGAACGTACACAGTCAGCGAGAGGCGCGGCCGGGGCGCACGCCCTGGGTCGTCGGGGTCTCCGGCGCGTCCGGGACGCCGTACGCGGCGGCTGTGCTGCGCGGGTTGCTGGCGGCCGGGGAGAGCGTCGACCTGGTGGTCTCGCGGGCCTCGCGGCTCACCCTGCTCGACGAGACGGGGATCGCCTTCCGTGACGCGCACTGGCGCGACGATCTCGCGAAGTGGCTGGCGCGGGGGGCGGACGGCAAGCCCGGGTCCTTCGACGTGGACGGGGCGGCGCTGGAGCGCGTACGGCACTGGAGCGCCGGGGACCTCGGCGCCGGGCCGTCGTCCGGCTCGTATCCGGTCAAGGGGATGCTGATCGTGCCCGCCAGTACGGCCTGTGTGGCCGGGGTGGCGCTGGGGCTCTCCAAGGACCTGTTGCAGCGGGCCGCGAGCGTGACGCTCAAGGAGCGGCGCCGGCTGGTGGTCGCGGTGCGGGAGACGCCGCTGAACGGGCAGACGCTCCGGCACCTGGTGACGCTGGACGAGGCGGGCGCGGTGGTGCTGCCCGCCTCTCCGGCGTTCTACGCGGGGGCGACGCACATCCAGGATCTGGTGGACTTCGTCGCCGGGCGGGTGCTGGACGCGGCGGGTGTGCCGCACGGCCTGTACCGCCGTTGGGAGGGAGAGCTCGGCGGAGGCTCTCGTCCCGGTTAGCGCTTCTTGGCGGCGCGCTTCAGGGCGCGGCGCCTCGTCGCGGTGGGCTGGTGGGCACGCGAGCGGTTGGCCAGGTCCTGAAGCTCGCGCATACGGGCGTAGGCCATCTCGATCGTGTACACGGTGTCGACACTCCTGAAAGATCGTCTTTGATCTGCTGGAAAATGATGCAAACAGCTGGATGATTCGCAGGGCCTCGACCCTGTGTACCTTAGATTCTACACCTAAACTCGCGGTATTGCTGAACAATGGAAGGCTTCAGGCATATGGACGCCGTGGACAGGCAGCTCATCCAGGCCCTGCGGGAGAACGGCAGGGCCTCGTACGCCGAGCTCGGCCGGCTCGTCGGTCTCTCCGGGCCCAGCGTCACCGACCGCATCAACCGTCTTGAGGCGGCCGGCGTCATCACCGGCTACCGCGCCACCGTCAACGCCGCCTCCCTCGGCCTCGGGGTGACCGCCCTCATCGGCATCTCGCTCTCCGACGCCGCCGACCACGAGGACGTCGCCCGCCGGCTGCGCGACCTGGAGGAGATCGAGGACTGCTGGTTCATCGCGGGCGACGACTCGTACATGCTCAAGATCCGCGCCTCGGACGTGGACGGGCTGGAGAAGACCATCCGGCGCCTCGGTTCCACCAAGGGCGTCTCGCGCACCCGGACGACCATCGTGCTCTCCACCAAGTGGGAGAACCGGGTCGGCGAACTGCCCGAGTAGTCGGGGGCGTACCGTGGTGGGCGCTGTGTACGGAGATATTTGGGAGGCCGCCGCATGACCGCGTCGATCACGGATGTGGGCTTCAAGCGAGAGCTGGAGGCCAAGGTCAGGGCCGGTGAGCGGCTGTCCCGCGAGGACGGCGTCGCGCTCTACGAGTCGGACGACCTGGCCTGGCTCGGCGGCCTGGCGCACGAGGTGCGCACCCGCAAGAACGGTGACGTCGTCCACTTCAACGTCAACCGGCACCTCAACATGACGAACGTGTGCACCGCGTCCTGCGCGTACTGCTCGTTCCAGCGCAAGCCGGGCGAGAAGGACGCGTACACGATGCGCATCGAGGAGGCCGTCCGCCTCGCCAAGGCGATGGAGAACGAGAACCTCACCGAGCTGCACATCGTCAACGGGCTGCACCCGACGCTGCCCTGGCGCTACTACCCGCGCTCGCTCAAGGCCCTCAAGGAGGCGCTGCCGAACGTCGGTCTGAAGGCGTTCACGGCCACCGAGATCCACCACTTCGAGACCATCTCGGGGCTGACCGCCTCCGAGATCCTCGACGAGCTGATCGACGCCGGTCTCGAATCGCTGACCGGCGGCGGCGCGGAGATCTTCGACTGGGAGGTCCGCCAGCACATCGTGGACCACCAGACGCACTGGGAGGACTGGTCGCGTATCCACCGGCTCGCCCACGAGAAGGGTCTCAAGACCCCGGCGACGATGCTGTACGGGCACATCGAGGAGCCCCGGCACCGGGTCGACCACGTGCTGCGGCTGCGTGAGCTCCAGGACGAGACCGGCGGCTTCCAGGTCTTCATCCCGCTGCGCTACCAGCACGACTTCGTGGACATGCAGGACGGCAAGGTCCGCAACAAGCTCCAGGCGCGCACCACGATGGCGACCGGCGCCGAGGCGCTGAAGACCTTCGCGGTCTCGCGGCTGCTGTTCGACAACGTGCCGCACGTGAAGTGCTTCTGGGTGATGCACGGCCTGTCGACCACCCAGCTCGCGCTCCAGTTCGGCGCCGACGACATGGACGGCTCGGTCGTCGAGTACAAGATCACGCATGACGCGGACAACTACGGCACGCCCAACAAGCTGACCCGTGACGACCTGCTCGACCTGATCCGCGAGGCCGGGTTCCGGCCGGTGGAGCGCAACACCCGGTACGAGATCATCCGCGAGTACGAGGGCCCGGACCCGGCGCTGCGCGAGTCCCCGCAGGCCATGCGGTTCTGAGTCCCGTGGCCCTGACGTTCCGGCTCGACCCGCCCCTCACCCGTGAGCTGCGCGACCAGCTCCTCGGCCTGTGGACGGAGGTGTCCGAGGCCGGGGGCGCGGTCGGGTTCGTACCGCCGGTGGACGTCGAGGACGTACGGGCCGAGCTGGTGCGGCACCTGGTCGGCATGGCCGAGGGCCGCGTCCGCCTCCTCGTCGGGCTCGACGAGGAGGGCGCCGTCGCCGCGAGCGCGTTCCTCCACCTCAACACGCACCGGCTGATGCGGCACTGGATCTGGGCGTACACGGTCATGGTGCACCCCGCCCACCAGGGCAAGGGGTACGGCCGCGACCTCATGGCGGCGCTGGCCGACGCCGCCCGGTCCCTGGAGGGGATCGAGGCGGTCCGGCTGACCTGCCGGGGCGGCATGGGCCTGGAGCGGTTCTACGCCTCCTGCGGATACAAGGAGGCCGGACGGGTGCCGGGCGCGATCCGGGTCGCGGACGGGGACGACCGCGACGACATCACGATGCTGCTCCCGCTGAATTGATCGAATAAGGGGCGTGCTTCACTAGTCGGGCAGGATCGCCGTACGAGAGAGAAGGTCAGCCGTGAACGTCGCCAAGCCGAGCGCAACCGTCCGGTACACCGCGATGCGCGTCGCCGTCTTCGTCGGCTGCCTGGTCTTCGTGGCCCTGCTCGTCCACTTCAAGATCGTGCCCGCCGGCCTCGGCGACGCCAACGCGATCTGGGTCGTGCTGCTCGCCCTGGTGCTGTCCGCGCCGCTCAGCTTCGTACTGCTGCGCAAGCAGCGCGACGAGATGTCCGCGCAGATCGTCACCAAGGTCGAGTCGGCCAAGGCCCGCCTGGAGGCCAACCGCAGCCAGGAGGACGGCGCGGCGGGGTAGCCCCGCCGCACGTACCCTTGCCCGGAGCGGATCGGCTGCCCGGGAGGATGCGGACTGATGGGTGCGGGGGCCGGGAAGACCCGGCGGATGCCGCGGGCCGTGCGCGAGCGGCAGATGCTGGACGCGGCCGTGCGGACCTTCGCGCGGCTCGGTTACCGGGCCGCCTCCATGGACGGCATAGCCGAGCTGGCCGGTGTCTCCAAGCCGCTCGTCTACCTCTATCTCCATTCCAAGGAAGACCTCTTCACCGCCGTGATCCGGCGGGAGGCCCGCGCGCTGGTGGACGCGGTACGGGCCGGGGTCGAGCCGTCCCTGCCCGCCGACGCCCAGCTGTGGGCCGGGCTGCGGGCCTTCTTCACCCACACCGCCGAACACCCCGACGGCTGGGCGGTCCTGCACCACCAGGCCCGCACCCACGGCGAGCCGTTCGCGGCCGAGGTCGCCGCGATGCGCGAGGAGATCGTGGCGTTCGTGACGGCCCTGATAGGCGCGGCGGCCCGGGAGGCCCACGGCACCCCCGACCTCCCCGCCCGCGACGTGGCGGGCCTGGCCCAGGCCCTGGTGGGCGCGGCGGAGTCGCTGGCGGGCTGGGCCAACGAGACGGAAGGCGTCTCGGCGAAGGAGGCGGCGGCGACGCTGATGAACTTCGCGTGGGCGGGGCTGGGGAACCTGATGCGGGGGGAGCGGTGGGCCGCGGGTCGGTGAGCCCGTGGTCCACGGGCGGACAGAAAGAAGCCCGGGCACCCGACTCCTGGTCGGATGCCCGGGCTTCCTCGCCTTTTCGCAGCCCTGCCGCTATTCGCCCGCGGCTATGCGCTGGTCGTGCCGACGGCGGCGGGTGGAGGCCGCGTAGGTGAAAAGCGACACCGAGATGACCACGACGGTGAACGCCAGCAGCAGCTGGTCCACATCGGCCACCTGCGTCAGTGTGTACGCGAGGGCGGCGAGCAGGGCGCAGATGCCCAGCCCCTTGAGGGAATTCATTTCTCTCCTCGACTCATTTCCACGCGGATACGCGGGTCACATACGACTTCACGATGGATGAGACAAGCCAGTAGGTCCGCACCACGGTGAACACCAACTCGGGGATGAGCGCGGCCTCGACGAGCATCGCCTTCCAGCCCAGATTCCGTACCCGGAGCGCCGGATAGACGATCCAGAAGGCAAAGAGCAGCAAAAAGACGAGCGGCATGTCGGCGAAGCCGTGTTTCAGGGCCATCACCAAGTGGGTGGTGCCCCAGCCCAGCACGTAGACGGAGCCCAGGATTCCGAGAATCAGGGTGGTGAGGGAATGCCAGGTGAACTTGGTCCAGCCGCGCCGGCGCAGGGTGTCCACGGTTCCCCGGCTCCACCGCTCGCGCTGCTGGATCAGCTCGCGCAGCGTCGGCATGAGGTCGGTGTACGCGATGCAGAGCTGGTTGGCCGTGACCTTCCAGCCGGACTCCTTGAGCGCCAGCGTGGTCTCGTAGTCCTCGACCAGGTTGCGGTGGTCCTCCCAGAAGACCTGGCCGCGCCAGTCGAGCAGGCTCTGCAGGGCCTCGCTCCGGTAGAAGGAGCCGGCCCCGGACATGGTGTGGATGTCCTTGCGGTAGCGGGCGTTCGCGGCCCGGCCGTACTCGATGATCTGCATCCCGAGCAGATAGCGCTGCCACGGGTTGCGCCACAGGTCGGTGCGGCCGAGGCAGGCGGCGCTCACCCCGCCGATCGCCGGGTCGGAGGCGATGACGTTACGGGCGCGCTCGATGAACTTCGGGTGCAGCTCGGTGTCCGCGTCCATCACCAGGACGTGCCGGACGTTGCTGGTCAGCCGCCCCCCGACGGCCTGCCTGAGCCACTCCAGGCCGTAGTTGAGGGCGCCCGCCTTCTTGTGCGGGTTGTCGTCCAGGTTCAGCACGACCGTCGGCGGCGTCTGCGGGTCGTCCGCGAACTGGTTCGCGTACTCCTCGGTGCGGTCCGTCGAGTTGTTGACCACCACGACGATGAGGTCGGGGCGGCGGGTCTGGGCGGCCAGCGACCTCAGCGACGTGAAGACGCCGACCTCCTCGTTCCGGGCCGGAACGAGGATCACGGTGTCGTAGAGCGCGTGCCCGTGGACATGGGGGGTGGAGACCCGGCCCCGGCGGTGCCGGCTGCGCGAAGCGCCCGGGTCCGCAGAGCGCGCGCGACGGCGCGCGGTAGTGCCCGACAAGGTCTCCCCCACTCAGAAACGAAGTCACAGGATCCGGTTGGTCTGGACCTGTGAAAGCTCAACGAGAAGGTACATCACGTCCGCGGACCCTCCCGATCAAGTTCGGCCACGTCGGCGGTTGTTCATCGTTCCGTAATTCGAAGGCTCGGAGTAGCGGTCCGGCAAAACCGGACAAGTGGGGCGAGCTGTGGGCTTACCGCAGGTAAAGCGGTGACCGAGACCACTTGGGGAAGAGGCCATTCCGTGATGTTGGGCGGCTGGTAATCGAGGGACGCCCTCTCGGAAGCCGTGGTTACGATGGTGCGGAATACGATCGGCTTTGAATCGGAGCATCAGTGAACAGTCCCCGCCGCACTCCCCGTCGTGGGTGGACCGTGCTGAAATTGGTGCTCGTCATGGCCCTGGTCGCCGCAGGTGGCACCGCGGCCTATTACCAGTGGGGCCGTGGAGACGGAGATTCCCCCTCCGGATCTTCCTCGGCTTCTGCGGAACTCACCGTTCGTTACCGGAATGACGCGCCCGCCACCGGCCCGACGGCCAAGCCTTGGCTGGAAGTCATCAACAATTCCAAGAAGTCCGTGCCGTTGACGGAAGTCACCGTGCGGTACTACTTCAGCGCGGACGACTCCGTCGCGTTCGGCGCCAACTGCGTTCAGACCAGCCTGCGCTGTTCCCACGTCACCCAGAAGATAGGCGCGCTCGCGGGCTCGGCCCCCAAGGCCGACCACTACCTCCAGATCGGCTTCACCGAGGGCGCGGGCGCGCTGAAGCCGGGCGGCACCACCGAGGCGATCGGGCTCCAGCTCTACCGCCTCGACCACAAGCCGCTGGACCAGTCGGACGACCGCTCCTTCGCCCCCGAGCTCACCCACTACGCGCCCGCCAAGCTGGTCACCGCGTATCTGCGCGGCGCGCTCGCCTGGGGCGAGGAGCCGGCCGGCGCCGCCACCGGCCGGAACGCGGCCGCACCGGGCCCGGCCGCGGCCGCCCCCGAGGGCGTCCTCTTCGACGACTTCCACTACAGCGGCCCCGGGGACCCCGCGCTCGCCTCCAACGGCTGGCGCGTGCGCACCGACGGCGGCGGCCCCGGTATCCGCGGCACCTGGTCGGCGAACAACGTCAGCTTCCCGGCCGTGCCGGGCGGCAAGCGCGACGGCGGGGCGGCCGAGGGGGACGCGGCCGGGCAGGCGCTCCAGCTGCGGGTCACCAGCGACGGCACCAAGGGTGGCACCCGGCAGGCCGAACTCCAGCGCGCCGAGCCCGACTTCTTCACCGGGACCGTCGCCGCCCGCGTCTACTTCAGCGACAAGCCCACCAGCGGCCGGGGCGGCGACCACATCAACGAGTCCTTCTTCACCATCTCCTCCATCGGCAAGGCGGAGAAGCAGAGCTACAGCGAGCTCGACTACGAGTACATGCCGAACGGCGGCTGGGGCGCGCCGGGCCCCCGGCTCGACACCACCAGCTGGCGCAGCGGCAAGCAGGGCGACCGCACCACCCGTACCCAGAAGCTCAGCCTGCGGGGCTGGCACACCATGGTGATCACCGCGGTGAACGGCACCGTCACGTACTCGGTCGACGGCCGCAAGCTGTTCAGCCACGGCGGCACGTACTTCCCGCGCGAGCGCATGGGCATCCACTTCAGCGCCTGGCTCGTCGACCTCCCCTTCAAGGGGAAGCGGACCTGGGACATGAAGGTGGACTGGCTGTACGTGAAGGCCGGGCAGGCCGTCTCGGGGGCCGAGGCCGTGAAGGCCGCGGCGGACTACTCCGCGGCGGGGTCCTCGTACGTGAACACCCTCCCCAAGTCCTGACCCCCTGAACGCGCGTGCGCCCGCCCCCACACCATCGGGGACGGGCGCATCGGCGTTCTCGGCAGGGCTAGAAGAGTCCCACCAGGTCCTGGACCAGGGTCGTGTCGCCCACGATCGTGGACGTGCCGTGGACCGTCGGGGTGCCGGGGTAGAAGCGCAGGCCGCCGGGGGCCGCCTTGAAGACCGCCCACAGGTCGGGGGTCTCCTGGCCCGTGGTGGGCACGAACTTCAGATACGTGCCGGCGTCGACGACCTGGCCCTGGGCGTTGCCCGTGCTGGCGAAGAGCGGGATGTTCGTCGACTGCCAGGCGCTGGAGCCGTAGACGGTCCGCGTGCCGATGCCGTACGTCGAGTTGCCCGAGGAGTCCAGCGTGCGGGTGCCCGGGTACAGGTACAGCTTGCCGTAGTCGGCGCTCGCCGGGTCCGTGGTGACATGGCGCCCGATCAGGTCGGGGATGCCGTCGCCGCTGACGTCACCGGGGGAGGTGAAGTCGAAGCGGTCCCAGGAGGAGACGCCGAACTGCTTGGCGGGCAGCAGCTTGTACGAGCCGGGCTCGGCCGCGAGCGGGCCCTCGGCGGTGCCGGTGTACAGCCACATCCCCTCGCCCTCCTGGACGATGAGGTCGGCGCCGGGCATGCCGTCCGCGTCGCGCGGGGTGAGGATCTGGCCGGTGCCCGCCCAGGTGCCGGGGACGACCCAGTCCTGGGTGGCGTCGCCGTCGCAGTTCAGGACCTGCACCGGGGTGCTCTTGACGATGGCGCCGCCCACCGTGTCCAGGCAGCGGCCGGAGCCCTGGTTGAGCAGCGAGCCGTCGCCGCGGTCGAGCCACTGCTGGGCCGGGCTGCCGTCGCAGTCGGCCAGCTGGACCGGCGAGGCGAGGTCGGCGCCCACGGCCGCCGCGCACTTGCCGAGCACCTTCAGGGCGCCGCCGGTGAGCTGGAAGTCCTGCGCGCCGGTGGCGTTGCAGGTGTAGATCTGGAGCGGGGTGCCGTTGGCGGTGCCCGAGGACTTCACGTCGAGGCAGAGTCCGCCGGGGCCGGTCAGCGGGCCGTTGTCCTTGCCGGTGGGCCGCAGCAGCTCCTTGCGCTGGGTGGTGAGCGGCATCCCGTTGCCGTCGCCCGGGTACAGATAGACCTTGTTGCCGATCTTGACGAAGTAGTCCTCGTACCCATCCATCGTCTGGCCGTCGGTGGCGGCGATGAAGTCGCCCCGGTGCGCCAGGCGGGCGCCGTTCCAGCCGCCGGAGGCGATGGTGCGCGGCGCCTTCAGGGTGCCGTCGCCCTTGCCGCCGAGCAGCCGCAGGGTGCCGTCGGTGGCGGTGGCCAGCAGGTCGACCTGCCCGTCGCCGTCGAGGTCGCCCGGCAGGTCGCCGTGGACCCGCCCGGCCGAGTCGTGCACGTACACGGGCCGGTCGGTGGCGATCAGGGTGGAGTCGGTCGGGCCCGAACCGCCGTCGTAGGCGGAGGTGTTGCCCGCCTTGTCGTACGCCTCCACGTGCAGCCGGTTGCTGGGCCACAGGCTGGGCTTCACGGTCACCGTGGCGGTGCCGTCGGCGCCCGCCTTCACATACGTACCGCTGGGGCACTTGAGGTTGGAGACCGACAGCGGCTGGTTGAGCGCGTAGCAGAAGCCGTCGACGCCGCCCGCGTCGGAGGAGGCGAACCTCACCGTACGGTCGGAGCGCGCGGGCACCTCCGCCACGTCCAGCGGGTGGCCGTCGGTGGCGGTCACGGTGGGCTGGGCGGGCGCCGTCTTGTCCACGCCGAAGCCGCACGCCGTGGTCCACGCCGAGGTGTCCAGGCCGTCACGGGACTGGACGGTCCAGGTGTAGCGCTTGCCGGTGGCCAGCAGTGAGCCGTCGATCCGGGCCTGGGCGGTGCCGCCCGCGGTCACGGTCGAGGTGGGCGAGGCGACGACCGCGCCCGTGTCGTAGTCCTTCAGCTGGAAGGCGCCGGTGATCTGGCCGCCCTCCGGGTCGGAGATCTTCGCGGTGAGGGTGAGGCCGTTGTTGCCGACGACCGGGAACGCGGCCGGGTCGGTGGCGCAGGCGACCTGGACCAGACCGGCGGCGCCGGGCGCCCAGGAGCCCTGGTAGGCGGCCGAGGAGTCGACCTTCGGCGCCGTGTTGTACGTGATCTCCAGGCTCGGGTCGTTCTGGAACTTCTTCCAGCTCTGCTCGTTGCCCTCGAAGTCGGCGCGCGAGCGCAGGCCCAGCGTCATGTCGTTGTCGCCGGCGTCCGCGACGGCCTGCACCGCGGTCTTGATGCTGTCGGCGTCGAAGTCCTCACCGGCGGCCGAGCACGAGGTCGCGGACCAGCCGTGCGCGAAGGTCTTCTCCTGGAGGGTCTGCTTCCAGGCGGGCTGGTTGTTCCAGGTGGTGGAGGTGGAGATCGGGCCGGTCAGACCCAGCTCCACCGGGGTCTTGGTGCACGACCACGAGTAGCTGTTGAAGACGTTGAACTTGGCCGAGATGATCTTCGCCCCGGCCAGGCCCTTGGTGTTCAGCTGGAAGTACGAGCGGGCGGTGCCGTTGGTCGACGTCTCGTGGCCGAGGCGGGCCAGCTTGTCGCTGAAGGTGCCGCCGTTCCAGTACGCGGTGTTGGCGATCGAGGAGTTGCCCGACTGCTTGTACGCCATCGCCCAGTTGTTGCGGCCGCCGCCGGAGAAGATCGGGTCGATGACGACCGGGAAGACCGTCTTCGGGTCCTTGAGCAGCGCCGCGTCCGGGGTGATCCGCAGCCGGTCGGCGGTGACCTCGGTGGCCATGGTGTGCAACCGCGGCGGCGCGGTCTCGGCGGCCGGGCGGGCGCTGCGGGCCAGCTGGGCCGCCGCCTGCTTCGGCAGGTGCGAGGAGTCCCACATGGCGGGCGCGGGGGCGGTGAAGAGCCGGGCGCCGGAGCGGGCGTCGGTGGCCGTCAGATTGCCCTTGGCGTCGGCCTTCAGGCTGGTCCCGGCGGTGTGCAGGGCGAGCGAGAGCTCGGCCAGGCGCGGGTTGGCCGCCGCCTCGCGGGTCTTGACGACCAGGTGCTGGGCGAAGCCGTCGACGTCGGCCCGCAGGGTGAGGTCGACGCCGGGCAGCACCTCGGGGTAGACGGCCGTGTCGCCCTCGACGCGGGGCCGCGGCAGCGCGTCCGGCCAGGAGAGGGAGAGGGCCTTGCCGTCCTTGGTCAGCGTGGCCAGCGGGCCGGTGCCGCCGCCGGAGAAGGAGATGCCGAAGGTGGCGGCGGCCGGGGCGAGCCGGCCGTCGGCGCCCTGCTTCAGCGTGGCGTCGGGCGTCCGCCAGGCGCCGCCGACCCGGGCGAAGGCGGGGCGTACGTACTGGCGCACGGTGAGCGAGCCGTCCGGGTTCGCCAGCACCTGCGCCATCTCGTCGCGGCGCTCCATGATCTCGACCTGGCGGCCGGTGCGCTTGGCCTCGATGAGCGCGCGCGTCTCGGCCGCGCTGTCCTTCGCTGTTCCGGAACTGTTCATTCCGGAGGTGTGGGTCCCGGCCGCGGAATTCTTGGTTCCGTGAGCGCTTGTCCCGTTCTGCGTACCGCTGTTGGCCGTTTCGCCCGCAAACGCCGGGTGCGCCGACGCCAGTTGAGCGAGGCCCCCCGCGCCGAGCGCGGCTGCCATCAGCGCGGCCGGCAGCCGTCTGCCCCGGCGCATGTGATGTCCCCTCACCAGTCCCCACCCTCGTATCAGTTAATGCTGCTTGCAGAGCGGGAGCGTAACGCCGGAATAACGTCCGAACTGGCCTGTTCGCACCCTTGGCGGCGCCTTTGAGTGCGTATGTTTCGGCGATCGTTCTCGTCTCGTTATCTCCCCCTCCAACTGCGGTGTTCGCACTCCGAATTGTTCTTCCGCCCGTAAATTCCTTGGTGTTAAGTTCCCCCAGGCGCCCCTGACTTGGGGCGCCTTTTGAGCTGAATGCGGAGAGTTGGAGAGTTCTACGTGAGTCGTTCAAGGGTGGGGACACCGAGATACGAAGAGGACTCGGGGGGTGGCAGACGCGGGCGCGCCACGGCGGCGCTCGGCGCGCTCACGGCGAGCGCGCTGCTGGTCACGCTGCTGCCGAGCGTCGCGGCGGCGGCCGGGAAGGTCGACTTCTCGTTGCGTTCCACGCAGCGGACTCCGTCGGTTTCCGGCTCTGAGCTGGGCAAGGGCGGTGCCACCGCGAAGAGTGAGACCGGGCGGCGGCCCTGGAAGGCGCCGAAGGTGACCTGGCCCGCGGCCGGGGACTCCGAGGTCGACCTCGGCAAGGTCGCGGCCGATGCGTTGGCAAAGAGCGTGGCGGGGCGGAGCGTGGCCGGATCGCGCCATGCGGCTGCGTCGGGCAGTCCCGTCGGGATCGCGCCACTTGCCTCTCGGGCGGGGAAGTCGCTCAAGGCGGAGGGGGCGCCGGCGAAGGTTCGGGTGCGGATGGGTGATCGCAAGCTCGCCGACCGGCTCGGGCTTGACGGGGTCGTGCTCGGGGTTGCGCGTGACGACCAGTCGTCCGCGGCCGGGCGGGCCTCTGTGCAGCTCGACTACAGCGCCTTCCGGGGCGCGTACGGGGCGGACTGGGCCAGTCGGTTGCGGCTGGTGCAGTTGCCTGCTTGTGCGCTGACTACGCCGGAGAAGGCGGAGTGCCGGGGCGTGACGCCGCTGGCCTCGCAGAACGACTCCAAGTCCGGGAAGCTTACGGCGGAGGTCGCGCTGGCGCCGGACGCCGCGGTGGCTGGGGCGGGGGAAGCGGCTGCACGCCGTGGGTCCGCTGTGCCCACCCGTTCCGCCCCAGCGGAACGAATGCCCACAGCGGACGCGGGGACGCAGAGCTCGGCCGCAACGGCTACCGCGGACGCGGGGACGCGGAGCGCGGCCGCAGCGGGCTCCGGGGCCAAGGGTCTCACTGCCTCGCCCTCCTTTACCGTTCTTGCCGTCACCGCCGCCCCCGACGGGGCCAACGGGGACTTCAAGGCGACCTCGCTCGCTCCCTCCGGGAGTTGGGCCGCCGGGGGGAACGAGGGTGGGTTCTCGTGGGAGTATCCGCTCTCCGTGCCGCCCGTGCCGGGGGATCTGACCCCGAAGCTCGCCCTCGGGTACTCCTCCTCCGGCATCGACGGCCGGACCGCCTCCACCAACAACCAGCCCTCCGCCATCGGCGAGGGATGGCAGATGGAGATGGGGTTCATCGAGCGGCAGTACATGGCCTGCAAGGACGACAACGGGACCGGCACCAACGCGCCCTCCAAGTCCGGCGACCTGTGCTGGCGGTCGGACAACGCCGTGATGTCGCTGAACGGCTCCTCCACCGCGCTGGTCAAGACCGGCACCGGTGACGTGTGGCGCCCCGCCGACGACGACGGCAGCCGCATCGAGCGCGTCAAGGGCACCGCCACCGACACCAACAACGGCGACGACGACAACGAGTACTGGAAGGTGACCACGCTCGACGGCACCCAGTACTGGTTCGGCAAGAACCGCCTCCCGGGCTGGGCCACCGGCAAGACCGAGACCGGCTCGACCTACACCGTCCCGGTCTACGGCAACCACACCGGCGAGCCCGGCCACGCCACCGCCTTCACGGACTCCGTGCGCAACCAGGCCTGGCGCTGGAACCTCGACTACGTGGTCGACCCGCACGGCAACGCCATGGCGCTCTTCTACACCCAGGAGAAGAACGCGTACGCCAAGAACTCCGGCGGCTCGACGACCACCAAGCCCAAGGCCGACGCCAGTTACACGCGCGGCGGGTACCTCGACCACATCGAGTATGGGCACCGGGCCGGGGCCGTCTACACCGCCCAGCCCGCCGGCAAGGTCAACTTCGCCATGGCCGACCGCTGCCTGGGCACCGCCACCGACTGCGCCTTCGACAAGGCGCACGCCTCGAACTGGCCGGACACCCCGGTCGACGAGGTCTGCACGGTCGGCGCGGACTGCCTCAACGGCTCGCCGGCCTTCTACTCGAAGAAGCGGCTGACCTCGGTCACCACCCAGGTGCTCAAGGGCACCACCTACTCCGACATCGACACCTGGACCCTCGGGCAGAGCTTCCCCGGCACCGGTGACACCGGCGGCAACGGCCTGTGGCTCGACTCGATCACGCACACCGGCAAGGCGGGCGCCACCGCCCTGACCAACCCGCCGGTGACGTTCGGCGGCACCCTGATGCCCAACCGCGTGGACGCCTCCGAGGGCCGCCCGCCGCTGAACAAGTACCGCCTCACCCGGATCAGCTCGGAGTACGGCGCCGACACCCTGGTCGAGTACTCGCCCACCGAGTGCGCCTACGCCAGCCCGCCCGCCGAGGCCACCAACACCAAGCGCTGCTTCCCGAACTGGTGGACCCCCGAGGGCGGCAGCACGCCGGTCAAGGACTGGTTCCACAAGTACGTGGTGAACAAGGTGACCGAGGACGACAAGGTCGCGGGCACCGACTCGGAGGTGACCGAGTACGAGTACCTGGGCGGCATCGCCTGGGCCAAGGACACCAGCGAGTTCACCCTCGACAAGCACCGCACGTACAGCGACTACCGGGGCTACGGCAAGGTCCGCACCCGCACCGGCACGACCAACAAGACGCTGTCGGAGACGACGTATCTGCGGGGCATCGACGGCGCCCAGGTGGCCGACTCGTTCGGCAACCTGGTCACCGACGCCGAGCAGTACAACGGCCTGGAGCTGGAGAGCGCCACCTACGACAAGGACGGCGGCAAGATCGTCGAGTCCTCGGTGGACAAGCCGTGGTCGAAGCTGACCGCGACCCAGACCCGTCCGGGCACCACCGATCTGCACGCCTACCAGGCGGACACCGAGACCACCACGACCCGGTCGCTGATGGACGACGGGAGCTGGCAGACCACCCGTTCCTCCGACACCTTCGACGCCTACGGTCAGACCCTGACCACCTCGGACGAGGGCGACATCGCTGTCAGCGGTGACGAGCAGTGCACCCGCACCACCTACGTCACCCCGGACACCACCAACTACCTGATCTCCTACATCGCCGACGAGCAGAAGAGCTCCACCACCTGCGGCACCGCCGCCTCGGCGAGCACCGTCACGGGCGAGACCCGCACCACGTACGACACCAGCGCGTACGGCGCCGCGCCCGTCGCGGGCAAGGCGATGCCCTCCAAGATCGAGGAGCTGGACCACTACACGGCCGGCCTGCCGGTCTACGTCACCACCTCCACCGCGCTCTACGACGTGTACGGGCGCATGACCCAGACCACGGACGCGGCGCAGGCGAAGACCCTGACCACCTACACCCCGGCCACCGGTGCCCAGCCCACCACGGTGAAGACCACCGACAACAAGGGCTTCGTCACCAGCGTCGACCTCGACGGGCTGCGTGGGCTCACGCTGAAGGCGACCGACGCCAACGGCCGGGTCACCAGCCAGGAGTACGACGCGCTCGGGCAGCTCACCGCCGCCTGGAAGCCGGGCCGGGTCAAGCCCGCCTCGGCGGACGTCACCTTCTCCTACCAGGTGCGCAACGACGGCCCCACCGCCGTCACCTCCAACACGCTCCTGGAGAGCGGCAAGTACCGCAAGGCGGTGACGCTCTACGACGGTCTGCTGCGCAAGCGCCAGATCCAGACCGAGGCGTACGGCGGCACCGGCCGGCTGATCACGGACAGCTTCTTCGACAGCCAGGGCCGCACCTACAAGGACAACGCCGAGTACTACAACGACCAGCCGGTCGCGGCGACGCTGTTCTCGGTGGCCGACAGCCAGGTCCCGGCGCAGACCGTGACCGAGTTCGACGGCATGGGCCGCACCACCGCCTCCATCGCGCTCACCAAGGGCACCGAGCGGTGGCGCACCACCACCACCTACGGCGGCAACTGGACGGCGACCGTCCCGCCGAGCGGGGCCACCGCCACACTGGTGATCAACAACGCTCACGACAAGCCGGTCGAGCTGCGCCAGTACAAGGACGGCAACCCGGTCATCGGCGCGAGCGCCGACAAGTACGAGGCGCTGAAGTACACCTACGACACCGCCGACCGGCTCACCAAGCTGGTCGACGCGGCGGGCAACACCTGGTCGGCCGGTTTCGACCTGCGTGGCCGCCAGACCAGCTCGTCCGACCCGGACAAGGGCGCGGTCTCCACGACGTTCACCCCGGACGGCAAGACGGAGACCACCAAGGACGCCCGGGGCACCGTGCTCGCGTACACCTACGACGAGATCGGCCGTCCCACCAGTCTGCGCAAGGACAGCACCACCGGCCCCAAGCTCGCCGAGTGGACGTACGACACGCTGGCCGGCGGCAAGAAGATGCTGAGCTCGTCGACCCGCTGGGACAACGGCAACGCCTACACCACGGCCGTCAAGGGCTATGACACGGCGGGCCGGGCCACCGGTTCGGTGATCACGGTCCCGGCGGCCGAGGGCAAGCTCCAGGGCACCTACGAGTTCGCGTCGACCTACACGCCGACCACCGGGCTCGCCAACACCACCACCTTCCCGGCCGGTGGCGGGCTGCCCGCCGAGACCGTCCGGCAGGGCTACACGGACTACGGCCTGGCGACCACGGTCGGCAACGGCACGGACGTCTACTCGCTGGGCAACCAGTACTCGCCGTCCGGCGACATCCTCCAGACCGTGCTCGGCTCGGTCGGCGCCCGCACGGTCCAGACGTACACCTACGAGGAGGACACCCACCGGCTCAGCACCGTGGTCAACGACCGCGAGTCGCAGGGCCCGCAGACCATCGACAGCAAGGTCTACAGCTACGACGCGGCCGGCAACATCACCCGCATCCGCAACGACCGCGACGACAAGACGGTCACCGACACGCAGTGCTTCACGTACGACTTCGCGGCGCGGCTCGCGCACGCGTGGACGGGTACGGACGACTGCGCGCTGAAGCCGTCGACGGACGTGCGCCCCAAGGTGGGCGGTCCCGACCCGTACTGGTTCTCGTACACCTACGACAAGGTCGGCAACCGGGCCTCCGAGGTCCGGCACGACGTCGCCGGGGACACCAGCAAGGACGTCAAGCGCGGTTACGCCTACCCGCAGCCCGGCGAGACCCGGCCGCACGGCATGGACACCGTCGACGTCACCGGCCCCGGGGCGCGCACCGACTCCTTCGAGTACGACGCGTCCGGCAACACCACCCGCCGGGTGACCGCCGCCGGCGACCAGCAGCTGACCTGGGACGCCGAGGGCAACCTCGCCTCCTCCACGATCGGCGGCCAGACCTCCACGTTCCTCTACGACGCGGACGGCTCCCGGCTGCTGCGCCGGGACCCGGGCGCGGTGACCCTGTACCTGGGCGCCGAGGAGCTGACGCTGACCAAGGCCAGTGACACGGTGAGCGGCGTGCGCTACTACACCGCGGGCAACACCACCGTCGCCCGTGGCTCGGACGGCTCGGTCACCTACCTGCTCAGCGACCACCAGGGCACCGACGACGTGGCGGTCGACTCGGTGACCCTCTCGGTCACCCGGCGCGCCTCCGGCCCGTTCGGCACCCCGCGCGGCACCCAGCCGCAGACGGGCTGGCCGGGCGACCGGGGCTATGTGGGCGGCACCACCGACAAGTCCACGGGCCTGACGCACATGGGCGCCCGGGAGTACGACGCGGAGAACGGCCGGTTCGCCTCGGTGGACCCGGTCATGGACCTCTCCGACCCGCAGCAGATCAACGGGTACGCGTACGCCAACAACTCGCCGGTCACCGACAGCGACCCGAGCGGCGAGTTCCACATCGGCCATGTGTTCAAGAAGATCAAGCACGCGGTGAAGAAGGTCATCCACCGGATCAAGAAGATCGTCCGGCACATCGTGCACAAGGTCGTCCACCGCATCAAGTCGGCCTACGCACGCGCCAAGCGGGCCATGTGGTCGCACGGCGAGAAGGGCACCCAGTTCGGCCACTTCAACGTGGGCAAGGGGCCCGACCGGGGCATCATCATGATGCGGTTCTTCATCCACACCAAGGACGCGATGAAGATCCCGGGGCTGGGCTACCAGCTGCTCGGCGACGACCGCGAGTACACCACCGATCCGGACGCGGCCTACCGCATGGTCCTGTTCTGGGACACCGCCACGGGTGACGTGACCTTCAAGGTCTCGCCGTCCCACACCAAGCCGTCCACCAAGCATGTCTCGTCGTACCTGTTGAGCCAGGCGGGCGGCGGTTCCGGCTACGACATCGAGTCGCCGTCGAGGATGATCCCGGCGTTCCCGCTGTCGCTCAACGAGTACCCCTCGGAGAGCGTCACCGGACGGAACATCGTGAACTACAGCTTCCACGGCCAGTACCACTCGAACTCGTCGAAGCTGGATCTCGGCATAGCCGGAGTGAACAGTCTGATGTCCCTGTTCTCGGTCGACACTCATGTGACGATCGCCGCCAACAAGGGCTCGGTGACGGTCACCAGGAAGGGGGACCACTACCCCGACATGGAGGTCGTCCAGTACCGTCGGGCGCAGAAGCCGCTGGTCGTGGCCCACGACCGGATGGACAACGTGTCCGGTCTGGACTCGATGCCCTGGTACGGCAACAAGGACATGCGGTACTGGAACTCCGCCCAATGCCTGAAGGATCCGCCGAAGTGACCCACGCACCCTGGTTCCCGCGCTGCGCGGCGAGGTACGTACCGGTCTGCGTGATCGGCTGGTTCCTGGCCATGGCGCTGACCCCGCGCGGCGCGCTCTCCTTCGGGGAGCAGCTGGCGGACGGCGTGAACCTCATGCTGTTCGTCGCGGCGGTCTCGCTGTTCCTGCTCCTCCTCCTGGGCCTGCTCAAGAGGTACGGCACGCCGGGCGGCTTCCGCACGGCGGCGGTGTTCCTGCTGCTCATGCCGGTGCTGCCACTGGCGCTGGGCGGCGGGGGGGCGCTGTTCGGGATCATGCTCCTCACCCAGGTGGTCTTCGCGACGGCGCTCATGCCGAAGCCGGAGCTGCTGGCGGTGTGAGGTAAGTGGTGGAGGGGCCCGGCGCCGTTTTTCGGCGCCGGGCCCCTCGTCGTTTCGGCAAACGCCGTACGGCCGAAGAGGTTCCGGCGCGGGACAGGTTCCACTCAGCCCCTTGACGGGGCCGAGCTCGCGGTTGTGACGAAAGGGAAGAAACAGCCCGGCCGGCGGGGCGGAAACGCGGTGCTGGGGGGTGTATGGCCCCGGCCATCCTGAATCGCGCGGTACGACGCGAAGTGCCCGTTACGGAACGGGCGGATGCGCCTAGGTTGGGCGTCGCTCGATCAAAGCCGTCCCCTTGTTCATCCAGGAGGAGCCATGGCAGCCGAGTTCCTGACCCACGGTACGTACGCCATCAAGAACGCCGCGTACCAGGACCGGGTGATCGACGTGCGGGACAACCGCACCGAGCCGAGCACGCCGATCATCGGCTACAGCTACCACAAGGGCGAGAACCAGCAGTGGGAGGTTGAGCTGTTCCCCGGCAACGTCTACCAGCTCAAGAGCAAGCTCACCGCCGGGGGCAGCCAGATCTTCTTCGCGCTGAGCAATCTGCGCGTCTACCCGCCGCTGATCGCCACGCAGCCGTACGGCCAGCAGTGGTCGATCGAGCCGGTCGGTGACAGCCTCTACCGCATCCACTTCCCGTACATGGACGGCGTCGCGACGCTGCCCGACGAGAAGGAGAAGACCCAGCTCATCATCGAGCCCTGGGAGGGCCGCGAGAACCAGAAGTGGCGCTTCGAGAACGTCTGACGGGTGAGATGTGCGGCTACGCCGACCCTGGGTCGGCGTAGCCGGTTTTTTTGTCTAACGGGCGGCGTACGAGACGAAGGCCGCCCAGGCGGCCGGGGGAACGGTGATCTCCGGGCCCTGGGTGACTTTGGAGTCACGGACGTGGATGGCGGAGGGGTGGGTGGCGACCTCGACGCACGCGCCGCCCTCGCCGTCGCTGTAGCTCGACTTGCGCCAGGCGTAGGCGACTTCGATGCAGGCGCCGCCCTCGCCGCCGCTGTAGCTGCTCTTGAACCAGTTCATGCGTCTCCCAGCATCTTCTCGATCAGGGACAGAGACTCCCGTGGGGTGAGAGCCTGCGCCCGGATGATCCCATAGCGGTCAGCGAAGACGCGGACTTCGTTGTGATCGGTGATCAATCGGGGGTGCCCGTAGATCTCCGTGTACGCAGCCTGTTGCTTTCCCTTGGGCGTCAGCAGGATGAACGGCCCACCGAGCCCGGCGTGGTCTTCGCGATCCGTCGGCATCACTTGAAGCTCAACTGTTCGAAGGCTACCCAGGTGCAGCAGGCGCTGAAGCTGGTTCATTTGGACAGTCCGGCCCCCAACTGGGCGCGACAGCACGGACTCCTCCAGTACAAAGCTGAACGTTGGCGCGGGCCAACGTTCGAAGATCTGCTGCCGGGCCAGGCGATCTGCCACTCGCTTCTCGACGGTCCTCTCGTCGAGGAGGGGGCGACGCTGCGTGAACACGGCTCGGGCGTACTTTTCTGTCTGTAGCAACCCTGGCAGGGCGTGCGTGCTGTAGTCGTGCAGTGAGACGGCTTCCGCCTCCACGTTTGCGTAATCCCGAAACCACCCCGGATGGCGCGTCCGCGCCTTCGCCTGGGCACGCTCGATCGCCTTCCGCGCAGCCCTCAGCACACCCCCCGCGTTCAGGATGTCGTCGGCCTTGTCCAGGAAGTCCGGCTGGGTGATCCGGACACCCCGCTCCATCGCGGAAATCTGGCTCTCCGTGTAACCGACCAGGCGGCCGAACTCCTTCTGGGTCAGCCCGGCCCGGACCCGCAGCACCTTCAACTGCTCGCCCACGGCGATGAACAGCTCCGAGGTGAGGCCCTCGTCCTCCTCCATGCACGCCCTCCAGGGGTCACGGGCGACGACTCGTACAGGGCGCGAGCCGTACCCGTACAGAAAGGCCGGTGTCGCGCGGACGCCCCTGTTCAGCGTACGCACATCCCGTCACGCTCGGTGACATGAATCCCCAAATCACCACCCCCACGGTCGAGTTCGCGCGGCGGTTCAGCAGTACGCGCCGGGGCGCCAGCAGTGCGCGGAAGCTGGCGCTGGGGCAGTTGGACGCGTGGGGCATCCCGCACGGGAGCGAGCGCTCCGACACCGCCGCGCTGATCGTCGCGGAGCTTGCGGCGAACGCGGTGCTGCACGCCCACGTACCGGGCCACGAGTTCGAACTCCGGCTCCTGGTCGGCACGGTACTCCGCATCGAGGTGACCGACACCAGGGCCTGGCGCAGGCCACTCCGCCCGGAGCCGGCGGGGTACGCCGAGTCCGGGCGGGGGCTGTTGCTGGTGGAGGCGCTGTCGAAGGCGTGGGGCGTGGAAGAGCAGCCGCTGGGGAAGACGGTGTGGGCGGAACTGGGCTGCTAGCAGTTGCTGTCGGCCGCCCGGCCCGCGAACCGGTCAGCCAGCCAGTCGGCGGCGGGCAGCGCGCCCGCCGTCACTCCGCCGATGTGGCCGAGGAGCGGCAGCGGGTGCCAGGAGACGTCGGCGCCCCGGTCGCACCAGTCGGTCCGCAGGCCCTGGCCCACCTGGTACGGAATGAGCTCGTCGACGGTGCCGTGGTACAGGTACACCGGCGCGTCGGGGGCGTGCGTGCCCAGCCGGGAGGCGTTCAGCGCGGCCTGCCAGTCGGGCTGTTCCAGGGGGTTCTTGACCGTCAGGTCGGTGATCTTCTTGAACGAGCCCGCGACCGAGTCGATGGCGACGCAGTTCGTCTTGAAGTAGTCGACGAGCGCCTTCCCGGCGGCGTTGAGGTAGGAGTTCAGCTTCAGCTCCGGGAAGGCCGCGTCCTGGCCCGCCGCCGCCATGAAGATCAGGCCGGAGCCGAGGCCGCCGTCGTTGGAGTGGGCGACCTTCATCAGGTCGGCCGGGACGCCGCCGGTCGCCGTGCCCTTGACCTTGAGCTCGGGGGCGTACGAGTCGTGCAGCTCGGCGGCCCAGCTGCTGGCCTGGCCGCCCTGGGAGTAGCCCATGATCCCGACGGGGGAGTCGGTGGAGACGCCGGGGATGCCCAGGCGCTGGGCGGCGCGGGCCGCGTCCAGCATGGCGGTGCCCTCGGCGCGGCCGACGGTGTAGGTGTGGTCCCCGGGCGTGCCCAGGCCCTCGTAGTCGGTGACCGCGACGGCCCAGCCGCGCTGCACGATCTGGTTGATGAGCGTGGCCTCGACGGCCGTCCCGTACGGGAAGTTGGCACTCGGGGCGCAGGAGTCGCCCAGGCCCACGGTGCCCACCGCGTAGGTGACCAGCGGGCGGGGGCCGGTGCGGCCGTCGTTGGGCACGATCACCGTGCCGGACACGACGTTGGGGCCGCCCCTGGCGGTGGTGGAGCGGTAGGTGATGTGCCAGGCCTTGGTGTTGGTCCACTGGCCGGGCAGCGGGTGGAAGGCGGTGGGGGCGGAGCTGACGACATCGCCGGGCCGGGCGGCGGCGGGGGCGTCGTCGTCGGCCGCCGCGAAGGCGGTGGGGGTGGCTGCGCAGAGGAGGAGCCCGGCGGTGAGCGCACCGGCGACTCTGGTTCGAAGGGGCATTGCGGCTCTCCCGACGTCCTGGGGGGTGGGGGCAGTTGGGGAGACCGTAGTGACTGACCGGTAGGTACGGCGCTGACCGTACCGCTCAGCTTCACTGACCCAGGCGATACGCCCCCGGCGTCGTGCCCGTCCAGCGGCGGAACGCCCGGTGGAAGGAGGTGTCCTCGGAGAAGCCGAGCCGGGCCGCGAGCTCGGCGATCGGCTCGTGCCCCTCGGCCAGCCCCGCGATCGCGGCGTCCCGCCGTACCGCGTCCTTGAGCTGCTGGAACGAGGTCCCGTCCTGCTGGAGGCGGCGCCGCAGGGTGGCGGGGGAGAGGGCGAGCCGGGCGGCTGTCTCGTCGAGGGACGGCAGCCGGGGCGAGGCGAGCAGCGCACGGGCGAGGTCGCGGTGCACCTGCTCGGCCACCGTCGTCCCGTACGCCCGGCGGCTCAGCAGTTCGAAGGGTGAGCGCCGCAGCATCTGCTCGAGCGCCGCCTCGTCCCGTACGAGCGGCGCGGTCAGCCAGCGCGCGTCGAACACCGCTTCCGTATGCCCGTCCCCGAACCGGACCGGGCAGCCGAACAGCGACGGGTACTCGTCCTTGTGCGGGGGCGGCGGATAGCCGAACGACGCCCGCAGCAGCGGGATGCGGCGGCCCACCAGCCAGCTGCACAGCCGGTGCGAGATGATCAGCAGGCACTCGGTGAGGAAGTGGTCGTCGTCCCGCCCGCCGAGATCGCCCCGGACGGCGAAGACGGCCTCCCCCTCGCCGGTGGTGAGCGTCAGCCTCGGGCCGCCCGGGAACAGCCCGTAGAACGTGATCCCGCGCCGCATCGCCCCGCCCAGATCCCGGCAGGCCAGCGCCGCGCAGCACATCATGGCGAAGGTGCCGGGACGGCTCGGGGCCGTGCCGAGGCCGAGGAACTCGTCGCCCGTGGCCCGGTACAGCGCCCGGAACAGCAGGGCGAACTGGGCGGGCGTGACCCGCGCCCGGTCGTCGCCGAGCAGCAGCGGCGGGATGCCGGCGGACTGGAGGAGCGGCACGGTGTCGATGCCCCGCCGCTCGGCACCGCGCAGCACGGCGCGTACATGGTGCACGGTGATCGTCCCCTTGCCCATGGCCAACGACCGTAGCGGGATTGAGCGGTGCGGTCAGCGGGGGTGACGTTTCCCGTCATCCCCGGTGGCCGACGGGCGTCCCTACCGTCGGGTATATGACGGAACCGAGCGCACGACGCCCCAGGACGCTGGCCCTGTTCGCGGAGTGGACGGCCGAGCGGTACGCGTCCCACCCGGCCCTGCGCTTCCGCGCGCCGGACGGCGGCTGGACGTCCACCACCTACACCGAACTGCGCGACTCGGTCCGCCGGGCGGGCCGCGCCCTGCTGTCCCTGGGCGTCCGCCCCGGAGACCGGGTGGCGATCCTCTCCGAGACCCGCCCCGAATGGACCCACGCCCACCTGGCCTGCCTGGCCACGGGCGCGGTGGTGGTCCCGGTCTACCCGACGGCGGGAGCGGAGGAACTGGAGTGGGTCCTGAAGGACTCGGGGGCGGTACTGGCGCTGTGCGAGAACGGGGACCAGGCGGAGAGGGCGGCCGCCCTGCGCCCCCGCCTGCCGGCCCTGGCCGAGGTCCTTGTGCTGTGCGGCGAAGGTTCCCCCACAGCCCCCTGGGGGACAGGGGCCGCAGGCCCCGTTCCTTCAGGGGCGCGGGGAACTGCGCGACCAGCCCACGACGGCCCGCAGTCGAGGGAACAGCCCTCGCCCGGCTGGGCGCTCTTGGGGGACGGGGCCGAGGCACCCGTCGAGGACCTGCTGGCCCGCCAGAACGCCGTCCGCCCAGAGGACCCCGCCACCATCATGTACACATCCGGCACCACCGGCCCCCCCAAGGGCTGCCGCCTCACCCACGCCAACCTCGGCGCGATCCAGGACGCCACCCTCCCCCTCACCGAGGGCGGCCCGGGCGACCGCACGTACCTCTACCTCCCCCTCGCCCACCTCCTCGCCCAGCTCATCCAGTTCTCGACCCTCCTCTACGGGGGCGAGCTCTGCTACTTCGGCGGCCGCATCGAGGACGTCGTCAAGGAACTCTCCGAGGCCCGGCCCACCCACCTCCCCTCCGTCCCGAGGCTGTTCGAGAAGGTGCACCAGGGCGTGCTCCAGCTCGCCGAGCAGCTGGGCATCACCGACGAGAAGGAACTGGCCGACCTGGTGAAGGCCGCGTTCGGCGGGCGCCTTCGCTGGGCCCTGACCGGCGGCGCCCCCATCGACCCCGCCACCCTCGACTTCCTGCGCTCCGCCGGCATCGCCGCGTACGAGGGGTACGGCATGACCGAGTCGGCCGGAGTGATCACCCTCAACCACCCCGGGGCGGTCCGCCCCGGCACGGTCGGGCAGCCCATCGAGGGCTGCGAGGTGCGGATCGCCGAGGACGGCGAGGTGCTGGCGCGCGGGGCGAACGTCTTCACCGGGTACCACGCCGACCCCGCCGGCACGGCCGAGGCGCTGGACGGCGACGGCTGGCTGCACACCGGCGACCTCGGCAGACTGGACGAGGACGGCTTCCTCGTCCTCACCGGCCGCAAGAAGGACCTGATCATCACGTCCGCCGGGAAGAACCTCAGCCCGTCCGAGGTGGAGCTGGCCATCGAGCGCTCGCCGTACGTCTCGCACGCGGTGATGGTGGGCGACCGCCGCCCGTACCCCGTCGCTCTGGTCACCGTGGATCCGGCCGAGGTCGCGGGGATGGACGAGAAGGCGGTACGGGCGGCCGTCCAGGAGGCCGTGGACGCGGCCAACGCCCGTGTCTCGCGCCCCGCCCGTATCCGCGCGTTCGCCGTTCTCGGGGAGGAATTCACGATCCAGAGCGGGGTGCTCACCCCGACCCTCAAGGTCCGCCGCAAGGCGGTGGCCGAGCGCTACGCACAAGAAATAGAACGGTTGTACGGGGAAAGCTAGTCGAACCGGGCCGCAAAAGGCAGGAGCCCTTTTCCGCACGTCGCCGTACGGGAAAGGGCTCCTTGGGTACTGCTAGTCAGCGATCGCCGACCCGGGCAACTAGGCCGGGGTGACGTTCTCCGCCTGCGGGCCCTTCGGACCCTGCGTGACGTCGAAGTTCACGACCTGGTTCTCCTCGAGGGAGCGGAAGCCAGACGCGTTGATCGCGGAGTAGTGGACGAAGACATCCGGGCCGCCGCCGTCCTGGGCGATGAAGCCGAAGCCCTTTTCAGCGTTGAACCACTTGACGGTTCCGGTAGCCATAAGCCCTCCTTGGGCCAAAGGGTTGCCCTGCTCCAGAACCTGCAAACAAGTCTGAAAACTACAAAAGCCTGCGGGTTACATGCTCCGCAGGCTCTGTACTGCAAGGGAAACCAAACTGCAACTTGCGAGGAGCGTAGCACGCAGGATCGGGGGTGCGGTAGAGGGAAAGATCACGTCACTCGGACGTTTGACGAGCCCTTTCGGAGGGTGACGGTGACACCCGCCGTAGCTGGACAAACCGGACAGGTCTAGTCTCGCGATGTGGACCAAACAACCACCCGGCCACGGGTCGGGCACATCCAGTTCCTCAACTGTCTGCCGCTCTACTGGGGCCTCGCCCGCACGGGCACCCTGCTCGATCTGGAGCTGACCAAGGACAGCCCCGAGAAGCTGAGCGAACAGCTCGTCAGGGGAGACCTGGACATCGCGCCGGTCACCCTCGTGGAGTTCCTGCGCAACGCGGACGACCTGGTCGCCTTTCCCGACCTCGCGGTCGGCTGCGACGGGCCGGTCATGTCCTGCGTGATCGTCTCCCAGCGGCCGCTGGAGGAGCTCGACGGCGCCCGGGTGGCGCTCGGTTCCACCTCGCGCACCTCCGTACGCCTGGCGCAGCTGCTGCTCGCCGAGCGGTACGGCGTCGCCCCCGACTACTACTCGTGCCCGCCCGACCTCGGGCTGATGATGCAGGAGGCGGACGCGGCCGTCCTGATCGGGGACGCGGCCCTGCGCGCCTCGCTGCACGAGGCCCCGCGCCTGGGGCTCCAGGTCCACGACCTGGGGGCCATGTGGAAGGAGTGGACGGGCCTGCCGTTCGTCTTCGCCGTGTGGGCGACCCGAAAGGACTACCTGGCCCGCGAGCCCGAGGTGGTGCGCGAGGTCCACGAGGCGTTCCTGGCCTCCCGCGACCTCTCCCTGGAGGAGGTCACCAAGGTCGCCGAGCAGGCCGCCCGCTGGGAGGTCTTCGACGCGGAGCTCCTGGAGCGCTACTTCACGACGCTGGACTTCCGCTTCGGCCCCGACCAGCTCGCGGGCGTACGCGAGTTCGCCCGCCGGACCGGTCCGACCACCGGGTTCCCGGCGGACGTGGCGGTCGCGCTGCTGGGCGCCTAGGGGTCCGCGGGAGCCCTTCGCCGAGGGGTGTCAGGACGACGGGATCGGGGCCTGGAGCTTGCTGCTGATCCACTGCATGGTCCCGTCGGCCATCCCCTTGATGTAGGTGTGGGCGTTGTGCTTGCCGCCCTGGATCACCTGGAGACGGGTCTTGACGGGGCCCTTGCCGTACTTGGCTATGAAGCCGTTCAGGTTCGCCATGCCGCCTTCCTTGGTGCCGATCTGGAAGGCGAGGTCGACCTCGGGGCCCTTGGTGTCGATCAGGTTCTGGGCGAGCTTCTCGGGGTTGTTCGCCTGCTTCTCGGCCTCGTGGCCGGCCCACAGCGGGGAGTCCGGCACGGTGTCGGGGCCGGAGGCGATCACGGCCTTGAACTGGTCGGGGCGCTTGAGCACCGACTTCAGACCGACGAAGCCGCCGGAGGAGGAGCCCATGAACGCCCAGCCGTCGCGCGACTTGAAGGTGCGGAAGTTCGCCTTCACGAAGTCCGGCACGTCCTCGGTCATCCAGGTGCCCATCTTGGGCTGCCCCGGTATGTCGCTGCCGTCGTAGTAGTACTTCGCGTCCGGGTTGAGGACCGGCATCACCACCACGAAGGGGACGCTCTTGCCCTGCTTGGACCACTCGGTGATGCTGCTCTGGAGCTTGAGGTCGGTGCCCATCCAGTAGTTCTTGGGGTAGCCGTTGCCGCCGGGCAGGGCTATGAGCACCGGGAAGCCGCTCTGCGCGTACTTGGGGTCGAAGTACTGCTTGGGCGCCCAGACCCACACCTTGCCCGTGAAGCCCGACTTCTTGCCGTGCAGCGTGGTCACGCCGATCTTGGTGCCGTCCTCCAGCGTGTTCTGCGTGGTGAACTGCGCCTTGGGGCCGGTCGGCAGCAGCGTCTTGGCGACGGCCTCGGAGACCTTCTGCCCGCCCGCCTTGTCCTGCCCGCCGGCCGGACCGCCGCCGCTCTTGGGCGCGGAAGCCTTCGTGGAGGGGGCCGGGCTGTCGAAGCTCACCGGATCGCCCTCGTCGGAGCAGCCGGAGACCAGCGCGACCGAGCCGAGGACGGCGGCGGCTATGAGTGCGGTGGTACGGCGATTCATACGATGCTCCGAGACGGTTTGGTGCGTTTGGTTGCCAAGTATGCGGTTTTTCCGTGCGCGCTCCGCAGTGAGAGACGACCGGATGTTCGCATCGGTTCGTCTCGGTACGGTCCTGATCGGCTCCGGCCGAGTGATCCGCCGCACGTCACGCTCTACCCTGCTGTGCGACCGTACTTGACGGCATGGGGGAAGGCAGATCGCGATGCAGCCGCTAGAAGCCGGCGAACCGCGCACCATCGGCGCCTACCGGCTGCTCGGCCGGCTCGGCGCGGGCGGCATGGGCCGGGTCTACCTGGGACGCAGCACGGGCGGCCGCACGGTCGCGGTGAAGGTGGTCCACCCGCACTTCGCCCTCGACGAACAGTTCCGGGCCCGGTTCCGCCACGAGGTGGAGGCGGCCCGCCGGGTGGGCGGCGCCTGGACCGCCCCGGTCCTGGACGCCGACCCGGAGGCGGCGGTGCCCTGGGTCGCCACCGGTTATGTGGCGGGTCCCTCGCTCGCCCAGGCGGTCGCCGCGCACGGCCCGCTGCCCGAGCGCGCGGTACGGGCCCTGGGCGCAGGCCTCGCCGAGGCGCTGGCGGCGGTGCACGCGCTCGGCCTCGTCCACCGCGATGTGAAGCCCTCCAACGTGCTGCTCACCCTCGACGGCCCCCGGCTGATCGACTTCGGCATCGCCCGCGCCACCGACGGCACCGCCTCGCTCACCGCCTCGGGCGTCTCCATCGGCTCCCCGGGCTATATGTCGCCCGAGCAGATCCTCGGCAAGGGGATCACCGGCGCCGCCGACGTCTTCTCGCTGGGCGCGGTGCTGGCGTACGCGGCGACCGGCGCGCCCCCCTTCCCGGGCGACTCCTCGGCCGCGCTGCTCTACAAGGTGGTGCACGAGGAGCCGGAGCTGGCCGGGCCGCTGGACGGGGAGCTGCGGGCGGCCGTGGACGCGTGCCTGGCCAAGACGGCCGGGGCCCGCCCCGCCCCCGCCGACCTGGCCCGGCGGCTCGCCCCGGACGGCGCGGCGGCGCTGGTCGCGGGCGGCTGGCTGCCCGGGCCGCTGGTGGAGGAGGTCAGCCGGTCGGCGGTGCGGCTGCTCGACCTGGAGCCGAAGGCACCTCAGGCCCCGGACTCGGGCCCGGTGGCGTTCACCAGCCCGGCGGTGGGGGTCTTCGGGCCGCCGGACGCGTCGTACGGGACGGCGACCTCGTACGGCTCCGCGCCCGGCTCGTACGCGTACGGGAACGGCACGGGCGGCGGCACGGGTGGCGGTACGGACACGGGGTCCGTCGCCGACGCGGTGCCCGGGCCACGCGCCCCCGAGCCGCCCACCGCCCCGCCCCGCGTCTCGCTCTCCGTGGGCACCGCCGTCGAGCCGGGCGAGCGGGGCCGGGGGCGGCGGATGAGCTGCACGGTCGCGCTGGCCGTCGCGGGGGCGGTGGCGGCCGCGACCGTCGGGGCCGCGTTCCTCTTCGACCTGATGCCGGGCGGCGGCAGCGACAAGCACGACTCCGCGGCGACCCCGGGGAGGTCGAGCGCGCCCTCGGACACCGGCCCGGGCGCCACCGGCGGCCCGGCCGTCTCCCAGCTGCCGCAGGCCTTCCTCGGCACCTGGAAGGGCCCGATGACGGAGTCCACCACCGGGCAGCCGCACGGCGATCTGACGGCCGTGTTCAAGGCGGGCAACACCGGCGAGGACGTCCTGCGCACCTCCTCCAAGATCACGGTCCTGGGCACGACGGTGGAGTGCTTCGGGGTGGGCAGGCTGGTCTCCGGTACGGCCCAGCGGGTGACGATCGAGGAGCGCACCGACGGGACCCGGCAGAGCACGGCGGGCCTGTGCACCACGGGCACGGCCCAGCTGGTCTTCACCCGCAACTCCGACGGCACGCTCAAGTACGAGTCGAAGGAGCTGGGCGCGGGCAACCCGTACGCGACGCTGGTGAAGGAGACGGGCTGAGCGGACTCGACCGGGTGGGTTGTGCGGGTCGGGCGGGGCGGCTGTACGGGTTGTGCGGGTCGGGCGGACGGCCGGGCGGGGCGTGCGGGTCGAGCGTGCGGGCCGAGCGGGCGGGCTCGTACGGGCGAGGCCCGGTACCCGGGCCGAAGGGGGTCCGCCTCGCTGGCGTAGGCTGGTTCGGTCCGTCCGCAACCCTGCCGAAAGGGACACCCCGGTGACTGAGAAGGCCGACCTCCAGTCCGTCCTCGACCGTGCGGCGGCGGGTGGGCGCATCACCCCCGAAGAGGCGCTCGACCTCTACCGCTCGGCGCCGCTGCACGCGCTGGGCGCCGCCGCCGACGCGGTGCGCCGCCGCCGGTACGCCGGGACCGAGCACATCGCCACGTACATCATCGAGCGCAACATCAACTACACGAACGTGTGCGTCACGGCGTGCAAGTTCTGCGCCTTCTACGCGGCCCCCAAGGACACCAAGAAGGGCTGGACCCGCGACCTCGACGACATCCTGCGCCGCTGCGCGGAGACCGTCGAACTGGGCGGCACCCAGATCATGTTCCAGGGCGGCCACCACCCGGACTACGGCGTCGAGTACTACGAGAAGCACTTCAGCGCCATCAAGCAGGCCTTCCCGCAGCTGGTCATCCACTCCCTCGGCGCCTCCGAGGTCGAGCACATGGCCCGGATCTCCGGCGTCTCGGTGGAGGAGGCGATCCAGCGCATCCACGCGGCCGGTCTCGACTCCTTCGCGGGCGCGGGCGCCGAGCTGCTGCCCGAGCGGCCGCGCAAGGCGATCGCCCCGCTCAAGGAGAGCGGCGAGCGCTGGCTGGAGATCATGGAGACGGCCCACAACCTGGGCGTGGAGTCCACCTCCACCATGCTGATGGGCACCGGCGAGACCAACGCCGAGCGCATCGAGCACATCCGGATGATCCGTGACGTACAGGACCGCACGGGCGGCTTCCGCGCGTTCATCCCGTACACCTACCAGCCCGAGAACAACCATCTGAAGGGCCGGACGCAGGCGAGCGTCTTCGAGTACCTGCGGATGCTCGCGGTCGCGCGCCTCTTCCTCGACAACGTCGCCCACATCCAGGGCTCCTGGCTCACCGTCGGCAAGGAGGCGGGCCAGCTCTCGCTGCACTACGGCGCGGACGACCTCGGCTCGGTGATGCTGGAGGAGAACGTCGTCTCCTCGGCCGGCGCCAAGCACCGCTCCAACCGCATGGAGCTGATCGACCTGATCCGCAAGGCGGGGCGGGTTCCGGCGCAGCGCGCCACGACGTACGAGCACCTGCTGGTCCACGACGACCCGGCGAACGACCCGGTCGACGAGCGGGTCATGTCGCACATCTCGTCGACGGCGATCGAGGGCGGCACGGCGCATCCCGAGCTGAAGCTGCTGGCGACCAACTGACGCCGGGGTGCTGACGATCCACGCCCCTGCCGAGGGCGACGCGGTCCTGGTCGAGGGTGACCGGCTGGCCGCGATCGGGCCGTACGAGGCGCTGGTGGCGGCGCACCCGGCCGCGCGCGTGCGGCGGTGGCCGGGCCGTGTCACGCCCGGGCTCGTCGCCCCGGACGGGGTGGAGCTGCTGGAGCGCGCCTACCACCCCGACCCGCGCGAGGCGGACACCCTCGGCACGGAGCCGCTCGACCCGCCGCCGTTCGCCCTGGACGACGTGCGGCGGGGCGGGTCGGCGCGGCGGGGGGTGCAGCGGTTGCTGGCGCGGGGTGTGGTGGGGGTGACGGGGTCGCCTCGGTCGCGGGTGGTGGCGGAGGCGGTACGGCGCTCGGGGCTGGCGGTGCTGCCCGGCCCCGACCTGCCCCCACTGGCCGTGGGCGGCCCGGCCCGGTTCGCGGTCTTCGACGGCGGGGTGTGCGTGGTGACGGTGGTGGCCGGCCGCCTGGTACACCGCGAGAGATGACCCCCCACCGGCGGACGGCCGGTTCCCCACCCGCGCCCCGGTGGTGGGCTGAGCGCGCAGTTCCCCGCGCCCCTAGGCACTCAGGGGCGCGGGGAACTGCGCGAGAAGCGGCCAGGGCCCGCAGACGAGAGCGGGTTTAGGGGCGCGGGGAACTGCGCGAGCAACCCGCCACCGGGTCGCAGGGGAAAAGGGGCCGGGCCAACACGGGGGGCGTGGGCACTGGGGGCGTAGCCCCCAGGCACAATGAAGAAGTGACCCGCGCATCCCTGGACAAGCAGCCGCACGAAGTCGCCACGATGTTCGACGACGTCGCAGCGAACTACGACCGCACCAACGACGTGCTCTCGCTCGGCCAGACCCGCCTCTGGCGCAAGGAGGTCGCGAAGGCGGTGGACGCCCGCCCCGCCCAGAAGGTCCTGGACCTCGCCGCCGGCACCGCCACCTCCTCCCTCCCCTTCGCCGCCACCGGCGCGTACGTCGTCCCGTGCGACTTCTCCCTCGGCATGCTGAAGGTCGGCAAGGGCCGCCACCCCCACCTCCCCTTCACCGCCGGCGACGCCACGAAGCTCCCCTTCAAGGACGACACCTTCGACGCCGTCACCATCTCCTTCGGCCTGCGCAACGTCCAGGACACCGACGCCGCCCTGCGCGAGCTGTTCCGGGTGACCCGCCCCGGCGGCCGCGTGGTCATCTGCGAGTTCTCGCAGCCCACCTGGAAGCCGTTCCGTACGGTCTACAGCGAGTACCTGATGCGCGCGCTGCCCCCGGTCGCCACGGCGGTCTCGTCCAACCCCGACGCGTACGTCTACCTCGCCGAGTCCATCCGCGCCTGGCCCGACCAGCCCGCGCTCGCCGCCCGGCTCCAGCAGGCGGGCTGGTCCAAGGTCGCCTGGCGCAACCTCACCGGTGGCGTGGTGGCCCTGCACCGCGGCTACAAGCCCCAGTAACCGGACGCCGTACCGGAACCACCGTGGACTACCAGGCCGTCCTCCACCAGATCGCGGACGACGTCGCGCCCCTCGTGGGCCGCGGCACCCCCGCCGCGTACATCCCCGCCCTCGCCGACGTGGACCCGTCCCGCTTCGGGATGGCCGTCGCGGACCTCGACGGCAAGGTGTACGGGGTGGGGGACTGGCAGCGGCCGTTCTCCGCCCAGTCGATCACCAAGGTCTTCACCCTCGCGCTGGCGCTCGCGCGCGGCGGCGACAGCCTGTGGGAGCACGTCGGCCGCGAGCCGTCGGGCAACCCGTTCAACTCGCTGGTGCAGCTGGAGTACGAGAACGGGATCCCGCGCAATCCCTTCATCAACGCGGGCGCGCTGGTCGTGACCGACCGCCTCCAGACCCTGACCGGGGACGCCAGCAGCGAACTGCTGGAGTTCCTGCGCGAGGAGACGGGCAACCCGGAGCTGGCGTTCGACGCGGTGGTCGCGGAGTCCGAGTCCGCCCACGGCGACCGGAACGCCGCCCTGGCCCACTTCATGGCCTCGTACGGCAACATCGCCAACGACGTACCGACGCTGCTCGACCACTACTTCTGGCAGTGCGCCATCGAGATGAGCTGCGCGGACCTGGCCCTCGCGGCCCGCTTCCTGGCCCGCCACGGGCTGCGCGCGGACGGCACCCGGCTGCTGACGCGCAGCGAGGCGAAGCAGATCAACGCGGTGATGCTGACGTGCGGGACGTACGACGCGGCGGGCGACTTCGCGTACCGGGTGGGGCTGCCGGGCAAGAGCGGAGTGGGCGGCGGGATCGTGGCGGTCGTCCCCGGCCGGTGCACGCTGTGCGTGTGGAGCCCGGGGCTGGACGCGCGGGGCAACTCGGTGGCGGGCGTGGCGGCCCTGGACCGCTTCACGACCCTGACGGGCCTGTCGGTGTTCTGAGCCCCACCCCGCCCCTTCCCTAAAGCCCTCTGGCGGGCGGCCGGGTGGGGGCTTGGGGCGGGCTACCGGGGGCGCTGCCCCCGGACCCCCTGTGCTTTTGTCTGCGGACCGTGGCTGGCTGGCCGCGCAGTTCCCCGCGCCCCTAGCCACCTAGGGGCGCGGGGAACTGCGCGAGCAACCGGCCACCGGCCCGCAGACAAAGACCGGGCCGAGAAGGGGCGCGGGGAACTGCGCGAGAGGCGGCCACGGTCCGCAGACGAGAACGGGGTTAGGGGCGCGGGGAACTGCGCGCTCAGCCCACCACCGGGCCGCAGACGAACCGCACCACGACTTGGCCGAAAGACGCCCACCCCCACGGGTTTGGGGGCGCGACCAGCCCACAACGGTCCGCGGACAACAGGTCAGGTCACAGCGACAGCTGGAAGCAGTACCCGGTCCGCTTCGACGCCGGAGTCGTAAAGGTCTCCGACAGCGTCATCCCCAACCGCCGCGTCACCGCCACAGACCGCTCGTTCCGCGCGTCGACCATCGCCACCACACGCCGGACCCCGGCGCCCCGCACCCGCTCCACCGCCACCCGCGCCGCAGCGGTCGCATACCCCCGCCCCCACGCCCGCCGGGCGAGCCGCCACCCGATCTCGATCTCCCCGACCGGTCCCCACGCGTGCGGCCACGGCTGCGCCCCCGTGAAGCCGATGACCGAGTCGTCCTCGTCGAGCAGGGTCCACAGACAGAACCCCCGCTCCGCGTCATGGCGGCGCTGCCGGGCCGTCAGCTCCTCGTACACCGACAGCTCCGCCGCCGAACCCCCGTGGAACTCCATGACCTCCGGGTCGTCGAACACCTCGTGCCAGGCCCACGCGTCCTCCTCGGTCGGCACGCGCAGCCGTACGACGGGCAGGGACTTCTCCTCGGTGGAGCTCATGACGTCGGCAACCCTTCGCGATAACGATCAACACCCACCCATAGACTGCACATGTCCAGTGCTTTCCGGCACGCAAAATCGAGTCTTCGGGAGAACCCGCTGTGACCGAGCCCCTCTCCGAACACACCGCGGATGTGATCGTCGTCGGGGCCGGCCCCGCCGGGTCGACCACGGCGTACTACCTGGCCAAGGCCGGACTCGACGTACTGCTGCTGGAGAAGACCGCCTTCCCCCGCGAGAAGGTCTGCGGCGACGGGCTGACCCCGCGCGCCACCAAGCAGCTGGTGTCGATGGGCATCGACATCTCCGAAGAGGCCGGCTGGCTGCGGAACAAGGGCCTGCGCATCATCGGCGGCGGCGTCCGGCTCCAGCTGGACTGGCCCGAGCTCGCCAGCTATCCGGACTACGGACTCGTGCGCAAGCGCGACGACTTCGACGAGCAGCTGGCCCGCCAGGCGCAGAAGGCGGGCGCGCGGCTGTACGAGCGCTGCAACGTCGGCGCGCCGGTCATCGACGACCGTACGGGACGTATCACCGGCGTCCACGCCAAGCTCGGCGAGGAGAAGACCGAAGTCACCTTCCACGCGCCGCTCGTGGTCGCCGCCGACGGCAACTCCACCCGCCTCTCCCTCGCCATGGGCCTGCACCGCCGCGAGGACCGCCCGATGGGCGTGGCCGTACGGACGTACTTCCACTCGCCCCGCCACGACGACGACTACCTGGAGTCCTGGCTGGAGCTGTGGGACCGGCGCGGCCCGGGCGAGGACCGGCTGCTGCCCGGCTACGGCTGGATCTTCGGCATGGGCGACGGCACCTCCAACGTCGGCCTCGGCGTCCTCAACACCTCCGCCTCCTTCAAGGAGCTGGACTGGCGCGAGGTCCTGAAGGCCTGGTGCGCCTCCATGCCGAAGGACTGGGGGTACACCGAGGAGAACATGACCGGCCCCATCCGCGGCGCGGCCCTGCCGATGGCCTTCAACCGCCAGCCGCACTACACCAAGGGCCTGCTCCTGGTGGGCGACGCGGGCGGCCTGGTGAACCCGTTCAACGGCGAGGGCATCGCGTACGCGATGGAGTCCGGCCAGATCGCGGCCGACGTCATCGTCCAGGCCCACGCCCGCTCGACCCCCGCCCAGCGCGAACTGGCGCTGCACACCTACCCGAAGATCCTGAAGGACACCTACGGCGGCTACTACACCCTGGGCCGCGCCTTCGTGAAGCTCATCGGCAACCCGAAGGTCATGAAGATCGCCACCCAGCGCGGTCTGACCCACCCGATGCTGATGAAGTTCACCCTGAAGATGCTGGCGAACCTGACGGACCCGTCGGGCGGCGACGCGATGGACCGCATCATCAACGGCCTGTCGAAGGTGGCCCCGAAGGCCTGACCGTTCAACCGGTTCAGGTGAATGGGCTGGTCGGAGCGGATGTTCAGCCTGCGGAGCGAGTCTGCTCACTCCGTAGGCTTTCCCTCCTTCCGATGAAGAGTGCCGAGGAACGAGGGAGCGTCCTGCCTACCGCTAGCGCAGGAGTCTGCGCCGTACCGGCGGAGTAGGCCGTCTACGAGCAAAGAGCCTTCGCCAGCCGTACTGCTTGGCACTCTGCACCCTCCAGCGGAGCCTGGTGAGGTAGCGGTGGCCGGAGCGCGGGTCGCGGTAGAGGCGGCGCGAGTCGAGTTCCCGTATCCAGTCGATGCCGTCGCCATCGGTGAAGCTGATCGCCGCCGGAAAGACCTTGCGATCATTCATCCGTCTGTCGATCCGAGTCGTCGCCTCTTCTGTCGACGGAATGATGACGGCAAGCCCGAACCCCTCGAATCCGTCGAAGTCGCCGAGTCTCAGGTCAACCAGTACTGAAGCGTCGTAGATCGGTCGAGTCGAGGTGTTCAGTACGTGTACCACGTGCATGCCCTTGTCGGGCGAGTCGTCATAGCCGTACACCGACCAGCACACGACTTTGAGCGCTTCCTGTCGTTCTTCCTTCCTGCGGTCCCGCAGCAGGATGTAGAAGCCGAGGAGCAGTGATCCGCTCGTAAGGAACGCACTTGCCCATGCTGGGACGGTCCCCCAGTCCAGGTCTGTCATGGTGGGCGTTCTGCGTCCGAAGGGGGCCGGGTAAACGGCAATTGAGCGAGTTCTGAGCTGCCGATCAGCCGGGCGGCGAGGGCACAGGCGCCCTAGGTGGGCAGTGCCCAGCTCGGCCCGTGCGGTACGCGGAGCCAGACCTTTTGGGCGTCCGGGGTGATGGTCATTCCGAACTCGGACAGGAACGGCGAGCCGTTCCTCTGCCATGTGGCGATCGAGTCCTCGACCTTGTCCCAGAGGTTGAGTGGTCCGCGCTGGACCACGGTCCAGCCCTTGCCGCTGTCCGCGGTACGGGTCCGTGCCTGTGATCCGGTGGCGACATCGAGCAGCACCTGCTCGGCTCCCGCGCCGAGACGCTCCGCCGAGGGTGCGGCAAGCTGTGCGATGAACCGGCCGGTCCAGTCGTCGAGCAGGGCCGGGTCGATGCGGCTCGGGCGCTCATTCCCCGGCAGCAGCTCGAAGCGCCCGTGCGGCGGGCGGTCGTGCGGGCGGGCGATCATGAATGAGGTGTAGCCGGGAAGGAAGCGGCCTTGTGCGGCGCCGTTGTCCTCGACGGTGAGGCGCACGAGTCCGTGTGCGACGCCCCAGCCGGAGAGGGTGACGAGCAGCGTGCCGCCGGGGGCGACCTGCTGGAGCAGTCCGTACGGGACGTACCGCATGGAGCAGAAGGCGATAACGACGTCGTACGGGGCCCGGTCGGGATAGCCTCGTAGACCGTCAGCCGTGACGAGCGTGGGAGCGTAACCTGCCTCGCCGAGAGCCTTGAGGGCGCGCTCAGCCGCGTCCGGGTCGGTCTCGATCGAGGTCACGTTCTCCTCGCCGGCGACCTCGCAGACGTAGGCGGTGGAGAGGCCCGTACCCGTGCCGATGACGAGCACGCGTTTACCGCGGGCGATACCGGCCTGTTCGATCATCCACAGGACGACGCCGGGCAGGGTCGAGGACGAGGTCGGACTGCCGCCCGTAACGGGGCCGGTGGCGTTCTCGGCGAGTACGCCGTCGATCTGCGTCACCCATGTCTGATTCTCGTACGTGAGGCGCAGCCACTCGTCGGCCGGAGTGTCGTCGCGACGGGCGGCCGTCCAAACGGTGACCCCTGGGGGACTGCTCGGCCGGTAGATCGCGCTGCCGAGAAACACCTCGCGGGGCACGGCCTCAGCCGCGCGGCGCACCTCGGGATCGTGCAGCACCTCATCGGCGACGAGCTGCTCGACCAGCCGACGGCGCAGCTCGGCGGCGGTTTCCTGGGTCATGCGGTGTCGCCCTTCTGAAGGGTGTCGGCGAGTGCGCACGCGATGGCGCGGGTCGTGGACTCGTCGACGAAAGCCCATTGCCCGTTGGGGTTGCATTCGAGGAACCACCATCGGCCGTCCTCGTCCAGGGCGAAGTCAAAAGCGCCGAAGCGGAGCCCGAACGTATGAAGGAAGGTGCGCGCGGCGTCACGCACGGGGCCGGGGGCAGGGACGGGGGAGCAGGTGATCAGGCTTTGGTCCTGGCGCCAGTCGAGGTGATCGCCGTCGATGTCGATGCGGGTCGCGAATGCCTGATCTCCGACCATGGCGAGGCGGACGTCGGCGACCTTCGGCACGCAGGCTTGGAAGAGGTGAGGGCACAGGGCGATCGAGTCGTCGAGCTCGTCCGCCCGAACGGTGCGCACCCAGATGGTGCGGTTCCGGCCGTCCTCGCCTGCGAGGTGCACGCGGTGCACAGGCTTGTAGATCACGGTCTCGTGCTCGGCCGCGAACTTGGCGGCGTCCGCTGGGACGTCCGTAATGAGGGTGTTGGGGAGCGAGAAACCCAATCGGGCTGCGGTGGCAAGTTGGAGCACCTTGTTCTCGGCTTCTCGGTTTCGAGCCGGGTGGTTGACGTACGGGACCTCCGGCAGCGCGTGCAGGGCCCCCGAGTAGCCGTGGCGCGACTGCTCGACCGCGAACCGCTTTTCGGGAGTATCCGCCTGCTGCGGACTGCTGAACGGCGTCGGGCGACGCCAATAGACAGAGCGGACACTCGACAGGTCGAGGTGCCGGGTCGCGGTGGTGACCTCCCCGGTGAAGGCCCCGCCCTCGATCCGCGCACTCATGGAGGCGGTGTCGGAGAAGTCGCTGGCGGGATCGAGCCGTACGGCCGGAACGCCCCGGCCGTAGAGCTCGCCCAAAACCAGGTCTGCGGTGACGTCACCGAGTGCGGTGACGACGAGAACCGGCGCCTCGGACATGTCAGTCCGAGTCGTCGTCTGAAGTGAGGTCGGAGTCTGCGGGCGGGGGCGGGTTGGGGCCGCCACCGTCGGACGATGTCGACGTCTGGTTGGCGGTCGTGGTGCCCGTGCCGTGCTCACCCATGTCGACGCTGACGCCGTCCATGTCGAGGTAACGGGTCTTCTGGGTCTCGGGGTCTAACTCTTTTTGCGCATAAGGCACGTGGGTGAAGTTGGTGTACAGCTCCAAGCGCTGTACGCCCCAGGGCGCCGTCGCGGGATTGGGCACGGTTCTCCTCCGAGGGTAGACGTCCTCCGCGCGTAAGCGAGGACAACCGTTGGTGACTCTCCTCCAACAGGCCTGAGACTGCGGAGAGTTCTGCTGTCGCGGGGTCGATTTGCTGGACTCTCCGGACTGGCATCGCCTTGCGACCGTAGCGCTGGCTGAAGATCCGCATCAACCGTTTGTCGTCTAACGAGTGAGACGGCATATGCCATTTCGTGATACGGACCATGAAGGCCCCCGGCCGGTCGGGCGAGGGGCCAATGTCCCAAGGGGTTCGGTTACTTCGTGTAGCGATCGAACTCGCGTGCTTCCACGCCCCGGAAGAATGCGAGGAGCTTTGCCCGGCTGGTTCGGATGATCACGTCACTGTTGTCGCTCTCGCGAAGCAGTATCTCGTCACCAACCTCAGCGAGCTCCAGGCAGTTGCCCTCTGAGTCCGTTGAGAATGAGGACTTTTGCCACTGAATATCCACTATCTCCACGCCTTCATACTTGTTGTGCGATTCCGTGAATGAAGTCCCTTGACCTATCCGGAGTCAATGATCGCTCCTGTGTTCGATCAAGGACGGCCCGATAGTTCGCGAGGAGGGTTTCGGCGTCCAGGAACGCCGGGCCTGTTGGGGTGTCCATCTGCACGGTATCGAGCTGGGGTACGGGGCCATAGACGTAGAGGGTGGAGCTTCCGGCGTTCGGGAACCCGCCGATCGAGAACGGGATCACGCGCACGGTGACGTTGTCGCGCTCGGGCTCCTTGAGGAGGTGGTCGAGCTGGGCGCGGGCGATCTTCGGGCCGCCATACTGCATCCGCAACGCGGCCTCGTGAACCAGAAATGTGCACGGCAGGGGATCGGAGCGGTCGAGTACGTCGCGACGCTTCAGGCGGTGTGACAGGCGGGCACGAAGGTCGACCGGGCTGAGCGGAGGAACGGCTTCCTCGAACACGGCGCGGGCGTACTCCTCGGTCTGGAGCTGCCCGGGCATATGCATGATCGTGACGCTGCGCAACCCGCTGGCGTTGGCCTCCAACTCGGCAAGGTCGAGTGCTCCGGGCGAGAGCTTTCCCCTGTAGTCCTCCCACCATCCTCGGCCGCGTTCTTCGGCTACGGCCACCAGTGCCTCGATGTACTCCTGGGCCGGGCACTGGTACAGGCCCGCCCAGTGTCGGACGCGTTCGCCACTCACGCCGAACCGCCCGGACTCGCTGTTGCTGATCGCTGTCCGATCCGTCCCCAGAAGTGCGGCCGCGTCGGCGAGCGACAGGCCGGCGTGCTCGCGCATCTTGCGCAGTTCTGCGCCCAAGCGCCGCTGCCGTGCTGTCGGAGCCTTCCTAGGCGGCATCTGCCTCCCCTTCTGTCGGCCCTCAGTGTGGCCTCGTATCCCCACAGGGGTCCACCATGGCCCATGGTTTAGCCGAATGGGTATCACTAGTGAGACTAAGGCGCTACCTTCGGTCCAGCACCGCGTCGCATGCCGCTGAAGCGAAGTGCAGCCGCTGGGCGCTGAGTTGGCGCCCTTCAGAACGGCCATTGCCACGCCTCGCGAGCAGCGCGAGAGCAGACGATGGGAGACGATGAAGTGACGACCGCAGCCTTACCTCCCGCACCACCAGTGCCGACCTCGACAAGAACCTTGCGTGTGAGCACGGCGAACCGCGCCAGTGCGGCCGGTGAGATAAGGGTGCTGGTCGCGGCGCTGTTGACGTTCACCGGTCACCAGGGGCTCGTGGAGTCCGCGCGGTCGTGCACGAGCGAGCTGGTCGCGAACGTCTACCGCCACACGAGCGCGGTTCTGGTCCACATTGAGGTGACCGTGGCCCCCGCGTCCGTGACAGTCTACGTGTACGACGACCAACCTCGCGTACAGCCCGTGCCGCTCGAACCTCTGACGCTGCGAGAACACGGAATGGGGCTCAAGATCGTCAGCCTCATGTCCGACGAGTGGGGTGTCACGGTCTACGGCGGCATGGAACCCAGCTCCAAAGCGGTCTGGTTCACGATGAAAGCCGGCGGTAAGGGGGCGTCCGCGTGATCCGTCACCCGCTATGAAGCCGGGGGAGGGAGCCCTGCACGGCCGAAGGGCCGGTGCTCCCCCCGAGAGGAGCACCGGCCCTTCGCCGTATCTGAGAGCCTGTCTGAGCGCCGCGACTAGAGGACGCGGACCGCGCCGCTCGGGCGGTCCCAGTCCATGCTGCGCTCGACCACACCGGTCGAGGAGTTCTGCGCGCCGACGAACTTGCCGCCGCCGACGTAGATGGCCACGTGGTACGCGGAGCCCGCGCCGCCCCAGTAGAGGACGTCGCCGGGCTGGAGGTTCGAGAGCGAGACCTGGCGGCCCGCGGTCGACTGGTCCTGCGAGACGCGCGGCAGGTCGATGCCCACCTGGCGGTACGCGGCCTGGACGAGGCCCGAGCAGTCGTACGCGCTGGAGCCGGTGGCACCCGACACGTAGGCCTTGCCGACCTGGGCCAGCGCGAAGTTCACGATGGTGGCGGCGGAACCCGTGGCGCTGGAGGACGAGGTGACGGAGCTGCTGCCACCGGTCGAGGCCAGGGTGGTGCGCGCGGAGGAGCGGGAGGCGCGCTCGGAGGCCTCCGCCTTCGCCTTGGCCTCGGCTTCCGCCTTGGCCTTCTTCTCCGCCTCCGCCTTGGCGTCCGCGTCGGCCTTGGCCTTCTTGGCGACCTTGGCGGCGCTGGAGGCGGCCGCGTTCTGCTGGGCCTTCAGCTGGAGGTCGGCGGCGACCTGCTGGGTGGCCTCGGCGGAGGCGGCGGCGGTGCTCGCGAGCCCGGTCGTGAGCGTGGGCATCTCGATGGTCTCGGTCACCGGCTCGGCGGCAGTGGCCGGTCCGGCGGCGCCTGCCACCGCGATGGTGCTGAGGACGCCACCGGCAACTCCGGCACGGAGCGCGAGCTTGGAAGCGCTGCGGCGGGGCTTCCGGTGGCTGGGTATGTGAGCGGTGTGGGACATGAGAACAACCGCTATCAGGGGTTCACGGTTCCCTTCAAGAAACGTGTGCTGCGCCACAGTTGCGGCCGGAACGGACGAATCCGCTTCCTCTGAGCCCTTATTGACGCCGTAACGGGCAATACGGGCATGCGCGATCAGGGCTGTGATCATGTGGTTTTTATAAATAGTCCGAATTGCCCGTCGCCTACCATCCGTTCACACCGTTGGCCAAGCCCGGTTTCATCCGTGACCGTTTCGTGTGACGCAGGTCACTTCGTGGCCGAGCGTCGGCCGGTCCGTGACCGGGCCGTGATCAACGAGCGGCGAGGGCGGTCGGCGGGGCGGGCGCCGCGGAGTTCGTGAACGCGTGCACAGGTCCACTTCTTGGCGACGATCTCACCCGCACGAGTGAGCCGTGATCCTTTATCACCCGGACGCGTCCATCGCCAATTTGCCTGTAGGTCCCATGTCTTGATAGTGCCGCACCCCTTGCGACCAGCGGTAACAGGAGGGGATGCTACGCCTTGTGATCACTCGGCCGCTTCGGGTGTGAAGATCACTGCTCATCCGACTTCATGATCCTTCGTCAGGTGGTGGAGATCACAAAGCCGTTGGCGTACCCCGTGTCGCAGATCACAGACCACCGGGCATAGGATGCGGGGCAGTCGGGCTTGTGAACTGCCTCACATGTGCGCGATCTTCGCGCGGCGAGGAGGCGGCAGCGGTGCCCGTGTGCGGTCCAACGGTCAAGGACGACTGGAAGGAGCGAGGAGCGTGAATGCCTACGCGCCCATCCTCGTGCTCGGCGCCCTCGGGGCTGGGTTTGCGATCTTCTCCGTGGTCATGGCCACGCTTATCGGCCCAAAAAGGTACAACCGGGCGAAACTTGAGGCGTACGAGTGCGGCATCGAACCGACTCCCACGCCGGCCGGAGGCGGCCGCTTCCCCATCAAGTACTACCTGACGGCGATGCTCTTCATCGTCTTCGACATCGAGATCGTCTTCCTCTACCCCTGGGCCGTCACCTTCGACGCCCTGGGGGTTTTCGGGCTCGTGGAGATGCTGCTCTTCGTGCTCACCGTGTTCGTCGCCTACGCGTATGTATGGCGGCGCGGCGGCCTGGAATGGGACTGAGGGGCTGAGGGGCACCTATGGGACTCGAAGAGAAACTGCCGAGCGGCTTTCTGCTGACCACCGTCGAACAGGCCGCGGGCTGGGTGCGCAAGGCGTCCGTCTTCCCCGCCACCTTCGGTCTGGCCTGCTGCGCCATCGAGATGATGACGACCGGCGCCGGCCGCTACGACCTGGCCCGGTTCGGCATGGAGGTCTTCCGCGGCTCACCGCGCCAGGCCGACCTGATGATCGTGGCCGGCCGGGTCAGCCAGAAGATGGCGCCGGTCCTGCGGCAGGTCTACGACCAGATGCCCAACCCCAAGTGGGTCATCTCCATGGGGGTTTGCGCGTCCTCGGGCGGAATGTTCAACAATTACGCGATTGTGCAGGGCGTCGACCACATTGTGCCGGTCGACATCTATTTGCCCGGCTGCCCGCCCCGGCCCGAGATGCTGATCGACGCGATCCTCAAGCTCCACCAGAAGATCCAGGGCTCCAAGCTCGGTGTGAACGCGGAGGAAGCCGCCCGCGAGGCGGAGGAGGCCGCCCTCAAGGCGCTGCCCACCATCGAGATGAAGGGGCTGCTGCGGTGAGCGACGACCGTACTCCGAAGACACCGGGCGACGGCGCCCCCGGGACGCCCGAGGCGCCCGAGAGCGGCGGACTGCCCGCCCAGCGCGACGACACCGGCGACGTCATCGGCGTGCGCCGGGGCATGTTCGGCGCCGAGAAGGGCGGCGACACCACCGGCTACGGCGGCCTGGTCCGCACGGTGACCCTGCCGGGCGCCTCCTCCCGCCCCTACGGCGGCTGGTTCGACGAGGTGGCCGACGAACTCGAAGGCGCCCTGGAGGAGCAGGGCCTGCTCCCCGAGAACGCCATCGAGAAGACGGTCGTCGACCACGGCGAGCTCACCTTCCACATCGCGCGCGAGCACCTCGTCCGGGTGGCCCGGACCCTGCGCGACGACCCGGCCCTGCGCTTCGAGCTCTGTACGGGCGTGAGCGGTGTGCACTTCCCCGGCGACAAGGGCCGCGAGCTGCACGCCGTCTACCACCTGCGCTCGCTCACCCACGGCCGGCTGATCCGGCTCGAGGTCACCGCCCCGGACAGCGACCCGCACCTGCCGTCCCTGGTCGCCGTCTATCCGACCAACGACTGGCACGAGCGCGAGACCTACGACTTCTTCGGCCTGGTCTTCGACGGCCACCCCGCCCTCACCCGGATCATGATGCCGGACGACTGGCAGGGCTTCCCGCAGCGCAAGGACTACCCCCTCGGCGGCATCCCCGTCGAGTACAAGGGCGCCCAGATCCCGGCTCCGGACCAGCGGAGGTCGTACACCTGATGTCCACTTCACACGCCCACCCGTCGCCCGGCCACCGCCCCTCGACGAGTCCCTCCGGGACACCCCTGTCCTCCGCCAGGGAGACGACCGAAGGAACCGTCTACACGGTCACCGGCGGCGACTGGGACGAGGTCGCCCGCACCGCCGCCCGCGCCGACGACGAGCGCATCGTCGTCAACATGGGCCCCCAGCACCCCTCCACCCACGGTGTGCTCCGGCTGATCCTGGAGATCGACGGCGAGACGGTCACCGAGGCCCGCTGCGGCATCGGCTATCTGCACACCGGCATCGAGAAGAACCTCGAATTCCGGAACTGGACGCAGGGCACCACCTTCGTCACGCGCATGGACTATCTGACGCCGTTCTTCAACGAGACGGCGTACTGCCTCGGCGTGGAGAAGCTGCTCGGCATCACCGACCAGGTCCCCGACCGGGCCTCGGTGATCCGGGTGCTGCTGATGGAGCTGAACCGGCTCTCCTCGCACCTGGTCTGCATCGCCACCGGCGGCATGGAGCTCGGCGCCACCACGATCATGATCTACGGCTTCCGGGACCGCGAACTCATCCTCGACGTCTTCGAGCTGATCACCGGTCTGCGGATGAACCACGCGTTCGTCCGTCCCGGCGGACTCGCCCAGGACCTGCCGCCCGGCGCGGTGGACCAGCTCCGCGAGTTCGTGAAGACGATGAAGAAGAACCTGCCGGAGTACGACAAGCTCGCCACCGGCAACCCGATCTTCAAGGCCCGGATGCAGGACGTCGGCTACCTCGACCTGACGGGCTGCATGGCGCTCGGCGCGACCGGACCGATCCTGCGCTCGGCGGGCCTGCCGCACGACCTGCGCAAGACCGACCCGTACTGCGGCTACGAGAGCTACGACTTCGAGGTCCCCACCGCCGACAGCTGCGACGCCTACGGCCGCTTCCTGGTGCGCCTGGAGGAGATGCGCCAGTCGCTGCGGATCGTCGAGCAGTGCCTGGACCGGCTGGAGCCCGGCCCGGTGATGGTCGCCGACAAGAAGATCGCCTGGCCCGCCCAGCTGGCGCTCGGCCCGGACGGGCTCGGCAACTCGCTCGACCACATCAAGAAGATCATGGGCACCTCCATGGAGTCCCTGATCCACCACTTCAAGCTGGTGACCGAGGGCTTCCGGGTGCCCGTCGGACAGGCCTACGCGGCGGTCGAGTCGCCCAAGGGCGAGCTCGGGGTGCACGTCGTGAGCGACGGAGGCACCCGCCCCTACCGGGTCCACTTCCGCGACCCGTCCTTCACCAATCTCCAGGCCATGGCGGCGATGTGCGAGGGCGGCCAGGTCGCCGACGTCATCGTCGCCGTCGCGTCCATCGACCCCGTGATGGGAGGCGTCGACCGGTGACCGAGACCACGCCGACGAGCCTGGGCATGCCCCAGCTGCCCGCGCCCGACTACCCGGCCGACGTCCGAGTCCGCCTGGAGGCGGACGCCAAGGAGGTCATCGCCCGCTATCCGGGCAGCCGCTCCGCGCTGCTGCCCCTGCTGCACCTCGTGCAGTCGGAGGAGGGCCATGTCTCCCGTACCGGGATGCGCTTCTGCGCCGAGATGCTGGACCTCACGACCGCCGAGGTGACCGCCGTCGCCACCTTCTACACCATGTACCGGCGCAAGCCGTCCGGCGACTACCAGGTGGGCGTCTGCACCAACACGCTGTGCGCGGTGATGGGCGGGGACGCCATCTTCGACGAGCTCAAGCGCCACCTCGGGGTGGGCAACGACGAGACCACCCCCGACGGCAAGGTGACGCTCGAACACATCGAGTGCAACGCCGCCTGCGACTTCGCGCCCGTGGTGATGGTCAACTGGGAGTTCTTCGACAACCAGACCCCCGAGTCGGCCAAGCGCCTGGTCGACGACCTGCGCGAGGGCAGGCCGGTGGAGCCCACCCGGGGCGCCCCGCTGTGCACCTACAAGGAGACCGCCCGGATCCTGGCCGGCTTCCCCGACGAGCGCCCCGGCGCCGTCGCGGCGAGCGGTGGGGCGGGCCCGGCCTCCCTGGTCGGCCTGCGCCTGGCGAGGGGCGAGACCCCGCAGGCGCGCGTGGTCCACCCCCGTGGCGAGGGCCCGCACGCCGAAGGCCCGCACGCCGAGGGCCCGCACGCCGAAGGCCCACGCGGCGAAGGCCCCCGCGACGAGCCCCAGCCCGGCTCCCAGCACCTCAGCTCGCACGACGCACCGCAGCAGACCTCTGCGTCCGACCCCGCGCACCCGGCGGGCCCGGTCGACGAGGAGGGGGAGTGATGACCTTGGCAGCCGAACTCAGCGGCAACGGGAACGGAAGCAGCCCGGAGAAGCTGCTCGCGCCCGTACTGTCGGCCTTCTGGGACCAGCCCGAATCCTGGACCCTGGAGACCTACCGCCGGCACGACGGCTACGAGGGCCTGCGCAAGGCCCTGGCCATGTCACCGGACGACCTCATCGCGTACGTGAAGGACTCCGGGCTGCGCGGCCGGGGCGGCGCGGGCTTCCCCACGGGCATGAAGTGGCAGTTCATCCCGCAGGGCGATGGCAAACCGCACTATCTAGTTGTCAACGCCGACGAGTCGGAGCCCGGGACCTGCAAGGACATCCCGCTCCTCTTCGCCAACCCGCACAGCCTCATCGAGGGCATCGTGATCGCCTGTTACGCGATCAGGTCGTCGCACGCGTTCATCTATCTGCGCGGGGAGGTCGTCCCCGTACTGCGGAGGCTGCACGAGGCCGTGCGGGAGGCCTATGCGGCGGGCTACCTCGGCAAGGACATCCTCGGCAGCGGCCTCGACCTCGAACTCACCGTGCACGCGGGCGCGGGCGCGTACATCTGCGGTGAGGAGACCGCGCTGCTGGACTCCCTGGAAGGCCGTCGCGGTCAGCCCCGGCTGCGTCCCCCCTTCCCCGCGGTCGCCGGTCTCTACGCGTGCCCCACTGTTGTCAACAACGTCGAGTCCATCGCCAGCGTTCCCGCGATCCTCACCCGAGGAAAAGACTGGTTCAAGTCGATGGGGAGCGAGAAGTCGCCCGGCTTCACGCTGTACTCGCTCAGCGGCCACGTCGCCAACCCGGGCCAGTTCGAGGCCCCGCTCGGCATCACCCTGCGCCAGCTGCTCGACATGAGCGGCGGGATGCGCCCGGGCCACCGGCTCAAGTTCTGGACCCCGGGCGGCTCCTCGACGCCGATGTTCACCGACGAGCACCTCGACGTCCCCCTGGACTACGAGGGGGTCGGCGCGGCCGGCTCGATGCTCGGCACCAAGGCGCTCCAGTGCTTCGACGAGACCACCTGCGTGGTGCGGGCGGTCACCCGCTGGACCGAGTTCTACGCCCACGAGTCCTGCGGCAAGTGCACGCCCTGCCGTGAAGGAACGTACTGGCTGGTCCAGTTGCTCCGCGACATCGAGGCGGGCAAGGGCGCCATGGGCGACCTCGACAAGCTCAACGACATCGCCGACAACATCAACGGCAAGTCGTTCTGCGCGCTGGGCGACGGCGCCGCGGCGCCCATCTTCTCCTCGCTCAAGTACTTCCGCGCGGAGTACGAGCAGCACATCACGGGCCGGGGCTGCCCCTTCGACCCGGCCAAGTCGACCCTGTGGGCCGACAGCCCGCACCGCACCACGGAGGTGAACGCATGACGGTGACGACTGGCGCTCCCTCCAGCGGGGGAGAGGCGGCGGTGCCGCCCGAGGACCTGGTCTCGCTGACCATCGACGGCGTGGAGATCAGCGTCCCCAAGGGCACGCTGGTGATCCGGGCCGCCGAGCAGCTCGGCATCGAGATCCCGCGCTTCTGCGACCACCCGCTGCTCGACCCGGTCGGCGCCTGCCGCCAGTGCATCGTGGAGGTGGAGGGCCAGCGCAAGCCGATGGCGTCCTGCACGATCACCTGCACCGACGGCATGGTGGTCAGGTCGCAGCTGACCTCGCCGGTGGCCGAGAAGTCCCAGCGCGGGGTGATGGAGCTGCTGCTCATCAACCACCCGCTGGACTGCCCGGTCTGCGACAAGGGCGGCGAGTGCCCGCTCCAGAACCAGGCCATGCAGGTCGGCGACCCCGACACCCGCTTCGAGGGCCACAAGCGCACCTACGAGAAGCCGGTGCCGATCTCCACCCAGGTGCTGCTCGACCGCGAGCGCTGTGTGCTGTGCGCGCGCTGCACCCGCTTCTCCGAGCAGATCGCGGGCGACCCGATGATCGAGCTCCTGGAGCGCGGCGCGCTCCAGCAGGTCGGCACCGGCGAGGGCGACCCCTTCGAGTCGTACTTCTCCGGCAACACCATCCAGATCTGCCCGGTCGGCGCGCTGACCTCGGCGGCCTACCGGTTCCGCTCCCGCCCCTTCGACCTGGTGTCCTCGCCGTCGGTGTGCGAGCACTGCGCCGGCGGCTGCGCCACCCGCACCGACCACCGGCGCGGCAAGGTCATGCGGCGTCTGGCGGCCAACGACCCCGAGGTCAACGAGGAGTGGCTGTGCGACAAGGGGAGGTTCGCCTTCCGGTACGCCCAGAAGCCGGACCGGCTGACCACCCCGCTGGTGCGCGACGAGACCGGTGAGCTGGTGCCCGCCTCCTGGCCCGAGGCGCTGGAGGCGGCCGCGGCCGGTCTCTCGGCGGCCCGCGGCCGGGCCGGGGTGCTCACCGGCGGGCGGCTGACCGTCGAGGACGCCTACGCGTACGCCAAGTTCGCCCGCATCGCCCTCGACACCAACGACGTCGACTTCCGCGCGCGCGTGCACTCGGCCGAGGAGGCCGACTTCCTGGCCGCGAAGGTCGCCGGGCGCGGCCACCTCACCGGGGAGGGCGTCACATACGCCTCGCTGGAGAAGGCGCCCGCCGTGCTGCTCGTCGGGTTCGAGGCGGAGGAGGAGGCGCCCGGCGTCTTCCTGCGGCTGCGCAAGGCCTGGCGCAAGCACGGCCAGCGCAGCTACTCGCTGGCCACCCATATGACCCGGGGCCTGGAGAAGGCGGGCGGCACGCTGCTGCCGGCCGCGCCCGGCACCGAGACCGAGTGGCTGGACGCGCTGGCGGGCGGGGTCGGCCTGGACGGCGACGGCGCGGCCGCCGCCGAGGCGCTGCGGGCCGCCGGCTCCGTCATCGTGGTCGGCGAGCGGCTCGCGGCCGTGCCGGGTGCGCTGACCGCGGCCGTACGGGCCGCCGCCGCGACCGGCGCCGAGCTGGTGTGGATCCCGCGCCGGGCCGGCGAGCGGGGCGCGATCGAGGCGGGCGCCCTGGCGGCGCTGCTGCCCGGCGGACGCCCGGCCACCGATCCACGCGCGCGTGAGGAGGTGGCGGCCGCCTGGGGCGTACGCGAACTGCCGCACCGCTTCGGCCGGGACACCGGGCAGATCGTCGAGGCCGCGGCCACCGGCGAGCTGGGCGCGCTGCTGGTCGCGGGCGTCGACCCGGCCGACCTGCCGGACCCGGCACGCGCGCGTGAAGCGCTCGCCGGGGCCTTCGTGGTCTCCCTGGAGCTGCGGCCGAGCGAGGTCACCGAGCGGGCGGACGTGGTCTTCCCGGTCGCGGCCGTCGCCGAGAAGTCCGGCTTCTTCCTCAACTGGGAAGGCCGGGCGCGGATGTTCGAGGCCGCGCTGAAGCCCGAGCAGATGACCCGGCGCCTGGCGCCCGCCGACGCGCGCGTGCTGCACATGCTCGCGGACGCCATGGACGTCCACCTGGCGCTGCCCGACAACCGCGCCGCGCGCGCGGAGCTGCGGGGCCTGGGCCACTGGGACGGCCCGCGCGCCACCGAGCCGCTGGAGACCGCCCAGTCGCTGCCCCGCCCCGGCGAGGGCGAGGCGGTCCTGGCGGGCCACCGGCTGCTGCTCGACCAGGGCAGCCTCCAGGAGGGCGACGAGGCGCTGGCCGGGACCCGGCACGCGGCCCTCGCCCGGCTCTCGGCGGCCACCGCGGCCGAGACCGGCGTCAAGGACGGCGACCTGCTGGAGGTGAGCGGCCCCGCGGGCGCGGTCCGGCTGCCGCTGAAGGTCACCGAGATGCCCGACCGGGTGGTGTGGCTGCCGCTCGACTCGACCGGCGGCGGCGTGTTCGCGGACACCGGCGCCGTCCCGGGCCGGCTCGTCCGCATCGGCCCGGCGGCGCGGGACGCCGCCACCGCCGCACCGGAGGTGCAGCCGTGACCGACTTCCCCGTCCGCCCCGCGGCACCGGGCGCCGCCGTCCACGTACCGGAGGTGCGAGCGTGACCCCGACCTTCCTCGCGGCCGAGGACCTCTCCCTGTTCGGCCGCGACCCCTGGTGGCTCATCGCCCTCAAGGCCGTGTTCTGCTTCGCGTTCCTGATGGTGACCGTGCTGTTCTCGATCGTCTGGGAGCGCAAGGTCGTCGCCTGGATGCAGCTGCGCATCGGGCCCAACCGGCACGGCCCCTGGGGCATGCTCCAGTCCCTCGCCGACGGCATCAAGCTGATGCTGAAGGAGGACGTGGTCGTCAAGCGGGCCGACAAGGTGGTCTACGTCCTGGCCCCGATCGTCGCCGCGATCCCCGCCTTCATGGCGATCGCCGTGATCCCCTTCGGGCCCTCCGGCAACGAGGTCTCGATCTTCGGCCACCGCACCACGATGCAGCTCACCGACCTGCCGATCGCGATGCTCTACATCCTCGCGTGCGCCTCGGTCGGCATCTACGGCATCGTGCTCGCGGGCTGGTCCTCCGGCTCCACGTACCCGCTGCTCGGCGGGCTCCGCTCGTGCGCTCAGATGATCTCGTACGAGATCGCCATGGGCGCGGCCTTCGCCTCGGTCTTCCTCTACTCGGGGTCGATGTCGACCTCGGAGATCGTCGCCCAGCAGCACGACCGCTGGTACATCATCCTGCTGCCGGTCTCCTTCATCATCTACGTGGTCACCATGGTGGGCGAGACCAACCGCGCCCCCTTCGACATGCCCGAGTCCGAGGGCGACCTGGTCGGCGGCTTCAACACCGAGTACTCCTCGATCAAGTTCGCGCTGTTCATGCTGGCCGAGTACGTCAACATGGTCACCGTCTCGGCGGTGTCGACCACCCTCTTCCTGGGTGGCTGGCGGGCCCCGTGGCCCGTGTCCACCTTCTGGGAGGGCGCCAACCACGGCTGGTGGCCGATGCTCTGGTTCGTCATCAAGGTCCAGCTGCTGCTGTTCTTCTTCATCTGGCTGCGCGGCACGCTGCCCCGTGTCCGCTACGACCAGCTGATGAAGCTCGGCTGGAAGGTCCTCATCCCGGTCTCGGTCGTCTGGCTGATGCTGGTGGCGACCGTGCGCGCGCTGCGCAACGACGGCCACGACTTCTCCAAGATCGTGCTGTACGTCGGCGGCGCGGTCGTCGCCGTCCTGCTGATCTCGCTGGTCGCGGACGTCTTCCGGGGCCGCCAGGAGGAGTCGGCGGCCGAGGAGGCGCCACCCGCGTTCGACCCGATGGCGGGCGGGTTCCCGGTGCCACCGCTGCCCGGACAGGCCCTTCCGCCGGTGCCCAGGCGACGCCCGCGCCACCAGCGGGAGTTGGTTGTCAGTGGTGGGTCCGATACTGAGAGTGACCGTGAGGGAAGGGAGGGCGAGGGTGTCTAAGTCATCGGAACCGGCGCAGACGTCGGGCGAGCCCGGGGCTTCGTCCGAGGGCAAGTTCCAGAACCCGGTGGCCGGCTTCGGCGTGACCTTCAAGGCCATGTTCAAGAAGCGGCTGACCGAGCAGTATCCGGAACAGCAGAAGACCACGGCCCCCCGCTTCCACGGGCGCCACCAGCTCAACCGGCATCCGGACGGCCTGGAGAAGTGCGTCGGCTGCGAGCTGTGCGCCTGGGCCTGCCCGGCCGACGCGATCTACGTGGAGGGCGCCGACAACAAGGACGAGGAGCGCTACTCACCGGGCGAGCGGTACGGAATCGTCTACCAGATCAACTACGCCCGCTGCATCCTGTGCGGCCTGTGCATCGAGGCGTGCCCCACGCGCGCGCTGACGATGACCAACGAGTTCGAACTGGCCGACAGCAGTCGCGCCAATCTGATCTACACCAAGGAGCAGCTGCTCGCCGGGCTCGAAGAGGGCATGGTCGACTCGCCGCACGCGATCCACCCGGGCATGACCGAGACCGACTACTACCGGGGCCTGGTCACCGAGGCCGCCCCCGGCACGGTCCGCCAGGTCGCCGTCTCCAAGGGCGAGCAGCCGCCGGCCGCGGAGCAGCCGGTGGCCGTGGACCACCAGGAGGTGGAGGCGTGATGCAGCTCGCCGTCTCCGCCACGACGACCTCCACCGGGGAGGCGTTCCAGTTCTGGGTGCTGGGCACCGTCGCCGTCATCGGCGCGCTGTGCACCGTACTGATGAAGAAGGCCGTGCACAGCGCGCTCTGTCTGGCCGGGACCATGATCATCCTGGCGGTCTTCTACCTCGCCAACGGGGCGTACTTCCTGGGCATCGTCCAGGTCGTCGTCTACACCGGCGCGATCATGATGCTCTTCCTCTTCGTGGTGATGCTGGTCGGAGTCACCGCCGCCGACTCGCTCAAGGAGACCATCCGGGGCCAGCGCGTCTGGGCCGCGGTCTGCGGGGTCGGCTTCGGGGTGCTCCTCATCGCGGGGATCGCCAACGCCTCGCTGAAGCACTTCGACGGGCTGAAGCAGGCCAACGCCGGGGGCAACGTGGAGGGCCTGGCCGCCCTCATCTTCACCAAGTACGTGTTCGCCTTCGAGATCACCGGCGCCCTGCTGATCACCTCGGCGATCGGCGCGATGGTGCTCACGCACCGCGAGCGCACCGAGCGCGCCAAGACCCAGCGCGAGCTCTCCGAGCAGCGCGTGCGCGACGGCAAGCACCTCCCGCCGCTGCCCGCCCCGGGTGTCTACGCCCGGCACAACGCGGTGGACATCGCGGGCCTGCTGCCCGACGGCACGCCGTCCGAGCTCACCGTCAACCAGACGCTGCGCGGCCGCGGTCAGATCCGTGACGTGTCCAGTGAGGCGCTGTCCGACCTGAAGGCGCTGGAGCAGCGCTCCGCCGAGCGGCTCGGCCGTGAAGAGGAGGCCGCGAAGTGAACCCCGTCAACTATCTCTATCTGTCCGCCCTGTTGTTCACCATCGGCGCGGCCGGCGTGCTCATCAGGCGGAACGCGATCGTGGTCTTCATGTGCGTCGAGCTGATGCTCAACGCCTGCAACCTCGCGTTCGTGGTCTTCTCCCGCATGCACGGCAACCTCGACGGCCAGATCATCGCCTTCTTCACGATGGTCGTCGCCGCCGCGGAAGTCGTCGTCGGGCTCGCGATCATCGTGTCGCTCTTCCGTTCCCGCCACTCGGCCTCGGTCGACGACGCCAGCCTGATGAAGCTCTGAGGGGTCGCTGAATCGTGGAGAACCTGATTGCGCTGCTCATCGCGGCGCCTCTGCTCGGAGCGGCCGTCCTGCTGTGCGGCGGGCGGCGGCTCGACGCCGTCGGACACTGGCTGGGCACCCTGCTCGCCGCCGTCTCCTTCGGCCTCGGCGTGGCGCTCTTCGCCGACATGCTGGGCCGCACGGCCGACGACCGGGCGGTGCACAAGCACCTGTTCAGCTGGGTCCCGGTGGAGGGCTTCCAGGCCGACGTCGGCTTCCAGCTCGACCAGCTGTCGATGACCTTCGTCCTGCTGATCACCGGTGTGGGCACCCTGATCCACATCTACTCGATCGGCTACATGGAGCACGACGAGAACCGCCGCCGCTTCTTCGGCTATCTCAACCTGTTCCTCGCGGCGATGCTGCTCCTGGTCCTCGCCGACAACTACCTGCTCCTGTACGTGGGCTGGGAGGGCGTGGGTCTGGCGTCCTACCTGCTCATCGGCTTCTGGCAGCACAAGCCGAGCGCGGCGACCGCGGCCAAGAAGGCCTTCCTGGTCAACCGGGTCGGCGACATGGGCCTGTCGATCGCCATCATGGTCATGTTCACCACCTGGGGCACGTTCGCCTTCTCGACCGTCTTCAACGAGGTCGGCGAGACGGGCGACGGCCGCAACACCACCATCGGCCTGATGCTGCTGCTCGCCGCGTGCGGCAAGTCGGCCCAGGTGCCGCTGCAGTCCTGGCTGGGCGACGCGATGGAGGGCCCGACCCCGGTCTCGGCCCTGATCCACGCGGCGACCATGGTGACGGCGGGCGTCTACCTGATCACCCGCTCCGGCGTGATCTTCAACGCGGTGCCGGACGTGCAGACGGTCGTGGTGGTCGTCGGCGCGGTCACGCTCCTGTTCGGTGCGATCGTCGGTTGCGCCAAGGACGACATCAAGAAGGCCCTGGCGGGCTCCACCATGTCGCAGATCGGCTACATGGTCCTCGCCACCGGCCTCGGCCCCATCGGCTACCCCTTCGCGATCATGCACCTGGTCACCCACGGCTTCTTCAAGGCCGGGCTCTTCCTCGGCGCGGGCTCCGTGATGCACGGGATGAACGACGAGGTCGACATGCGCAAGTACGGCGGCCTGCGCAAGTACATGCCGGTCACCTTCATCACCTTCGGCCTCGGCTACCTCGCCATCATCGGCTTCCCGGGCCTGTCCGGCTTCTGGTCCAAGGACAAGATCATCGAGGCGGCCTTCGCCAAGGGCGGCACCGAGGGCTGGATCCTCGGCGCGGTCACCCTCCTCGGCGCGGCCATCACCGCGTACTACATGACGCGCGTGATGCTGATGACGTTCTTCGGAGAGGAGCGCTGGCGCAACGCCCCGACCCCGTCCCCGGCCGAGCCCAGCGTGGAGCCGGCCGCTGAGCACCGAGGCGAGCACGCCGAGCCGCACCCGCACGAGTCGCCCGGCACCATGACGATCCCGATGATCGTGCTGGCCTTCGGCTCGGTCCTCGCGGGCGGTCTGTTCAGCATCAACGAGTCGTTCGTGAAGTGGCTGGAGCCGGTCACGAGCCTCTCGCACGGCGACTCCCCGGTGAGCGAGGGCGTGGTCACCGCGGCCACCGTCACCGTGCTGCTGATCGGCGTCGGCCTCGCGTACGCGCAGTACGGCCGCAAGCCGGTCCCGGTGGTCGCCCCGCGCGGCTCGCTGCTCACCCGGGCCGCCCGCCGCGACCTCCTCCAGGACGACTTCAACCACGTGGTCCTGGTCCGCGGCGGCGAGCACCTCACCCGCTCGCTGGTGTACGTGGACCACACCCTGGTCGACGGCGTGGTCAACGGGACCGCGGCCGGGTTCGGCGGGCTCTCCGGCCGACTGCGCAAGCTGCAGAACGGCTTCGCCCGGTCGTACGCGGTCTCGATGTTCGGAGGTGCGGCGGTGCTCATCGCCGCGACCCTGCTGATGAGGGCGGTGTAAGGCATGTCGTTCCCCCTCCTTACCGCGACGGCGGCGCTCCCGGCGGTCGGCGCGATCGCCACCGCCGCCGTCCCGGCCGAGCGGCGCACCGCGGCCAAGTGGCTGGCGCTGCTGGTCTCGCTCGGCACCCTGGTCCTGGGCGCCGTCCAGCTCGTACGGTTCGAGCCCGGCGGAGACCGCTACCAGCTCACCGAGTCGCACGCCTGGATCAAGGACTTCGGCGTCCGCTACGAACTGGGCGTGGACGGCATCGGGGTGGCGCTGATCGCGCTCACCGCGCTGCTGATCCCGTTCGTCATCGCGGCGGGCTGGCACGACGCGGACCCCCTGGAGACGCACAGCAGCCGCTGGCGGCCCACCCAGGGCTTCTTCGCCCTGATCCTCGCCGTCGAGGCGATGGTGATCCTCTCCTTCGAGGCCACCGACGTCTTCCTCTTCTACATCCTGTTCGAAGCCATGCTGATCCCGATGTACTTCCTGATCGGCGGCTTCGGCGACCGCGCCCATGAGCACGGCGACGAGGCGGCGGCCACCCAACGGTCGTACGCGGCGGTCAAGTTCCTGCTCTACAACCTGGTCGGCGGGCTGATCATGCTGGCCGCGGTGATCGGCCTCTACGACGTCGCCGGGACCTTCTCGCTGGACGAGATCGCGGCGGCGCGCGCGAACGGCTCACTGGACATGGCGACCAACACCGAGCGGCTGCTGTTCCTCGGCTTCTTCTTCGCCTTCGCGGTGAAGGCCCCGCTGTGGCCGCTGCACACCTGGCTGCCCAACGCGATGGGCGAGGCCACGGCCCCGGTCGCGGTGCTGATCACGGCGGTGGTCGACAAGGTCGGCACCTTCGCGATGCTCCGCTTCTGCCTCCAGCTCTTCCCAGAGGCGTCCAAGTGGGCGACGCCGGTGATCCTGGTCCTCGCGGTGATCAGCATCATCTACGGGGCGCTGCTCGCGGTCGGCCAGCGCGACATCAAGCGCCTGGTGGCGTACGCGTCGATCTCGCACTTCGGCTTCATCATCATGGGCATCTTCGCGATGACCACCCAGGGCCAGTCCGGCGCCACGCTCTACATGGTCAACCACGGGATCTCGACGGCCGCGCTGATGCTGGTGGCGGGCTTCCTGATCTCGCGCCGCGGCTCGCGGCTGATCGCGGACTACGGAGGGGTGCAGAAGGTGGCGCCGCTCCTCGCGGGCACCTTCCTGGTGGGAGGCCTCGCGACCCTGTCGCTGCCGGGACTCGCGCCCTTCGTCAGTGAGTTTCTGGTCCTGGTGGGCACGTTCAGCCGCTATCCGGCGATCGGCGTGATCGCCACGCTGGGCATCGTGCTGGCCGCGCTGTACGTGCTGGTGCTCTACCAGCGCACGATGACCGGCCCGGTCAAGGCCGAGGTGCGGGGCATGCCGGACCTCAAGGTCCGCGAACTCCTGGTGGTCGCCCCGCTGATCGCGATCCTGGTCTTCCTGGGGGTCTACCCGAAGCCGCTGACGGACATCGTCAACCCGGCGGTGCAGCACACCATGTCCGACGTACACAAGAAGGACCCCAAGCCCGTGGTGGAGGCGGCCCAGTGAGCACAGCAGCAGCTGTCCACAGCCTGTGGACGACGGCGGCCGACGGCAAGGTCGACAAGATCCCGGCCCCGCACATCGAGTACGCCCAGCTCTCGCCCACGCTGATCGTGGTCGGCGCGGCGGTGGTGGGCGTGCTGGTCGAGGCGTTCGTCCCGCGCAAGAGCCGTTACTACGCCCAGGTGTTCCTCTCCGTCGTCGCGCTCGCCGCCGCCTTCGCCGCGGTCGTCGGGCTCGCCGCCGGGGGGTACGGCACGACGAAGGCGCACATCGCGGCGATGGGCGCGGTGGCCGTCGACGGTCCCGCGCTCTTCCTCCAGGGCACCATTCTCCTCGCCTCGATCGTCGCGATCTTCACCTTCGCGGAGCGCCGCCTCGACCCCGACGCGCACGGCAACCGGGTCGACTCGTTCGCTGCGCAGGCTGCGTCCGTACCGGGCAGCGACAGCGAGAAGGCCGCGGTCAAGGCCGGTTTCACCACCACCGAGGTCTTCCCGCTGGCGCTCTTCGCGATCTCCGGGATGCTGGTGTTCCCGGCGGCCAACGACCTGCTGACGCTCTTCGTGGCGCTCGAGGTCTTCTCCCTGCCGCTGTACCTGCTCTGCGCGCTGGCCCGCCGCAAGCGGCTGATGTCGCAGGAAGCGGCCGTGAAGTACTTCCTGCTGGGCGCGTTCTCCTCGGCGTTCCTGCTGTTCGGCATCGCGCTGCTGTACGGGTACGCGGGCTCCGTCCAGTACGCGACGATCGCGGACGTCGTCGACGGCACGGTCCAGACCGTGGACCCGGCGCTCGCGGGCACCATGGGCAACGACGCGCTGCTCTTGATCGGCGGCGCGATGATCCTGATGGGGTTGCTGTTCAAGGTCGGCGCGGTGCCGTTCCACATGTGGACGCCCGACGTCTACCAGGGCGCGCCCACCCCGGTCACCGGCTTCATGGCGGCCGCCACCAAGGTCGCGGCCTTCGGCGCGCTGCTGCGGCTGCTGTACGTGGTGCTGCCCGGGATGCGCTGGGACTGGCGGCCGGTGATGTGGGGCGTCGCCATCGTCACCATGGTCGGCGGCGCGATCGTGGCGATCACCCAGACCGACATCAAGCGGCTGCTCGCGTACTCGTCGATCGCGCACGCGGGGTTCATCCTCGCCGGTGTGATCGCGACCAACGCGGACGGCATCTCCTCGGTGCTGTTCTACCTCGGGGCGTACTCGTTCGTAACGATCGGCGCCTTCGCGGTGGTCACGCTGGTGCGCGACGCGGGCGGCGAGGCGACGCACCTGTCCAAGTGGGCGGGCCTGGGCCGCCGTTCGCCGCTGGTGGCGGCGGTGTTCGCGGTCTTCCTGCTCTCCTTCGCCGGCATCCCGCTGACCTCCGGGTTCACCGGGAAGTTCGCGGTCTTCAAGGCGGCGGCGGAGGGGGGTGCGGGTGCGCTGGTCGTGGTCGGTGTGATCTCGTCGGCGATCGCCGCGTTCTTCTACATCCGGGTGATCGTGCTGATGTTCTTCAGCGAGCCGAAGCCGGACGGGCCGACCGTGGCCGTTCCCTCGCCGCTGACGATGACGGCGATCGGGGTCGGGGTCGCGGTGACGCTGGTGCTGGGTGTGGCGCCGCAGTACTTCCTGGACCTGGCAGGCCAGGCGGGGGTGTTCGCCCGCTAGCCCCACCCCCTGCTGCGCCCGGCCTTCGTCTGCGCCCCGGTGGCCGCCTCCCGCGCAGTTCCCCGCGCCCCTGAAAACCGTCGTTCGTCCGCAGACCGTGGATGGCTGGTCGCGCAGTTCCCCGCGCCCCTTAGGTAGTAGGCCGCAGCCAGAGAAGTCGGCTCAGCCACAGGCCTTTAGGGGCGCGGGGAACTGCGCGATCAACCGGCCACGGCCCGCAGACGAAAGAGGGTTTAGGGGCGCGGGGAACTGCGCGAGAAGAGGCCACGGCCTGCAGACGAAAGAGGGGTTAGGGGCGCGGGGAACGGCGCGAGCAACCCACCACTCAGCCGCAGACAAAAGCCGGGCCTCGCGCGCGCAACCCACCACTCAGCCGCAGACAAAGACCGGGCACTTAGCTTCGCGTCGCATAAGCCCGTACATCCGCGTCCGGATCCGACGTCGCCGTGGTCAGGGCCTCCCGCGCGGGCGGGGTCGGATGGGCCCGCAGGGACAGGACCGCCGCCTTGCGGACGTCCGCGTTCGGGTCGCGCAGGGCGGTCGCCAAAGCCGGGACCGCCACAGAAGCCGACGCCGTCGACAGCGCCGTCGCCGCGCCCGCCCGGACCTGCCAGGCCTCGTCCCCGAGGGCCGCGACCGCCCGGTCCGCCAGCGGCCCGGGGCAGGGCCCGGCCCCCAGGGACGTGAAGGCCGCCCCCCGCACCAGCGCGTCCGCGTCGTCCAGCAGCGGGGCCAGCAGGGCGGGCGCGGTCAGGCCCCGGGCCGCCGCCACCCGTACCTCGCGGGCCGGGTCGTCCACCGCCCTGGCCACCTCCGCGTACGCGTCGACCGAGACCAGCGCCCGTACCGCGGCGATCCGCACCTCCCGGTCGGGGTCGTTCAGGAGCCCGGCGTAGTGGCCGGCCTCGCCCAGGCGCAGCGCGCGCAGGACGTCCAGGACGGTGGCCCGTACCGCCGCGTCCTCGCTCGTCGTCGCGGCCAGCAGCCCGTCCGCCAACCGGGAGTCGGCGGGCAGCACCTCGACCAGCTCCAGGAGCGAGCGGGCCGCGGCCGCCCGTACCCCCGCGTCCGGGTCCGCGAGCCGCGCGGCCAGCGCCGGGCCCGCCCCGGCCGGGACGGTCTCGGTGAGGGCGGCCACGGCCGCGGCCCGTACGGCCGGATCGGGGTCGGCCAAGTACCCGGCGAACGCGTCGAGTCCCGCCTCCGCGTCGGTCAGTGCCAGCACCTCCAGGATGCGCGGGGAGCGGGAGGCGAGGGGGGCGGGCGGAGAGGGCGTGCGCGCGGGCGCGCCCGAGCCGATCGGAGCGCGGTCGCGTGAACCCGCCGTCGCCACCTGCTCCGGGTGCACCTCCCCGAGGTGGCGCGGGGCCCCGCCGGTGGGGGCGTATCCCTCGACCGGGACCAGGTAGGGCGCCACCGGACGGGCCGTGAACTCCATCGCCCCGGACGGGGACTTGCGCAGGTCCAGGTGGTGCAGCCAGCCCTCGTCGTCGCGCTCGGGGTGGTCGGTCCGCTCGTGGTAGAGGCCCCAGCGCGACTCCGTACGGGCCAGGGAGGAGCGCGCCGCCATCTCCGCGCAGTCCCGGATGAACGTCACTTCCGCGCACCGCATCAACTCGTGCGGGGTGTGCGCGCCCATCCGCTCGATCTCCGTGCGCATCCGCTCGAAGTGCTCGACGGCCAGGGACAGCCGGGCGCCCGACTTGGGCGGTGCCACATAGTCGTTCACGAACCGGCGCAGCTTGTACTCGACCTGCGGCTGCGGCGGTCCCGTCGGGTTGCGCAGCGGCCGGTAGACCAGCTCGTGGGCGGCCCGCAGCTGGTCGGGCGGCAGCTCGCCCTCGTACGGGGTGAAGCGCGCCGCGTCCGCCCCCGCCAGATCGCCGAAGACGAACGCGCCGATCATGTAGTTGTGCGGCACACAGGCCAGGTCGCCCGCCGCGTACAGCCCGGGGACGGTGGTGCGCCCGTGGTCGTCGACGCGTACGCCCGACGCCGAGTGGCCGCCGCAGAGGCCGATCTCCGAGATGTGCATCTCGATGTCGTGGGTGCGGTAGTCATGGCCCCGGTTCGCGTGGAAGGTGCCGCGGGTGGGGCGCTCGGTGGAGTGCAGGATCGTTTCGAGGGCGGAGACCGACTCCTCGGGCAGATGGCTGAGCTTGAGGTAGACCGGACCGCGGTCGCTGGCCACCTCGGCCGCGAACTCGGCCATCATCTGCCCCGACCAGTAGTCGGAGTCGACGAACCGCTCGCCGTGCCGGTTGACCTGGTAGCCGCCGAACGGATTCGCCACGTACGCGCAGGCCGGGCCGTTGTAGTCCTTGATCAACGGATTGATCTGGAAGCACTCGATGCCGGTCAGCTCGGCGCCGGCGTGGTACGCCATGGCGTAGCCGTCGCCCGCGTTGGTGGGGTTCTCGTAGGTGCCGTAGAGGTATCCGGAGGCGGGCAGGCCCAGGCGCCCGCAGGCGCCGGTCGCCAGGATCACCGCGCCGGCGCGGACGGTGACGAACGCGCCGGTACGGGTGTGGAAGCCCGCCACCCCGACCGCCCGGCCGCCGGCCGTCAGGACGCGGACCGGCATCACCCGGTTCTCGATCCGGATGCGCTCGCGCATCTCCCGCCGCCGCAGCTGCCGGTAGAGGACCTTCTTGACGTCCTTGCCCTCGGGCATGGGCAGGACGTACGAGCCGGAGCGGTGCACCTGGCGGACCGCGTACGCGCCGTGCTCGTCCTTCTCGAACTTCACGCCGTACGACTCCAGGCGCTGGACCATCGCGAAGCCGCGGGTCGCGGTCTGGCGGACCGTGCTCTGGTCGACGACGCCGTCGTTGGCGCGGGTGATCTCCGCGACGTAGTCGTCGGGTTCGGCGCGGCCGGGGATCACCGCGTTGTTGACGCCGTCCATGCCCATGGCCAGCGCGCCCGAGTGACGGACGTGCGCCTTCTCCAGGAGCAGGACGTTCGCGCCCCGCTCGGCGGCGGTGAGCGCGGCCATGGTGCCCGCGGTGCCGCCCCCGACGACGAGGACGTCGCAGGTCAGCTCCTCGGCGTCGGCGAGTGCGGGGATCTGCATGGGGGCCTCTCAGCGGCTGTCGGCGGGCAGGGGGAGGGGGTGGGCGCGCTCCCCGAGGGAGGCGAGCACCTCGTGGCGCAGGGCGGTGGTCGCCGGGTCGCCGTGGGCGCGGCGGTCGCGGGGCCGGGGCACGGTCAGGACCCGTCCGGTGCCCAGCAGCGCGACCCGGTCGGCCAGGAACAGGGCCTCGTCGACGTCGTGCGTGACGAAGACGACGCTCGCGCCGGTACCGGCGAGGACCTCGACGAGCAGCTGCTGCATCCCGGCGCGGGTCCGGGCGTCGAGCGCGCCGAACGGCTCGTCCATCAGGACCGCGCGCGGCCGTCCCGCCAGCGCCCGGGCCAGCTGGGCGCGCTGGCGCTGGCCGCCGGAGACGCGGTGGGGCAACTGCTTGGCGTGGGCGGCGAGTCCGACCCGGTCGAGCCAGTCCTCGGCGCGGGCGCGGCGCTCGGCGCGGGGCACGCCCTGGATGGCCAGCGGCAGTTCGACGTTGGCCCGCAGGGTGCGCCACGGCAGCAGGGCGTCCTCCTGGAACACCAGCGCCCGCTCGGCGGACGGGCCCGCGAGGGGCGCCCCGTCCTGGGTGACGCGCCCCCCGAGCGGCGGCAGCAGCCCGGCCAGGGTCCGCAGCAGCGTCGACTTGCCGCAGCCGGAGGGCCCCACGACGGCGAGCACCTCGCCCGCGACCACGTGGAGGCCGACGCCGTCGAGGACGGGCGCGCCCCGGTGGCCGAGCACGGCGTCGTGCAGGGCGAGCGCGGCGCCCGGGGCGCCGGACGGCTCAGACGAGCTGGTCATGGGGGGCCTCGGTGGGGGTCGCGGAGGGCGTGGGGGAGGGAGCGGCGGCGCGGTCGGCACGGGTGCGGGCGCCCGCCCCGTGCACGGGGCGCGGCAGCCAGTGGGTGAGGCGGCGGCCCAGGAGTTCCACGGCGCCGGCGGTGAGCCGGCCGAGGATGCCGATGGTGGCCATGCCGACGAGAACCCCGGGGTAGTCCACGACCGTGTAGTCCTGCCAGGTGCGGTAGCCGACCCCGTACTCGCCGGAGATCATCTCCGCCGAGATCACACAGATCCACGAGACGCCGATGCCGACCGAGAGGCCGCCGAACACGCCGGGGAGCGCACCAGGCAGCACCACCGAGCCCAGCACGCGCCACCGGCCGCCGCCCAGGGTGCGCACCGCCTCCTCCCAGACGGGCGTGAGCGCGGCCACCGCGTGGCGGGTCGCCACCACGACCGGGAAGAAGGCCGCGGTGCAGGTGATGAAGACGATGCCCTGCTCGTTGGAGGGGAAGAGCAGGATCGCGACCGGGACCAGCGCGATGGCCGGGATGGGCCGCAGGACTTCGAGCAGCGGCCCCAGCAGGTCGGCGGCGAGCCGGGAGCGGGCGAGCGCGACGCCCGTGGCCACGCCCGCCACGGAGGCCAGGGCGAAGCCGGTGAGGATGCGGGTCAGGCTCTGGGTCACGTCCTGCCAGTACGTTCCCTCTCCGAGCCGGTGGCCGAACTCCCGGGCCACCTCGGTGACCGTGGGGAACTGCGCGAAGCGCAGCCAGAGGTCGACGTCGTACGTGGTCAGCAGCTGCCACAGCGCCAGGGCGGCCAGCAGGGACAGGGCCCGGGTCAGACGCCGGGTCATGAGGCGGCGGCCGCGGCGAGCGCGGTGGCGTAGGCGAGGGTGCTCGCGCCGGGGTGGGCCGTGACGTACCGCGCGGCGACCGAGGGCGTGACGAAGGCCCGCAGCCCTTGGCCGTCGCGCACCCAGACGGCCCGGTCGGCGAACCAGGAGGTGCCGGTGGTGGCGTCGGGGACGTAGACGGCGCGCACGGTGTCGCGGTGGGCGGCCGCGAAGCGCAGCGCCAGGGCGGGCGTGTCGAACGTGTCGGTCTTCTGGGCCCCCTTCAGCCACACCTCGCTGCGCGGCGCGGGGGCGGTGGCCGCCGACTGGCGCCCGTAGTCGGCGCCGTACGCCTTCTTCACGAAGCGGTCGTCGACGAAGGCGTCCACATCCACGTCCCCCACCAGCTTCGCCGTCTTCAGGACCGGCACGTCCTGCTTGAGCGCGTCGACGAGCCGGGGCTTGAGCGTGGGGTCGAAGGTGGCGATGCCGTGCGCCCCGTTGTAGAGGTAGACCACCTCGGCGGGCAGACCGGTGGCCGCGGCCACCTTCTCGGCCGCCTGGACGGGGTGCTCGCGCAGATACGCCGTCGCGGTGAGCTGCGCCTTCAGGAAGGCGTCGAGCACGGTGGGGTGCTTCTCGGTGAAGTCCTGGCGGGCGGTGACGCCGTGGAAGGTCGCCAGGTCCAGTTCGGCGCCGTCGTAGAGGGCCTTCGCCTTGCCCTGGAAGGCGAGCAGCCCGGGCCAGGCGACGAACTGCGACAGGGCGTCGACACTGCCCGCGCCGAGCGCCGAAGCGCCCACGGCGGGCTGCTGGTTGACCTTGTGGACGTCCTTGGCGGGGTCCAGTCCGCTGCGCTGGAGCGCCCGTACGAGAGTGCCGTCGGCGGCCGATCCGATACTGGTCGACACCTTCTTGCCGCGCAGTTCACCCAGATCGGTGAGTTTGGAATCGGGCGTCGTCATAACGGTGTTGAGGCCGCCACGCAGGTTGTAGCCGGTGACGGAGACCAGGTGCGTGGGGCGTCCGAGCTGTTTGCCGCGTGCCGCGTTGAGCAGCAGCGGGAAGTCGCCCATCGACCCGATGTCGACCTTCCCGGCGGTCATCTGCGCGGTGATGGGCGCGCCCGTCGCGTAGTCCTCCCACTTCACCTTGTAGGTGACGCCGTCCTTCTCGCCGCGCGCCGCGAGCTCCCGCTCGAAGGCCCCCAGCGAGCGCAGCAGGATGCCCGCGGTCACGGTGTTGATGGTCTTGGACTGGTAGCCGACGGTCACGGTGACCGTGGCGGAGCCACCCGCCTGCGCGTCGCCGCCGCAGCCGGTGAGGGGCAGGAGCAGGGCGGCGGCCGCGAGGCCGGCGGTCGTGGTGCGTTTCATCGGGGTTCGGCCTCTCACCTGAGCAGATAGGGCATGTTGACCGTGACGGCTCCGGTGGGACACCGGGCCGCGCAGGGGCCGCAGTACCAGCACTCGTCGACGTGCATGTACGCCTTGCCGCTCGCCGGGTCGATCGCGAGCGAGTCGAGCGGGCACATGTCGACACAGAGGGTGCAGCCGTCGATGCACTTCGACGCGTCGACGGTCACGGGCACGTCGGCCCGCTGGGGCGCCAGGGGCATGGCTGTCTCCAGGGAAGGGGTACGGAAGGGGTACGGCGGTGGCGGGGGACGGGGCCGCTGGGGGCCCGGCGGGCTCAGACGGACCGGTGGAGCAGGCCGCTCATGCTGATGCGGTCACCGCGGAACCGGATGAACTCCAGGTCCACCGGGCGGCCGTCGCACAGGTGAGTGAGCCGTTCCAGCATGAGGAGGGCGGCCCCGCGCGGGGCCTGGAGGACGGCGGCGGAGTGCGCGTCGGCGTTGACGGCCTCCAGGGTGATGTCGGCGGTGCCGAGCCGGGTGCCGGTCAGGGTCTCGATCAGCCGGAAGACATCGGTGTTCTCCAGGTCGCAGCCGATCAGCTCGGCTCCGATGTCCATGGGGACGTAGGTGAGGTCGAGGGAGAGCGGCAGCCCGTTCAGCAGCCGCAGCCGTTCGATGTAGAGCACGTCGCTGTGCTCGGGCACCCGCAGCCGTCCGGCGACCGGCGCGGGCGCGGGGACGGGACCCGCGGTCCGCACCACGTTGCTGACCGCGCCGTGCTCGCGCAGGGTCTCGGCGAGCCCCTGAAGCCGGTCGAGGCCGTGCGCGTACTTCTCGCAGACCACCACCGTGCCGACGCCCGGCTGGCGTTCCACCAGGCCCTCCGCCCGCAGCAGGTCGAGTGCCTGGCGGACGGTGTTGCGCGAGACCCGGAAGTCCGCGCCGAGGGTGTCCTCCAGCGGCAGGACGCCCCCGGGGAAAGTCCCCGAGAGCACCTGGCGCCGCAGCAGGTCGGCGAGCTGCCGCGCCTGGTCCGCGCGCAGCCTGCGCCGACGCGCGGCGGAGACCGGCGCGGTGCGTTCACGGGTGCGTTCGGCTGGCATGCGGTGGACCATACCGACGGCCGGGGCGCGGTGGTGTTGCCGCAGTGTTGCGCCACCTGTGGATAACTTTGCGGCCCCTTTGACCTGCGGTTTCGTACGAGAACGAGGAAGATCTGCCAGCAGCGCGGCAGAGCCTGTCCGCCCCGGCCCCTATCGTGGCTGGGGTGGCGGAGTCAACGGGACGACGGTGGGGGACGGCGGCATGAGCGGGACGGAAGGGGCGGTCGAGGTGGTGGACCAGCCGAGGGCCGGGGCAGCGGTCGGAGCAGCGGTCGAGAGCGAGGCGCTGCGGACGCTGAACCGGGTGTTCGGCTACGAGACCTTCCGCGGCGACCAGGGCGCGGTCATCGAGCACGTGGTCGCGGGCGGCGACGCCGTGGTGCTCATGCCGACGGGCGCCGGAAAGTCGCTCTGCTACCAGATCCCCTCCCTGGTCAGACCCGGTACGGGGGTCGTGGTCTCACCCCTGATCGCCCTGATGCAGGACCAGGTGGACGCGCTGCGGGCGCTCGGCGTGCGCGCCGGGTTCATCAACTCCACGCAGGACTTCGACGAGCGCCGCACGGTGGAGGCCGAGCTGCTGGCCGGCGAGCTCGACCTGCTCTATCTGGCCCCGGAGCGGCTGCGCGTGGAGGCCACGCTCGATCTGCTCTCCCGGGCCAAGATCGCCCTTTTCGCGATCGACGAGGCGCACTGCGTGGCCCAGTGGGGCCACGACTTCCGCCCGGACTACCTGGCGCTGTCGATGCTGGGGGAGCGCTGGCCGGACGTGCCGCGCATCGCCCTGACGGCGACGGCGACGCGGGTCACCCACCGGGAGATCACCGACCGGCTCGTGATGCCGAAGGCCCGCCACTTCGAGGCGAGCTTCGACCGGCCGAACATCCAGTACCGGATCGTGCCGAAGAACGACCCCAAGAAGCAGCTCCTCGGCTTCCTGAAGGAGGAGCACGAGGGAGACGCGGGCATCGTCTACTGCCTCTCGCGCGCCTCGGTGGAGAAGACCGCCCAGTATCTGAGCGACAACGGCGTGGCGGCCGTGCCGTACCACGCGGGGCTGGACGCGGCCACGCGCGCGCTGCACCAGTCGCGCTTCCTGCGGGAGGACGGCCTGGTCGTGGTGGCGACCATCGCGTTCGGCATGGGCATCGACAAGCCGGACGTGCGGTTCGTGGCCCATCTGGACCTGCCCAAGTCGGTGGAGGGCTACTACCAGGAGACCGGCCGCGCGGGCCGCGACGGCCTGCCGTCCACCGCGTGGATGGCGTACGGCCTCCAGGACGTGGTGCAGCAGCGCAAGCTCATCCAGGGCGGCGAGGGCGACGAGGCGTTCCGGCGTCGGGCGGCCTCGCACCTGGACTCGATGCTGGCGCTCTGCGAGACCGCCGGATGCCGCCGCGCCCAGCTCCTCGGCTACTTCGGCCAGGAGGCCCCGGCCGACCACTGCGGCAACTGCGACACCTGTCTGAACCCGCCGGAGACCTGGGACGGCACGGTGGCCGCGCAGAAGGTGCTCTCCACGGTGGTCCGGCTGGAGCGGGAGCGGCGCCAGAAGTTCGGCGCGGGCCAGATCATCGACATCCTGCTCGGCCGCAAGACGGCGAAGGTCATCCAGTTCGACCACGACGGGCTGTCGGTGTTCGGCATCGGCGAGGAGCTCACCGAGGCGCAGTGGCGGGGCGTGGTGCGGCAGTTGCTCGCCCAGGGCCTGCTGGCGGTGGAGGGCGAGTACGGGACGCTGGTGCTGACCGACACGAGCGGCGAGGTCCTCGGGCGCAGACGCGAGGTCCGGTTGCGCTCGGAACCGGCGAAGCCGGAGCGCGCGCCCCGCGCCCGGGCCGCGGCCAAGGCGAAGGCAGCCCCGGCCGACTTCCCGCAGGAGGCGGCGCCGCTCTTCGAGGCGCTGCGCGCCTGGCGGGCCGCGCAGGCCCGCGAGCAGGGCGTCCCCGCGTATGTGATCTTCCACGACGCCACCCTGCGGGAGATCGCCGTGGCCCGCCCCGCCTCGGTGGAGGAGCTGGGCACGATCGCCGGCGTGGGCGAGAAGAAGCTGGCGACGTACGGAGAGGGCGTACTGGAGGTGCTGGAGGAGCGGGAGGCCGTGGGGGAGCAGGAGTAGCCGGGGGGGCGGCGGCCGCCCGGCCGGGCGGCGGGGGCCGGGGGCCCGCCTGGCCCCTGGCCCCGGCCTCGGCTCCCGGCCCTGGCCCCGGCCCTGGCCCCGGCCTCGGCTCCCGGCCCTGGCCCTGGCCCCGGCCCTGGCCCTGGCCCCGGCCCTGGCCCTGGCCCCGGCCCTGGCCCTGGCCCCGGCCCCGGCCCCGGCCCTGGCCCTGGCCCTGGCCCTGGCCCTGGCCCCGGCCCTGGCCTCGGCTCGGCCCCCGCCCCCAATACCCCCTAAGACCCCACGATCCGCCCCGTGACCTCGCCCAGGCCCACTCGGACGCCGTCCGGGCCCGGGGCCCAGGCGGTCATGGTGACGACGTCGCCGTCCTCCAGGAACGTGCGCTTGCCGGTGGGCAGTTCGATCGGCTCCGTGCCGTTCCAGGTCAGCTCCAGGAACGAGCCGCGCTGGTCGCGCTCGGGGCCGCTGACCGTGCCCGAGCCGTAGACGTCACCGGTGCGCAGCGAGGCGCCGTTCACCGTCATATGGGCGAGCTGCTGGGCGGCGGTCCAGTACATGCCGGCGAACGGCGGCTCGGCCACCACCTGGCCGTTGAGCGCGACGGAGATACGGATGTCGAAGCCGCCCGGCACCTCGGCGTCCGCGTCGTCGAGATAGGGCAGCAGCGGGAAGTCCCGCGCGGGCGGCGCCACCCGGGCGTCGGTGAGCGCCTCGAGCGGCGTGACCCACGCCGAGACGGAGGTCGCGAAGGACTTGCCGAGGAACGGGCCGAGCGGCACGTACTCCCAGGCCTGGATGTCCCGCGCCGACCAGTCGTTCAGCAGGAAGAGCCCGAAGACGTGGTCCTCGAAGGAGGCCAGGTCCACCGGCTCGCCCAGCGGCGAGGGGGTGCCCACCACGAAGCCCACCTCGGCCTCGATGTCCAGCTTCACCGAGGGGCCGAACACCGGCGCCGGGTCGCTGGGCGCCTTGCGCTGCCCGTGCGGGCGCACCACCTCCGTACCGGAGACCACGATCGTGCCGGAGCGGCCGTGGTAACCGATCGGCAGATGCTTCCAGTTGGGGGTGAGCGCGTCCCCGTCCGGCCGGAAGATCCTGCCCACGTTGGTGGCGTGGTGCTCGCTCGCGTAGAAGTCGACGTAGTCCGAGACCTCGTAAGGCAGATGCAGGGCGACCGTGTCCAGCGGGTGCAGCAGCGGCTCTATGTCGGGCCGGTGCGCGGGCACCGTCACCCACGCGGTGAGCGCGCGCCGCACATCGCGCCAGGCCGTGCGCCCGGCCGCGAGCAGCGGGTTCAGCGTCGGCCTGGCGAGCAGCGCCGCGTACGGCGAGCCGAGCGCGTGCGCGGCGGCCCCCGCGTCCAGGACGTGGTCGCCGATGCGGACGCCGACGCGGCGGTGGTCGGGCGCGTCGGGCGTGGAGAAGACGCCGTACGGAAGGTTGTGCGGGCCGAAGGGGTCGCCCTCGGCCAGGTCGAGCGGGCTCTGCTCGGACATCTGTGCCTGCCTCGCTTTCCACGGGTGTGGAGGACACGTTACGTCGGCGATGGTTGCGCAGGCAGTGTCTAAAGAGTTCGTAATGTCCGGAAACTCCGTCTCCGGAAGGGGTGGTTCCCCCTCTACCGTCCTTGCCGGGACCCAGCGTGGCGAGGGGGCCGCGCGTCCCGAGGGGGGACTGGTGTCGAACAGGGACACGCTGTTCACGGCCGACCGGACCGTGCCCGCGCTGATCGTCAAGATCGGGAACTATCCGCTGCACCACGGGGGCGTCGGCGCCATCCGCAGCCTCGGCAGACTCGGTGTGCCGATGTACGCGATCACCGAGGACCGCTGGACTCCGGCCGCGCACTCCCGCTATCTGCGCCGTGCCTTCGCCTGGCCCACCACCGGCCGTGAGGACCCGGACGCCCTGGTGGAGGGGCTGCTGCGGATCGGGCGGCGGATCGGCCGCCCCACCGTGCTGGTGCCGACCGACGACGAGGCGGCCGTGCTGATCGCCGAGCGCCACAAGGAGCTCGCCGGGCCGTTCCTCTTCCCGTCCGTGGCCCCCGAGTTGCCCCGCCGCCTGGCCAGCAAGCGCGGGCTGCACGAGCTGTGCGTCGAGCACGGGGTGCCCTCGCCCGCGTCCGCGTTCCCCGACACGTACGAGGAGGTCGAGGACTTCGCGCGGCACGCCCGCTTCCCGGTGGTCGTCAAGAACCGCGAGGCGTTCGTCCGCAGGAGGCGGCCCGCGGTGCACGGCACCACCCGGGTGCGCGGCGCCGCCCACCTGCTCGCCCTCGCCCGTGGCTGGGGCGCGCGGCCGGGGGTGGTCCTCCAGGAGTACCTGCCGCGCGAGGAGGCCGAGGACTGGATCGTGCACGCCTACTTCGACGAGAACGCGGCGCCACTGGCGATGTTCACCGGGGTCAAGGTCCGCTCCTGGCCGCCGCACGCCGGGATGACCGCCACCGCGTACGCCGTCGGCAACCAGGAACTCGCGCTGCTCGCCGAGCAGTTCGTGAAGCGGATCGGCTTCAGCGGGATCGTCGACCTCGACCTGCGCTTCGACCGCCGTGACGGCCGGTACAAGCTGCTGGACTTCAACCCGAGGATGGGCGCCCAGTTCCGCCTCTTCGAGAGCGCGGCGGGCGTCGACGTGGTCCGCGCCCAGCATCTGCACCTCACCGGCCGCGCGGTGCCCGAGGGCGAACAGCGGGCCGGGCGGCGCTATGTGGTGGAGAACATCGACCTGCCCGCGCTGCTGGCCTACCGGCGCAGCGGCTACACCACCCCGCACGCGCCCGCGCGCCCCTCGGGCACCGAGCTCGCCTGGCTCGCCCGCGACGACCCGAGGCCCTTCTTCACCATGCTCGCCCGCTTCGTACGACCGGGGGCCGAGCACCTGTACCAGCTCTGGCGCAGCTCCCGCCGCGCGATCGCCGAGTAGCCGGAGGGGAGGGCCGGCGCGACCCGTACGACCAGCACACGCGCACCACCCTGGGGAGGGACCTTCACGTGATTCGTCCGGTAGCTGTCATCGGGGCGGGGCCCTACGGTCTGTCCACCGCCGCGCATCTGCGCGGACGCGGCCTCCCGGTCCGCGTCTTCGGCTCGCCCATGGTGAGCTGGCGCGCGCACATGCCCGCGGGCATGGTCCTCAAGTCGACCCCGTCCGCGTCCGGCATCGACGCGCCCCGCCCCGGCCACACCCTGGTCGACTTCTGCGCCGACACCGGGATCCGGCGGTACGAGTCGGACTGGGACCTCATCCCCGTCGAGGACTTCGCCGCGTACGGGCAGTGGTTCGCGCGGAAGCTGCTGCCGGACCTGGAGGACGTCCGGGTGGTCTCCGTGGACCGCACCCGGGCGGGCCACTTCGCGCTGAAGCTGGACTCCGGCGAGGCGTTCGAGGCGCGTGCGGTGGTGGTGGCGACGGGGCTCGCCGGGCTGGCCCGGATGCCGCGCGAGCTGGCGGCCGCCGTCCCCGACGGCCCGTCCGCCACCGGCCCCGTCTCGCACGCCGCCCAGCACACCGACCTCTCCCGGTTCGCCGGGCGCGAGGTGCTGGTGGTGGGCGCGGGCCAGTCGGCCATCGAGAGCGCGGTGCTGATGGCGGAGGCGGGCGCGAGCGTACGGATCGTGGCCCGCCGGACCGGAGCCGTCCGCTTCGGCGCGGCCCCCGACTGGCAGCCCCGGCTCAGCCCCGACTCGCCCTTCGGCCGCGCCTGGTCGCTGTACGCCTTCTCGTACCACGCCACCCGCTTCCGGCATCTGCCCGCGCCCACCCGGCACTATCTGGTGCGCCGGGTGCTCGGCCCGCTGGGGGCGTGGTGGCTGCGCGACCGGTTCACCGGGAAGGTCGCGGTGACCGACGGCCGCCGGGTGGTCCGCGCGCGGGTCGAGTCGGGCCGCCCGGTCCTGACGCTGAGCGGCGGGACCGGCGCCGCGCGCGAACTGTCCGCCGACCACGTGCTGGCGGCGACCGGCTACCGCATGGACGTGGCCGCCCTGGGCTACCTCGGCCCGGGGCTGCGCACCGGGCTCACCACCTCGCGCGGGGCGCCGGTCCTGGACGGCGGGTACCGGTCGAGCGTGCCGGGCCTGTACTTCACGGGTCTGCCGGCCGCGGCGTCGTTCGGGCCGGTGATGCGGTTCGTGTGCGGGACGGCGTACGCCTCGCCCCGCCTCGCGGCCTCGGTGGCGGCGGGCCGCTGAGGGCCAGCCAGGGCCGCTGAGGGGGCGGCGAGGGCCGCTGAAGGGCGGCGGGGTGTCAGCCCGCCGTCCGGGGGATCCGCTTCTCCCAGGTCCGGTGGAAGACGACCTCGTCGCCGTCCCGGCACACCACCTCGTCCGAGGTCAGGAAGTCCGCCGCGTCACAGGCGACCTCGGACCGGGTGGTCACCGTGACGTTCCAGCCGAGCTCCGGCCGGTGCAGCCGGATCGTCCAGTCGGTCCGGGCGCGCGCGGACTGCGGGTCCGCCTCGTCGATCGTGTACGTCTCCCGGGCGTCCTCGGCCGTCTCCAGACCGTCGGGGTGGACCCGCGTACCGCAGTGCGGCGGGACCACTTCGAGGCGCCACTCGCCCTTGGCCACATCGCGTACGACCAGCCGCTCAGGGCGCGGCTCGTCCAGCGGTTCCGGGCAGACCACGCCGAGCGGCGCGGCCTGCTCGGGCTCCTCGAAGGCGATCGCGTCGGCCGTCGGCTCCCGTACCGGAAGGCTCAGCGAGCTGCCCTCGGGCAGCAGGGTGAAGCCCACCGAGTCCGCCTGCGGCCAGATCCACGGCCAGTACGCCGAGGAGACGGCCAGCCGGACGCGGTGGCCCGGCGGGAAGCTGTAGCCGGCGCCGCCCAGGGGAAACGTCACGTCCTGGGTGGCGCCCAGCGGCCAGGCGTCCGCGCGGTCCGCGCCCTCGCGCGCACAGAGGTTGAGCGCGCCCCGGGTGACCAGCGTGGACGAGCCGTCCGGCGCCACGTCGCAGAGCCGTGCGACCGCCTGCCCGAACGGCACGTCCATCCGCAGCCGCAGCGTCACCTCCGGGCGCCCCAGGACCTCCAGCGGCGCCCCCTCGGCCGGGACCGCGAAGTCGAACGCCGCCGAGTGGGCGTCCTCGGCGCGCTGGTCGGGCGGCAGGTCGCCGGCGCCGCCCAGCGGGCGGTAGCGGCCCGCGTCGAGGCCGGTGTGCTGCGGCGAGTCGACCCGGACCGGGTCGCCCCCGAGCGCGTACGGCACCGGGGTGACGTGCGGCGACGGCCATGCCGGGTCACCGACCCAGCGGCCGGGCAGCTCCTGGTACACCGTGGCGGGCCGGTGCGAGTCGCTGATCCAGGAGCGCAGCAGCGGCTCGTCCATGACCCCGCTGTCCTCGCCCCTGAGCCAGTGGTCCCACCAGCGCAGTGTCTCCTGGAGGAAGCCGACGGCCGGGCCGGGCGGGCGCCCCCGGTCCGGGTACTGGTGCGGCCAGGGCCCGAGCAGCCCGCGCACCCGGTCGGCGGGCAGCCGCTCCACCAGGCGCAGCACGGTGTCCCGGTGCGGCTCGTGCCAGCCGCCCACCGCCAGCACGGCCGCGCCGATCGCCCCGAGCTCCTCGCCGACGCCGTGCCGGCGCCAGTGGTCGTCGCGGGTCTGGTGGGCCAGCCAGGTGTGCAGCGGCGGCTCCAGGGACTCCAGCCGGGTCTGCCACATCTCCCGCCACCGCTCGCCGACGTACGCGGGGTCCGGCGGGCGCGCCGTCAGCGCCAGCGTCGACGCCGCCCGGGCGTGCGTCTCCCCCGCGAGGACGGAACCTCCCAGGTAGTGCCCGTCGTTGTCGTAGTGGTCGTCCGACGCGCAGACCGCGACGACCGCCTTGAGCGGCTCGGGCGCGAGGGCCGCGATCTTGAGGGAGTGGGAGCCGCCCCAGGAGATCCCGAACATGCCCACCGTGCCGTCGCACCAGGGCTGCCCGGCGAGCCAGTCGACGACCGCGACCCCGTCCGCGAGCCCGGTCGCGTCCCAGCCGTCGCCCGGCAGGCCCTCGCTGTTGCCGTGCCCGCGCTGGTCGACGCGTACGGACGCGTAGCCGTGCCCCGCGTACCAGGGGTGGCGCTGGCGGTCGCGCGGCGCGGTCGCGTCGGTGAGCCCGCAGGGCAGGTACTCGAGCAGCGCGGGCACCGGCTCCTCGGTCACCGGGCGCCAGACCCGGGCGTACAGCAGCGTCCCGTCCGGAAGCGGAATCTGAACATCCGCACGCGTGGTTTCGTACGGGAAGTCGGTGCGGATCCGCATGGTCATCCTCCCTCCGGTGCCGGGACCGGTGGGTCGCGGTGGCAGTGGTGGGTGCCGACAAAAGGGCTGTTTATGTTCGTATGAGCTGATCACGAACATACCGGGGTCCATCGGGCTGTGCGCGGGGGGTGACGGGAAGGCGCCAGCGGTGATCGAACAGCGACCGGATACGCTGACTTGAGTGAAGGCAGCGACACATCGACAATCCGTGTGATCGTCAGCAGACAGGAGTACCCCTCGTGACCGTCGTCGGGCCGTTCGGGCTGAGCGTGCGGGACCAGGCTCTTGAAGCCGATGTCCAGACCGGATTGGCGGCAGTCGAGGCGGGCCTGCTCGACGCCACCAAGAGCGAGGTCCCCTTCATCACGGAGGCCGCGCAGCACCTCGTGCGCGCGGGTGGCAAACGCTTCCGGCCGCTGCTCGTGATGCTCGCCGCGCAGTTCGGCGACCCGTACGCGCCGGGTGTCGTGCCCTCGGCGGTGGTGGTCGAGCTGACGCATCTGGCGACGCTCTACCACGACGACGTCATGGACGAGGCCGAGGTGCGGCGCGGGGTGCCCAGCGCCAACGTCCGCTGGGGCAACTCGGTGGCGGTCCTGACCGGCGACTTCCTGTTCGCCCGCGCCTCGCACATACTGGCCGACCTGGGCCCGGAGGCCGTCCGCATCCAGGCCGAGGCGTTCGAACGGCTGGTCACCGGCCAGATCCTGGAGACCGCGGGCCCGCGCGACGGCCGCGACCCGGTGGACCACTACCTCGACGTGCTGGCGGGCAAGACCGGTTCGCTGGTGGCCGTCTCCGGCCGGTTCGGCGCGATGATGTCGGGCGCCGACGAGTCGGTCGTGGACATCCTCACGCAGTACGGCGAGCGGCTCGGCACCGCGTTCCAGCTGGCCGACGACGTGCTGGACATCGCCAGCGACTCCCACGAGTCCGGCAAGACCCCCGGCACCGACCTGCGCGAGGGCATCCCCACGCTGCCGGTCCTGCACCTGCGGGCGCAGGCCGCCCAGTACGGCCGCCCGGACGACCTGGAGCTCGTGGCGCTGCTCGACGGCGATCTGACGGACGACGCCCGGCACGCCGAGGCGCTGCGCCGGCTGCGGGTGCACCCGGCGCTCGAACAGGCCCGCAGGGACACCGTCCGGTACGCGGAGGAGGCCCGCGCCACGCTGTCCCCGCTGCCGGAGTGCTACGCGAAGGCGGCTCTGGAGGAGCTGTGCGACGCGGTGGTGCACCGGGCGGGCTAGATCCCGTCCGCGTCGGCCGGTCCTAGTACCCGGAGCCGCCCGGCGGCGTGCTGACGCCGCCGGAGGTGGTGCCGCCGCCCGTGTCGGCGGTGGCCTTCCCGCCGGTCGGGGTGATCGCGAACCAGGTGCCTCCGGCGCCCTGTCCGTACGCCTCGTGGGGCTCGTCGTCCTTGGCGTACCGGTAGAGCGGCCAGCCCGCGAGGGTCAGCTGGGTGCTGCCGTCCGGGCGGGCGACCGTGCCGACCAGGGCCTTGTCGACGCCCTTGACCGTCAGCGCGTCGGTGGCGGGGACCGGGGGCCAGATCGCGGCGCAGGCGGCCAGGCAGTTCGAGTGGGACGGCTTGGCGGTGTCCTTGTCGAACCGGTACAGGACGTATCCGCCGCCGTCCGTGACGACCGTGCCGACCTTGTCGACCTCGGCGGCGCTGAGGGTGGGGGCGGTCGGGCGCGGGGCCGCCGGTGCCGTCGTGGACGGCTTCTCGGTCTTGCTGCTGTCGTTGCTGCTTCCGCACCCCGTGGCGGCGAGCGCGAGGACGGCTGTCCCGGCGGCCGCGCCGACGGCGATGCGGTGGACGCTGAGCATGGCGATCCCCTTTGGTGGTGCCGGTTGCTCTTACTCAGGTGTACGGATTCCGGCCCAAAGCGACTCGAACACCCGAACTGTCGATAGTGTGACCCAGGTCACACTATTGAGTGCCGGTGGCACTGTGCAGACAGTCGCATACCTGGCGAAACGGCGGGCGATCGGGAGCGCGGGGTCCCGCACCGCCGCCCGGGCCCCGGCGGCCGGATCGGAGCGCTGCGCCCAGCGGGCGGTTTTGTGCGCCGGGCGCGCAGGGAGGGCGCTCAATCCGGGCGGTCTCGAAGGGCGTTGACGCCCTGCCGCTGGCAATCGCGCGTGGCCTCGGCGGAGTTGACGCTTCTGACAGGTACGCGACGTACAACCCCTACTGGTCGGGGGAGGTTGTACGGGCCCGTGTCATCCCAGAGAGGTACACGAGGTTGCTCCCGAGGGGGGACGCCCGGCGGCGGCTGATTTGGTCAGATTGAGAACACCACTCCTGACCAATTCGGGTGAGAATGGCGGCGCGGGGTGGACAGAGCGCAGCACTACGGACGGACGCCGCCGACCACGGAGGTAAGGCACACATGGCACCGAACGACAGCGCACACACCACCGAGGAGGCCGGGGACCTCGTCGCGGGCCGGCGCAAGGCCGCGCGGTATCTGGTCCCGGTCGGGGTGGCGGGGGTGGCGGCCGCGACCATCGGGCTGGTCCCGGCGCTCGCGGCTTCAGGTGACCCCGATCTGCCGAAGATCAGCGCACAGCAGCTCATCGAGAAGGTCGCCGCGTCGGACGCCCAGCAGCTCTCCGGCACGGTGAAGATCAAGACGGACCTGGGCCTCCCGTCCTTCGGCGGCCTCGGCTCCTTCGCCCCCAAGGGCGGCGGCAAGGGCGGCTCCTCCGCCTCGCCCGACAGCAAGCTGATGGAGCTCGCCTCCGGCTCGCACACCCTGCGCGTCGCCGCCGACGGCCCGGACAAGCAGAAGCTGTCGGTGCTCGACAAGGCGTCGGAGTACAGCGTCGTCCACAGCGGGGACGACGTGTGGGCGTACGACAGCGCCTCGAACGAGGTGTACCACTCGAAGCGGGCCGGTGACGGCAAGAAGGAGCTCGGGGGCGGCCCGGCCAAGGGCCACGGCAAGGTCCCGGAGTCCCTGCCGACCACGCCCAAGGCGCTGGCCGAGCAGGCCCTGAAGTCGGTCGACCCGACCACCTCGGTGACCGTCGACGGCACCTCGCACGTGGCCGGCCGGGACGCGTACCAGCTGGTGATCAAGCCGAAGCAGTCCGGCTCGACCATCGGCGCGATCCGGATCGCGGTGGACGCCAAGAGCGGTGTGCCGCTGAAGTTCACGCTGGCGCCGGCCGGCGGGGGCAGGGCGGTGATCGACGCGGGCTTCACCAAGGTCGACTTCGGCAAGCCCGCGGCCTCGACGTTCGACTTCACCCCGCCCAAGGGGGCCAAGGTCACCGAGGACGACGGCAAGGCGCACGGCGGCCGGGGCGAGCGCGGCTTCAAGGGCGCCGAGGGCAGCGGGTTCAAGGGCCTCGATGTCCTCGGGAAGGGCTGGAACTCCATCGCCCGCCTCGACGTTCCAGGAGGTAAGGGCATCCCGTCCGCTCACTCCGGCAAGGGCGGCAAGGGCGATGTCCCGCCGGAGGCCCAGAAGTTCCTCAACTCGCTGGGCGACAAGGTCACGGGCAAGTTCGGCTCGGGCACGGTCTTCAAGACCCGCCTGGTCAACGCGCTGGTGACGGACGACGGCAAGGTGTTCGTGGGCGCGGTGACCAAGGACGCGCTGGTGAACGCGGCGAACGCGGCGAAGTAGGCGAAGAAGCAGCAGCGGATGAGGGGGACCCGGGCTCCGAGGGTTCGTCCCGAGGGCCCGGGCCCCCCTTTTCCACCCGTGTCGGCACACGGGAGCACGGTCCGCAGACGAACGGAGGTCTGGGGCGAAGCGCCAGGCAAGGGAAGGGGCGGGGTGGGGAACTCTCCATCGGTCATCGAGACCCGCGGTCTCACCAAGAAGTACCGAGGCGGCCAACTGGCCGTGGACGGCCTCGACCTCACCGTCCCCAGCGGCAGCATCTTCGGCTTCCTCGGCCCCAACGGCTCCGGCAAGACGACCACGATCCGCATGCTGATGGGCCTGATCGAGCCGACCTCCGGCACGGCCCGGGTCCTCGGCAGCCCGATGCCCCGCGCCGGGCGCACGGTCCTGCCGCAGGTGGGCGCCCTGATCGAGGGCCCCGCGCTGTACGGCTTCCTGTCCGGCCGCGACAACCTCGTACGGTACGACTCGGCCGACCCGACCGCCGACCCCCGCACCCGCGCGCGCCGCGTCGCCCACGCCCTGGACCGGGTCGGGCTCGCCGCCGCGTCCGGCAAGAAGGCGCGGGCGTACTCGCTGGGCATGAAGCAGCGGCTCGGGCTGGCGTCCGCGCTGCTCCAGCCCCGCAAGCTGCTGGTCCTCGACGAGCCGACCAACGGCCTCGACCCGCAGGGCATGCGGGAGATCCGCGCCCTGGTGCGCGAGCTCGCGGCCGACGGCACCACGGTCTTCCTCTCCTCGCACCTCCTCGACGAGATCGAACAGGTCTGTACGCACGCGGCGGTGATGACCCAGGGCCGCCTGGTCGTCCAGGGCGAGGTCGCCGAGCTCGCGGGCGGCGACCGGGGCCGGCTCGCGGTCACCACGCCGGACCCGGCCGACGCGGCCCGGCTGCTCAAGGAGCGCGGGATCGCGGACGTGACCGTGGACGGCGACAGGGTGACGGGCGAGGTCCCGCCGGCCGAGGTGGAACTGGCGGAGCTCAACGCCGCGCTGGTGCACGGCGGCGTACGGGTGAGGGCCTTCGGGGTCGAACGGGCCTCGCTGGAGGACGCGTTCGTGGCGCTGACGGGGGAGGGGTTCGATGTCGCGGGCTGAGGTGAACACTGCGGAGGACGTACCGACGTCGGTGGCCTCCGACACCGCGCCCGCCGAGCACGCGGGTGTCGAGCTTCGGCGGCCCAGTGTCCTGTGGACGCTCGGCCTCTTCCGGTCCGAGCTGGTCACCGTCGTGCGGCGGTGGCGCACTCTCGCCCTGCTCGGGGTGCTGGCGGCCGTCCCGATCCTGATCGGCATCGCCGTGAAGATCGAGACGCGCGGCGGCGGTACGGCGGGCCCCGGCGGCGGTGACGGGCCGGCCTTCATCTCGCAGATCACCAACAACGGTCTCTTCCTCGTCTTCGCCGGGCTCGCCGCGACCCTGCCGGTCTTCCTGCCGATGGCGATCGGCGTGGTGGCGGGTGACGCGATAGCGGGCGAGGCCAACAGCGGCACCCTGCGCTATCTGCTGGTGGCCCCGGCGGGGCGCACCAGACTGCTGCTCGCCAAGTACGCGTCGACCCTCGCGTTCTGTCTGCTGGCGACGCTGGTCGTGGCGGCGTCCGCGCTCGCCGTCGGGGCGCTGCTCTTCCCGCTCGGCGAGGTCACGACCATTTCCGGTACGCGGATATCGTTCGCGGAAGGGCTGGTGCGCGCGCTGGGCGTCGCCGGGGTGGTGGCCCTGTCGCTGACCGGTGTGGCCGCGCTGGGCCTGTTCGTCTCCACCCTCACCGGCAGCGGTGTCGCGGCGATGGCGGCGACGGTCGGCCTGCTCATCACCGTGCAGATCCTGGACCAGATCCCCCAGCTGCACGCGATACAGCCGTATCTCTTCCCGCACTACTGGCTGTCCTTCGCGGACCTGCTGCGGGTGCCGGTCTACTGGGACCAGCTGGTGAAGAACCTGGAGCTGCAAGCGCTGTACGTGGTGGTGTTCGGCTCGGCGGCCTGGGCGCGCTTCACGGCGAAGGACATCACGGCCTGACCGGGCGGAGCAGCCGACAGGGGCGGTCCCCGGAAGAAGGACGGAACGGTCGTGCGAGCCGACCCCCGTGGCGGCTCGACACGACACGTACCGTTTCCTCGGCACATTCTTGGAGCAGACCATTCCGCTGTCAATACGCTACGGACCGTCCTCGTAGACTCGCCCCGTGACCGAGTCGCCACGCGCAGCCCCCAACCCCCGGCGCCGGAGCGAGAGATCGCGCCGCGCGATCCTCTCCGCGGCCCTCGAACTCTGCGCGGAAAACGGCTACGGGCGCGTGACGATCGAGGGCATCGCCGCTCGTGCGGGGGTGAGCAAGAAGACGATCTACCGCTGGTGGGCGACGAAGGGCGCGGTGCTCCTGGAGGCCGTGATCGAGGCCGTGGTCAGCACCTCGCCGCTGCCCGACACGGGGGACGTCGACGCGGACATCGTGACGCATGTCACCAGCGTGATGCGGGCCTTCACCTCACCGGTGATCGGCCCCGCGTACACCGGGATCCTGTCCGAGCTGCTCCACGACGAGGCGCTGGCGCGGGCCGTCAACGAGGAGCTGGTCAGACCGCGCGTCGCGCTGGTGCACGAGCGGCTGGCCGCCGGGCAGCGCGCGGGCCAGCTGCCGCCGGACGCCGATCTGGAGCTGGCAGTGGAGATGCTGTACGGGCCGCTGTACTACCGGCACGCGCTGAAGCGGCCGTTCCACGAGCCGGACAGGATCGCCGTGCTGGTGGCGCACGTCATGCGTGCGTTGCGAGCTCCGGCCGCGAGCTGAAGAAGGACTTGGCGCGGACCGTTGCCTCGGTGTCCTCGCCGATGGTGCCGGGCCGGTTGGCCGAGCCGAGCAGTACGCCGCCCCAGCGCATCTCCATGTACGCGGCGGTGTGGCGCAGGGTCCCCACCAGCGGGTCGGCCACGGACTGGTCGGCGCCGGCGAGCGCGGTCACGCCCCACAGGGTGCGCCCGGCCATCCGCGGCCGGAAGTCGAGCCCCGGCACCCGCATCCACCCCGACCAGTGGTCGAGGTAGCGCTTGACCGAGGTGGAGACGCTGTACCAGTACAGCGGCGAGGCGATGACGAGGTCGGTGGCCTCCAGGGTCGCCTCCAGCAGGGTGGCCGCGTCTCCGCTCGGGTCGGCGTACAGCCCCTCGCCGTCGTGGCGCCGGTCGGTGAACTCGGGCAGCCGCAGCTGCGAGAGGTCCAGCCAGCGCTGCGCCGCGCCGTCCGGCAGCTGCTCGGCGGCCAGTCTGGCCAGCTCCTCGGTGTTGCCGCCGGGGCGGGTGCTGCCGAGCAGGAAGAGGAAGGTGCGAGTGGCGGCGCGTGCGGTGGCCATGGTTCCCCCAGGAATGAAGTATGCGCGTGCAGTATATGCACGCGCATACTCATTGGGGTAGACCGAGTCCGAGTAGACCCGGTCCTCGGGTCAGAAGGTCAGCTTCCAGCTGTTGATGTACCCGGTGTCCTGCGGCCCCTTGTCCTGGACCTTCAGCTTCCAGGTGCCGTTCGCCGTCTCGGTGGAGGCGTTGACCGTGTACGTGGTGTTGATGTTGGGCGTGGAGTCCGACGAGGAGTTGTGCAGCCGGTACGCCTTGCCGCTCGGGCCGATCAGATCGACCACCAGGTCACCGCTGTAGGTGTGCACGATGTCCACGCCGACCTTCAGCGCGGAGGGCGCGTTGCCCGTACGCCCGGTCACCGAGACCGACGAGGTCACGGCCGCGCCGGGGGAGTCCGGGATGGTGACGTCGGTGGTGTTCTCGTAGACGTCGCCGGTGGGCGGGGTGGTGGTGCCGGTGGACAGCTGCCACAGCGCGTACGCGATGGCGTCGCTGTTGTGGTCCAGCGCCGTGTCGTTGATGTTGGTGCTGGTGTCGCAGGAGGAGTGGTAGCAGGCGTCGAACGCGCGGCCCGCCGTGCCGCCCCACTTCTGGGCCTGGGCCGAGGTCTTGGTGTAGTCGGCGCCGGAGAAGAGGCCGCCGACGCGTATGCCGGCGTTCTTGAACGGCGCGTGGTCGGAGCGGCCGTCGCCCTCCGTCTCGATCTCGGTGGGTATGGAGAGGGTCGCGAAGTAGTCCTTGAAGACCTTCTCCAGGGCCGGGTCGTCGTCGTAGACGAAGTAACCCGGGTTCGGCGAGCCGATCATGTCGAAGTTCAGATACGCGGAGATCTTGCCGCGGTCGGCCGTCGACAGGCTGTTGACGTAGTACTTCGAGCCGACCAGGCCCAGCTCCTCGGCGCCGAACCAGCCGAACCGCAGGTGCTTGTCGGGCTTGAGCTGGGCGCGGGAGACGGCGAGCGCGGCCTCCAGGACACCGGCGGTGCCGGAGCCGTCGTCGTTGATGCCGGGGCCGGCGGTGACCGAGTCGAGGTGCGCGCCGGTCATCACGGTCTGCGAGGTGTCGCCGCCGGGCCAGTCGGCGATCAGGTTGTAGCCGGTGGCGCCGGAGGAGGTGAACTGCTGGACGGAGGTGGTGAACCCGGCGGCGTCCAGCTTGCCCTTGACGTAGTCGAGCGAGGCCTTGTAGCCGGCCCGGCCGTGGGCGCGGTTGCCGCCGTTGGCGTTGGCTATCTGCTGGAGCTGGGTGAGGTGCGCCTTGACGTTGGCGAGCGGTATGTCCGGGGCGGCGGCGACCGCGGGGGGCGCGGCCTGTACGGCGGGGGCGCCGAGGCCGAGGCCCAGTGCGAGGGCGGCGGCGGCCGCGAGGGTTGTTCTGGTGCGCATGTGGGGGCTCCGTACTCCGTTCGGGGATGGGACGGAAACGCGAGCCTGATGTTCAGGGAGGGTTTGATTCACCGTCAAGAACGGATTTCGGTCACGGGTGTCCGGTGACCGGTCGGTGGCCGAATTTTCGTACCCCACCCCACCCGTTCCCTTAAGTCCTCTGGCGGACGGCCGGGGGCTCCACCCCGGGCGGGGTGTTCGTCTGCGGGCGGCGGCGGGTTGCTCGCGCAGTTCCCCGCGCCCCTGGAAACCCTCGTTCGGCTGCGGACCGTGGCCGGTTGCTCGCGCAGTTCCCCGCGCCCCTAAAGGCCTGTGGCTGAGCTGGGTTCTCCGGCTGCGGCCGACCCCCTGGGGGCGCGGGGAACTGCGCGACCAGCCCACCACTCAGCCGCAGACGAAGGCCGGGCGCAACAGGGGTCCGGGGACGGGGACTAGTCCTCGCCCACCCTCACCCCCGGAGGGTTTAGGGAAGGGGCGGGGAGGGGCTCCGCCTCCACGAGCAACCCGGCCGCCGCCAACGCCACCCTCCCCCGCCGCGCAACCCGCAACGCATCCCACGTCAGCAACGTCAACGCCAGCCACACCAACGAGAACCCGGCCCACCGCTCCACCGGCATCGCCTCGTGGAAGTACAGAATGCCCAGCCCGAACTGGAACACCGGCGCCAGATACTGAAGCAGCCCCAGCGTGGACAGCGGCACCCGTATCGCCGCCGCCCCGAAGCAGACCAGCGGCGCCGCCGTGACCACCCCGGTCGCCGCGAGCAGCGCCCCGTGCCCGACGCCCTCGGACGCGAACGTCGCCGACCCGCTCGCCCCGAGCCACACCAGATACCCCAGCGCCGGCACGAACTGCATCGCCGTCTCGGCCGCCAGCGACTCCAGCCCGCCGAGGTTCACCTTCTTCTTCACCAGCCCGTACGTGGCGAAGGTCAGCGCGAGGGTGAGCGAGATCCACGGCGGCCGCCCGGCGCCGACGGCCAGGACCACCACCGCCACCGCGCCCGTCGCCACCGCCACCCACTGCACCGGCCGCAGCCGCTCCTTGAGCAGCAGCACGCCCATCGCGATGGTGACCAGCGGGTTGATGAAGTAGCCGAGCGACGCCTCCACGACATGGCCGGAGTTCACCGACCAGATGTAGACGCCCCAGTTGACCGTGATCACGGCCGCGGCGAGCCCGATGAGCGCGAGCCGGCGCGGCTGGCGCACCAGCTCGCCGATCCACGCCCAGCGGCGCAGTACGAGGAGCGCGGCGCCGACGAAGACCAGGGACCACACCATCCGGTGCGCCAGGATCTCGACCGCCCCGGCCGGCTTCAGGAGCGGCCAGAAGAGCGGGACCAGCCCCCACATCCCGTAGGCGCCGATTCCGTAGAGCAGTCCTGCCCGCTGCTCACCGGCAGCGGTTCCCGGTTCCTCGGCCACTGGCCCTCCCTGCGCGCACGTCGACGCGCGCACGTCGACGCAGTCGACGGTAGCGCCAGGCAACCACACCTGTCATGCCCTATATCCGAAAACGGTCCTGACCACAGAGCGACGGATTCAGGCCACGGCCTACACCACGGCCCCCACCACCGTCTCCACCACAGTCCCCACCACGGCCCCCACCACCGTCTCCTCCGCCGTCTACGCCACCGCCGCCGCGATCGTCTCCGCGATCGGCGTCGTCGGCCGGCCGATCAGCCGCGACAGCTCCCCGGACGTGCCCGCCAGGCGCCCCCGCTCGATCGCCAGGTCCACGTCGACCAGGATCTCGGCGAACGGCGCCGGGACCCCCGCGCCGGTGAGGATGCCGAGGTGCACCTCGGGCGCCACGGCCTGGTACGCGATCTCCTTGCCGGTCGCCCGCGCGACCTCCGCCGCGTACTCCGCGAAGGACCACGCCACATCGCCGCTCAGCTCGTACGCCCGGCCCAGATGGCCCTCGCCGGTCAGCACCGCCGCCGCGGCCGCCGCGTAGTCGGCGCGCGCGGCCGAGGCCACCCGGCCCTCGCCCGCGTTGGACACGACGGCCCCGTGCGCCAGGACCGGCTCCAGGTGGGCGGTGTAGTTCTCGGTGTACCAGCCGTTGCGCAGGAAGGTGTACGGCAGCCCCGAGTCGAGGATCAGCTGCTCGGTGGCCCGGTGCTCGTCCGCGAGGCGGAAGTCGGCCTCCGGCCCGCCGAGGATGCCGGTGTACGCGAGCTGCGCCACCCCGGCCTCCTTCGCGGCGGCGACCACCGCGGCGTGCTGCGGCACCCGCTGGCCGACCTCGCTGCCGGAGATCAGCAGCACCCGGTCACCGGCGCGGAAGGCCCCGGTCAGCGTCTCGGGCGCGCTGTAGTCGGCCACCCGCAGCTCCACACCGCGTTCCGCGAGGGCGGCGGCCTTCTCCTTGTTCCGTACGACGGCGGCTATCCCGTCCGCGGGCACCCCCGTGGCGAGCAGCTCGTCGATGACGAGACGGCCGAGGGCTCCGGTGGCTCCGGTGACGACGATGCTCATGGCTGCTGACTCCTGTGGCTCCGGGTTCCCGTGCGGAACCCCGTGCCACTCACCGTACGGATGGCGCTAACCTTTCGTAAGTACCCACTTTGAAGTAAGGTACTGGTATGGCGGTAAGTATCCCGGGCGGCACCCAGCCCGCAGCAGAGGACCTCCGCGAGGCCATGTGTCCGCACCGGCTCGTGCTGGAGCACGTCACCAGTCGGTGGGGAGTCCTGGTTCTGCTCGCGCTGTCGGAACGGTCATTCCGGTTCAGTGAGCTGCGCCGGCACGTCGGCCGGGTCAGCGAGAAGATGCTGACCCAGACCCTTCAGACGCTGGAGCGCGACGGCTTCGTGCACCGCGACGCCAAGCCGGTCATCCCGCCGCGCGTCGACTACTCACTGACCCCCATGGGCCGCGAGGCCGCCGAGCGCGTACGGGCCCTCGCCGAGTGGACCGGCGTACGGATGGACCAGGTGGAACAGGCCCGCGCCGCGTACGACGAGGCCAGGAGCCGGAGCCGGGCCGGCTGAGGCCCGCGCCGCTCCGGCTCCGCGGTCCTAACCGGCGACGGTCCAGGTGTCGTTGCCGGTGAGCAGGGCGCCGAGGTCGCCCTTGCCGCGCTGTTCGATGGCCTGGTCGAGCTGGTCGGCCATCTGGGTGTCGTAGACGGGCCGGTCGACACTGCGCAGGACGCCGATGGGCGTGTGGTGCAGGGTGTCGGGGTCGGCGAGGCGGGAGAGGGCGAAGGCGGTGGTGGGGGAGACGGCGTGCGCGTCGTGCACCAGGATCCCCGCCTCGTTCGCCGGTGTGACGTCGACGATCCGCAGGTCGCCGGTGGCCGGGTCGCGGACCACGCCCTTGCGGCCTTCGGCGCCGAAGCGGATCTGCTCCCCGTGTTGGAGGCGGATGACGGCGTCCTGCGCCTGCTCGTGGTCCTTCAGTGTGTCGAAGGCGCCGTCGTTGAAGATGTTGCAGTTCTGGTAGATCTCGATGAGGGCGGTGCCGGGGTGGTCGGCGGCTTGGCGCAGGGTTTCGGTGAGGTGTTTGCGGTCGGAGTCGATGGTGCGGGCGACGAAGGAGGCCTCGGCTCCCAGTGCCAGCGACACCGGATTGAAGGGCGCGTCCAGGGATCCCATCGGCGTGGACTTGGTGATTTTGCCGGTTTCTGAGGTGGGGGAGTACTGGCCTTTGGTGAGGCCGTAGATGCGGTTG
>NZ_BAAACA010000042.1:0-9913 GCF_039521265.1 Streptomyces crystallinus | reverse complement strand
GGGAACTGCGCGAGCAACCCAGCACGGTCCGCAGACGAAAAGCCGGGTATGGGAGCCGCAGGCCCCACCTGCCCCCGAAGGCCGCCCGCCAGAGGGCTTTCGGGAAGGGGCGGGGTGGGGGGATCTCAGCGGCGCGGCAGCAAACCCTTCGCCAGGCGGCGCGCCAGCGCGGGACGGGGCTTCGGCGCCGTGGGGGCGGGCGTGGGCACCGGCGTCAGACCCTCGTGGCGCGAGCGCGGCGCCGCCGGCGCCACCGCCTTCTTCCCCGAGATCCGGATCAGCGGCGCCCCCGCCACCTCCTCCACCCCGTGCCACATGTCCGGCCGCGTCGGCAGCCAGGACAGCAGCTCGGAGCGGGCCGGCTCCGGATCCGACCAGGTGCCGTAGAACTTCGTGGCCGTGATGGCGATCGGCCGCAGCCCCGTCGTCGCCACCGCGCCCCACACCGCCGCCGCCACCCCCGGACAGTGCTCCGCCCGGAAGTCGTCGAACGCCACGATCCCGTCCGGCGCCACCAGGTCCCGCGCCGCCGCGATGTCCCCGTGCACGTGCTCGTACAGGTGCGAGGCGTCCACGTGGATGAAGCGGCAGCTGCCGGAGTCCACCCGTGAGGTGATCACCGAGGTGGGGGCCTGGACCACCACCGGCAGCTCGTCGTGGAAGGCCAGGTAGTTCGCCTCGAACGCCCGCCGCGTCAGCGTCGCGTACGAGCGGTCCATCTCCTCGCTGTTGGGGTCGTCCGGCGCGGGCGAGTCGAACAGGTCGCAGACCGTGAACGTCTCGTCCTCCCGCAGGTACGACCCCAGGAAGATCGCGCTCTTGCCCAGGTACGCGCCGAGTTCCAGCAGGTCACCCCGGAGCCCCTGGCGCTCCTGGCGCGCCAGGAACCAGTCGAAGAGCAGTTGGTCGGCGGGCCAGAACCACCCCTTGACGTCGGAGAAGCGGGCCGGGGCGGCGCTCTGGGCGCTCGTCGTTTGTGACATGGACCCGGTCCTACTCCCGCCAGATGGCGCGGAGTTTACGGTCGGGGGTGGTCCCGGTGGTGCCCCGGCGACATCCCCGCCCCGCCGACCACGAGGTGCGTCGGGGCCTCAGCTGAAGATGATCATAGAGCCCTGCGCCAGCGACCGGGTCGCCGCCGCGTGCAGCCCCAGCCACACGTGCCGCTCCCGCGCGAACGGGCTCTCGTCGTAGGGGATCGGGCCCGCCGGCTCCTCCAGCGAGGTCGGGCGGTCCGGCGGGGCCGGGGCCATCGGCGGGTTGACCGGGTCTATCCCGATCGCCGGGGCCACGAACTCCAGCTCCCGCAGCAGCCCGTGGGTGGAGCCCAGCGGCCCGCCCCCGGCCAGCAGCTCCTCGTTGGCGAGGGGGGTGTGGAAGTCCACCGGGACGTACGCGCCCGCGTGGTCGTAGTGCCAGACCAGATGGGACTGCTGGGCCGTCGTCTCGAACATCTCCAGGAGCTGCTCGTAGTCGCCGCCGAGCTCGTCCACCGGCGTCACGGCGAGCCGGCAGAGCTGGAGGAGGTAGGCGCGGCGCAGGAAGTGCAGGGCGTCGTAGTCGAAGCCCGCGACCGGGGCGACATCGCCCGAGAGGCCGGGCATGTACGCGAAGACGGGCACAGGTGGCAGCCCCGCCTCACCGAGCGCCTTGTCGTACGAGGCGATCTCCTCGGCGAACGGGTTGTCGGGGCTGTGGCACAGCACGTCGACGAGGGGGACCAGCCACAAGTCACAGGCCACGGGGCTCCTTACGAGGTCGCGATGGTCGGGACAGCGTAGTCCGCCGAGCACGCTCCGCGAAGCTCGCCCGTCAACTCCCGTGCGGGACGCGCGTCAACGCGCCGCCACACCGTCGGCTCAGGCATCACACATGTCACACACGACGCATACCCACCACCGTCGTCGCTAGAGCTGTCCGACAGAACAGGCTTCGGCCCTCAGCGGCCGACGTCCCAGATCCACACCCCGTGCACCCGGTGGCCCTCCCGGCCGAGCAGCCGCGCCACCGTCGTGTACAGCGCCTCCTCGTTGTCCTGCGGGGGCAGCACGACGAGCCCGGCCTTCCAGTACGCCAGGTCCGCCCGCGCCTGGGCGCGCCAGGCGTCGCCGATGTCGGGGATCGCGCCGCCGTAGCGCACATCGCGCAGCAGGTTGGAGGTCCAGCGCGGGGAGGCGCCGTAGATGCCGATGCGGTCGGGGCCCCAGGGGCCGTTGAAGTAGCCTCCGGGCAGCGGGAAGCCGAGGCCGGCGCGGACCTGCCAGTGCAGGGCGTCGGCGGCGGCCGGATCCGGCAGCGGCACCGTCACCACGGACTCGCCGGGCTTCAGATACGTACGCCACAGCCCGTCCGCGAAGAACGGCGGCACCGGGGCCCTCTCGGTCACCGGGAAGGGCGTCGGGACGATCGGCAGCAGGGCGGCCGCGACCGCCGCGAGACCGGCCAGCCGGTTCACCCGGCCGGCCTCGGCCAGTCGGCCCGCCGCCAGCGCGACCAGCGCGCCGAGCGCCGGTGCGCACACCATGGCGACCCGGCCCTCGATGACGGACTCGAAGAGCGGGCGGTGGGCGAGGGCCCGCCAGGGGCCCGGCAGGACGACGTCGGTGTACGGGATGCGGATCTTCTGGCCGAGCGAGAGGAGCGCCGCCGCGATCGCCGTGAGGGCGAGCGCCTTCACCAGGGCGTGCCGCCACAGCCGTACCGTGATCGCCAGGGCCAGTGCGATCAGCGGCCAACCGTAGAAGGCGTTCTGCTCGGTCCGGTTGAGGGCCAGCTTGTCCGCGGTCGCCTCGTCGCCGAGCAGCGCCCGCCCGGAGAACTTCAGGAAGGAGAGCGGGCTGTTGCCCGCGGCGTCGCCGTGCAGCACCGAGTGGTAGCTCTGGGTCCCGAAGAACTGCCAGGTCAGCGGGTAGGCGATGAGCGGCAGACAGACCAGTGCGGCGACCCCGAGCCCCTTGGCGAGGGTGGGTCCGGCCGCGCTGACGACCTCGCGGCGGGCCAGCGCGTACGACAGCGCGAAGAGCAGCATGCCGACCGAGGCGAGCAGCAGCACCTCCTCGCCGAGGAAGATCTGGTACGCGCCGAAGAGGCCGAGCAGCACGCCGTCGCGGCGGACGTGCGCGGCCGTTGAGCACAGCCGCAGGGCGCGGTCGAGGATCACCGGGATCATGAACAGGACGCAGAAGTTCGGGTGCGCGGTGGCGTGCGAGACCATCGGCGGGGCGAAGGCGGCGAGCGCGCCGCCGAGGCCCGCGGCCCACGGGCTGCCGGTCACCCACCGCGCGAACAGCCGGTACCAGGCGTACGCCGTCGCGGTCAGGCCCAGCGTGAGCACCAGCGCCCAGGTGAGCGTCGGGCCGAAGGCGAGGGTGACCGGTGTGAGCGGCACGGACAGGCCCAGCATGGGCGTGTTGCCCATGAGGTTCACGCCGTCCGGGAAGCCCTGGAGGGTGGTGAAGAGCGGGTCGCGCAGATGCCGGACGTTGTCGGCGGTGACCGCGAAGAACCACTCCCACTGGTTCTGGTCCTGGCCGGAGTCCGCGAGGTAGCCGCGGCCGAGGTCGCTCCAGAGGTCCTTGTAGAGCAGGACCGAGGAGAGCAGGAAGAGCCCGAGGAGGGCGAGGCTCGCACGGCTGGTGGAGCGGGCCTTGAGGCGGACGAGTTCGAGGAGCACCCGGCCGTAGTCGGCGGGGCCGACCTTGGAGCCCTCCTGGTGGGACCAGCGGACCGGGACCTCGGCCACGGCCCAGCCGTGGCGGCGGAAGTACTGGAGTATCTCCACGTCGATGCCCCAGCCGTCGAGGCGGGCGTCCGCGAAGGCCGCGCGCGCCTTGTCGCCGTCGAAGAGCTTGAAGCCGCACTGGGTGTCGTGGATGCCGGGGACCGCGACGGCCCGTATCAGCCGGTTGCCCATCCGCCCCAGCCACTCGCGCACCCGGCCCTGGTGGACGGCTATGTCGGCCTCGGGGTGGGCGCGGGAGCCGATCGCGGCGGCGGCCTCGGCGCCGTCGAGCTCCTTGGCGAGCCGGTCGAGCTCGGCGACGGGGGTGGCCAGGTCGGCGTCGGTGACCAGCACCCGGGCGCCCTGTGAGGCGGCCACGCCGAGCCGCAGCGCGTGGCCCTTGCCGCGGTTGCGGCCGGCGGCGACGAGCCGGATACGGGCGTCGGCGGCCGCGGCCGCGCGGGCGACCTCGGCGGTGGCGTCCTCGGAGCCGTCGTCCACGACGATCAGCTCCCAGGACAGCGGCGCGTCGCGCAGATGGTCCCGGATCGCGTCCAGGGTCGGGCCCAGACGCCGTTCCTCGTTGTACGCGGGGACGACGACCGAGAGGTCAAGAAGGCCGCCGTCGGTCACCGCTTCAGCCGCTCCGCCCAGGTGAGGGAGTGGTCGTTGTACGCGCTGATCACGGCGTACGCGGTGTCGCCGTCGCCCTTGACCACGGCGTCGACGAGGTCGCCGTGCCCGCTCCACAGCCAGTCGCTGAGGTCGCTGCGCCCCCGCAGATACGGCACGGCGAAGACCCAGCACTGCATACGCAGCCGGTGCAGGAAGTCCGAGATGTACGGGTTTCCGGCGAGCGCGCCGAGCTCCCTCCAGAACCGCAGGTCGTACCCGATGAGGATGTTCAGGTCACCGCTGCGGGCGGCGCGGGCGCACTCCTCCGCACGGCGCCGCACGGACACGAGGGCGGGGCCATGGGCGGCGCCGAGCTCCGTGATCTTCCGGAAGATCCCGTTCACGACGAGGGACCGGGCCTCGACCATGCCCTTGTAGTCGTCGACGGAGAACTCGTGGACACGGAAGCCGCGGTGCTGGTCGGAGTCGAGCAGGCCCTGCGCGGTGAGGTCGACGAGCGCCTCGCGCACGGGGGTCGCGCTGACCCCGTACTGCTCGGCGATCTGCTTGACGGTGAACTCCTCGCCGGGCTGCAGCCGGCCGGCCAGTATCTCGTCACGCAGGGCGTCGGCGATCTGCTGCCGCAGCGTGCTGCGCGTCACGCCTCCACTCGCGGGCACGTTGCCCCTCCCCTCGCCTATGTGTTCCGCACACGATAGGCCAGGGGGCGGCGGGGGTGGATGAGCTAGGCGTTCGGCTGCGGATGAGTGGTGGGCTGGTCGCGCAGTTCCCCGCGCCCCTAGGGGGTTGGGGTCAGCCGGAGGACCCAGCCCAGTCACAGGCTTTCAGGGGCGCGGGGAACTGCGCGAGAAGAGGCCACCGGCCCGCAGACGAAGACCGGGCCCAAAAGGGGCGCGGGGAACTGCGCGACCAGCCACCCACGGTCCGCAGGCGAGCGCGGCCCCGGAAGGGTCAGGTCGTGTACTCGTCCGCCACAGCCAGCGCAGCGTCCAGCACCGCGAGCCCCTCCTTCGCCTCCGCCTCGCTGACATTGCACGGCGGCACGACATGCGTCCGGTTCATGTTGATGAACGGCCACAGCCCGTTCTTCTTGCAGGCCGCACCGAACGCGGCCATCGGCGCCGCGTCGGCGCCGGACGCGTTGTACGGCACCAGCGGCTCCCGCGTCTCCCGGCTCTTCACCAGCTCCAGCGCCCAGAACACACCCGTGCCGCGCACCTCGCCCACGGACGGGTGCCGCTCGGCGAGCTCCCGCAGCCCCGGCTCCAGCACGGTCGCTCCGATGTGGGCCGCGTGCCCGACGACGCCCTCGTCCTCCATGACGTTGATCGTGGCGACGGCCGCGGCGCAGGCCAGCGGGTGCCCGGAGTAGGTGAGCCCGCCGGGGAAGGGCCGCTTGTCGAAGGTGGCGGCGATCTCGGCGGAGATGGCGACACCGCCCAGGGGTACGTACCCGGAGTTCACGCCCTTGGCGAAGGTCATCAGGTCCGGGGTGACGCCGTACAGGTCGGCGGCGAACCAGGAGCCGGTCCGGCCGAACCCGGACATCACCTCGTCCAGCACGAGGACGATCCCGTACCGGTCGCAGATCTCGCGGACACCGGCGAGGTAGCCCGGGGGCGGGGTCATGATCCCCGCGGTGCCCGGGACCGTCTCCAGGATGATCGCGGCGATGCCGGCCGGGCCCTCGAAGGCGATGGTGTCCTCGAGGTGGGTGAGGGCGCGGGCGCACTCCTCCGCCTCGGTGGTGGAGTAGAAGGGCGAGCGGTAGAGGAACGGCGCCCAGAACCGTACGACGCCCGCGGAGCCGGTGTCCGAGGCCCAGCGGCGGGGGTCGCCGGTGAGGTTGATCGCCTGGGCGGTGGCCCCGTGGTACGAGCGGAACGCGCTCAGCACCTTGTGCCGCCCGGTGTGCAGCCGGGCCAGCCGGATGGCGTTCTCGACGGCCTCGGCGCCGCCGTTGGTGAAGAAGATCTTGTCCAGGTCGCCCGGGGTCCGCTCGGCGATGAGGCGTGCGGCCTCGGAGCGGGCCTCCACGGCGAAGGCGGGGGCGAAGGTGGCCAGCTTGCCCGCCTGCTCCTGGATGGCGGCGACGACCTTGGGGTGCTGGTAGCCGATGTTGGTGAAGACGAGGCCGCTGGTGAAGTCGAGGTAGCGGTTGCCGTCGTAGTCCCAGAAGTACGAACCCTCCGCGCCGGCGACGGCGAGCGGGTCGATCAGGCCCTGGGCGGACCAGGAGTGGAACACGTGCGCACGGTCCGCGGCCTTGACGGCGGCGCCGGTCCGGGGGTCGGGGGCGTCATGAGGGGTCATGGGGCCAGGGTAGGCAGTGGGGGGTGGGGCGGGGGATGACCAGTGTGTCTGTCGTGGGCGGTGCGGCTCGGCAGGGTGTCGTGTCTTGGCCCCCACCCCACCCCTTCCCTGCTGTGACACTTTGCGGCTCCGCCGCGTGGCCTCTGGCGGGCGGCCGACCCTTCGTCTGCGGACCGGTGGACGGCTGGTCGCGCAGTTCCCCGCGCCCCTAGGGGGTTGGCCGCAGCCGGAGAACCCAGCTCAGCCACAGACTTTTTCAGGGGCGCGGGGAACTGCGCGACCAGCCCGCCACCGGGCCGCAGCCAAAGGATCCGCTCCCCCCGGAGGGCTATCCTCAGCCCGTTGAAGCTCGTTCGAATGAGGGGGGCGGCGAGCCGCATGGACAGACTGACCGAGGGGGACCCGCAGCGGATCGGCGCGTACCGACTGCTCGCACGGCTCGGCGCGGGCGGAATGGGCCAGGTCTATCTGGCCCGCTCCGACCGCGGCCGGACCGTCGCCGTCAAACTCGTCCGGCAGGAACTCGCCGAGCAGGAGGAGTTCCGCGGCCGCTTCCGCCAGGAGGTCCAGGCCGCCCGCCGCGTCGGCGGCCGGTGGACCGCCCCGGTGCTGGACGCCGACACCGAGGCCGCCGTCCCCTGGGTCGCCACGGGTTACGTCGCCGGCCCCAGCCTCCACGCCGTGGTCGGCGGCGCCCACGGCCCCCTGCCGGAACGTTCCGTACGCCACCTGGCCCGCGGCCTCGCCCACGCCCTCCAGGACATCCACACCGCCGGGCTGATCCACCGCGACCTCAAGCCCTCCAACGTCCTCGTCACCATCGACGGCCCGCGCGTCATCGACTTCGGCATAGCCCGGGCCCTGGAGACCGTCACCGAGGCCGGCCTCACCCGCACCGGCGCGCTCGTCGGCTCGCCCGGCTTCATGGCCCCCGAGCAGGTGCGCGGCGACCGCATCACCCCGGCCTGCGACGTCTTCTGCCTGGGGTCCGTGCTCGCGTACGCGGCGAGCGGCAAGCTCCCCTTCGGCGGCAGCGACAGCGGTGTGCACGCCCTGATGTTCCGGATCGCCCAGGAACCCCCGGAGCTCGACGGCGTACCGGAGTCCCTGCGCGACCTCGTACGCGACTGTCTGCACAAGGACCCCGAGTCGCGGCCCTCGCTCGCCCGGATTTTGGAGCGCCTCGGCCCCGAGGACGCGACGCCGGGACCCTGGCTGCCCGGCCCGCTGGTCGCCGAACTCGGCAGCCACGCCGTGCAGTTGCTGGACGTGGAGAGCCCGGAGAGCTCCACCGGCCAAACCCCCGCGCCGGACCCCGCGCCGGACCCCGCCCCGGCTCCGCCCGCCGCCCCGCCCGCCGCTCCGGCCCTGCCTCCCGTCCCGCCCGTGCCCGCCCTCCCGCCGAGCCCCCCGGTGGTCGCCACCCCCACCGCGATCTCCCCGGACGGGGGCTACCCGGCCCCGCCCGTGCACAGCTATCCGCCCCAGCACCAGCACCCGTATCAGCAGCCGTACCAGCCCGCCGCCTACGGCTATCCGCACCCGAACCCCGGCTACGGCTACGGCCCGCCCCCGCCCGCCGAGGAGGAGCCGCCGCGCCGCGGCGCCAAGTCGACGATCGCGCTGATCGCGGTGGCGCTGGTGGTGGCGGTCGGCGCGGGCGGATCCGTGTACGCGTACATGAACGGCGACGGCGACAAGCCGAAGAAGGCCGGGACCTCCGCCTCCCCCGAGCCGCCCGCCACCCCGTCCCCTTCGGGCGAGAGCAGCACCGGCCCGAGCGCCGACCCGAGCCCGAGCCCGAGCGAGAGCGCCGCCGGGGACATCCCGCAGAAGTACCTCGGCACCTGGTCCGGCGCCATCGACAGCGCCGCCGGCTCCAGCACCCGCCGCCTCGTCCTCGCACCCGGCAAGGTGGGCGACACGGTCCTCACGCTCACGGCCGACGGCCCGCTGGACTCCGGCGGCACCTACCACTGCGTCTTCCGCGCCCAGCTCGCCGCCGCCCCGGCCGGGCCGGACGGGCCGCTCAAGCTCGGCCCGTCGACCGTCGAGTCCGGCCCGGCCACCTCGTGTTCGCCGGGCGCCGCGACCACGGTGACGCTCCTGCCGGACGGCCGTCTGCGCCGCCAGAACGACGACAACGGCGACCAGTTGACGTACGACAAGGTGTCGGGGCACTAGGAGCCCGAGCGGGCGCTAGTGCCGCAACGGGGCCGCCTGGGTGACCAGTTCGCGGAACGGGTCCGCCGACTCCGTACCCGACCTGCCGAACGGCGCGTCGAAGCTCCACACCAGGAACAGCAGGAACACGATCAGCCCGCTGAAGACGCCCGCGAGCAGCAACTCCCGTGCCGAGCGGTGGATCTGGAGCGTGAAGATCAGCCCGATGGTCACCACCGCCCCGGCGACCAGGCCGAACCAGACGACCCCCGGCAGCGTGGACCCGGCGCTGTCGATCCGGGCGTGCCGGGCGTCGTCGGCGGTGGCGATCTGGTCGAGCAGCGGCTGGTAGGCCTGCGACTGGAGGTCGTTGGCGGGGGCGCGGTGGGCCACGTCGCCCCGGACGGCGGCGAGCAGGGCCGCGCCGTCCGAGGGCGGCTCCTCGCCCCGGACCAGCAGGGGCCACTCGGTCTTCACGGTATGGGCGGCGTACGCGTCGATCTCGCCCCGGATACGGTCACGCACGGCGGGCGGATAGACGTCCACCCGCTGCCCGACCTCGTACAGGGCCTGGGCCTCGCGCCGTACCGAGTCCTCGGCGGCGCCGCGCGCCTCCCAGACGCCGGCGATGGCGAGGCCGAGCACGATGGCGTACACGACGCCGACCATCATCACCATGTACTCGATGACGTCGGGCGTCTCACTGGGGTCCTCGGCCTCGGCCACCCGGCGGTGGCGCAGCACGGTGACGGTCAGGACGACGGCGCAGACGAGCACCAACGCGACGACGAGGACTAGCCATTGCGACACGGGCGGGCTCCGGAACGGGATCGGGGGCGGAGGATCGCGGCGGCCAGGACGGCCGGGGTGGTGACGACGAGCATCAGCGTGACCGTGGAGAACCCGGCCGGGGCGGGGTGCCCGGTCGCGCTGGGGCGGTACGGGTGGACGGCCCGGTGCGCCCGGGCCTTCGCGTCGGCGCGCGCCACGGGCGCGACGGGTGCCACGGGCACCGCCACCGGCGCCGGGCGCGGCCCCGGACGCGGCGCCCGGCCCACCGCCACCACGGGCCGGGCCGGG
>NZ_BAAACA010000041.1:74030-93349 GCF_039521265.1 Streptomyces crystallinus | reverse complement strand
GCCCAGGGGCGCGGGGAACTGCGCGACCAGCCACAGCGGGCCCGCAGACGAACGGGGTCCGGGGGCGGAGCCCCCGGGGAAACGGGGTCACGCCGCCTCCCGGTCCGCCGCCATCCCCGCCGCATCCAACCGCGCCGTCCCCACGATCAGATCCGCCCCGCCGAACTCCGGGTCGTTCAGCTGCGTGCCGTCGTCGACGGCGAAGAGCAGGCGCTCCTCGCCCTGGCGATAGGCCGTACCGACCGGGGGGCTCGCCGCGTGGACGGCGAGGAGGGCGACGAGGTAGGGCAGGTCGGGGTCGCGGCCGCGGGCCTCGGCGAGCAGGCCCGAGAGGCGGCGCGGGGCGTCGTGCTCCAGGTCGAGCAGCTCCATCGCCGCCGCCAGCTGCTCCTCGCTGAAGCGGCTGTCGTCCGGCGTGGCGATCAGATCGGGCTCGGGCATCTCGGCCCCGAGGTGCTCCCGCTCTATCGGAGGCGTCAGAAGTATGTCGACGAGGTCGGCCACCCGCACCGAGACGGGCGTGCGCAGCCCCGTCCCGCGCGCGAAGAACGCGTCCGTGACCCGCGACGCCTGCTCCACCGGCAGCGGCAGCAGCGGCGCGACCAGCTGCCCGTACAGGTCGAGGCCGGTCCGGGCGGCCGGGCGCGCGAACGCCTGGCGGTCCTGCTCGGCGCGGAACAGCGGCCCGGCCTCCAGGAGGCGCGACTGCAACTGCGTGTGGCGGCGGATGCAGTCCTTGACGATGTCGACGAGCTCCGCGGCCCGCCGCTTGTTCTCGGGCTCCTCCGCCTCGTCCCGGGCCTTGCGGATGTTGGTGAGGATCGCGTTCTCGTGGCGGTAGCGGTCGGCGACGTGGTCCAGCGCCTCCGCGATCATGTCCGGGACCGCGTTGAGCCAGTCGACCGCGCGCACATTGCGCCGGGTCGCCTCCAGGGTGCGGCGGAGCGTCTCCGCGTACTGCACGGTCCGGTAGCGGGCCTGTTCGGCGGCGAGCTGGGCGTCGGCGAGGCGGCCGCGGCTGATCAGCACCTCCAGCTTCACCTCGGCGGCGATCTGGGCGCTGGTGACGTCCGTGTCGAGCGCGCCCACCAGCACGTTCACGGCCTCGTCCGTGGTGCGGAGGTAGACGCTGCCGCCGTAGCCCGGGACCTCTTCGATCAGTTTGAAGTCGTAGTCCCGGCGGACGTAGACCCCGTCCGGGCTGAAGGTGCCGTACACCGCGCGGAAGCCGCGGTCCACGCTGCCGACGTTGATCAGGTTCTCCAGGACCCAGCGGGCCACCCGCTCGTGCTCGGCGGCCGGGCGGCCGGGTGCCTGGGCGGCGACGCGCGGGATCAGCCGGGCCACGATCTGCTCGTGGTCGGCGCCCGTGTCGAAGTCCATGTTCAGCGTGACGAGGTCGATCGAGGCGAGGGCGACCTCCGCCATCGCGTACACCGAGTACTCACCCGCGAGGTTGGCCTTGCGCACGTCCAGGTCGTGCAGCGGGGCGGTGCACGCGAGCGCGCGCAGCCTGCGCGCCAGCCCCTCGTCGGCGGCCGGGCCCGGTGCCGGGCGCGGCCCCGCGCTGAGCTGGGGCGGAACGGGTTCCGTCGAGGCAGGCGAAGTCACGCTGCACAGATTAGGTCCTCACACTGACAACGGTCGAAACGGCGCAGATACGACCGCCGGGCGGCCACCGCGCACCTCCGCCCGGCGGGCACCCCGATCCGGGCCGGCACCCCTGCTGGACCGCCCCGCCGGCTACTCGGCCTCCGCCACCAGCCCCGCGTACGCCTTGACCAACTGCCTGCGGGAGTCGTCGAGATAGTCCGCCAGCGACCGGGCCGCCCCGGTCCGGTCGCCCGCCCGCAGCGCTTCCAGAATCTCCCGGTTCCGTATGAGATAGGGCTGATGGAGCCGTTTCGGGTCGTCCACCACATGGAAGGCGAGCCGCAGTTCGGCCAGCACCCCGCGCATCAGCTCGTCCGTGCGCGCGCTGCCCGCCAGGGCCACCAGCTCCCGGTGGAAGTGGATGTTGGCGGTGGAGACGCCCTTCCAGTCGTGGCGGCGGGCCGCCCCCTCCCCGTCCGCCACCGCCCTGTCCAGCGCCTCCAGGGCGTACGGCGCTTCGCCGAGGCCCTGGACGACGGCGCACTCGACCAGGCGGCGGGTGCGGTAGATGTCCTCGACGTCCCCGACCGCCAGGATCCGTACGAACACCCCGCGGTTGAGCTCGTGGACCAGCAGCCGCTCATGGGTCAGCAGCCGGAACGCCTCGCGCAGCGTGTTGCGCGAGACCCCGAGCGCCTTGCCGATGGCGTCCTCCGCGAGGCGTTCACCCGGGGGGAAATAGCCCTCCGCGACACGGGTGCGAAGAATGTCCGCGACCCGCTCGGCCGTACTGGTGCGGCCGAGCAGCGGGCGGTCGTCCGCCAGCCCGCCGACCTCGGACTCCGTCGTCCCCACGGCATCCTCACTCCCCCGCCGGACTCCCGGCGACGCACTGCGCCCATCGTAGAAGAACGGGCCCGCGCGACTCTTGTCGGATCGTTCAACAATCCTCTACGTTGAGCGTCACCGCAGAGCCCCCCCCACCACCCCCTCCGCTCTCGACCGCACCCTCCCCCCTCCCCCTGCGAGGTGCAGATGAGCACGACCCAGGCCCAGCCGAGGCAGGACGAACTCCCCGGCAGCGGCGGCCCGTTCGGCTGGCTGCGCGACCTCGGCCCGCGCGGCCGGCGCGCCTTCGGCGGCGCGTTCGGGGGCTACGCCCTCGACTCCTACGACTACTTCACGCTGCCGCTGAGCATGGTCGCGATCGGTGCGTACTTCGGCCTCGACCACGGCCAGACCGCGCTGCTCACCACCGTGACGCTGGTGGTCTCGGCCGTAGGCGGCGCGCTCGCCGGGATCCTGGCGGACCGCATAGGCCGGGTGAAGGCGTTGATGATCACGGTGATCACCTATGCGGTGTTCACCGTGGCCTGCGGCTTCGCGCCCACGTACGAGACGCTGATGGTCTGCCGCGCCCTCCAGGGCTTCGGCTTCGGCGGCGAGTGGGCGGTCGGCGCGATCCTGGTGGCCGAGTACGCCTCGGCCAAGGAGCGCGGCCGGACCCTGGGCGCCGTGCAGAGCGCCTGGGCGGCGGGCTGGGCGCTGGCCGTCCTCGTCTACACGCTGGTCTTCCACTACGTGGACCAGGACACGGCCTGGCGGGTGATGTTCTGGACGGGCGCCCTGCCCGCGCTCCTGGTGATCTACATCCGGCGCCACGTCAGCGACGCGCCCGAGGCCGCCGAGCGGCGCGCGAGCGGCGCCGGGCGCGGCTCCTTCACCGCCATCTTCAAGAAGGACCTGCTGCGCGCCACGTTCTTCGCCACGCTGCTCTCCACCGGCGTCCAGGGCGGCTACTACACGCTCGCCACCTGGGTCCCGACGTATCTGAAGACCGAGCGGGGCCTGACCGTCGTCGGCACCGGCGGCTATCTGACGTTCCTGATCTCCGGCGCCTTCCTCGGCTACCTCACCGGCGGGGTGCTCAGCGACCGGCTCGGGCGCAAGCGGAACATCCAGCTCTTCGCCGTGCTGTCCGCGCTCTGCATCCTGGTGTACACCCACATCCCGTCCGGGGCGAACACCCTGCTGCTCGTCCTCGGCTTCCCGCTGGGCTTCTGCATGTCGGCGATCTTCAGCGGGTTCGGCTCCTTCCTGAGCGAGCTCTACCCGACGGCGGTCCGCGGCACGGGCCAGGGCTTCACGTACAACAGCGGCCGGGCCGTCGGGGCCTTCCTGCCCACCTTCGTGGGCTATCTCTCCGACAGCTGGGGCGTGGGCGGCGCGCTCGCCCTCGGCGCGGTCGGTTACGCGCTTGCCGTCGTGGCCCTGTTCGGGCTGCCCGAGACGCGTGGCCAGGAGCTGACATGACGATGATCCCGCCCCTCGTCGACCTCAACGCCGATCTGGGCGAGGGCTTCGGCCGCTGGCGGCTGACCGACGACGAGCAGCTGCTGTCCGTCGTCACCAGCGCCAACGTGGCCTGCGGCTTCCACGCGGGCGACGCGCCCACCATGCGCCGCGTGTGCGCCCTGGCGGCCGAGCGCGGGGTGCGGATCGGCGCCCAGGTCTCCTACCGTGACCTCGCCGGGTTCGGCCGGCGGACCATGGACGTGCCGCCGGACGAGCTCGCGGCCGAGGTCGCCTACCAGATCGGCGCGTTGGAGGTCTTCGCGCGCGCGGCGGGCAGCCGCGTCGCCTACGTCAAGCCGCACGGCGCGCTCTACAACCGCGTCGTCCACGACGAGGAGCAGGCCGCCGCCGTCGTCGAGGGGGTGCGCCTGGCGGGCGGCCTGCTCGCCGTACTCGGGCTGCCCGGCTCCCGCCTGCTGGCGCGCGCCGCGAAGGCCGGACTGCCCGTCGTCAGCGAGGCGTTCGCGGACCGCGCCTACACCTCGCGCGCGACGCTGGTACCGCGCGGCCAGGAGGGCGCGGTCATCACCCACCCGGACGCGGTCGTGGAGCGGTCGCTCTCGCTGGCCAGGACCGGCACGGTGATCGCCGCCACGGGCGAGAGCGTCGAGGTACGCGCGCGTTCGCTCTGTCTGCACGGCGACACCCCCGGCGCCGCCGCCCTGGCCCGCCGGGTCCGCGCCGAGCTGGAGGGCGCGGGCGTGCGGGTGGAGGCGTTCGCGTGAGGCGTGCCCTGGCGATGCGGACCCTCCCGGTGGGCGAACGCGCGCTGCTGGTCGAGCTGGAGAGCGGCGAGGACGCCGAGGCCCTGCACGCCGAGCTGCTGCGCCGCCGCGCCGCCGGAATCCTGCCGCCGGTACGCGAGATCGTCCCGGCGGCCCGCACGGTCCTGCTCGACGGGCTGGACGACCCCGAGCGCCTCGCGGCGCTGCTGCCCGGCTGGCAGGTCGCCCCGCCGCGCGCGGACGCCGGCCCGGCGGTCCGGATCCCGGTCCGTTACGACGGCCCCGACCTGGCGGAGGTCGCGGCGGTGTGGGGCGTCTCGGTGCGGGCGGCGGTACGGATCCACAGCGCGGCCGAGTTCCGGGTGGCCTTCTGCGGGTTCGCGCCCGGCTTCGGCTATCTGACCGGGCTGCCCGAGCAGTACGCGGTGCCCCGGCGCGCCACCCCGAGGACGGCGGTCCCGGCCGGGTCCCTCGCCCTGGCGGGCCCCTACACCGGGGTCTACCCGCGCTCGTCCCCGGGCGGCTGGCAGCTGATCGGCACCACGGACGCCGTGCTCTGGGACCCGGAGCGGGAGCCCGCCGCGCTGCTCGCGCCGGGCACCCGGGTCCGCTTCGTTCCCCGGGGCGCCGTATGACCGACCGGGCCTTCTGCGTGGTGCGGGCCGGGGCGCTCACCTCCGTCCAGGACGAAGGGCGCCCCGGCCACGCCCACCTCGGCGTGCCGCGCTCGGGGGCGCTCGACCTGCCCGCGAGCCGTCTCGCCAACCGGCTGGTGGGCAACCCCGCGGGGGCCGCCGTGCTGGAGACCACGCTGAGCGGCTGCGCGGTGCGCCCCCGCCGGGCCGTCACCGTCGCGGTGACGGGGGCGCCCTGCCCGGTGACCGTCGAGGGGCGCCCGGCGGCCTGGGGCGCGCCGGTGCGGGTCCCCGCCGGGGCCGTCCTGGACATCGCGGCCGCCGTGCGCGGGGTGCGCTCCTATGTGGCGTTCGCCGGGGGCATCGCCGTCGAGCCGGTCCTCGGCAGCCGCTCCACCGATCTGCTCTCGGGCCTGGGCCCGGCGCCGCTCACCGACGGCGCCGTACTGCCCCTGGGGCACCCGGCCGGGCACCACGCGCGCGTGGACGCGGCGCCCGCGCCGGGGCCGCCCGGCGAGCTGGTGCTGCGGATGCTGCCGGGGCCGCGCGCCGACTGGTTCACGCCGGACGCCTTCACCGCCCTCGCGAGCGGCCGCTACCGGGTCTCCTCCGCGAGCAACCGCATCGGCCTGCGCACCGAGGGCCCGGCCCTGGAACGCGCGGTCCACGGCGAGCTGCCCAGCGAGGGCATGGTCCTCGGCGCCGTCCAAGTGCCCCCGGACGGGCGCCCGGTGGTGTTCCTGGCCGACCATCCGACCACCGGCGGCTATCCGGTCGTCGGCGTGGTCGCCGGGACGGACCTCGCCGCCGCCGCGCAGGCCGCGCCCGGCACGCCGCTGCGGTTCGTCCCCGTACGCGGGCCGGTCCCGCGAGCCCGTCAGGAGCCGTAGCCGCCGCCTCCGGGCGTGCGCACGACCAGGACGTCGTCCGGGCCCACCTCGACCGTGTCCACGCCGCCCAGTGGCTCAGCGCGGCCGTCCGCGCGCTCCACCAGGTTCGCGCCGAGCCCGCCCGGCCCGCCGCCCGCCATGCCGTACGGCGGGACGCGCCGGTGGCCGCTCAGCAGGGCGACGGTCATCGGTTCCAGGAAGCGGATCCGGCGCTCCACCCCGCACCCGCCGCTCCACCGGCCCTTCCCGCCGCTGCCCTCCCGTACGAAGAAGGCGTCCACGCGCACCGGGAAGCGCCACTCCAGCACCTCCGGGTCGGTCAGGCGCGAGTTGGTCATATGGGTCTGCACGGCGTCCGCCCCGTCGAAGCCGTCGCCCGCGCCCGAGCCGCTGGCCACCGTCTCGTAGTACTGCACCCGGTCGTTGCCGAAGGTGACGTTGTTCATCGTGCCCGAGCCCTCGGCCTGGATCCCGAGGGCGGCGTAGAGCGCGCCGGTGACGGCCTGCGAGGTCTCCACGTTCCCGGCGACCGTCGCGGCCGGATACCGCGGCGCCAGCATCGAGCCCGGCGGCACCCGCACCTCCAGCGGCTTCAGACAGCCGCTGTTGAGCGGGATGTCGTCGTCCACCAGCGTCCGGAACACATAGAGGACCGCCGCCATCACCACCGACCTCGGCGCGTTGAAGTTGCCGGGCTGCTGCGGCGAGGTGCCGGTGAAGTCCAGTACGGCGGCGCGCTCCGCGCGGTCCACGGTGACCGCGACCCGGATGACGGCGCCGGCGTCCGTCTCGTACGTGTACGAGCCGTCGTCCAGCCGCGCCACGATGCGCCGCACCGACTCCTCGGCGTTGGCCTGCACATGCCCCATGTAGGCCTGGACGACGTCGGTGCCGAACTCCTCGGTCATGCGCCGCAGTTCGGCGATGCCCTTCTCGTTGGCGGCGATCTGGGCGCGCAGGTCGGCGAGGTTGGTGTCGGGGTCGCGCGAGGGGTGGGCGGCGCCGGTCAGCAGCTCCCGCGTCTCGGCCTCGCGCAGCCGTCCGTCCCGCACCAGCAGCCAGTTGTCGAAGAGCACGCCCTCCTCGTCGACGGTCCGGCTGAAGGCGGGCATGGAGCCGGGGGTGATGCCGCCGATCTCGGCGTGGTGGCCGCGCGAGGCCACCAGGAAGCGCAGCTCGCCGCCCTCGAATGCCGGGGTGACCACGGTGACGTCGGGAAGGTGGGTGCCGCCGTGGTACGGGTCGTTGATGGCGTAGACGTCGCCGGGCCGCATGGTGGCCTCGTTGCGGCGCAGCACCTCCTTGATGGACTCGCCCATGGAGCCCAGGTGCACCGGGATGTGCGGGGCGTTGGCGATCAGGTTGCCCTCGGCGTCGAAGAGCGCGCAGGAGAAGTCGAGGCGCTCCTTGATGTTGACGGAGTGGGCGGTGTTCTCCAGGCGTACGCCCATCTGCTCGGCGATCGCCATGAAGAGGTTGTCGAAGACCTCCAGCATCACGGGGTCGACGTCCGTGCCGAGGGCGGTGCGGCCGGGGCGGGGGCGCACCCGGGTGAGGAGCAGATGCCCGAGGTCGCCGGCGGCGGCCTGCCAGCCGTCGTCCACCACGGTGGTGGCGTCGGCCTCGGCGACGATCGCGGGTCCGGTGACGGTGTCGCCGGGCCGCAGGGCGGCGCGCCGGTGGAGCGGGACCTGCCGGCGCTCGCCCGCCACGAACATGTCCACGGTGACCGAGGGGCCGCTCGCGTCCTCGCGCGCGTACTCCTCGGCCTCGAGGGCGCCGTGCGGCCCGGCGGTGCCGACCGCCTCCACCGAGACCGCCTCCACGACCAGCGGCTTGTCCATGGTGAAGGCGTACCGCGCGCGGTGTTCGCGCGTGAACGCCTCCTTCATGGCGTCCGCCGAGTCCAGGGCGACCGGCAGGCTCGCGTCCGTACCGGCGTAGCGCAGCAGGACGCGCGCGTGGGTGGTGATCGCCTCGTCGGGGACGCTGTCGGCGCGCAGTTCGCCACGCGTGCGTGCCGCGAGTTCCCCGCACAGCTCGCGCACCCGCCCGGCCGCGCCCTCGTCGAGCTCCTCCTCCACCGACTGCTCGCGCATCGCGGTCGCGTCCGCGAGGCCGATCCCGTACGCGGAGAGGACCCCGGCCAGCGGCGGTACGAGGACGGTGTCGACGCCGAGCGCGTCGGCGACCGCGCAGGCGTGCTGGCCGCCCGCGCCGCCGAAGCTGGTCAGCGCGTAACGGGTGATGTCGTGGCCGCGCTGCACGGAGATCTTCTTGACCGCGTTCGCCATGTTGAGCACGGCGATCTCCAGGAACCCGGCGGCGACCTCCTCGGGGGTGCGCCCGCCGCCGGTGCGCCCGGCCAGCTCGGTGAACCGCTCCCGTACCGCCTCGGCGTCCAGCGGCTGGTCGCCCTCGGGGCCGAACACGGCGGGGAAGTGGGCGGGCTGGATCCGGCCGAGCATCACATTGGCGTCGGTGACCGTCGGCGGGCCGCCGCGCCGGTAGCAGGCGGGGCCCGGGACCGCGCCCGCCGAGTCGGGGCCGACCCGGTAGCGCCGGCCGTCGAAGTGGAGCACCGAGCCACCGCCCGCGGCCACGGTGTGGATGTCCATCATCGGGGCGCGCATCCGCACCCCGGCCACCTGGGTGGCGAAGTCCCGCTCGAAGGCGCCCGCGTAGTGCGAGACGTCGGTGGAGGTGCCGCCCATGTCGAAGCCGATCACGCGCGCGTGGCCGGCCTGGCCGGAGGTGCGGGCCATGCCGACCACCCCGCCGGCCGGGCCGGAGAGCACCGCGTCCTTGCCCCGGAAGTGCGCGGCCTCCCGCAGCCCGCCGTTGGACTGCATGAACATCAGCCGTACGCCGTCGAGTTCGCCGGCGACCTCGTCGACATAGCGCCGCAGGATCGGCGAGAGGTAGGCGTCCACCACGGTGGTGTCGCCGCGCGGCACCAGCTTGATGAGCGGGCTCACCTCGTGCGAGCAGCTGACCTGGGTGAAGCCGAGCGCGCGGGCGGCGTCGGCGACGGCCAGCTCGTGGTCCGGGTGGCGGTAGCCGTGCATCAGGACGACGGCGGCGGCGCGAAAGCCCTCCGCGTGGGCGGCCCGCAGCCGCTCGGTGACGTCCGCGAGGTCGAGCGGGCGGACGACGGCGCCGTGCGCGTCGACCCGCTCGGCGACCTCGACGACCCGCTCGTACACCGCCTCCGGCAGCACGATGTGCCGGTCGAACAGGCGCGGCCGGTTCTGGTAGGCGATGCGCAGGGCGTCCCGGAAGCCCTCGGTGACGACCAGGACGGTCGGCTCGCCGCGTCGCTCCAGGAGGGCGTTGGTGGCGACCGTGGTGCCCATCTTGACCACCGAGACGCGGTCGGCCGGGACCGGCTCGTCGGGCCCGAGGCCCAGCAGCAGCCGGATCCCGGCGACCGCGGCGTCGCGGCCGCGCTCCGGGTCGTGGGACAGGAGCTTGCGGCTGACCAGGCGTCCGTCGGGCCGTCTGCCCACCACGTCGGTGAAGGTGCCGCCGCGGTCGATCCAGAACTCCCAGCGCCCGGTCATCCCTCCATTGTGGCAAGGGGGCCCGGGCCAGGGGGCGCACCGGCGCCCGCGAGCGCGGCGCGGGGCACCGCCGCGTCGCGGGCCACCGCGCCGGGCGGCCGGCGGGGTGCAGGGGGGACAGCGTGGCTCTGGGGCAGCGCTCGCGGCGGACGGCGTCCGCGGCTCATATCGCCGGTGCGTCGGGGCCCATCCGGTTGTGGATGGCGCTCTGGACCTCGGCCTCCTCGGCCGGGTCGTCGGCGAGGCGCCGCAGCCGCTCCGCCACGCGCGCGTCGACGAGCTCGGCGTACTGCGCGGCCACTTCGCGCGTGGTCTCCTCGCAGTCCCACAGGCACTCGACGGCGAAGCCGGCGGCGAAGGAGGGGTCGGTGGCGGCGAGCGCGCGGGCGGTGCGACCGCGCAGCTCGGAGGAGGCGGTCTCGCGGTAGAGGTGCCTCAGTACGGGGGCGGCGCAGCCGATGCCGAGCCGTCCCGCCCCGTCGACGAGGGGGCGCAGCAGGGGCGCGTCGGGCCCCTCGGAGCGCACGCACTCGCGCAGCGCGCCCAGCACCAGCTGGGCGTCGTCGGCCTCGCCCCGGCAGGCGAGGACGCCCGCGGCGGCGGCGCCGAGCGCGTCGGGCCGGTGCACCCAGCCGCGCGCCCGGTCGACGGCCTCGGGCCCGCACATCCGCTCGAAGGCGTGGACGGCGGCCTCGGCCACGGTGCGGGAGCCGGCGCCGACGGCGGCCTCGATGAGGTCGAGGACGCGGGGGTCGCGTGACTCGGTGAGGTAGTGCAGGGCGGCGCAGCGGGCGCCGTCCGCGCCGGCGCGCGCGGCCTCGACGATGGTGTCGCGGTCGTCGGGTCCGGCGACCGCCCCCAGGCAGCGGGCGGCGGGCAGGGTGAGGTCGGCGCCGCGCTCCAGGCCCTCCTGGGCCCAGTCGAAGACGGCCTGGACGCTCCAGCCGGGGCGGGGCCCGGACGGCCTCAGCTGCCGCTGCCAGCGGTCGAAGGACCCGGCTTCCTGGGCGGCGCGCACCCGGGCGCCGACCGCGTCCCGGGTGTCCTCGGCCCACAGCCGCCAGGGCCGGGGCTCGAAGGCGTCGCGGACGGTGGCGGCCAGTTCCGCGTCGCCCTCGGGGGTGCTCGGGAAGCGGGCGAGGACGGGTTCGGCGAGGCCGCGCAGCCCGGCGTCGTCGTCACGCAGCGCGAGCTCGTCCAGGGCCCAGCCCCAGTTGGCGCCGCCCACGGCGTAGCGCCGCAGCAGCCCGAGCGCGTCCTGCCTGCCGTAGGAGGCGAGGTGGCCGAGGACCGCGAGGGCGAGGCCGGTGCGGTGCTCGTCGGCGTCGAGGACGTCCTCGGCGCTGAAGAGATGGGCCTCGATCTCGTCGAGTCCGCCGTCGAGATCCAGGTAGAGCCGCGCGTAGTACAGGGAGCGGTTCTCCACCTGCCAGTCGTGGCGGGGGTCGCTCAGTACACAGTGGTTCAGGGCCGCCAGGGCCTCTGGGCGCGGGGCGGCGAGCGCGTGCAGGGTGCCGTCGCCGCGGCCCCGCTGCAGCAGGCCGAGCAGCGTACCGCTCGGCGCTATGACCGGATCAAACATGGAAGTAGCCTCACATCAAGCTGTCGACGCAACCGGGATTCGTGCCGTGCCCTAGTAGGCCGCGCGCCAACATGTTCGGCCGTCCGCCGTCTTCCGCTTGCTGTGAGTCATCTTCCTGCCTCTCTTCGTGTCCCCCGATGTAAGGACCCTGCCCCTGGTGAAGGGGCTCGTCGTCATGATGACCCAGGCATTTCGCCACCGCGACCACATTTACGAGCCCGTCTCACCAGGTACGCAGCGGGCACCCGGCACAAACCTCAGCGGTCGCCGAGGAGTGCGATCAGTTCCGTCTTGCCGAACATCCGCGCGGTGTCGAGCGCGGACGGCGTGCCGGCGGAAGGATCGGCTCCGCCTGCCAGCAGCGCCTTCACGACCGCGTCCTCGCCCTTGAAGACGGCGCCCGCGAGCGGGGTCTGGCCCCGGTCGTTGGCGCGGTCGGCGTCGGCGCCGCGCGCGAGGAGCGCGGCGACCGCGTCCGCGTGCCCGTGGTAGGCGGCGAGCATGACGAGCGTGTCGCCCTTGTCGTTGGTGAGGTCGGGCGAGACCCCGGCGTCGAGGTACGCGGCGAGCGCCTCGGCGTCCCCCTGGCGGGCCAGATCGAAGATCCTGCCCGCCAGCTCGACCACCTCGGGATCGAGGGCATCGCTCATCGCCTGAACCGCCTTCCGTCGTGTGCCGGCGCTCCTCGGAACGCCTGTGACCTGGCCCGGACGGCACCGGGGCCGTACGAGTGAATCGACAGGGTACTGCCCCTCGCGCGACATGGTTCGGTGCGCCCGGGGCAAAGCTCACGGCGAGTGACGACATCCGACCCGTCGGCCGCACAGTGTCCCTGCCGCAGCCGGGTTTTCTGTCCGCCACTCCAGTGAAAATCAGAGAATTTCACCCGATTGCAGCTTTTATCACATAGATACTTCCTGTGATCCTGGAAGAACTCATGGTGACTGTCCCCATCAACCAGGAGAACTCCTCATGATCCTGTCCATCTCAGGCGTCGTCCTGCTCGGAATCATCGTCTTCCTCTTCTTCCGGAAAGACGGTCTGAAGGCGTCGCACGCCATGGTCTGCGCCCTCTTCGGCTTCTACCTCGCGGGCACCGCGATCGCCCCGAGCATCAAGGCCGGCGGCCAGAGCCTGGCCAGCCTGCTGGGCGGGATCAAGTTCTGACCTCCCGCAGTCCCGACCACCCCCTCAGGAGACCGACGTGGCCCGGCGACCACTCCCCCGCATTCTGAGCAGCACGAGCGTGCCGATCGCCCGCAGCCGCGAGATCGCGCGCACGGCCGCCGACAGCGCCACCGACGTCCTCCATCCGCTCATCACGATCAGCCGCGGTCTGCGGCTGATCGCCGCCGCCCTCGGCGGCAGGTGGACCGCGACGCCCAAGGAGCGGCGTGGTCCCGCGCTGTTCCTGGTGGCGGCCGTCGTCCTGGTGGTCGCGCTCATCCCGTACGGGCCGCTGCTCGCCCTGATCACGGTGATGGCCGCGGCCGCCTGGAAGGGCCGCGAGCGCGTCCCCGTCAAGACCGGCCCCGACGAGGCCGAGCTCGGCCGCCTCCAGGCGCTCTACGAGGCGCTCGTGCCGTACTTCTCGGTGCCGGAGGACCCGAGCCCCCTCTTCGCCCACGGCGGCAACTGGGCGGGCGCCTTCAGCGAGTACGAGTTCGACGACGCCGGCCGGCTCACCCATCTGCTCATCCGCTACCCGGCGTACTTCACGGACGGCGAGCCCGAGGCGCGCGCCCGTATCGAACAGCTGCTGCACACCAAGTCCGGGCGCGGCCGGGAGTACCGGTTCGAGTGGGACGAGGAGGGCAACCAGCTGGTCCTGCGCGTGCTCGACGCGCTCTCCACCGCGATCGCCGCCCAACGGTTCGTCGCCGGGCCCGGCGAGACGGTGCTGGGGTTCACCGACGCCGACGCGGTGCAGCGCACGATGCCGGTCGCCGAGGGCGAGGACGTCCGGGACGCGCCGCCGGTCGTCTGGCGCACCGGGCCGCGCTCCACCGAGCCGCATCTGCTGGCCGTCGGCGAGCCCGGCAGCGGCACCACGACGCTGCTGCGCTCCATCGCCCTCCAGGCCCTCCAGCACGGCGACGTGCTCGTGGTGGAGGGCAGCGGCACCGGTGAGTACGCGTGTCTGGCCGGGCGCCGGGGCGTGCTCGCCGTCGAGTGCGGCCTCGCCGGGGCGCTGGCCACCCTGGAGTGGGCCGCGCACGAGACCGAGCGCCGCCTCATCGCCGCCAACCGCGCCCGCCAGGCGGGCCACCCGACCCCCGACGACATCAAGCGGCCGCTGTGGATCCTGCTGGACCGGCCGAGCGTCTTCGGGCACCTGGCCGCCGCCGACGGGCGCCCCGACCCCCAGCAGCTGCTCCAGACCCCGCTGCGGCACGGGCGGGCGGCCGGGGTGACCGTGGTGGTCGCCGAGCAGTTCGACGGCCTGGAGGCGCTGACCGAGCCGGTACGCACGCACACCCGCGCGCGCGTGGTGCTGGGCCCGGCCACCATGGCCCGGGCCGAGTGGGTCCTCGGCGTCCCGCCGCACACCACCCCGACCGCCGCGGTCCCGCCCGGCCGCGGCTACGCCCGGCTCGGGACCGGGCCCGTCCTGCGCCTCCAGGTCCCGGCGACACCGGACCCGTACGACGACGCCACCAGCGAACAGCACCGCCAGGCGGTCCTGGAGCTGCTCCCGGAACGCGACCTGCCGGTGGAGGCGGCGCCCCGGCCGGAGGCGGTCCCGGCGGAGGGCTGAGGGGGACGGCCGGTCAGGACGTGCTCGCGCCCTCCCCCTCCCACCGGGGGACGGCCGGTCGAGCCCTGCTCGCGCCCCCGCCCCTCTCTCTCACACCACGCTCAGGCCACGAACGTACGTGGCGACTCGCCCCCCGAGCTCGCCCCCTTCTCCACCAGCCGCGCCGCCGCCGCGAGCCGGGCCGCGGCCTCCTCGGCGACGGGACCGCTCACCGTGAAGGGGAGGCGCACATATCCCTCGAAGGCGCCGTCCACGCCGAACCGGGGGCCCGAGGGCACCCGTACGCCGACCCGCTCGCCCACCTCCGCCAGACGTGAGCCGGAGACTCCCCCGGTGCGCACCCAGAGCGTGAGTCCGCCCACCGGCACGTCGAACTCCCACTCCGGCAGCTCCCGGCGCACCGCGGTGACCAGCGCGTCGCGGTTCTCCCGGGCCTGGGTGCGGCGCAGGTCGACGGCCTGCTCCCAACCGCCGGTGGCCATCAGCCAGTTCACGGCGAGCTGCTCCAGGACCGGGGTGCCGAGGTCGGCGTAGGCGCGGGCCGCGACCAGGGAGCGGATGACGTCGGGGGCCGCGCGCACCCAGCCGATGCGCATGCCCGCCCAGAACGCCTTGCTGGCCGAGCCCACGGTCAGCACGGTCGCGCCCGCCGGGTCGAAGGCGCAGACGGGGCGGGGCATGTCGACGTCCTCGTCCAGCCACAGCTCCGACATGGTCTCGTCGACCACCAGCACGGTGCCGGCCGAGCGGGCGGCGTCCACCAGGGCGCGCCGCTGGTCCTCGTCGGCCAGCGCGCCCGTCGGGTTGTGGAAGTCGGCGACGACATAGGCGAGCCGGGGCGCGGAGTCGCGCAGCACCTGGCGCCACAGGGGCAGGTCCCAGCCGGTCAGCCCCTCGGCCATGGCGACCGGCACCAGCCGGGCCCCGGCCTCGCGCATCAGCTGGAGGATGTTGGCGTACGAGGGCGACTCGACGGCGATCCGCTCGCCGCGCCCGGCGAACAGATGGCAGATGGCGTCGATGGCGCCCATCGCCCCGGTGGTGACCATGATCTGTTCGGGCATGGTCGGGATGCCACGCGCGGTGTAGCGCTCCGCGAGCATCTGGCGCAGCGCGGGCAGCCCGGCCGGGTAGTCGCCGTGGGTGTGCGCGTACGGCGGCAGCTCCTCCAGGGCGCCCTGGACCGCACGGGTCAGCCAGGGCTCGGGCGCGGGCAGCGCCGCGCACCCCAGGTCGATCATGGAGCCCAGCGACTCCGGCGGCAGCGGCTCCAGCCCGCGCGCGGGCAGCGGGTTGCCCGCCGGCACCGCCGTCCAGCTGCCGGCGCCCCGGCGGGACTCCAGGAAGCCCTCGCCGCGCAGCGCCTCGTAGGCGGCGGCGACCGTGGTGCGGCTGACGGACAGCGCCAGCGCCAGCTCCCGCTCGGCGGGCAGGCGCGCGGCCACCGGCACCCGCCCTTCGAGGACGAGCAGCCGGATCCCGTCGGCCAGCGCCCGGTAGGCGGGCGGCTTGCGGGTGCCCGCCGGGCGGGGCTGCTGCTGGGCGTTGAGCTGACGGGCGAGCTGTGCCGGCCCGACCGCCGAGGTCCACTGCGCCATGGAAGTCAGTCCACCTTCCCCGAATTGGCCATGGTTGGGAGGGGTTTCCCAGCCACAGAGTGTCATGCGCCAGTCCATTACCACCAGACAGGGGGCGCTCACGTGTCCACGCACCTCACCCGGAGGCTGCTCCAGCTCTACGTCGGTCTCACGCTGTACGGGGTGAGCTCGGCGCTGCTGGTGCGCAGCGGCCTCGGGCTCGAACCGTGGGGCGTGTTGCACCAGGGGATCGCCGAGCGCACCGGGCTGACCATCGGGGTCGTCTCGATCATCGTGGGCGCGCTGGTGCTGCTGCTCTGGATCCCGCTCCGGCAGCGCCCGGGCCTGGGCACGGTCTCCAACGTCTTCGCCATCGGCATCGCCATGGACTCCACGCTCGCCCTGGTGCCGGACGCGCACGGCTGGGCCGTGCGGATCCCGCTGCTGGCCGGCGGGATCCTGTTCAACGGCGTGGCGACCGGCCTGTACATCTCGGCGCGGTTCGGGCCCGGCCCGCGCGACGGTCTGATGACCGGGCTGCACCGGCTCACCGGCCGCTCGATCCGGCTGGTGCGCACCTCGATCGAGGTGGCGGTCGTGGTGACCGGCTTCCTGCTCGGCGGCTCGCTGGGCGTCGGCACGGTCGCCTACGCCCTCGCCATCGGCCCGCTCGCCCAGCTCTTCCTGCGGGTGTGCGCGATCCCTGAGGCGGCGCAGGCCCAGGAGGCCCCGGCCCCCGTCGCGGAGCCCGCCGCCCCGGGGGCGCCCGCGCAGGCGATACTGCCCGGGTGACTCGCGTACGCCACCCCTATCTGGACCACCCGACGCCGATCGCCTTCGCGCACCGCGGCGGGGCGGCCGACGGCATCGAGAACACCGCGGCCGCCTTCGGGCGGGCCGCGGCGGCCGGTTTCCGCTACTTCGAGACGGATGTGCACACCACCGTGGACGGCCGGCTCGTCGCCTTCCACGACTCCACGCTCGACCGGGTCACCGACGCCGTCGGCCGGATCGCCGACCTGCCGTGGGGCGAGGTGGCGCAGGCCCGGGTCGCGGGCCTGGAGCCGCTGCCGCTCTTCGAGGAGCTCCTGGAGGCGTTCCCCGAGGCCCGCTGGAACATCGACCTCAAGGCCGAGTCCGCGCTCGTGCCCCTGGTGGACCTGATCCGCCGGACCGGCTCCTGGGACCGGGTGTGCGTCGGGTCCTTCTCGGAGGCCCGGGTGGCCCGGGCCGCGAAGCTGGCGGGCCCGCGCCTGGCCACCTCGTACGGGGTGCGGGGCGTGGCCGCCCTGCGGCTGCGCTCGCTGGGGCTGCCGGCGCCGCTGCGCCGGGGCGCGGTGTGCGCGCAGGTGCCCGAGGCGCAGCACGGGATCCCGGTGGTGGACCGCCGCTTCGTGCGGACCGCGCACGCCCTGGGCCTGCAGGTGCACGTATGGACAATCAATGATCCCGATCGGATGACGAGACTCCTGGACCTCGGCGTCGATGGCATCATGACCGATCATCTGGAGACGCTGCGCACGGTACTGACCGACCGGGGAACCGGGTTCTGACACCCGGCGCGCGCCCACGGTACGAGCGAAAGGGCGCGGGGTTTGTCCGCCGAGACCATGGGCCGGGCCGCCGCACAGGCGGCGCCGGACGCCGACCGCCGCCGCGAGCAACGCGGCTGGTACTTCTACGACTTCGCGTGCTCGGTCTACTCCACGACCGTCCTGACGGTCTTCCTCGGTCCTTACCTGACGGCGATCGCCAAGGACGCCGCCGACGCGGACGGTTTCGTGCACCCGCTGGGCGTCCCGGTGCGCGCCGGGTCCCTCTTCGCGTACGCGGTGTCCGCCTCGGTGGTCCTCGCGGTGGTCCTGATGCCGGTGGTGGGCGCCGCGGCGGACCGCACCGGCCGCAAGAAGCCGCTGCTGGCGGCCGCCGCCTACACCGGGGCCGCGGCGACGGCGGGCATGTTCTTCCTGGACGGGCACCGCTATCTGCTGGGCGCGGTGCTGCTGATCGTCGCCAATGCCGCCCTCTCGGTCTCGATGGTGCTCTACAACGCCTATCTGCCGCAGATCGCGGGCCCCGAGGAGCGCGACCGCGTCTCCTCGCGCGGCTGGGCCTTCGGCTACACGGCGGGCGCGTTCGTCCTGGTCCTGAATCTGGTCCTGTACTCGGGCCACGACACCTTCAGGCTCTCCGAGGGCACGGCCGTACGGATCTGTCTGGCCTCGGCCGGGGTGTGGTGGGGCGCCTTCACGCTCGTACCGCTGCGGCGGCTGCGGGACCGGCGCGCGCCCGCCGGACACGCCCCGGCCGAGGGCAGGGTGGGCGCGGGCTGGCGCCAGCTGATCGCGACCCTGCGCGACATGCGCGCCCGCCCGCTCACCCTCGCCTTCCTGGCCGCGTACCTGATCTACAACGACGGCGTGCAGACCGTGATCTCGCAGGCCTCGCTGTACGGCTCGGAGGAGCTGGGGCTCGACCAGAACACCCTGATCGTGGCCGTGCTCCTGGTGCAGGTGCTCGCGGTGGCCGGGGCGCTCGGGATGGGGCGCCTCGCGCAGACCTACGGCGCCAAGCGCACGATCCTGGGCTCGCTGGCGGTGTGGGCGCTGATCCTGGGCACCGGGTACTTCCTGCCCGCCCACTCGCCCGTGCTCTTCTTCGTCTTGGCGGCGGCCATCGGCACGGTCCTCGGCGGCAGCCAGGCGCTGTCGCGGTCGCTTTTCTCACACCTGGTGCCGAGCGGCAAGGAGGCCGAATACTTCTCGGCCTACGAGATGAGCGACCGCGGGCTGAGCTGGCTGGGGCCACTGGTGTTCGGGCTCGCGTACCAGCTGACCGGCAGCTACCGGGATGCCATCATCTCTCTCGTGATCTTCTTCGCGGTGGGCTTCGCGCTGCTCGCCAGGGTCCCGGTGCGGGCCGCCGTGGCGGCCGCGGGGAACCCGGTTCCGGCGCGGATTTAGACGTTGAAGTGAAAGGCCGGTAGTGTACGCCTTTGGCCTGCCAGGCGGACCGTTACTGCGTGCTCAACTAGTGAAGACGCTGGGTGACATCTGCTGCCAGATGTGACAAACCGGGCACTGGTGGGTACAACAAGGGGCGGCACGACGGCGACACATGACCCACAACGGGAATCTTTAACGCCGACCGGACGTTGACCGGATGACGACGACAGCGACACCTGTCCTGTGGGCGACAAGCCCGGGAGGCACGATTCATGAGTGAGCGAGCTCTTCGCGGCACGCGCCTCGTGGTGACCAGCTACGAGACCGACCGCGGCATCGATCTGGCCCCGCGCCAGGCGGTGGAGTACGCATGCGAGAACGGACATCGATTCGAGATGCCGTTCTCGGTGGAGGCGGACATCCCGCCGGAGTGGGAGTGCAAGGCGTGTGGCGCCATGGCACTCCTGGTGGACGGCGAAGGTCCCGAGGAGAAGAAGGGCAAGCCCGCGCGTACGCACTGGGACATGCTCATGGAGCGGCGCACCCGCGAGGAGCTGGAGGAGGTTCTGGCCGAGAGGCTGGAGGTCCTGCGTTCCGGCGCCATGAACATTGCCGTGCATCCGCGCGACAGCCGCAAGTCCGCGTAGGCGCGCGAGCGCGCTTCGACGGAAACCGAAGAGCAGAGGGCCGGTCACA
>NZ_BAAACA010000041.1:61584-73991 GCF_039521265.1 Streptomyces crystallinus | reverse complement strand
TGTGACCGGCCCTCTGCTTTTGCGGTATGGCCCCGTTCGGCTCGCTCCCGTGCGGCTCGGCGGAACTTGAGCGCGAGGGTGCCGCCGAGCGGAACGGACCTCAGTGGGTCAGCGGCGGGCGCGGCTCCCGCTCGTCCTGCCGCGGGTGCCGGTCGTCCCGGACGACCTCGCCCTGGACCACCTTGCCGTCCGGCTGGTGCATCCGGGCCTGCTGGAAGGCGTCGCCCAGGCTGCCGGGCCGGGCGGCGCGCATCCGCTTCTCCAGCGAGCGCTCCGCGTACCTGCCGAGCGCCTTGCGCACCGGCGGCACCAGGCAGAGCAGGCCCAGCACGTCCGAGAGCAGCCCCGGGACCATCAGGAGCAGACCGCCGAGCATCGTGAAGGTGTTGCCCTCACTGCCGGGCTGCGGCCCGGCGACCGGGCCCGCCGCCCCGTACTGCTGCTGCTGAAGCGTTTCCGTGAGGTTCCGGAAGGCCCGGCGCCCGGCCCGCTTGATCACATATCCGCCGAGCACCGCGCCGCCGACCAGCAGGGCCAGCACGGTCACTCCCCCGGCGGCGCTCGCCACCGTGATCAGCAGCCAGATCTCCGCGAGGAGCCAGGCGGCGATCCCCAGCGGGACGAGGGTGCGCGCACGGGAGCGCTTGGGCGGGGCGGAGGGCGGGGTGCCGGTCGTCATGCTCCCAGTGTGCCTGGGAGCATGACAGGACGGCATAAGAGCCTGTCTTTGAACCCCCGTCTGCGCCCCGACGCCCGGCACGCACCCTCGCCGCACGGTGGCCCAGGACAGGTGGCTCCGCCACATGACCTGCACCACCGCACGCCGAGCGCACGCACCGACCGCCGCTGCGCCCGCCCTGCGGGCGAACGACGGGGGTTCAAAGACAGGCTCTAAGGGATCCGATCCGTCCGTCAGCGGACGGCGAACACGCGGGCGCCCGGTCAGGACGGCTTGCGGCCCAGGAGCTTGTTGGCGCGTGAGCCGACGCCCCAGGCGGTGACCCGCCACAGCGCCTCGACGATGATGTCGTTGCTCATCTTGGAGTCGCCGCGCTCCCGCTCGACGAAGGTGATGGGCACCTCCACCACGTGGTAGCCGGCGGCCACGGCGCGGCGGGCCAGGTCGACCTGGAAGCAGTAGCCCTGCGAGGCCACCTCGTCCAGGCCGAGGCCTTCGAGGGTCTCGCGGCGGAAGGCCCGGAAGCCGCCGGTGACGTCGCGGATGTCCACGCCGAGCAGCAGCCGGGAGTACGTGGAGCCGCCACGGGAGATGAACTCGCGGCTCTTGGGCCAGTTCACCACCCGGCCGCCCGGCACCCAGCGCGAGCCGAGGACCAGGTCGGCGCCCTTGAGCGCGGTGAGCAGCCGGGGCAGCTCCTCGGGCTGGTGGGAGCCGTCGGCGTCCATCTCGACCAGGACGCCGTAGCCCTCGTCCACGCCCCAGCGGAAGCCCGCGAGATAGGCGGCGCCGAGGCCCTCCTTGCCCTTGCGGTGCAGGACGTGGACGTGGTCGTCCTCGGCGGCCAGCTCGTCGGCGAGCTTGCCGGTGCCGTCGGGGCTGTTGTCGTCGGCGATCAGGACGTGGGCCTCGGGGACCGACTCCCTGACGCGGGAGACGATCGGCTTGATGTTCTCCGCCTCGTTGTAGGTCGGGATGATCACCAAGGCTCTGCCGAGCGGGCCGTATCGCCTCTGACCGCCGTCGTTCACTGCTGCCCCTTATTGTCCGTACGCAGGGCACCACCATAGCGAGCGGTCGGGGCACTGCCGCACCGCGAGGTCCCGGGGTGTCGGAATGGGGGCCCGGCGCCCTTCGGGCCGGCCTGGGACCCGCTGGCTGCGGGCTGCCTGGAGCCGTTGTCTACTGAACGTCCGGGCCCCATCCGGGTCGCACCCTGCCCCGAGCTCCCGTGGAGCAGGGGGGACCCCCGGGGCGGCAGAAACCTTCTGTCGGCCGGACGTCCTGCGGTGGACCCGGCAGAACCTACCGGGCCCCGGCCGCTCTCTGTCAACAGTCGTTTGACCTGCGGCGTCGGCCGAAACCAGCAGGTCAGCGAGGAAGATCCGCAGGTGGCGGCGGCGCCGCGGGGGCAGCCTGACGGGCGTACGGAACGCCCTTACGTCACTCGTTCGGCCGGACGAAGACCGTTTGTCCGAACACCACCGTGCGCAGACAGACCGGCAGCGTGGCCCCCGGGCTGAGGTCCGGCAGTCCGGGCGTGCCCGAGCGGGGGTCGGTCGACCAGCGGGCCACCCGGTCGTCCGGCGCCTGCACCACGAGCTCGTCGGTGCGCCACACCGCGTAGTCCGCGGGCGCGCCCGGCACCAGGGTGCCCGCGTCGTCCCGGCCGATGGCCCGCCAGCCGCCCCGGGTGTGGGCGGTGAAGGCGGCCCGGGCCGAGACCCGGTGCTCGGGGGTGCGGTGGAAGGCGGCGGCGCGGACGGTGCCCCAGGGGTCGAGCGGGGTGACCGGGGAGTCGGAGCCGAAGGCGAGCGGCACCCCGGCGCGCAGCAGGGCCGCGTACGGGTTCAGGGTGCGGGCCCGCTCGGCGCCCAGCCGCTGGGCGTACATGCCGTCCTCGCCGCCCCACAGCGCGTCGAAGGCGGGCTGCACGGAGGCGGTGAGGCCGAGCTCGGCGAAGGCGGCGACGGTCTCAGGGGTGAGCATCTCGGCGTGCTCGACGCGGTGGCGGGCGGCGCGGATCCGGGCCAGGCCCACCTTGGCGGCGGCGGCCCGCACCCCGTCGACGACCGCGCTGACGGCGGCGTCCCCGATGGCGTGGAACCCGGCCTGGAGCCCGGCCTCGGTGCAGGCGGCCACATGGGCGGCGACGTCGGCCGCGTCCAGGTGGGCGGTGCCGGTGTGCGGGGCGTCGGCGTACGGCTCGTGCAGACAGGCGGTGTGCGAGCCGAGGGCGCCGTCGACGAAGAGGTCGCCGGCCGCGCCGAGCGCGCCGAGTTCGCGGATGCGATCGGCGTCCTTGGGGCCGGTGACCTTCTCGGCCCAGTAGCCGAAGACGCGCGGCCCGGCCTCCTGGCGGGCCAGCTCGAGGAGCGAGGTGAAGTCGTCCTCGTCGGAGATCTCGGGGCCGCCGCACTCGTGCAGGGTGCCGATGCCGAGGGAGGCCGCCCGGCGCAGCGCGGCCCGCTGGGCCTCCTCGCGCTGGTGCGGGGTGATCGCCGCGTGGGCGGCGGCGCGCACCGCGTGGTGGGCGGCGCCGGTGAGCGGGGCGTCCGGGTGGTAGCCGTCGAGGCCGGTCACGCCCGGGACCCGGGCCAGGAGCGCGGTGGTGGCGACGGCCGAGTGGACGTCGATGCGGGGCAGGTAGAGCGGGCGCCCGCCGGTGGCCTCGTCGAGCTCGGCACGGCTCGGCGGGGTCCGCTCGGGCCAGCGCGCCGCGTCCCAGCCGTGGCCGAGGAGCACGTCGTCGCCGGGGCGGGAGGCGGCGTACTCCCGTACCGCCGCCAGGGCCTCGGCGCGGGTGCGCGCCGACGACAGGTCGAGGCCGGTGAGCGCCAGACCGGTGGCCGTGGTGTGCACATGCGCATCGGTGAACGCCGGGGTGACCAGGGCCCCTTCGAGGTCGATCACCTCGTCCACGCCGGAGGCGAAGGCGTCGGCGGCGCCCTCGGAGCCGACCCAGGCGACATGGCCGCGCTCGACGACCATCGCCGTGGCGAAGGGGTCGGCGGGGCTGTGCACCTCCCCGCCGCGCAGCAGCACGGTGCGGTGGTCGGGCTCGGCGGCGGGCAGCGGGGCGACGGTTCGGGCCGGAAGGGCGGCGGCGCTCTCGGAACTCATGGGAACAGCCTAGATACGCGGCGGCCGTGCCTCGTACGGGGTGGAGAGGACGACGGTCGTCCGGGTGGAGACGCCGGCCAGCGAGCGGATGCGGGTCAGCAGGTGCTCCAGCTCCAGCGGAGTGGCCACGCGCACCTTGAGGATGTAGTTCTCGTCGCCCGCGACGCTGTGGCACGCCTCTATCTCCGGCACGTCGGCCAGCCGTTCGGCGATGTCGTCGGGGGCGCTCGGGTCGAAGGGCTTGACCGAGATGAACGCGGTCAGCGGCAGCCCCACCGCCTCGGGGTCCACGACGGCGACATAGCCGCGGATGACTCCGCGCTGCTCCAGCCGGCGTACCCGCTGGTGCACCGCCGAGGTGGACAGGCCCGTGGCCTTGCCCAGGTCGGTGTAGCTCATCCGCCCGTCCTTGACGAGCAGATCGACGATCTGACGGTCCAGCTCCTCCATGCGGATCAACCTATTCCCCCAGGTCCCCTCCGGCACAGTCGGCGGCAACCGGAAGGGGCACCTGCGGCGGGCATGTGACGAATGCCACAGGTTTGTGACGTCCTCCCGGGGGCCCGCGCGGTTACGGGCGCGACATGGCGGGAATTGCTTGCTGTGGTCGCGGCGACGGCGCCTTGCCGGCCCACCCGAGGGGGAGAATCCCAATGCAGAACATGAAGCGCGGCGGACGTGTGCCGAATGAACGCAACGACGAGCGCACCGATCCGGAGCCCGTCGATCACACGGTCGAGGACGAGTTCTCCGACGACGAGCCGGCGGACGCCTACGACACCTTCGAGATGTACCGGGTGATCTGCCCGGACTGCGCCCAGCCGATCGCGCTGCTCGCGGACGAGACGGCGCTGCCGGAGCACGCGCTGTGCCCGAGCCCCTGGAACCCGTTCGTCCTGACCGTGTGCGCCGGGACCGGCCGCCCGGCGTCCCAGAGCAGGCCCGCCGACACCTCCAAGGACGTCCAGGAGCAGGACACCGCGCTGCTCCTGACGCTCCCCCAGGGCCTCGACTGGCGCACCCAGCCCTTCTCGCACGTCGGCGGCCCGGGTTCGCGCCCGCTGCGGGTGCCGCAGATGCGCCGCGCCGCCTAGCAGGTCACCCGGCTCCAGTACGTTCCCCGCACCATCGCCTCCAGGCTGGCCCGGTGCAGGATCAGCGTGTCCGGGTCCTCGGGGGCCCGGGCCTCGCCGAAGTGCAGCTGCCGGTAGGCGATCCTGAGCATCACGACCGCGTGCCGCAGTGCGGCGTAGAGCGTGTGGAACTCCATCGCGCGGGGCGTGTGGCCGGTCAACTCGGCGTAGCGCGCCTCGATGTGGTCCCGCGTCAGGAAGCCGGGCAGGCCCACTTGGCCGAAACTCACCGTCAGGTCCTGGAAGAAGCGGTGCAGATAGACGGTCCAGCCGAGGTCGAGTTCGCGCGGGCCGAGCGCCGCCATCTCCCAGTCGAGCACGGCCGCGGGCTCGAACCCGTCGTAGACGATGTTGCCGATGCGCGCGTCGCCCCAGCAGAGCACCGAGGGGCCCTCGTCGGCGGGCCAGTGCGCGTCGAGCCAGTCGAACGCGGACTCGATGAGCGGGGAGCGCGGCAGGCCGTCCACCACCCAGGCGTAGTAGGCCCGTTGGGCCTCCACATGGCGGCGCAGCGGTGAGCCCATGCCCTGCGGCAGCAGGAACGCGGCCTCGTCGGCCGGGAAGCGGTCGTGCAGCCGGGCGAGCACCGCGACGGTGGCGTCCTCCAGGCGCGCCCGCTCGGCGTCGCTCGCGGAGTGCAGCCAGTTCCCCTCGTACGTGTAGGGCATGACGTCGGGCGGTACGCGCCCCTCGGCGCGCTCCATCACGAAGAACGGGGCGCCGAGCGCGGTGGGGTCCTCCTCCAGCCACAGCACCCGGGGCACGGGGACGTCGGTGTGCTCGGCGACCAGCCGCATCACCCGGTGCTGGCGGGCCATGTCGTAGACGGGGAAGACGGTGTACGCGGCGGGGTCGGCGGCGAGCCGCAGCGCGCAGGCGCGTACCGGCGCGTCCGGGTGGTCGAGGCCGAAGAGCAGGGTCTCGCTGGACATGCCGTTGGACGCGGGCACCTCGACGCCGGTGACGCGGGCGCCGGGCAGCCGTGCGTCGAGCCAGCCGGTGAGCCTGCGGCCGAGCTCCTGGGGGTCGCGCGTGGTGGTGCGGGGGCGTGGTGCCGTGGCCATGGGCGGGTCCCTTCTCGAAGACGGCTCTCAGGGCGCGACGGAGGTGTACGTGGTGAAGCCGCTGGGGTCGTGGCGGCCGAAGCTGCCGTGCTCGAAGATCCCGTAGCCGGTCCGCCCGTCGAGGGTGAAGCGGGCGGCGTGGTCGGTGACGCCGTAGGCGGCCATCGGGTGGGCGGCCGGATCGGAGAGGTCGTAGACCCGGCGGTCGCTCCAGCCGCGCCCCTGCCAGGTGCCGTGCTGCCAGTCGTCGGCCGGCGGATATCCGGCGCCGACCGCCAGCGGCGAGGAGGCGAGCACCTCGACGCCGAGCTCCAGCGGCTTGCGGGTGGCGTCGGTGAGGTGGATCACCGCGCGCTCGGGGTGGCGGGTGCCGGAGCGGTAGGCGATGTCGGCCTGGGGCCAGCCGAGTTGGGTGTCCGGGTGCCCCTCGCGGACCAGGACGGCCTCGTTGAGGGTGCGGTAGCCGTCGGCGTCCTCCTGGGCGATCACCATCAGGAAGCGGTCGTCGAAGCGGACCGGCACCCAGAGCCAGTGGAACCCCTCGGGCCGCTGCTCGTCCGCGCGCCCGTCGCTCTCGCCGGGGATGGGGCGCACGCCCCAGCTGCGGTCCCGGGTGCCGGTCCACTCCCCCGGTGCGAGCGCGATCTCCTCGCCTTCGACGCGCAGGGCGCCGGTGCAGTGGCCGGCCTGGACGAAGCGGCGCCCTTCGAGGGTGAGGCGGTCGCCCCGGCGCTGTACGTGGTGCGGCTCCCAGAGGGCGGGGAAGCCGGCCTGCCAGGTGATCTCGTACGAGAGCGAGTCCGGGTCGGCCGGGTCGGCGGCGCAGTGCAGGGTGAGGCGGCGCAGCGGCTCGTCGACGGTGATGCGCAGCGGGCCCACCGAGAGGTTCATCCGGTCGTCGGTGAGCGCGTCGCTGGCGCGCACGGCGTGCAGCCGGTCGCCGAGGCGCAGGGTGGCGTAGGCGTCGATGACGCCGGTGTTGGGGTAGACACCCAGCCCGGCGATCAGCAGCGCCCGGCCGCGGTGGTCGAAGACGTGGAAGATACAGCGGTCATAGGCGTTGCGGTCGCCGGTGGCGACGTGTTTGAGGGAGAGCGGGACCTGGTGGATCGGGTATTCGTCGAGCGCGATCGGACGGTCCTGGGACACGGCGAACCTCCTGGACGACAGGGAAGTTGACGGTACGTCAGATGCCGTGAAAAACAAGCCCCCAGGAGCCGGGGTGCGCGGATCCGCGCACCCCGGTCCGGTCGAAGCGTCAGCGGGTCTCGGGGCCCGCGAGGTGGCGGGCGACGACCATGCGCTGGATCTGGTTGGTGCCCTCGACGATCTGGAGCACCTTGGCCTCGCGCATCAGGCGCTCGACCGGGAAGTCGGCGGTGTAGCCGTAGCCGCCGAGCACCTGGACCGCGTCGGTGGTGACCTTCATGGCCGCGTCCGTGCAGAACAGCTTCGCCATCGCGGCCTCCTTGGAGAAGGGCCGGCCAGCGTCGCGCAGCCGCGCGGCCGACAGGTACAGCGCCCGGCCCGCCTCGATCTGGGTGGCCATGTCGGCCAGCATGAACCGCAGGCCCTGGAAGTCGGCGATCGGCCGGCCGAACTGCCGGCGCCCGGTCGCGTACGCCACCGCCTCGTCCAGGGCGGCCTGGGCGACGCCGATCGCGCAGGCGGCGATCCCCAGCCGGCCGGAGTCCAGCGCGGAGAGCGCGATCGCGAAGCCCTGGCCCTCCTCGCCGATACGGCTGCTGTCCGGTACCCGTACGCCGTCGAAGTGCAGCTGGGCGGTGGGCGAGCCCTTCATGCCCATTTTCTTCTCGGGGGCGGCCGCGCTCAGGCCCTCGGCGTCGCCGGGGACCAGGAACGCGGTGATGCCCCGGGAGCCCTCGGCGCCGGTGCGGGCGAGGACGGTGTAGAAGTCGGCGACCCCGCCGTGGGTGATCCAGGCCTTGGTGCCGGTGATGACCCAGTCGTCGCCGTCTCTCACGGCCTTGGTGCGCAGGGAGGCCGCGTCGGAGCCCGCGGCGGGCTCGGAGAGGCAGTAGGCGCCGAGCAGACCGCCGCCGAGCATGGCGGGCAGATGGTCGGCCTGCTGCTGCTTGGTGCCGTACCCCGCCAGCGCGTGGCAGGCGAGCGAGTGGACGCTGACGCCGAGGCCGACGGTCAGACGGGCGGCGGCGAGCTCTTCGAGGACCTGGAGGTACACCTCGTACGGCTGGTCCCCGCCGCCGAACTCGGAGTCGTACGGCAGACCGAGCAGCCCTGACTCGGACAGCAGCGAGAAGACCTCACGCGGAAAGCGTCCGGCGTCCTCCTGCTCGGCGGCATGCGGAGCGATCTCCCGCTGGACGATGTCGCGCACCAGCGCGACGAGGTCCCGGGACTCCTCGGTGGGCAGCTGTCGTTCCACCGGCTGCGGGGCGCGGTCGGGCATGGCGGCGCTCTCCTCCCTGTCGGGCGCGTCGGCGGTCGCGCGCGCAGGGTGTGGCGGCGCCGCCGGGTGACTCTGCCGGACAGCCGATGCCTACCCTTCCGGGTCACGGAAGTCGCAGGTTGGTGGCTGTGGCGCTGTGAGTATGCCCGATCGGACGCGTCGAGTCACTGGTTCCAAGATCACGGATTGCTGCTGGGACGGTTACGGAATGAACTGCTCCGAACATGGTCCGAACCATTGACGGAACTGGTCTAGTCCTCCTACGGTTCGGTTGAACGATTCACCGCGTTCATGTCAAGCACCCGTGAACGGCTCCCCTCCCCCACGAGGAGATCACGATGCTCGGACCACTCCGTCCACGCGCCCGGTCCAGGTCGCTGACGGCGCTCACGGCCGCCGCGTGTACCGCCGCACTCGGCGCCACCCTGCTCGCCGGGACCGGCAGCGCCACCGCCTCGCCCGAACCCGCCGCAGGGGCCCCGTCGGCGGCCGGCTCCAAGGTCGTCGGGTACTTCACCGACTGGGGCGTCTACCAGCGCAACTACCACGTCAAGAACATCGAGACCTCGGGCTCGGCCGCCAAGCTCACCCACATCAACTACGCCTTCGGCAACGTCACCGGCGGCAAGTGCGCCATCGGGGACGCCTACGCCGACTACCAGAAGACCTATGACGCCGCCTCCAGCGTCGACGGCACCGCCGACAAGTGGGACCAGCCGGTGGCGGGCAGCTTCAACCAGCTGCGCGAGCTGAAGAAGAAGCACCCCGGGCTCAAGGTCCTGTGGTCGTTCGGCGGCTGGACCTGGTCGGGCGGCTTCGGCGAGGCGGCGAAGAACCCGGCCGCCTTCGCCGGCTCCTGCTACAACCTGGTCGAGGACCCGCGCTGGGCCGACGTCTTCGACGGCATCGACATCGACTGGGAGTACCCCAACGCCTGCGGGCTCTCCTGCGACACCAGCGGGCGGGCGGCCTTCAAGAACGTGATGGCGGCGCTGCGGGCGAAGTTCGGCTCCTCGAACCTGGTCACCGCCGCGATCACCGCCGACGCCTCGGCGGGCGGCAAGATCGAGAAGGCCGACTACGCGGGCGCGGCCCAGTACGTCGACTGGTACAACCCGATGACGTACGACTTCTTCGGCGCCTGGGCGGCGCAGGGCCCCACGGCCCCGCACTCCCCGCTCACCTCCTACAGCGGCATCCCCACCCAGGGCTTCCACACGGACGCGGCGATCCAGAAGCTGAAGGGCCTCGGCATCCCCGCGAGCAAGCTGCTGCTCGGCATCGGCTTCTACGGGCGCGGCTGGACCGGCGTGACCCAGAAGGCGCCGGGCGGCACGGCCACCGGCCCCGCGTCCGGCACCTATGAGCAGGGCATCGACGACTACAAGGTGCTCAAGACCAAGTGCCCGGCCAACGGCACGGTCGCGGGCACGGCGTACGCGTACTGCGGGAACAACTGGTGGAGCTATGACACCCCCTCCACCATCGCCGGGAAGATGGCCTACAAGAACGACCAGGGTCTCGGCGGCACCTTCTTCTGGGAGCTCAGCGGCGACACCGCGGGCGGTGAGCTGATCAAGTCCATCAGGTAGCCCGCGAGGGGGCGGGTCAGGGGCGGCCGGCCGTGTGGCCCGGCCGCCCCTTCGCCGTCCGTGGCCCTAGGGCGACGGACAGCCCGGCTCGAACTCGCCGATGGTGTCCATGGTCCGGCGCAGCATCCGCACCAGCAGATCGCGTACGGTCGCGCGCTCGGGCTGCCGCGTCGCCAGCCACTCCAGGGTCACGCTCTCCACACAGCCCATCCAGCCGAGCAGCGCGAGCCGGGCGAGCACCGGGATCTCGCGTCTGCCGTAGGCGCCCTCCGCGATGGTGGCGATCAGCTCCTCGCGGACGGCGTCGCGTATCGCCTGGACCTGGGTGTCGAAGCCGACGCCGCCGGTCACGATCGTGCGGTAGGCCGCCTGGTGGTGCTCCGCGTACAGCAGATAGCCCTCCATCGTGCGGTGCACGCGGTCGGCGTGCGGCAGCTCGGTGTCGCTCGCGGCCCGCGCGACCAGATCGGCCACCGAGTCCTCGACGATGGCCAGGTAGTAGCCGCGTTTGCTCTTGAAGTAGTAGTAGATGAGGCCCTTGGCGACCCCGGCGTGCTTGGCGATGTCGTCCATCGACAAGGCGTCGTACGACGTGTCGGCGAACAACTTCCGGCCCGTCGCGATGAGTTCGGATCGACGGACCTGCGATCGCTCGGTCGCGCCTCGCTGTTGACTATTATTCAAATTCGGCCCTAGTCTCCAACTGCCACTAGATCTCCGCAGTATGGCAGACCTGCACACGCGCTCACGCTGCTGTGTGGGGGTGCCGGGCCGGCGCTGGAAGGGCCGGCCCGGGGGTCACAGCAGTCCGGTCTGGGTGACCAGCATCGCCAGGACGATCACCAGGGTCCACCCCAGGACGTGCTCCAGGATCTTGGGCCCGTCGTCCGGGCCGCCGGTGCGGGCGCGGAGCTCGGCCAGGGCGCGCGGGTCGTCCGCGGTGGTGGCGTGCAGGGTCATGGCAACTCACTCGGTCGTCTGGCGGTGGACGGTCCCCCCGGGTGCCCTTTCAGAGTGCCAGGGGATCCGGCCCCTGAGGGGGAGACGTTGGTCACGGGCGAGCTTGGTCACTCCCTGCGGGCCGCCCCTCAGACCCGCACGCCCACCGAGGCCAGCGCCCTGCGACGGCGCCCGTCGAGGTGCGTGGGCCAGTACAGATAGCAGACCCCGCCGCTGCCGGAGACGACCTTGCCACTGGCGTTGTAGCGCTTGGTGCGCAGCCAGATGTTCTCCCACTCGCGGCGCAGATAGACGCGGCGCACCTCGGGGTCGCTCGGCGAGGCCGGGTCGTTGGCGATCACGTCGCCGTCGGCCGTGAAGCCGATCACGGTCATCAGATGGCCGGAGGTGCCGTATCCGGCGCCGGTCAGCTCGGTCTTCAAGAAGGACTGGGACGTGATGGCCGGGATGCCCGCCCGGATCAGCGTCTCCAGGTCGTTGAGGGAGCGCAGCCGGGTCACCACCGCGCCCATGTCCCGGTAGGTGGTGGCGTAGGCGGCGTTGAAGGGCCAGTTGCCGCAGCCGCCGTACTGGTAGTCGTAGGTGTAACGGGCCGCGTGGCAGACCTGGGGGTCGGCGTAGGCCGGGTCCACCCAGGCGAGGTCGGCGGCGCTCGGCCCGCGCCCCCAGTACTCGACGATCATCTGCGAGGAGGTGGGGCTGCACCAGGCCTCGCCGCCGTTGTCGTACTGCGGGTACTGCCCCTTGTGGATCTCCTGCGAGTAGCGCGGGACCAGCAGCTCGCGCGCGTACGAGGGGGTCGAGGCGGGCACCGTGAAGCGGTCCGGGATGTCGGAGGCCATCGCGCCGAGCCGCCAGACCGTGGGGGTGAGGCGGGTGCCCGGGGTGCGGTAGAGGGTCAGCCGCAGCCGGTAGGAGGTCAGCCGCAGCCCGCTCGCCGCGTCGTCGATGGAGAAGGTGTCCGTGTAGATGGTGCTCCGGCCGTCGCTCTGGCCGTCGAGCGAGGTGCGCCGGATGTCGGCGTCGCCGTCGCCCGCCGTCCAGCGGCCCATGACGTACGCGGGCGTCGCCGTGGCGTCGGAGTAGGCGCCCAGGAGCTCTACCTGGAGCCAGGTCCCGGCGGGGGTGTGCGCGTTCCAGTGGGCGATCACCTCGGTGGCCGGGACGGGCGAGCGGTGCTCCGGCGAGGTCCAGGTGGCGTACTCCCAGCTCGTCGTCTTGTGGGTGTGCGGGTCGGTGTAGTCGACGCTTCCCAGCGGGTGGGCGATGACCAGGCCGGGGCGGCGGCCCGGGACGGCCCGGACCCCGGCGGCGTCACCCGAGCGCCAGTCGGCGTGCGTGGTCCAGGCGCGGTTGTCCACCAGGGAGGGGACGCCCTTCGACGGCCGGCCGGCGGCGGACCGCGCGCGCGGGGCGGCCGCGGCG
>NZ_BAAACA010000041.1:0-61553 GCF_039521265.1 Streptomyces crystallinus | reverse complement strand
GCGCCCGCCGCGGCGGCGAGACCTGCGGCCAGGACGGTTCTGCGCGGAGTGGAGCTGGTCATGATCGGGACCCCCAGTCGGACGAGGATGGGGCGGCGGGCGGGAAGTAGCGCCAACTATCGCGGGTGCCGGGCGACTTCTGCCAGTCACGCGCGCCGCGCCGCGCCACCAATATGGGTCTGGACCACTGGCACGACCTGGACCGCCGCCCGTCCACTGTCTCGATCTAGGGTGGAGGCATGGCAGAACTCGGCCGGATCGCGGCCCTCGTGCGCGCACTGCCGCCCTCGTGCGGCCCGGTCCGGCTGGTGGCGGTGGACGGACACGCGGGCTCCGGCAAGTCCACCTTCGCCGGCCGGCTGGCCGCCGCGCTCGGCGGGGCGCCGGTGATCCACCTCGACGACCTGGCCACCCACGAGGAGTTCTTCGCCTGGACGCCGAGGCTGCGCGGGCAGGTCATCGAGCCGCTGGCGCGCGGGGAGGCCGCGGCCGTCACCCCGTACGACTGGAACGGGCGCCGGTTCGGACCGCCGGTGGCGCTCGGCCCCGCGCCCGTGGTGCTGATCGAGGGCGTCGGCGCGGGCAGGCGCGAGCTGCGGCCGTGGCTGGCGTTGCTGCTGTGGATGGAAATGGACGCCGAGGGCTCCTGGGCGCGCGGGCGCCGACGGGACGGAGCGGCGCTTTCCGGCTTCTGGGACGAGTGGACGGAGGCGGAGATGCGCCATTTCGCCGCGGATCCGTCGCTTCCGTATGTGGATGCGTTGGTACGGCAGTGTCAGGAGGGGTACGAGTGGCTCCCGAGGCGCCATTCCCCACCCCTCGCACACCATTCCGTCACGGACGGTGACGACGTCCCCCCGATGGGCTGAACCGTCGGAAAACCGCCCCTCTCACTCGTCCAACTCCGCTTGACCCGGGGGCCGTACAGGTCTTACGTTCTGAATGTGCGGCTTTCCGGAGCCGCCGCAGACGCGAAGCCCCCGGTTGTTCCCCCGTGATCGGGGGCTTCGTTCTGCCTTTTCCGGGCCCTTCACCGCGCCTCGTCAGCGGATTCGCTCACCCTCGGTCACCGGCCAAGTCGTGCTGCCGCTCCCCTCGCGCCACCCTTCGGTCCGGGGCCCCCTCGCAGGTACGATGCAACTGGTGCGGTCAATTCCCGTCAATTCCATTCTGCAATTCCGTTGTGCGAATTGGCGGTTCAGCACGGGGGCACGGTGGTGGGGGACGTGATGGACTTCGGCACGCAGGGCGCACACGCCCCGGCCGATCTCGCCTGGCTGCGGGGCATCGACGCGTACACCATGGGCGCGTATCCGCAGGCCGAGGAGGAGTTCCGGGCCGCGGTGCGGATGGACCCGGGCATGGTGGACGGCTGGCTGGGGCTGCATGCGCTGCGGGTGGACACCACCACCGCGCTGTTACGCATGTACCGCCACCGAGAACGCTTCGGCGAGCAGCGCGCCCGCCACCGTCGCACCCTCAACTCCTGGTACTGGCTGGGCTGGTGGGTCCAACCGGTCCTGGAGACCCCGCGCGATCTGCTGCTCGCGCACGCCTCGCACTGGCTCGACGGCCGCCATGTGCCCGAGCTGGACCGGGCGCTGGCCGGGCTGCCGCCGGTCGACGCCGACCCGCAGGTCCGCTTCCTGCACGCCTGCCGGGCGTATCTGGTCAAGGACTGGGACCAACTGGTGCGCCACACCGAGCCGTTGCTGAACGATCCGCTGCTGGGGATCGAGGCCGGGCTCTTCGGCGGGATGGCGCGGGTGCGCCTGGAGATGTTCGGCCAGGCCGAGCCGCTGCTCTCGGCGGCCCTGATGCGCTGCCGCAGCGAGCAGCCGCAGCGCAAGGAGCTGCGCTACTGGCTGGCCCGCGCCCATGAGGGCACCGGCCGCTCGGCCGCCGCGCTGCCGCTGTACCGGGCGGTGCACCGGGTCGACCCGGCGTTCATGGACACCTCGGCGCGGCTGGCCGCGATAACGGAGTCGGACGTCCTGGACGGGTCGTACGGCCCCGAGGACCCGGCCGACCTGGCGGCGGTCTCGCTGGCCGGGTTCGGCCAGGACGGCACGGCGGACGGCCCCGAGCCGGAGGCCGTGGCGCTGGAACCGCCGGAGGGGCGCGAGGTGCGGGTGCCGCTCGCCGGGCCCGCGGTGGTGGTGCCGCCGCCCTCCGACGGCGTACGGGAGAAGGCCGGCGTCCCGGCCCAGCCCAGCGCTCCACCGGTCCCGACCGGCCCCACGGACTCGGCGCTGCTCGCCCAGGCGCTCGCCGAGCTGGAGCGGATGGTGGGCCTGGAGCCGGTGAAACGCCAGGTGAAGGCGTTGTCGGCGCAGCTGAACATGGCCCGGCTGCGGGTCGGTCAGGGGCTGCCCGTCCAGCCGCCGAAACGTCACTTTGTCTTCTCCGGCCCCAGTGGCACCGGCAAGACCACCGTCGCCCGCATCCTGGGCCGGGTCTTCTACGCACTCGGCCTGCTCGGCGGCGACCACCTCGTGGAGGCCCAACGGGCCGACCTGGTCGGCGAGTTCCTCGGCCAGACGGCGGTGAAGGCGAACGAGCTGATCGACTCGGCGCTCGGCGGGGTGCTGTTCGTGGACGAGGCGTACAGCCTCTCCAACTCCGGCTACAGCAAGGGGGACGCCTACGGCGACGAGGCGCTCCAGGTGCTTCTGAAGCGCGCCGAGGACAACCGCGACCACCTGGTGGTCATCCTCGCCGGGTACCCCGAGGGCATGGACCGCCTCCTCGCCACCAACCCCGGCCTCTCCTCCCGCTTCACCACCCGGGTGGACTTCCCGTCCTACCGGCCGCTGGAGCTCACGGCGATCGGTGAGGTGCTGGCGGCGGAGAACGGGGACGGGTGGGACGAGGAGGCGCTGGACGAACTCCGTTCGATCAGCGGGCACGTGGTGGACCAGGGCTGGATCGACGAGCTCGGCAACGGTCGTTTTCTGCGGACGCTGTACGAGAAGAGCTGCGCGTACCGGGATCTGCGGCTTTCGACGTATCCCGGGACGCCGGGGCGGGAGGATCTGTCGACGTTGCGTCTGCCGGATCTGATGCAGGCGTACGGGGAGGTGTTGTCGGGGAGGGGCGGCGCGGTGGATCCCCTGTAGGGGTGTCCGCCCCACCCCGCCCCTTCCCGAAAGCCCTCCGGCGGGCGGCCTGGTGTCGGGTTGGGGCGGGCTGCCGGGGGCGCTGCCCCCGGACCCCCTGTTTTCGTCTGCGGACCGTGGTGGGCTGGTCGCGCAGTTCCCCGCGCCCCTTAGGGGTCCGCCGCGGCCGGCGAACTCAGCTCAGCCCCGGATCTTTTAGGGGCGCGGGGAACTGCGCGAGAAGCGGCCACGGTCCGCAGACGACAGCGGGTTCAGGGGCGCGAGGAACTGCGCGGGCGACCCGTCACCGGTCCGCAGGCGGAAAGCCAACCTCTCCTCGGGGGGCGCAGCCCCCGGGAAGGGCTCAACTTGCCAGGGCCCCCTCCGGGCGCTGCGTCGGGAACGGCCGGTGGGACGGGTCACGGACCTCGCCCACCAGCATCTCCAGGACGTCCTCCAGGGCCACGAGGCCAAGGACACGCCCCGACGCGTCCGCCACCTGCGCGAGGTGCGCCGCGGCACGCCGCATCACGGTGAGCGCGTCGTCCAGCGGCAGCTCCGCCCGCAGGGTGACCAGCGGGCGCCACACCTGCTGCGGCACCGCCCGCTCCCGCTCCTCCAGGTCCAGTACGTCCTTGACGTGGAGGAACCCCATGAAGGCGCCTCCCTCGGCACACACCGGGAAGCGCGAATACCCCGTACGTACGGTCAGCTCCTCCACCTGCCGGGGTGTCACCGAGGGCCCGACCGTCACCAGGGACGAGCGGTCGAGCAGCACGTCCGTCACCGGCCGGCTGCCGAGCTCCAGCGCGTCCTCCAGGCGCTCCATCTCCCGCGGGTCCAGCAGTCCCGCCTGGCCGGAGTCCTCCACCAGGCGGTTGAGCTGCTCGCTGGTGAAGACCGCCTCCACCTCGTCCTTGGGCTCCACCCGGAACACCCGCAGCACCAGCCGCGCGCACGCGCCCAGCGCCACCGTGACCGGCCGGCACACCCGGGCGAAGGCGACGAGTCCGGGGCTGAACCACAGCGCGGTCTTCTCGGGCGCCGCCATCGCCAGGTTCTTCGGGACCATCTCGCCGATGACGAGGTGGAGGAAGACGACGAGGGCGAGCGCGATCGCGTACCCCAGGGGGTGGATCAGACCCGCCGGAACCCGCGCCGCCTCGAAGACGGGCTCCAGGAGGTGGGCCACGGTCGGCTCGGCCACCGCGCCCAGCGTCAGCGAGCAGACGGTGATGCCGAACTGCGCGGCCGCCATCATCTGCGGCAGGTTCTCCAGGCCGTGCAGCACCTGCCGGGCCCGCGCCGACTGGGCCGCGAGCGGTTCGATCTGGCTGCGGCGCACGGACACCAGGGCGAACTCGGCCCCGACGAAGAAGCCGTTCGCCAGCACGAGGAGCAGGGCGAAGAAGAGTTGCAAGAGGCTCATCGCACGGCCTCCGCCACACTCTTGAGGTCCGTACCGCCGAGGTCCGTACCGCCCGGGTCCGCACACCTGGCGTCCGGGCGGGCGGCGTCCAGGCGGCCGGCGTCCGCCGTACGGACGAAGCGCACCCGCTCCGCCCGGTACCGCTCGACCCGGCGGACCTGGATCCGCCAGCCGGGCAGCTCGGCCCGGTCGCCGGGGACCGGGATGCGGCCGAGCAGGTCGGCGACCAGACCGGCCACCGTCTCGTACGGCCCGTCCGGCGCGTCCAGGCCTATCCGGCGCAGGCTCAGCACCCGGCAGCTGCCGTCGGCCTCCCACGCGGGGCGGCCGTCGTCGCTCGCCACGGCGGCGAGCTCGGGCCCGCTGTCGCCCTCGGCGTCGTGCTCGTCGCGCACCTCGCCGACGAGCTCCTCGACGATGTCCTCCAGGGTCACGACCCCGGCGGTGCCGCCGTACTCGTCGACGACCACGGCTATCGGCTGCTCGCTGCGCAGCTGCTCCAGGAGCTGCTGCACGGGCAGGGTCTCGGGCACCAGCAGCGGCGGCACCGCGATCCGCGCGGCGGGCGTGCGGTGGCGCTCCTGCGGCGGCACCGCGAGCGCGTCCTTGAGGTGGACCATGCCGACGACCTCGTCGATCCGCTCCCGGTAGACGGGGAAGCGGGAGAGCCCGGTGGCCCGGGTGAGGTTGAGGACGTCGGCGGCGGTCGCGGAGGTCTGGAGCGCGCTCACCTTCACGCGCGGGGTCATCACGTTCTCCGCGGTGAGCCGCCCGAGCGCGAGGGTCCGTACGAAGAGGTCGGCGGTGTCCTGCTCGATGGCTCCGGCGCGCGCCGAGTGGCGGGCCAGCGAGACCAGTTCGCCCGGGGTGCGGGCGGAGGCCAGCTCGTCGGCGGGCTCCACACCGAGCGCCCGGACCAGCCGGTTGGCGACGGTGTTCAGGAGCGAGATGACCGGCCGGAAGAGCGTGGAGAAGCGGCTCTGCGGCCCGGCGACGAACCGCGCGACCTGGAGGGGGCGCGAGACCGCCCAGTTCTTGGGGACGAGTTCGCCGATCACCATCTGGACGGCGGAGGCGAGCAGCATGCCCACGACGACGCTCACCCCGGGCGCCACCCCGGCCGGCAGCCCGGTCGCGGTGAGCGGCCCGTCGAGCAGTCCGGCGAGCGCGGGCTCCGCGAGCATGCCGACGACGAGCGAGGTGATGGTGATGCCGAGCTGGGTGCCGGAGAGCTGGAAGGAGAGCTCGCGCAGGGCCTTCACGACGGTGCCGGCCCGGCGGTCGCCGTCGGCGGCGGCCTGTTCGGCGTCCGGTCGCTCCACGGTGACCAGGCCGAATTCGGCGGCCACGAAGAACCCGTTGGCGAGGATGAGAAGGAATGCCGCGGCGAGCAGCAGAAGGGGGATGGTCATGCCGCCGCCTCCTGCGAGGGGGCGGCGCAGATACTACCGGACGATCCGTCCATTGCTGGAGGGAGTCACTCCTCGGGTCGCTGGTGCCCCGCAGGCCGATGGTGCCGCCTTCTGCGCGGGGCGGGCGCGTTGGGCGCCACCGTCACCAGGGTAGCCATTGAGATCGTCGCCGCAATGCTTGGCCCGGTGCCGAAAGGGCGGGTCAGCCGTCCTGGCGGGTGCCGTGCGACTCGGCGAGGGCGCGCAGCGCCCGGGCGTCGCGGATGGCCCGCTCCTTGGCGATGCCGGGCTGGATGCCGAGCGCGGGCAGGCTGGTGCCGTCGCTGAGGTCCAGGAAGACCCAGGGGTCGCCGGGGCGCAGGTTCACGCGCAGGATCTCCGCCCAGGCGAGCCGCCGGGTCCGGGTGAGGTTGACGACGGTGACGCCGGTGTCGTCGGCGATTACCTTGGGGCGGCTCAGCAGCGCGAGGACCGCGAAGAACATCGCCGCGGTGAACACGAAGCTGGCCCGCTCGCCCCCGCTCATGTTCTCCAGGAGCAGTGCGATGCCGGTGATCACGGCGAACATCACGGCGCCCACGCTCAGCAGCACGGCCCGGGTGCGGGTCGGCCGGAACGTGACCGGGAGAGCGGGGAGTCGGGGCGCGGGAGCGGACACGGGGTACGTCACTTCCGTACGGTGAGAGGGGTCGGTCAGAGGCGGCAGGCGTGGATGGCCGTGGTGAGGATGGCCCGGGCGCCCAGCTCGTACAGGTCGTCCATGATCCGCTGCGCCTCCTTGGCCGGGACCATGGCGCGCACCGCGACCCAGCCCTCGTTGTGGAGCGGCGAGATCGTCGGCGACTCCAGGCCGGGGGTGAGGGCGACGGCCCGCTCCAGGTGCTCGGCGCGGCAGTCGTAGTCCATCATCACGTAGGTCCGGGCGACCAGGACGCCCTGGAGGCGGCGCAGGAACTGCTGCACCTTGGGCTCCTCGGCGTCCGCGCCGGCGCGCCGGATGACCACCGCCTCGGACTTCATGATCGGCTCGCCGATGACCTCCAGGCCCGCGTTGCGCAGCGAGGTGCCGGTCTCCACGACGTCCGCGATGACATGAGCGACGCCGAGCTCGATGGCGGTCTCCACGGCGCCGTCCAGGTGGACGACGGAGGCGTTGACGCCGCTGTCCTTGAGGTGCTGCGCGACGATCCCCTCGTACGAGGTGGCGATCGTCATCCCGTCGAAGTCGCCGACGCCCTTGGCCGTGCCGGGCTTGGTGGCGTAGCGGAAGGTCGAGCGGGCGAAGCCGAGCGCCAGGATCTCCTCGGCGTCGGCCTCGGAGTCGAGCAGCAGGTCACGTCCGGTGATGCCGATGTCGAGGCGGCCGGAGCTGACGTAGATCGCGATGTCGCGGGGGCGCAGATAGAAGAACTCGACCTCGTTGTCGGGGTCGACCAGGACGAGTTCCTTGGACTCCTTGCGCATCTGGTAGCCGGCCTCATGGAGCATCGCCGACGCAGGTCCGGACAGTGAACCCTTGTTGGGGACGGCGATGCGCAGCATGAGGTCAGCTTCCTTCAGGTGGGAGAGGGGGAGTTCGGGGTGCTCAGAGGTGCGCGTAGACGTCGTCGAGGGAGATCCCGCGCGCGACCATCATCACCTGGACGTGGTACAGCAGCTGCGAGATCTCCTCGGCGGCGGCGTCCTTGCTCTCGTACTCGGCGGCCATCCAGACCTCGGCGGCCTCCTCGACGACCTTCTTGCCGATGGCATGCACGCCCTTGTCCACCAGCTCGGCGGTGCGGGAGGTGGACGGGTCGCCGTTGGCGGCCTTGAGCTGGAGCTCCGTGAAGAGCTCTTCGAAACTCTTGGAGGGTTTGTTCGCCATGATGCTTCTTAGGGTAAGGGGTGCTTCCCTGCCACTCAGCGCCAGGGTTCGCTGACGGTACGCAGCGTGGCGGCCGTGGCGACGGCGGCGGTGACCGCTTCGTGGCCCTTGTCCTCGTTCGACCCTTCGAGGCCGGCCCGGTCCAGGGCCTGCTCCTCGGTGTCGCAGGTCAGCACGCCGAACCCGACGGGTACGCCGGTGTCGATGCTGACCTGGGTGAGACCGTTGGTGACACCCTGGCACACGTACTCGAAGTGCGGTGTACCGCCCCTGATGACGACGCCCAGCGCGACGATCGCATCGTACCCGCGTCCGGCCAGCACCTTGGCGACGACCGGCAGCTCGAAGCTGCCGGGGACGCGCAGCAGCGTCGGCTCGTCGATGCCGAGCTCGTGCAGGGCGCGCAGGGCGCCGTCGACGAGTCCGTCCATGACCTTCTCGTGCCACTGCGCCGCGATCACGGCGACGCGGAGGTCCGCGCAGTTGCGTACGGACAGTTCGGGTGCGCCCTTGCCACTCACGTGCTACTCCTCGGTGCTCTGTTGCTGGGTAGGGGTGTCGCTGCTGGTGTCGTCACTGGTTGCCGCAGGCCGACGCGGTCGCGTCCAGCCACGGCAGGTCGTGTCCCATCCGGTCGCGCTTGGTGCGCAGATACCGCAGATTGTGCTCGCCCGCCGTGACCGGCATCGGCTCACGGCCGGTGACCCGCAGACCGTGGCGCACCAGGGCGTCGGTCTTCTCCGGGTTGTTGGTCATCAGCCGCAGCCCGCGCACGCCCAGGTCCTGGAGGATCTGTGCGCCGGCCGCGTAGTCGCGGGCGTCGGCGGGCAGCCCGAGCTCCAGGTTGGCGTCGAGCGTGTCGCGGCCCCGCTCCTGGAGCTCGTAGGCGCGCAGCTTGGAGAGCAGCCCGATGCCGCGCCCCTCGTGGCCGCGCAGATAGACGACGACGCCGCGGCCCGCCTCGGTGATGCGCTCCATGGAGGCCTGGAGCTGGGGGCCGCAGTCGCAGCGCAGCGAGTGGAAGATGTCGCCGGTCAGGCACTCGGAGTGGACGCGCACCAGCACGTCCTCGCCGTCGCCGATCTCGCCGTGGACCAGGGCGACGTGCTCGACGCCGTCGACGGTGGAGCGGTAGCCGTAGGCGGTGAACTCACCGAAGGAGGTGGGCAGATGGACCTCGGCCTCACGGCGCACGGTCGGCTCGGCGGAGCGGCGGTAGGCGATCAGGTCCTCGATGGAGATGATCGTCAGCCCGTGCTTGCGGGCGAACGGGACGAGCTCGGGCAGCCGCAGCATCACCCCGTCCTCGCCCGCGATCTCCACGATGGCGCCGGCCGGGGCGAGCCCGGCGAGCCGGGCGAGGTCGACGGCGGCCTCGGTGTGGCCGTTGCGGGCGAGGACGCCGCCCGGCTTGGCCCGCAGCGGGAAGATGTGGCCGGGGCGGACGAAGTCGCCGGGCGCCGAGCGCCCGTCGGCGAGCAGGCGCAGGGTGGTGGCGCGGTCGGCGGCGGAGATGCCGGTGGAGACGCCGTAGGCGGCGGACGCGTCGACCGAGACGGTGAACGCGGTCTTCATCGACTCGGTGTTCTCGTCGACCATCTGCGGCAGCCGGAGCCGGTCCAGCGCCCCGCCCTCCATGGGCGCGCAGATCAGCCCGCGGCACTCGCTCATCATGAAGGCGACGATCTCCGGGGTCGCCTTCTCGGCGGCGATGACGAGGTCGCCCTCGTTCTCGCGGTCCTCGTCGTCCACGACCACGACCGGCCGGCCGGCCGCGATGTCGCGGATCGCCTGCTCGACGGGGTCGAGGGAGAGGTCCTCGCGGTTGTCGGTGGAGTACCAGGTGGGTGTGGTGGCGCTCATGCCGCCGCTCCTTCCAGGACGGGCTGCGCGCTCGTACGGGAGCGCAGCCACCAGTCGCGCAGGCCCCACAGGACGATTGCGCCGTAGATGACGTAGACGAAGCCGGAGAAGGCGAAGCCGTTGGCGAAGTTGAGCGGCACGCCCACCGCGTCGACGAGGAGCCAGGCGAGCCAGAACTCGACCATGCCGCGCGCCTGGGCGTACATGGCGACGATCGTGCCGACGAAGATGTACGCGTCCGGCCACGGGTCCCACGACAGCGTCGGGAAGGCGGTGAACAGGGCGCCGACGGCCAGGGTGCCGAGCGCCGCGCCCGCGACGAGCAGTCCGCGCTCGCGCCAGCTGGCGAAGCGCACCGCGATGGAGCCGTCCTGGCCCTGGCGCCGTCCGCTCTGCCACTGGTACCAGCCCCACAGCGCCACCACGATGACGACGACCTGCTTGCCGGCGCTGCCGGACAGATGGGCCGTGCTGAACGCGGCCAGCAGGATGACGCCGGAGAGGAACTGGGCGGGCCAGGTCCATATGGAGCGCCGCCAGCCGAGCGCGAGGGCCGCCAGACCGACGGTGTTGCCGATCATGTCGGACCACATGATGTGCTGGTCGAAGGCGGTGAAGGCCTCGGAGTTGAGCCAGTTCACTTCGGGTCCTCCTGGCCGCGCGCGCCCATCAGCCGCTCGACGTACTTGGCGATCACGTCGACCTCCAGGTTGACCGGGTCGCCGGGCTGCTTGCGGCCGAGCGTGGTGAGCGCGAGCGTGGTGGGGATGAGGCTGATGGTGAAGTAGTCGGGGCCCGCGTCGACGACCGTGAGGCTGACGCCGTCCACGGTGATCGAGCCCTTCTCGACGACGTAGCGGGACAGCTCCGCGGGCAGCGAGACCTTGACGATCTCCCAGTTCTCCGAAGGGGTGCGCGCCACGATGGCGCCGGTCCCGTCCACGTGGCCCTGGACGATGTGCCCGCCCAGGCGCCCGCCCACGGCCATCGGCCGCTCCAGGTTGACCCGGGAGCCGACGTCGAGGGCGCCGAGGCTGGAGCGCTTGAGCGTCTCCTCCATGACGTCGGCGGTGAACTCGCCGTCGCCGCTCTCCACGACGGTCAGACAGACGCCGTTGACGGCGATCGAGTCGCCGTGCCGGGCTCCCTCGGTGACGACGGGGCCGCGCAGGCGGAAGCGGGAGGAGTCGCCGAGCTTCTCGACGGCGGTGACCTCACCCAGCTCTTCGACGATTCCGGTGAACACGCTCATCGCTCCTTGGGAGTGGCACTGATACGGAGATCGGGGCCGATGCGTACGGTCTCGGTCAGCTCGAGCCGCAACGCGTCGGCGATCGTGGAGATTCCGGCGCCGGTGAGGGCCGCCGGGCCCGCGCCGAGCAGGACGGGCGCGAGATAGCCGACGACCTTGTCGACCGCGCCCGCGGCGACGAAGGCCCCGGCGAGCGCCGGGCCGCCTTCGAGGAGTACGGAACGCACGCCCCGGGCGTCCAGGGCGGCCAGCAGCGCCGGAATGTCCAGACCGGTGGCGGCGCGCGGCAGCCGGACCACGTCGGTGTCCGCCAGCTGGGCGGTGTCGGCGTCCTCGGCGACCGCGATCAGGGTGGGCGCGGCGTCGTCGAGCACCCGGGCGCCGGGCCGCACGGCCGTGGCCTCGGTGTCGACGACGACCCGCAGCGGCTGGACCGCGCCCTCGATCCCGCGCACCGCGAGGTGGGGGTCGTCGGTGCGGGCGGTGCCGGAGCCGACGACCACGGCGTCCGCCTCGGCGCGCAGCCGGTGGACGTCCGCGCGGGACTCGGCGGAGGTGATCCAGCGGCTGCTGCCGTCCTCGGCCGCGGTGCGGCCGTCGAGGGTCGCCGCGTACTTCCACAGGACGTAGGGCCGGCCCAGCCGTACGGAGGTGAGCCAGGCGGCGTTGCCCGCCTCGGCCTCCTTCGCGAGCAGGCCCTGCTCGACCGCGACCCCGGCCGTCCTCAGTGTGTCCGCACCCCCGGTGGCCTGCGGGTTCGGGTCGCCGACCGCGTACACGACCCGGGCGATCCCGGCCTCGGTCAGCGCCTGGGCGCAGGGGCCGGTGCGACCGGTGTGGTTGCAGGGTTCGAGGGTGACGTAGGCGGTGCCGCCCCGCGCCTTCCCGCCGGCGGCGGACAGGGCGTGGACCTCGGCGTGCGGGCCGCCGGCCTTCTGGTGGAAGCCCTCGCCGACGACGGCGCCCGAGGCGTCGGTGATGACGCACCCGACGACCGGGTTGGGGCTGGTGGAGCCGAGTCCGCGCGCGGCGAGCTCGACGGCTCGGCGCATGGCGTCTGCGTCGGCTGCGGTGGCCACCGGGTCCTCCTGCCTCTTCGGGCACGGACTCCGGGGCTGTCGATGAACGACAGAGAGCGGGAACAAGGCCGTACAGACAGCTCACGCATGGCCGAAGGACACCGATCGCCGTGGACGACGATCAGCGAGACGGCCGGCCTGAGCCCTCGGGGCCCGCCCGCCGCGCACTGCCTCCCATCCGGACTTTCACCGTCGGTCCAGGAATTCCACCTGGTCAACCGGCCACTGGATGCGGCCGGGTCGCGGACTATTACCGCCGGTTCGGAATTACACCGACCCCGGAGTGCGCTGCTGCTGGTACAGGGCCAGTGTGCCACGGCTGATCGTCGGCCATACGGGCGGACATCTATGGCCTGGGTCACAGTGCGGTCGCGGCGCGTAGCGGAGGTTCACCGTCCGCCACATCGGGCGTCCACCGTGCACCCAGCATTGGTCCATACCTATTGACGCTCTGGTCTAGTCCTCTTAATCTCCGTGTCACCTCGGAGGTGAGGCCCGCCGGTGTGCGCACGCCGGGGCCGCCGTACGACCGCCCGCCGTCCGCTGCCCCACCGACCTCCCCTGGAGGAACAGATCGTGCTGTCCCCCACTCGTACGAGAGCCACGCTGCTCGCGACCGGTGCCGCGGTCGCCGGGCTGCTGCTCTCGACCCTCTCCACGGGCGTCTCGCACGCCGCCGACAACGAAACCTGTCGCCCCGACGGGCTCTACAAGACACCCGGCGTCGACGTCCCCTACTGCTCCGTGTACGACACGGACGGCCGCGAGAAGATGGGCGCCGACCACCAGCGCCGGGTCATCGGGTACTTCACCGGCTGGCGCACCGGCCAGGACGGGACCCCGGCCTATCTCGCCTCCGACATCCCGTGGGACAAGGTCACCCACGTCAACTACGCCTTCGCGCACATCGGTTCCGACAACAAGATCTCCGTCGGGAGCGACAGCGAGAAGAACGCGGCCACCGGAATGACCTGGCCCGGCGTCGCCGGGGCGGAGATGGACCCCGCGCTCCCCTACAAGGGCCACTTCAACCTCCTGAACAAATTCAAGAAGCAGCACCCCGGTGTGAAGACGCTCATCTCCGTGGGCGGCTGGGCCGAGACCGGCGGCTATTTCGGTGACGACGGAAAGCGCGTCCCCTCGGGCGGCTTCTACTCGGCCGCCACCAACGCCGACGGCTCGGTGAACCAGCAGGGCATCGACACCTTCGCGGACTCGGCCGTCGCCTTCGTCAAGAAGTACGGGTTCAACGGCGTCGACATCGACTACGAATACCCGACCACGATGAAGGACGCGGGCAACCCGCTGGACTGGACGCTCTCCAACGCGCGCCGGGCGGGCCTGGTCAAGGGCTATGCGGCGCTGATGAAGTCGCTGCGCGAGAAGCTCGACCGCGCGGGGGCGGCCGACGGGAAGCACTACCTCCTGTCCGTCGCCGCGCCCTCCTCCGGATATCTGCTGCGCGGCATGGAGACCTTCCAGGTCCAGAAGTACCTGGACTACGTCAACATCATGTCGTACGACCTGCACGGCGCCTGGAACGAGTACGTGGGCCCGAACGCCTCGCTCTTCGACGACGGCAAGGACGCCGAACTGGCCGCGGCGGGCGTCTATTCGACCTCCCAGTACGGCGGCATCGGCTATCTGAACGCGGACTGGGCCTACCACTACTTCCGCGGCTCGATGCCGGCCGGGCGCATCAACATGGGCCTGCCGTACTACACGCGTGGCTTCAAGAACGTGACCGGCGGCACGGACGGGCTGTGGGGCAAGGCCGCCTCCACCAGCTGCCCGGCCGGATCGGGGCTGACCAAGTGCGGTGACGGGGCGACCGGCATCGACAACCTCTGGCACGACCTCGACGACAACGGCAAGGAGGCCCCGGCGGGCTCCAACCCGATGTGGCACGCCAAGAACCTGGAGAAGGGCGTCGTCGGGGACTACGTCACCAAGTACGGCTTCCCGGCCGACACCAAGCTGACCGGCGCCTACGCCCGCAAGTACAGCTCGACGCTGGTCGCGCCCTGGCTGTGGAACGACCAGAAGAAGGTGTTCCTGTCCACCGAGGACGAGCAGTCGGTGAACGCCAAGGCCGACTACGTGGTCGACAAGGGCATCGGCGGCACGATGGTCTGGGAGCTCGCGGGCGACTACAAGTACAACGCGGCCAAGGGCCAGTACGAGCCGGGCTCGACGCTGACGTCCGCGATGTACGACAAGTTCAAGTCGGCCGCCCCGTACGGCGCCAAGCGCTCCTCGGTGACCCTGCCGACCCAGGCGCTGGACATCGGTGTGGACTTCGGGCAGTTCCCGCTCGGCGACTCCAACTACCCGATCAGCCCGAAGGTGACGCTCACCAACCGCACCAAGGCGACGCTGCCGGGCGGTACGGAGTTCCAGTTCGACTACGGGACCTCGGCCCCGGCGAACGCCAAGGACCAGTCCGGCTTCGGCACCACGGTCGTGCGCAGCGACCACAGCGGCAGCAACGTGGGCGGCCTCAAGGGCGACTACAACCGGGTCTCGCTGAAGCTCCCGGCCTGGCAGTCGCTGGCCCCGGGCGCCTCGGTGACGCTGGACTTCGTCTACTACCTGCCGGTCTCGACGCCCTCCAACTGGACGGTGACCTTCGGCGGCCGCAGCTACGCGGTGGCCGGTGACCTCACCCGGGGCGCCACCCTCACCGAGCCGGACACCGGCACGACGGGCGGCACCACGGGTGGCTCCACGGGCGGGTCCACCGGCGGTACGACGGGTGGCAGCACGGGCGGTTCGACCGGTGGGTCGACCGGTGGCACCACGGGCGGCACCACGGGCGGCGGCTCCTGCACCGCGCCCGCCTGGACGGCCACCGCCGAGTACGGTGGCTCCACGACCGTCTCGCACAAGTCCCACACCTGGAAGTCGAAGTGGTGGACGAAGGGCGAGGAGCCCGGAACCACCGGCGACTGGGGTGTCTGGCAGGACCTGGGCGCCTGCTGACCCCCGCCCCCCGAACGCCCGGCGACGCGACTCGAGGCCCTTGCCGCCTCGCCGGGCACCCGCTCCGAGCGCCCGCACCCCGGCCGGACCTCTCCGGCCGGGGTGCGGCGCTTCAGATCCTGTCGCTGAACCCCCGGGCGGGCGACGGGCGTCGACAGGCTCTCAGGGCGCGAACAGCTCGTCCTGCGCCGCGTCCCGCGCCGCCAGCAGCGCCCCGCGCAGCACCGCCCGGTCCCCGAGCTCGCTCGGGCGGACCTCCGCGCCCAGCGGGGTGAGAGCGGCGAGCCGGGCCCGCACCCGGGCGGCGAGCGACGCGCCGCCCGCGTGGCCGAGTTCACCGCCGAGCACGATCAGGCCCGGGTCCAGCACGGAGACCACGGCCGCGGCGCCGATGGCGATCCGCTCGGCCAGCGCGTCGAGGAAGGGACCGGACGCCTCCCGCACCAGGGTCTCGGCGCCGGCCGCCAACCCGTGCGCGGCGGCGAGCCGCACCACCGCGTCGGCGCCCGCGAGCGCGTGGAAGCCGCCGTCGCAGCCGGTCGCGGAGGGCAGTGCGCCGGTGCCCGGCACGGGCAGGAAGCCGATCTCGCCCGCGCCGCCGGAGGCCCCCCTGCGCAGCTTCCCGTCCAGGAAGACCGCCGCCCCCACCCCCTGGCCCAGCCAGAAGAGCACGAAGTCGGACTGGCCGCGCGCGGCCCCGAGCCGGTGCTCGGCCATCGCCGCCAGGTTCACCTCGTTCTCGACCAGCACCGCGGCCGACAGCCGCCCGCCGAGGGCCGGGACCAGCTCCCGGTGCCAGGCGGGCAGCCCCGTGCTGTCGCGCAGCTCGCCGGTGGCCGGGTCGATCAGACCGGGCGCCCCGACGCCGATGCTGTGCAGCCGCTCGGCGCCCGCCTCCTTCGCGGTGCGCTCCAGCAGCGCCACCGCCCGCTCGACGGCGGGCCCGGTCCCGGCCTCGGCGCCGATCGGGAGCGCCGCCTCGGCCAGGGGCGCGCCGAGGAGGTCGGCCACCAGCACGGTGACGCTGTCGGTGCGCACGTCGAGGGCGGCGAGATGGGCCCGGTCCGCGACGATCCCGTACAGCTTGGCGTTGGGTCCGCGCCGCTCGGCCCCGGACTCCCCCACGACCTCGACCAGTCCCGAGCCCTGGAGCCGTTCGACCAGGTCGGCGACGGTGGGCCGGGACAGACCGGTGAGCTCCTTGAGCTGACCCGCCGTCAACGGGCCCTCGTCCTGGAGCAGCCGCAGGGCGAGGCGGTCGTTGATGACCCGGGCGGTGCTGGGTGATGCGGGCATGCCGGAATCCTTCCAGACGACCGAAACCCGATGGACGGCGGAGTATTTATCAGGCAGGGTTCCTGATAGTTTATCGCGCACTGTGGCGGACCGGCGGCACACCGGTTCCGTACGGGTACGGCACCGGCATCCAGGGGAGGGTTCGGCAGATGGCGACCGAAGCGGACGACGGCGTACGGCAGTTGAGGCGGGCCAGGATCGCGATCGCCGCGGTGTTCTGCGTCCACGGCACGGTCACCGGCAACTTCGCCACCCGCGTCCCCTGGATCCAGGACCACACCGGCGTCTCCACCGGCCAGCTCGGTCTGGCACTCGCCTTCCCCGCGATCGGCTCGTCGCTGATGATGCCGCTCTCCGGGGCGATCACCCACCGCTTCGGGGCGCGCCGGGCGCTGCGCGGGCTGCTCGCCCTGTGGACGCTGGCCCTCGCACTCCCGGCGCTCGCGCCGAACCTCTACACGCTCTGTGCGGCGCTCTTCGTGTTCGGGGCCACCTCGGGGATGTCCGACGTGGCCATGAACGCGCTGGGCGTGGAGACCGAGAACCGGCTCGGCCGGTCCATCATGTCCGGGCTGCACGGCATGTGGAGCGCGGGCGCCCTGATCGGCTCGACCGCCGGCACGCTCGCCGCGCACCTCGGCGTCGACGCGCGCGTGCACCACCTGGTCGCCGCGGCCGTCCTCACCGCGCTGGGCGCGCTCGTCTGCGGCGCGGTGCTGGACCTGCGCAGCGCACCGGACGAGGCCCCGCCGCCGCGCTTCGCCCGGCCGCCCCGGGCGGCGCTGGTCATCGGGCTGGTCGCGTTCTGCGCGGTGTTCGCCGAGGGGGCGAGCCTGGACTGGTCGGCGGTGTACCTGCGGGACACCATGGACGCCTCGGCGGGTCTGGCCGCCGCCTCGACCACCGCGTTCACGCTCACCATGGCGGTGGTGCGGATCGCGGGCGACAAGGTCGTGGACCGGTTCGGGGCGGTGCGGACGGTCCGCTGGGGCGGTGTGCTGGCCACGGCGGGCGGGCTCGGGGTGGTCCTCGCGCCCGCGCCCGCCGTGGCGATGGCCGGGTTCGCCCTGATCGGACTGGGGGTCGCGGTCGTGGTGCCGCTGGCCTTCGCGGCGGCGGGGCGCAGCGGCCGCCACCCGAGCCAGGCCATCGCGGGTGTCGCCACCATCACGTACACCTCCGGCCTCATCGCCCCCTCGACCATCGGCGGCATCGCCGATCTGACCTCGCTGGTGGCGTCGTTCGGCCTGGTCACGGTGTTGGCGCTGGGGCTTGTGGCGGGGGCGGACGTGTTGCGTACGGGAGTGCGCGCCCGGAGCGCGAGCGGGGGCGGCACGCCGGAGGCGGCGCCGGCGAGGTCCACCGGCGCCACGCAGTAGCCCTCACCCCGCGATCGAGTCAAGCTGCTCGGCGGCGGGCCGCAGCGCCCAGAGGTCGCCGCCGGGCGGCTCCTGGAGCCCGGGCACCGCCGCCCGGGCCTTCCGGTCGCCCGCGTCGGCCGCGGCGTGCACCACGTCGCTCGCCGCGTACCGGTAGAACTCCAGCTCCGGGTGGGGCCAGACGGCCGCGCCGGTCGCCGCGGGCAGCAGATAGTCCACGGCCTTGAACAGGCTCTGCCCCTGCGGCCCCCGATAGCCCCACAGGTCCACGCCGACGTGTCCGCCGATCGCGGCGAGCCGGCTGTACGCGACCAGGTCGAAGGCCGAGTAGTGCCAGCTGCGGGTGCGGGCGAGCTCCTGGGGCTGGCTGCCGTCGGCGGCGATCTGCGGGTCGACCCGCAGCTTCTCGGCGGCCCGGACGGTCCTCGCCGCGAGCGCCCGGTCGCCGGTGGCGAGCGCCAGCGCGGCGATCTGCATGTCCTGGAAGGTGCCGTGGTTGTTGCCGGCGGCCGACTCCTCCTTGCCGAAGGGCGAGTTCACCAGCCAGTCCAGGTACTTCTTGTTCCAGTCGAGCATCCGCGCGCGGTCGTCCGCCCGCCAGCCCGGCGCCCCGAGGTCGAGCACGGCGACCGCGTCGAGGACGCTGGTGTACTGCTGCGAGAAGTCGATGATGCCGATGGCCCGGCCGTCGTACTTGCACGGGATGAACTGCCCGTGGTCCAGATTGGGGTTCATCCGGGTCTCCGGGTCCAGGAACCAGGTGCGCAGGACGGTCGAGGCCCGCTCGGCGTACTGGGCGCGGCCGGTGTAGTACCAGGCGAGGCTGAGCGTGGTCACCGAGCCCACCACCTTGCCGAGATCCGGCCGGTCGGTACCGGTGTCGACCTCCGGATTGCGCTGCCCGTCCTTCTGCACGTACGGGCAGCCCCACGGGTTGTCCGCGGTCCTGGGTTTCGAGGGCCACCAGTACGGGGCCTGGCTGAGGTAGTCATGGGGGTCGCCGCCCGGCGCGGGCTTCGGCTTGTCCACGACCGTCCACGGGCCCTGGCCGAGCCAGGTGTCGGCGGCCGCGGTCAGCTTCCCCAGGGCGGCGCGCAGCGCGGGGTCCCCGGCGTCCAGGCGCCGGCGGGCGTCCTTCATCCGGGCGCCGTCGACGACGACGGTGTGCGGGGCCTGCACGGCGGAGGTGTACGGGGCCTTCGCGACGGCCGTGTACGGGGCCCCGTCGGTGCCGGGGTGCGGCGCCGCCTGCGAGGCCGTCGGTACGAGCGCCGAGGCGATCGCCGCCACCGCGGCCAGCAGAGCCACAAGCCCGCTGCCAGATCTTCCGCCGCTTATTCCGGCTATTCCACCCATAGAGGTATCTCCCTCGGCCAGAAAGTTCATGTTTCTGAACTGCGTTCACGAACAAGGCCGTTGGAGCGTAGGGCCAGCAGTTCCGGGTGACAATGCCCCGCGCGGGATTCACGGATGGGACCCGAGATCAGGGGCCCCACTACCATGGCGCTGATTCTTCTCAGCACGGAACGAACTGGAGCAAACTCATGGGCCTCGGCGTGCGCTGGACCCTCCACGGCGACGGGCGGACCCCCGCCCCCGGCGCCGTCGTCCGTCCGGACGAGCGGCTCTCCTGGCCCCGGACGATCGGCCTCGGCGCCCAGCACGTGGTGGCGATGTTCGGGGCGTCGTTCGTCGCGCCCGTACTCATGGGCCTGGACCCCAACCTCGCGATCATGATGTCCGGCGTCGCCACGGTCATCTTCCTGCTCGCCACCAAGGGCCGGGTGCCCAGCTATCTGGGCTGCTCCCTCTCCTTCGTCGGCGTCGCGGCCGCGATCCGGGCCACCGGCGGCACCAGCGCCACCGTCACCGGCGCCGTGCTCGTGGTCGGCGCCGCCCTGTTCGTGGCGGGTCTCGCGGTGCAGCGGTTCGGCGCGCGGATCATCCACGCCGCGATGCCGCCGATCGTCACCGGCGCGGTGGTCATGCTGATCGGCTTCAACCTGGCACCGGTCACCGCGGCCACCTACTGGCCGCAGGACCAGTGGACCGCGCTCCTGGTCATGCTCTTCACCGGGCTCGCCGTGGTGTGTCTGCGCGGCTTCTGGTCCCGCGTCGCGATCTTCCTCGGGCTGCTCTTCGGCTACGGCGTCTCCTGGCTCTTCGACCGCGTCTTCGGCAAGATCCACTCCGTCACGGGCGCGGGCGAGGCCACCGACCACTGGCGCCTGGACCTCTCCGGCGTCGGCCGGGCCGACTGGATCGGCCTGCCCTCCTTCCACGCCCCGCACTTCGAGTGGTCGGCCATCCTGGTCGCCCTCCCGGTCGTGATCGCGCTGATCGCCGAGAACGCCGGGCACGTCAAGGCCGTCGGCGAGATGACCGGTGACAACCTCGACGACAAGCTGGGCACCGCGATCGCCGCCGACGGCGCCGCCTCCGTGCTCTCCACCGCCGTCGGCGGCCCGCCCAACACCACGTACTCCGAGAACATCGGCGTGATGGCCGCCACCCGCGTCTACTCGACCGCCGCCTACTGGGCCGCCGCCGGATTCGCCCTGCTCTTCGGCGTCTGCCCCAAGTTCGGCGCGGTCGTCGCGGCCATCCCCGGTGGCGTCCTCGGCGGCATCACCGTCATCCTGTACGGCATGATCGGCCTGCTCGGCGCCCAGATCTGGATCAACGCCAAGGTGGATCTGCGCAATCCGCTGAACCTGGTCCCGGCGGCCGCGGGCCTCATCATCGGCATCGGCGGCGTCACCCTGAAGTTCACGGACGACTTCCGCCTCAGCGGCATCGCGCTCGGCACCATCGTGGTCATCACCGGCTACCACGTGCTGCGCGCGCTGGCCCCGGCCCATATGAAGGAGCAGGAGCCGCTGCTCGACGAGGGCACGTCGTCGTACGACGACAGCGGCGACGAGGGCGGCGACGGGGGCGAGTCGGCCGAAGGGGCTCAGCGCGCCAAGTCGTAGGCGTAGTCGGGTGTGAAGCTGCCCGCCTCGCCCCGGCAGCCGTCGGACTCGCCGGGCAGCTTCACCCACAGATAGGCGTCGATGCGCGCCTCGCCCGTCCGCGTGGTCGGGGCGCGCCCGAGCGCCCGCCCGGCCGGGTCGCACCACTGCCCGTCCGGCGGCGCGCCCCTGCCGTTGCGGCTGGTGTCGATCACCGCGCCGAGCCGTGCCGGGCCGCCCAGCGCCTTGAGCACCCGCCGCGCGTACGCCACCTCGTCCGCCGTGGCGTGGAAGTTCGAGACGTTGGTGAAGATGCCGTCGCCGCTGGTGGCCGCGCCTGCGGCGCGCAGCAGAGCGGCCATCTCCCCCGCGTCGCGCCAGCCGGAGTGGCCCGCGTCGAAGTACACCCTGGCCCGGGCGTCCGCGGCGTGGACCGCCCGCCCCGCTCTGGCCAGCGAGGCAAACCGGGCGGCGCGCTCGCCCTCGGAGAGGCAGTCCGACTGGGCGATCGCGTCCGGCTCCAGGACCACGATGACCGGTGAACGCCCGAGCCCCGCCGCGAAGTTCCCCATCCAGGTGTCGTACGCCGCGAGGTCCGGCGCACCGCCCTGCGAGGCACCGCCGCAGTCCCGGCCCGGGATCGCGTACGGGACGAGCACCGGCGCCCGGCCCTGCGCGGCCGCGGCCGAGGTCACCGCCCGCACCCGTGCGGTGATCGCGCCGGGGTCGTACTCGGTGAACCACACGGCCGTCGGCCGGTCCGCGATCCGCCGCTCGATCACCGGGCGCCGGGGGTCGTCGGGGTGGGCCCGGATCCAGTCCAGGACCTGCGAGTCGGGCGAGCGGTAGAGCGCGGCGGATATCGCGGCCCACGCGGGCGCCGGGGCGGCGGGGGGCTTGGAGGCGGCGGTGGACGGCCGCACGGGGCGCGGGGCCGCGCGCGTGGGCGAGGGGGCCGCGGGCGCGGAGGTGGGCACGGCCGGCAGGGGGACGACGGGCGAGGCCGTCGCGGTCGGCCGGGCCGTGTCGGCGCCGCCGCCCCCGAGGGCCGCGACCGCCCCCGAGACCGCTCCGGCGGCCACGACCGCGCAGGCGAGCGTCAGCATGGCGGCACGCCGAGCGGCCGAGCGGCGTGCCGCCCGGTCCTGGCGACGCCCACGCGCGCGTGGCGGCGGTGTTCCCGGCACCGTGAACTCCCCTTCCCCAGGGCCCCGATGGCCCCGTGTTCACCCGTTCCGGGGAAGCCCCGGGCACGGCGACGCCCGGGAGAGCGCGGGGCTGGGACGCTGCCCCCATGGTGCGGATCGAACAGCGGGCAGGTACCAGCGGGCTCGCCGGGGCGTCGGTGGACACCGTAGCGGCGCGGATGCGGGCGCTGCGCGCGAGCCTGCCGCCCAGGGACGGACTGGCCGTCTTCAACCGGGTCTATCTGGCGGTCACCGAGGAGATCGGCCGCTCCCTCTCCCGGGGCGGGTACGCCGACGCCAGGGCCGCGGCGACACTGGACGTGCTGTTCGCCGGGCGCTATCTGCGGGCGGTCGACGCTGTGGCGGCGGGCCTGGAGCCGCCCGCCTGCTGGCGTCCGCTCTTCCAGTACCGGCGCCACCCGGGCGTGCGGCCCCTCCAGTTCGCGCTCTGCGGCATCAACGCCCACATCGGGCACGACCTGGCACTCGCCGTCGTCGACAGCTGCCGCGCGCTGGGGTGCGGGCCGGACGGCCTGGAACGGGACTTCGAGCGGGTCGGCGACACCCTGGTGGCGCTGGAGGAGCGGGTGCGCGAGGAGCTGATGCCGGGGCCCGACCTGCTGGAGGTCGCGGACCCGCTCACGCATCTGCTGGCGTCGTGGAGCCTGGAGCGGGCACGGGACGCGGCCTGGTCGTCGGCCCGGCTGCTGTGGAGGCTGCGGGAACTTCCTGATGTGTCCCGGGAGTTCAGGGAGCGGATGGACGCGGGTGTCGGCCTGGTGGGGCGGTGCCTGCTGACGCCGTACGCAGGCCCTTCTTCCGCACGAGGAGTTCACTCATGGCGATCCGGCTCGGACTCGGCCTCCCTCAGATGACGCAGTACGACATCGGCCGTGACATCCCCGATGTGGCGCGCGCCGCCGAGGAGCTGGGGTACGAGAGCCTGTGGGTGTTCGAGCGGGTGATCTTCCCGACGCCCGCCACCCAGGGGTTGTACGGGATACCGGACCTGCCCTGGCCCGACGCCTACCGGTCGGTGGCCGACCCGCTGGTCTCGCTCACCCTCGCGGCCGCGGCCACCGAGCGGGCCCGGCTGGGCACCAGCGTGCTCGTGGCGCCGCTGCACGTGCCGTTCCAGCTGGCCCGCTCGCTCGCCACGCTGGACGCGGCGAGCGGCGGCCGGGTGCTGGCGGGCATCGGCACGGGCTGGTCCCTCGACGAGTACGCGGCGGCGGCCGTGGCCCCGTTCGAGCAGCGCGGCAGGGTGCTCGACGAGACGCTGGACGTCTTCGCCGCGGTCTGGGGCCCGGACCCGGTCGCGTACGAGGGCGAGTTGACCACGATCGCCCCCTCCGAGGTCGGCCCCAAGCCCGCCCGGCCGATCCCGGTCTATCTGGCGGCGGCCGGACCGAGGGCGCTGCGCCGCGTGGTGGACCGGGCGGACGGCTGGATGCCGGTGGCCCAGGGCGCCGACCAGCTCGCCAAGGGGTGGTCGGGGCTCCAGGAGCTGGCCGCCGAGCGCGGCCGGGAGCGCGGCATCGAGGTGTGCGTGCGGGTGAACGCGCGCTACAGCCCCAAGCCCTTCGAGGGCGGGGACCGCCCGCCGTTCGCCGGCAGCGCGGCCCAGATAGTCGAGGACCTGGCGGCCCACGCCCACGAGGGCATAGGCGAGTTCCTGCTCGACCTCCAGGGCTCCGCGCGCGACGCGGAGGAGCTGAAGGACGTGGCGGCGCAGGTGTACGGGCTGGCGCGCGCGGCGGGGCTGTAACCGGAAAGGGCCCGGGGACGCATGCCCCCGAGCCCCTCGCGGTCAGTGCCCGTCATGGGTCACCGGCAGCCGTCAGTCCTCCGGCAGCTCGACCGGAGCGATCTCGTCGTAGAGGTCGCCCGGGCCGGGGTTGGTGCCGTCCGTCGTGCCGCCGAGGTGGTGCATCACGCCCCACACCGCGTTCAGGGCGGTCTGCACCGCGCCCTCGGCCCAGCCGGCCGTCCAGGAGATGTCGTCGCCCGCGAGGAAGATGCCCCGCTTGTCCTCGGGCAGCGAGTCCTGCATGAAGTGCGTGAACAGACGGCGCTGGTAGCGGTAGTGGCCCGGCAGGTTCGCCTTGAACGCGCCCATGAAGTAGGGCTCGTTCTCCCACGACACGGTCACCGGGTTGCCGATGATGTGCTTGCGGATGTCGACCTTCGGGTAGATCTCGCCGAGCGACTTGAGCATGACCTCCATACGCTCCTTGGCCGACAGCGGCAGCCACTTCAGGCTGTCGTCGCACCAGGTGTAGGAGAGGCAGATCACGGCGGGCTTGTCCGGGCCGTCGTCCAGCAGATAGGTGCCGCGGGTCATCCGGTCGGTGAGCGTCATCGACATGACGTCACGGCCCGTCTGCTCGTCCTTGTCCAGCCAGAAAGGCCGGTCGACGGGCACGAAGAGCTTGCTCGACTCCATGTAGTGGGTGCGCTCGATCGCCGTCCAGTGGTCGATCGGGAAGAGCGAGTCATCGCACTCGATCTTGGAGAGCAGCATCCAGGACTGCGCGGTGAAGATCGCCGCGCGGTAGGTGCGGATGTCGCCGGACGCGTCGGTGACGGTGATCCGGTTGCCGGCGGTGCGGGTCAGCCGGGTGACGGCCGGACGCGGCGCGCCCTCGTGCAGCGAGGAGAGCGAGGTGCCCTGCGCCCAGTGCACGATCTTCTCCGGCTCGCGCTCCCACAGCCGCAGCGGCAGCTGCTGGGAGCCGCCGACGATGCCGCGGTGGTGGTCGTCCGCCTCGGTGTAGACGACGCGCAGGATCTCCAGGATGGAGTTGGGGAAGTCGGTGTCCCAGCCTCCGGTGCCGAAGCCGACCTGGCCGAAGATCTCACGGTGGCGGAAGGACTTGAAGGCCTGCGAGTCGCAGAGGAAGCCGTAGAAGGTCTGGTTGTCGAGCTTCTCGACGAGCTTGGCCCAGATCTCGCGGATGCGCGGCACGTCGCGCTCGCGCATCGCGGTGTTCATGTCCGAGAAGTCGGCGCCCTCCTCCAGACAGGCGTTCCACGCGGCGGCCACGTCGCGGTAGACCTGCGGCAGGTCGGCGATGGTCTCGGCGTAGTGCGTCTCGCCCTTGAGGTCGACGACGGTCGAGGGGGTGGACTCGGCGAGCGGGTTCGGGAACGGCTCGGTGACCAGTCCGACCAGGTCGATGTAGTGCTGGAGGGCCGTCGAGGAGGGCGGGAAGCGCATCGCGCCCATCTCGGCGGTCAGCCCGTCCGTGCCGGGGCCGTCGAAGCCGACGGTGCGCAGCCGTCCGCCGATCTGGTCGGCCTCGTACACGACGGGCTTGAGGCCCATCTTCATCAGCTCGTACGCCGAGATGATGCCGGACAGACCGCCGCCGATGACCGCGACCTCGGTGCCGTGCTCGGTCGCGGGTATCTGACCGAGCCCGGCCGGGTGGGCCAGGAAGTCGTCGTACGCGTAGGGGAAGTCCGGACCGAACATGGTGATCGGCGGCTGGCCGTCGGTGTGCGGGACGGCGGTGGGCACCGTGGACGTCATGGGGTACGGACTCCTTGCGCTGTGACGAGGGGGGTAGGGGGCGGCCGGAAGGGTCCGGGTCAGACGAGGGAGGTGTAGAGGCCGGGGCGGCGGTCGCGCAGATACGGGTTGTTCGCGCGCGAGGCGGCCAGGAACTCGGGGTCGGCGTCACCGACGACCAGCTCGGCCTCGCGGCCCGCGCGGGCCCGGGCGGTGCCGTCGGGCCCGGCCAGACAGCTCAGCCCGACGAACTCGAACTCGCCCTCGGGGCCGGTCCGGTTGACGTACGCGATGTACATCTGGTTCTCGAAGGCGCGCACCGGCACCACGGACTCGGCGACGAACTGGAAGGGGTGCATCTGCGCGGTGGGCACCAGGAGGAGGTCGGTGCCGGCCAGCGCGTGCGCCCGGACGTTCTCGGGGAACTCCACGTCGTAGCAGATCATCATGCCCAGCCGGAGCCCGTTCAGCTCGGCCTGGACGACCTGCTGGTCGCCGGGCGTGAACCACTCCTGCTCGAAGCAGCCGAAGAGGTGGGTCTTGCGGTAGTTGGCCAGCCGCTGCCCGTGGGCGTCGATGAGCTGGGCCGAGTTGTAGACCGTCTCGCCGTCCCGCTCGGGGTAGCCGTAGAGGACCGCGAGGCCGTGGCGCACGGCGATCTCGGCGATCGCCTCGGCGCCGGGTCCGTCGGCGGCCTCGGCCAGCCTGGGCACGTCGTCCCCGATGGCGTAGCCGGTGAGGAACATCTCCGCGGTGACCAGCAGGCCCGCCCCGGTCGCCGCGGCCCGGGCCGCCGCCTCGTCCAGCACCTTCAGGTTCGCGGCGACGTCACCCGGACGGCCGGAGCTCTGGAGCAGGGCGGTGCGCAGCGGTGGCATGGCAGACCTCGAGGGCGAAAGTGGTTGAAGGGGTCACGTAGAAGGTACGTTCCGCCGTTCGGCCCCGACAAGGCGCGACTGTTGCGCGCCGGAGGATGATTCGTTGCGCGTCCTGGCCGCTCGGCGGCGATTCGTTGCGCGGCATGACCCGGCCCACACGCCCGGTGCCCCGGAATCAGCCGATCATGCGGGAGAGCCCGACGAGAAGCGTCGCAGCAAGGGCGAGAGGACCAGGACCGACTTGGTCCGCTCCACGTAGGGCTCACCCGCGATCCGCTCCAGGACCCGCTCGAAGTGGCGCATGTCCGAGGCGAAGACCTGGACGATCGCGTCCGCCTCACCGGTGACGGTGGAGGCGGACGCGACCTCGGGGTAGCGCTCCAGGCCGCGCCTGATGGCGTCCGGCGAGGTGTTGCGGCGGCAGTAGATCTCAATGAAGCCCTCGGTCTCCCAGCCGAGCGCCGCGGGGTCCACCCGGACGGTGAATCCGGTGATGGCACCCTCGGCGCGCAGCCGGTCCACGCGCCGCTTCACGGCGGGCGCGGACAGGCCGATCAGCGAGCCGATGTCGGCGTAGGAGCGGCGGGCGTCTTCAGCGAGCGCGTGGACGATGCGCTCGTCGAGGTCATTGAGTCGCACTGCGGGTGGATCACTTCTCTGCGGATACGGTGTCCGTGGCCGTGGCCAGTCGGGAGCGGCGGATGCCGTATCCGAAGTAGATCACGAGTCCGACGGCCATCCAGACTCCGAACACGGTCCAGGTGGACGTGCCGAGGCCCTTCATCATGTAGATGCAGAAGAAGAAGCCGAGGATCGGGCAGAGCCAGCCGAGCGGGGCGCGGAAGGTGCGCGGCATGTCCGGGCGGGTCTTGCGCAGCACGATGACGGCGATGTTGACCAGCGCGAAGGCGAAGAGCGTACCGATGCTGGTGGCGTCGACGAGGTCGCCGAGCGGGATGGCCGCGGCGAGCACACCGCAGAAGAGCGACACGATGACCGTGTTGGCGCGGGGGGTGCCGGTCTTGGGGTGGACCTTGCCGAAGATCTTCGGGACCAGGCCGTCGCGGGACATCGAGAAGAGGATGCGGGTCTGGCCGTAGAGCACGGTCAGCACCACGCTGGCGATCGAGATGACGGCGCCGGCGGCGAGCAGCGTGCCCCAGAAGGTCTGGCCGCTAACGTCGTTCATGATCGCGGCCAGCGTGGCCTCGCTGCCCTCGAACGTCTTCCACTGGCGGGCGCCCACGGCGACGGCGGCGACCAGGACGTACAGCGCGGTGACGATGATCAGCGAGAGCATGATCGCGCGCGGCAGGTCGCGCTGCGGGTTCTTGGCCTCCTCACCGGCGGTGGAGGCGGCGTCGAAGCCGATGTAGGAGAAGAAGAGGGAGGAGCCCGCGGCGCTGACACCGGCCATGCCCAGCGGCATGAAGTCGGAGTAGTTGCCGGACTTGAAGCCCATGATGCCGATGGAGCAGAAGAGCACCAGGGTGACGATCTTCACCGCGACCATGATGGTGTTGGCGCGGGCCGACTCACGGGCGCCGCCGAGCAGGAACACCATCGCGAGCAGCACCACGATCAGCGCGGGCAGGTTGAATATCCCGCCGTCGCCGGGCGGCGCGGAGAGCGCGTCGGGGATGGTGACCCCGATGGTCCCGTCGAGCAGCTCGTTGAGGTACTGCCCCCAGCCGACGGCCACGGCCGCGACGGAGACGCCGTACTCCAGGATCAGACACCAGCCGCAGACCCAGGCGACGAGTTCGCCGAGCGTTGCGTAAGCGTACGAGTACGAGGAGCCGGCGACCGGGATGGAGCCGGCCAGCTCGGCGTAGGAGAGCGCGGAGAAGAGCGCGGTGAGCCCGGCGAGGACGAACGACAGGGTGACCGCGGGTCCGGCCTTGGGGACGGCGTCGCCCAGGACGACGAAGATGCCGGTGCCCAGGGTGGCGCCGATGCTGATCATCGTGAGCTGCCACATGCCGAGGGTGCGGCGCAGAGTGCCGCCCTCGCCCTTGCCGCCCTCGGCGACCAGCAGTTCTACCGGCTTGCGCCGCATCAGCGGGTTGCCGGGCCGCTTCCCCTCGGTGACCGGTGCCGCTGCGGCGGGGGGCGCTGTGCCGTGGTCCAACACTTCAGTGGGCTCCTTGTCGCTGCCTTCGGAAGCCGACGACCGCGACGGTCCGGCCCTCCCGTACGAAGGGGCAATCCGGGCATGACTGAGCACACCGTGGCCGGTACCGCCGAGCAGGCGGTCGCCGCCACTCCACGTATGGCGAGAAGAGTAAAGGGTTCCGCTTCCCGCTCGTAATGCAGCAACCTTGCGCATTGGTGAATGATCATTGCGCACAAGGGCGACGGATGGGTGTTTGTTGCGCATCAGCGTTCGATCCGTGCGTCAACGGTGTGATCAGGCTCTTCGGCGCGGGGTAGGAGTGAGGTCCCCGACACCCCTCCCCCGGGTGCCCGGGACCCGCGATCGGAGGCATGGATGACCTGGCTGGACCCGGAGCCGTTTCTGCGCGGAGTGGCCTGGCGGGACGCGAAGGGGAGGCCGGTGCGGGCCGATCCGGACGACTTGGCCCGACTGCCGTGGGACATCGCGGAACGGGCGCGGCTGCCGATAGGGGTGAGGCTGGAGTTCGCCGCTGCCGGCGCATCGGCCGTGGAGATCCACTACCGCGCGGAGGTACCGGCGCCCACCGAGTCGATGCGCTCCCTCGCCCACACCTTCGCGCTCTGGGCGGACGGCCGCCGGGTCCACGAGACGGCCGTGACACCGGCCGAGGAGGCGGTCGCGGTGCTCGAACTCCCGCCGGGCGGCGGCCCGTTCACGGTCCATCCGCCGCAGGACCGCTCGCCCCGGATCCTCGCCGTGCGCGGGGTCGGCGGCGCGCTCGCACCCGCGCCGCGCCGGCCGCGCTGGCTGGTCCACGGCGACTCGATCACCGAGGGCTGGTGGTCGACCCGCCCCGCCCACGCCTGGCCGGCGGTGGCCGGGCGGGCGCTCGGCCTGGAGACGGTCAACCTCGGTTACGCCGGGGCCGCGCGCGGCGAACTCGCCACGGCGGAGCAGATGGCGACACGGCCCGCCGACGTACTGACCCTCGCGTTCGGCACCAACTGCTGGTCCGGGGTGCCGAGTTCGCCCGAGCTCCTGTACGAGACGACCCGCGCGTTCCTGACCCTGCTGCGCCGGGGCCACCCGCGCACCCCGCTGCTCCTGCTCTCCCCGCTCCTGCACCCGGAGGCCGAACACACCCCGAACGCCCTGGGCGCCACGCTGAGCGCCCTGCGCGAAGCGATGGAGGCGGCGGCCCGGGACCGCGTGAAAGACGGCGACAGCCACCTCCACGTGCTTCCTGGCCGCCCCCTGCTACGACCCGAGGACCTCGCGGACGGCCTGCACCCGAACGACAGGGGCCACGAGAAGATCGCACAAGCGGTGACGGAGGCACTGGCACCGCACATATAGAAGCGGCCCCCCGCACGAACGCACGGGGGGCCACCTCCTACCCAGGGGCGCGGGGAACCGCGCGACCGGCCACAGCCGGCCCGCAGACAAGAACCCGCCCAGGAGCGCTAGCTCCAGCTGGCGTGCAGCGGCTTGCCCTCCGCGTACCCCGCCGCCGACTGGATCCCCACGACCGCCTTCTCCTCGAACTCCGCCAGCGAGCTCGCGCCCGCGTACGTGCAGGAGGAGCGGACGCCCGCGATGATCGAGTCGATCAGGTCCTCGACGCCCGGCCGGGTCGGGTCGAGGAACATCCGCGAGGTGGAGATGCCCTCCTCGAAGAGCGCCTTGCGGGCGCGGTCGTACGCGGACTCGTCGCTGGTGCGGTTGCGCACGGCACGCGCCGAGGCCATGCCGAAGGACTCCTTGTACAGCCGCCCGTCGGCGGTCTGCTGGAGGTCGCCCGGGGACTCGTACGTACCGGCGAACCAGGAGCCGATCATGACGTTGGAGGCACCGGCCGCGAGCGCCATGGCGACGTCGCGCGGGTGGCGCACACCGCCGTCGGCCCACACGTGCTTGCCGTACTTCTTCGCCTCGGCCGCGCACTCCAGGACGGCGGAGAACTGCGGACGCCCCACACCGGTCATCATCCGGGTGGTGCACATGGCGCCGGGGCCCACACCGACCTTGATGATGTCGGCGCCGGCCTCGATGAGGTCGCGCACGCCCTCGGCGGCGACGATGTTGCCCGCGACGATCGGGACCTGCGGGTCCAGGCCTCGGACGGCCTTGATCGCGGCGATCATCGACTCCTGGTGCCCGTGCGCGGTGTCCACGACGATGGTGTCCGCGCCGGCGTCCAGGAGCTGCTTGGCCTTGCCCGCCACGTCGCCGTTGATGCCGACGGCGGCGGCGATGCGCAGCTTGCCCCGGGCGTCGGTGGCCGGGCTGTACAGGGTCGCGCGCAGGGCGCCCTTGCGGGTGAGGATGCCGGCCAGCCGGCCGTCCTTGTCCACGGCCGGGGCGTAGCGGCGGTTGGCGTGGTCGAGCTTGTTGAACGCCTCGCGCGGGTCGATGTCCGCGTCGAGCAGCAGCAGGTCCTTGGACATGACCTCGGAGAGCTGCGTGAAGCGGTCGACGCCGGTCAGGTCCTCGTCGGTGACGACGCCGACCGGGCGCTGCTCGGCGTCGACGACGACACCGGCGTTGTGGGCGCGCTTGGGCAGCAGCGCCAGCGCGTCGGCGACGGTCTGCGTCGGGGCGAGGACGATGGGGGTGTCGAGCACGTGGTGCCGCGTCTTGACCCAGGTGATGACGTCGGTGACAACCTCGATCGGAATGTCCTGCGGGATGACGACGATGCCGCCGCGGCGCGCCACGGTCTCGGCCATCCGGCGGCCCGCGATCGCCGTCATGTTGGCGACGACGAGCGGGATCGTGGTGCCCGTGCCGTCGGGCGAGGACAGGTCGACGCCCTGGCGGGAACCCACCGCGGAGCGGCTGGGGACCATGAACACATCGTCGTACGTCAGGTCGTACGGCGGCTTGATGTCATTGAGGAAACGCACGTGCAGAACATCCCAGTCGATCGGAGTGACCCCAGGCATTTCAGCCGGGGCTAAACGCACGTACTTCATTGTCCCATGTTCGTATGATTGCGCCGCCCGGGCCGATCATCCAGGGGTGGGAGAGGGCCCTCGTGCGATCACACGAAGGACCGGTGGCACGAAGGCGCCGCTCAGACGGAGGCGCCGAGCGCGAGCACCACGGCGAGGGTGCCGTGGTCGCCGCTGCCCGCCGCCTCGTCCAGCACCTCCCGGGCGGTCTCCCACTCGTCCGGCCGCGCCGCCGCGTACCCCTGCCAGCGGCGCACCACCAGCAGCCGGCCGGGGTCGGCCGGCCCCCAGTCCGGGTCGCCCAGGCAGTCGGCGAGCGCGTCCCAGTTGCGGCCGAACCACTCCGGCAGCCGCAGCGCGCGGGCGCAGCGGTCCATGAAGGCGGCCTTGTCGGTGACGCCGGCGAGGTCGAGCACGTCGACCTGCCAGCCGGTGGCCCGTACGGCGTCGAACGGGTCGGCCGTCATCGCAGCACCGCCTTGAAGCTCTTGTAGTGGTCGCCGGTGTAGTAGATCTCGCCGCTCTGCCCGGTGACCAGCCGCCGGGCGCCGCGGTCGCGCGACTTCGGGGTGTTCACCGTGTACTCGTGGTAGTAGCCGCGCTTCTGCTGCGGCAGGGCCTTCTCGAAGTTCCCGAAGACCGTGCCGTCCTTGCTGTACGGGTAGGGGCCGCCCCGGTCGATGAGCGCGAGGGTCTGCCGCGCCTCGGGCGGCAGCCGGTCGGCGCGCACGGTCGCCATGCCCTTGGCCCAGCCGGGTGTGGCGGCGGCGCCGGAGGCGGTGGCGCCGGACGGCCTCACGTCCTTCTTCGACTCGCCCCCGCACCCCGTGAGCAGCAGCGCCAGACACGCCAGCAGGACGGAGACGGTGGTTCGGGCGGACCTGGTGAGCATGGACCGATGCTGTCATCCCGGACCTGCGGGCGCGAACGCGCCGGGTGACGATGGGCCCATGCTCCTCGCCGATGTGGCCACCACCTCCCGTCAGATCGCGGAGACCTCCTCCCGTACGAAGAAGTCCGCCCTGCTCGCCGCGCTGTTCCGCGAGACCGCGCCGGATGAGGCACCGCTGGTGGTCACCTATCTGGCGGGGCGGCTGCCGCAGCGCCGTACGGGCCTGGGCTGGAGCACGCTCAAGGACCGCCCGCCGCCCGCCGTGAGCCCGAGCCTGACGGTCCAGGAGGTCGACGCGGCGCTCGACCGGATCGGCGCCCTGTCGGGCAAGGGCGCCGGAGGTGAGCGCAAGCGGCTGGCCGGGGAGCTGATGGGCGCCGCGACCGAGGAGGAGCAGCGTTTCCTCATCGGTCTGATCACCGGCGAGGTCCGGCAGGGCGCGCTGGACGCCGCCGCCGTGGAGGGGCTCGCGGAGGCGACCGGCGCCCCGGCGGCGGACGTGCGGCGCGCGGTCATGCTCGGCGGCTCGCTGGGGACGGTGGCCCAGGCCCTCCTCGGCGGCGGCACCGACGCGCTGGCCGCCTTCCGCCTGGATGTGGGGCGGCCCGTGCTGCCGATGCTTGCGCACACCGCCAAGGACGTGGACGAGGCGCTGGACCGGCTGGGCCCGTGCGCGGTGGAGGAGAAGCTCGACGGCATCCGGGTGCAGGTCCACCGCGACGGTGACGAGGTGCGGGTCTTCACCCGTACGCTCGACGAGATCACCGCGCGGCTGCCCGAAGTGGTGGCCGCCGCCCGTGAGTTGACGGCCGGGCGGGCGATCCTGGACGGCGAGGTCATCGCGCTCGACCGGGAGGGGCGTCCCCGGCAGTTCCAGGACATCGCGGGCCGGGTCGGCTCACGGCTGGATGTGGCCGGCGCACAGGACCGGTTGCCACTGTTTCCGGTCTTTTTCGATCTGCTCTCGGTGGACGGCCGCGATCTGCTCGACCTGTCCGTACGGGAGCGCGCCGCCGAGCTGGTGCGGGTGGCGCCCGAGCCGCGCCGGGTGCGGCGGGTGGTGGTGGAGGATGCGGCGGACCCCGAACAGCGCGCGGCGGCACGGGAGTTCGCGGCGCTGACGCTGGAGCGCGGCCACGAGGGCGTGGTGGTGAAGGCGCTGGACTCGGCGTACAGCGCGGGCCGCAGGGGCGCCTCGTGGCTGAAGGTGAAACCGGTGCACACCCTGGACCTGGTGGTGCTCGCGGCCGAGTGGGGGCACGGCCGGCGCACCGGCACGCTCTCCAATCTGCATCTGGGCGCCCGCCGCCCGGACGGCTCGTTCGCCATGCTGGGCAAGACCTTCAAGGGGCTCACCGACGTCCTGCTGGCCTGGCAGACCGAGCGGCTGCGGGAGCTGGCGGTGGCCGAGGAGCCGTGGGGTGTGCGGGTACGGCCGGAACTCGTCGTAGAGATCGCCTTCGACGGCGTGCAGAGATCGTCGCGCTACCCGGAGGGGGTGACACTGAGGTTCGCGCGGGTAGTGCGCTACCGCGAGGACAAGAGCGCCTCGGAGGCGGACACGGTCGCCACGGTGAAGCGGCTGGGCGGCGGGAGGGAATGAACAAGTGCGGTCGGAGCAGGTGCGGGAGCGGGTACAGCGGGCACGGCAGGAGGCGGCGCGGCTGACCTCCGAGGGGGTGCGCGCGGTGGCGCTGACCCATGTGGACAACGCGGGCGTCGCCCGGGTGAAGGCGGTGCCCGCGGCCCGGCTGCCCTCGGTCGTGGAGCGCGGGGTCGGCATGTCGCCGTGCTTCGACGCCTTCCTGGTGGACGACTCGGCCACCTCCAGCCGCTTCAGCGGCGGCCCGGACGGAGATCTGCGGCTCTTCCCGGATCTGGACCGGCTGACCGTGCTCGCCGGGCAGCCGGGCTGGGCCTGGGCTCCGGTGGACCGCTACGACCAGCGGGGCGGTGAACACCCGGGCTGCCAGCGCCTGTTCGCCCGCCGGATGACCGGCCGGGCCGCCGAGCGCGGTCTGTCCCTGCGGATGGGCTTCGAGACCGAGTGGACCCTCTCGCCCTCCCTCGAAGGCCCGGCGTACGGGATGGCACGGGTCGTGGAGCGGTCCGCGTACGTCGGTGATGTGCTCGGCGCACTCCTGGACCAGGGTGTGGATGTGCTCCAGATCCACCCCGAGTACACGGAGGGCCAGTTCGAGGTGTCGGTGGCCCCCACCGATCCGGTGGGGGCGGCGGATCTGGCGGTGCTGGTGCGCGAGACGATCCGCGCGGTCTCGGTACAGCACGGTCTCACCGCCTACTTCGGCCCGGTCGTCACCCCGGGCGGCGTCGCCAACGGCGCCCACCTCCACCTCAGCCTCTGGCAGGACGGCCGCAACCTGTGCGCCGGCGGCGACGGCCGCCTCGCCATGACGGCCGACGGCGAGTCCTTCCTCGCGGGCGTCCTCGCCGCCCTGCCCGCCCTCCTCGCCGTGGGCGCCCCCTCCCCCGCCAGCTACCTCCGCCTGGAACCCTCCCGCTGGGCCGGCGCGTTCCAGTGCTGGGGGCACGAGAACCGGGAGGCCGCCCTCCGGTTCATCACCGGCGCCCCCGACGACCCGGACGCCGCCAACGCCGAGGTCAAGTGCTTCGACCCGGCCGCCAACCCGTACCTCGTGGTGGGCGCGGTGATCGCGGCCGGTCTCGCGGGCCTCGACGCGAAGGCGATGCTGCCCGAGCCGCTCTCGGGCGACCCGGCGGTGGTCGGCGCCGCACCCCGGCTGCCCGCCTCCCTGCCCGAGGCGCTGCGCCACTTCACCGCCTCCGACGTCCTGCGCGAGGCGATGGGCGACCCGCTCTTCGAGTCGTTCGCGGCGGTCCGCCAGGCGGAGGCGGCCCTGTTCGACGGCAAGTCCCCCCAGGAGATCGCGGACGCGACGCGGGGGCGGTACTGAGATGACGGGTCAGGAGGGGGCGGCGGAGCTGCGGGAGACCGCCTCGGAAGCGCCCCGGCGCACCCCCGTCGAGGTCCCCGCCGGCACGCTGCTCGACCACCACTGCCACGGCGTGCTGCGCACCGACCCCGGCCCGGCGGCCTTCGAGGCGTTCCTCACCGAGGCGGAGTGGCCCGCCGCGCCCGGGACCAGCTTCTTCGACACCCAGCTCGGCTTCGCGGTGCGCCGCTGGTGCCCGCCGCTGCTCGGCCTGGAGCCGCACTGCGCCCCGGAGCGCTATCTGGCCCGGCGCGCGGAGCTCGGCGCGCGCGAGGCGACCCGCCTGCTGCTGCGGGGCAGCGGGATCGGCGCGTACGTCATGGACACCGGTCTGCCCGGCGACATCACCGGGCCCGACGAGCTCGCCGAGCTGAGCGGCGCGCCGGTCCACGAGATCGTGCGCCTGGAGCGGCTGGCCGAGCTCGTCGCCGACACCACACGGGACGCGGACGCGTTCCTGGCGGAGCTGGCGGCGCGCATCCGCTCGGCGGCGACCACGGCGGTGGGCTTCAAGTCGGTGGCCGCCTACCGGTACGGACTCGATCTCGCCCCCGAGCCGCCCGCGCTCCACGAGGTGCGGGACGCGGCCGCGAATTGGCTGAAAAAACGGCCGAACGACGACCGTCTCAGAGATCCGGTACTGCTGCGCCATCTGCTGTGGTCGGCGGTGGCCACCCGGCTGCCGCTCCAGCTGCACACCGGCTTCGGCGACCCGGACCTCCGGCTGCACCGCTGCGACCCACTGCTCCTGACGGACTTCATCCGGGCCACCCGCCGCCCCGGCACCCCGCTGATCCTGCTGCACGGCTACCCGTACCACCGCAACGCGGCCTATCTCGCCCATGTGTATCCGCATGTGTACGCGGACATGGGTCTCACCCTGAGCCACACGGGCGCCCGGGCGGGCGCGGTCCTGGCCGAGATGCTGGAGCTCACCCCGTTCGGCAAGCTGCTCTTCTCCACCGACGCCTACGGCCTGCCCGAGCTGTACGTGGTCGGCGCCCGCCTCTTCAAGGAGGGCCTGGCCGAACTCCTGGAGACCTGGACGAGCTCAGGGGCGTGGTCCCCCGCGGACGCGCACAGAGTGACGAACCTGCTGTCCAGCCAGAACGCGGAACGCGTTTACAGAACGCCCCCGTCCCCTGAGCCCCGCCCCCGCTAGGGGGCGCGGGGAACTGCGCGAGAAGAGACCACCGGCCCGCAGACAGACACCGGGCCGCAAAGGGGCGCGGGGAACTGCGCGACCAGCCGACCGCCGGCTCGCAGCCGAAAGCAAACCCGGGCGCAGCCCAAAACGGGGCCGGGGTCAGTCCCCGTCCGGGTCGGCCCGGTCGAGCGCGGGCCGGGGCTGCACCCCGGTCTCATGCAGCAGGAAGTCCGCCGCGGCGGTGTCCGTCACCAGGCTGGTGACCAGCCCCGACCGCAGCACCGCGTCGATCGCGGAAGCCTTGCGCGCGCCCCCGGCGATCGCGACGACCTCCGGAATCCGCCGCAGCCGGTCCGCCTCGACCGTGATGCACCGCTCGCCGAGGTCCCGCCCGACCCGCCGCCCCTCCGCGTCGAAGAGGTGCGCGGACATCTCCGCGGCGACGCCGAGCGAGGCGTAGTGCGCGCGCTCCTCGTCGGTCAGCATGTCGTGCACCGTCGAGATGCCCGGCTCCCACGAACCGATGGAGACGGCCGCGACGGTCACCTTGTCGAAGTACTCGAAGGCCCGCGCGATCCCGGTCTGGTTGCGCAGGGCCGCCGCGGTGGCGGCGTCCGGCAGCAGCATCGGCGCGTAGATGGGGTGGGCGTCGCCGCCGGAGACCTGGGCCGCGCGCCGGACCGCCTCCACCGAGCCGCGCTCGGCCGTGCCCGCGTCGTACACCCCGGTGAGCTGGACGACCGTGCACGGCGGCAGCCGGTCGAGGGCCGCCGCCATGTGGATGGTGGACCGGCCCCAGGCCAGGCCCAGTACATCGCCCTCGCTGACCAGCTCGCCGAGCAGGTCGGCGGCGACCTCGCCCAGGTTCTCCGGGTCGGGCGACGACTCGTCCTCGCCCGCCTCGGGGGACTCGACGACGACGGCGTGCCGCAGCCCGTACCGGGCGCGCAGCGCGTCCGAGCGCTCCGCGTCCAGCTCCGCCGGGACGCGGATCTCGATCCGCACCAGGTCGCGTTCGAGGGCGGTCTCCAGGACCCGGGCCACCTTGAAGCGGCTGACGCCGAACTCCTCGGCGATCTGGATCTTGGACTTGCCCTCCAGATAGAAGCGGCGGGCCATCGCCGCCGCCTGCACCAGCTCCGCGGGTCCCATCCGCAGGGCTGACCGACCCGCCGACATTGCAGACACCGCGATCTCCTCACTGCTGTTCACACTCTGGACTCGCTGTTCATCCTGTCAGATCCAACGGTCCTTGATCAGCCCCGTAGGGCCGCGTTCACCGAGCCGTGGCTCAGTGGCCGCATGCCCATGGGGCGCTCGCCGTGCTCCGTTCCGCCATCGAGCGCAGGGTACGCACCGCGTCGGCGGGGTCCTTCGCCCCGTACACGGCCGACCCGGCCACGAAGACGTCCGCGCCCGCCTCCGCGCACCGCTCGATGGTGGTCGCGGAGACCCCGCCGTCCACCTGGAGCCACAGTTCGAGGCCGTGCTTGGAGATCAGCTCCCGGGTGCGGCGGATCTTGGGCAGCATCACGTCCAGGAACGGCTGGCCGCCGAAGCCCGGCTCGACGGTCATGATGAGCAGCATGTCCAGCTCGGGCAGCAGGTCCTCGTACGGCTCGATGGGCGTCGCGGGCTTGAGCGCCATCGACGCCCGCGCCCCCTTGGCCCGGATCTCCCGCGCGAGCCGCACCGGCGCGGCGGCGGCCTCCGCGTGGAAGGTGACGGACCCGGCCCCGGCCTCGACGTACTGCGGGGCCCAGCGGTCCGGGTCCTCGATCATCAGATGGCAGTCCAGCGGGGTCCCCGTCGCCCGGCGCAGCGACTCCACGACCGGCACGCCGAGCGTGAGGTTGGGCACGAAGTGGTTGTCCATGACGTCCACGTGCAGCCAGTCGGCGCCCTCGACGGCCTTGGCCTCTTCGGCGAGCCGCGCGAAGTCGGCGGAGAGAATGCTGGGGTTGATCTGAGCCATGCCCCAAGCCTGCCATGCCTCGCACCACTTGCCTGCCACGGTGCGGACTCCGGTGCCCCGGGAGGCGAGACCTACGTCTCTCCTACGACTCGCCGGACCGGGACGCTCCGTGTAATTCTAATGTTTCAGGCCATTTCGGAAGCGGCATCCCGCGCCGACCGCGGGCCCCTGGGGGACGTGATGTCCGACGCGCACACGCACCGGAACCCGCATCAGGAGCACCCCGCGGCGACCGGGCAGGGACCGGGCCCCCGCGGGGTCGCGTGGCTGGTCTGCGGCCGCCGCACCAAGTGGCTGGTGCTGGTCCTCTGGCTGATCGTGGTCGCGGTCGCCTTTCCGCTCGCCTCGAAGCTCACCGACGCCCAGGACAACGACGCGACCTCGTGGCTGCCCGGCAGCGCCGAGTCCACCCAAGTCTTCGACTCCGCCAAGGCGTTCAGGCCCGAAGAGGTCCCGGCGATCGTCGTCTACGCGCGCGAGGGCGGCCTCACCGCCGCCGACCGGCAGAAGATCGACGCCGACGCGACGGCGATGCGCGCGCTGAGCGCGGACGGCATCCAGGGCGCCCGCGTCCGGGGCCCGCTGTTCGACCCGGCGAACACGGCCGCGCAGATCCTCGTGCCGATCAAGATGGACAAGAACGGCTGGAACCACATCGCGGACGCGGTCGACAGGCTGCGCGACCGGTCCGGCGCCTCGCGCGGCGGGCTCCAGACGCACATCACCGGCCCCGGCGGCACCTCGGCCGACTTCGCCAAGGCGTTCTCCGGCATCGACTCGACCCTGCTGTTCTCGGCGCTCGCGGTGGTCGTGGTGATGCTGCTGATCACGTACCGCAGTCCCACGCTGCTCCTGGTGCCGGTGGTCTCCGTGGTCTGGGCGCTGGCCGCCGCGCAGGCGGTGATCTATCTGCTGGCCCGGCACGCGGGCCTGACCGTGAACGGACAGAGCGCGGGCATCCTCACCGTGCTGGTCTTCGGCGCGGGCACGGACTACGCCCTGCTGCTCGTCTCCCGCTACCGCGAGGAGCTGCGCCGGCACGAGGACCGCCACGAGGCGATGGCGCGCGCCCTGCACCGGGCCGGGCCCGCGGTGCTCGCCAGCGGCGCCACAGTCATCCTCGGCATGCTGGTGCTGCTGGTGGCCGAGATGAACTCCACCAAGGGCCTCGGTCCGGTCGCGGCCATCGGCGTCGCGGTCGCCCTGCTCGCCATGCTCACCCTGTTCCCGGCGCTCCTGGTGATCTTCGGCCGGTGGATCTTCTGGCCGGCCAGACCCGTCTTCGGTTCCCCCGACCCCACCGCGCGGGGGGTGTGGGCGCACACCGGCCGCCGTATCGCCACCCGCCCCCGTGCGGTCTGGGTGACGACCGCCGTGGTGCTCGCGGCGCTCTCGTTCGGGCTGTTCCAGCTGAAGGCGGATGGTCTGAGCAACGCGGACGCGTTCACCGGGAGGCCGGACTCGATCGTCGGCGCCGAGGTGCAGGCGAAGCACTTCCCGGCGGGCAGCGGCGACCCCCTGGTGATCATCACGGCGGCGGACAGGGCGCCGCAGGTGCGCCGGGCCGTCGCCGCCACCGAGGGCGTGGTGCCCGCGTCGATCGGGGTGCCACCGGGCACCGCAGCCGAGCACGACGGCCGGGTCCTGCTGGAAGCCACCATGACCGCGAGCCCGGACAGCGCGGCCGCGCACGCGACCGTGGAGCGGGTGCGTGACGCCGTGCACGCGGTGCCCGGCGCCCACGCCCAGGTAGGTGGCGGCACAGCCGCGGTCCTGGACATGGAGAAGGCCACCACCCACGACAACAAGCTGGTCATCCCGCTGGTGCTGCTGGTGGTGCTGTGTGTCCTGGGGATCCTGCTGCGGGCCCTGGTCGCGCCGCTGCTGCTCATCGCGACGGTCGTGCTCTCCTTCGCGGCGGCGCTCGGCATCAGCGCGCTCGCCTTCCGCCATCTCTTCGACTACGCGGGCGAGTCCACCGACTTCCCGCTGTTCGTCTTCGTCTTCCTGGTGGCCCTGGGCATCGACTACAACATCTTCCTGTCCACCCGGATCCGCGAGGAGGCCACCCACCAGGGCACCCGGCGCGGTGTCCTCACCGCGCTGGCCGCGACCGGCGCGGTGATCACCTCGGCGGGGCTGGTGCTCGCGGGCACCTTCGCGGTGCTGGGCACCCTGCCGATGACGGCGTTCGCCGAGATCGGCTTCGCGGTGGCGCTGGGCGTCCTGCTGGACACCTTCGTCGTCCGCTCGATCCTGGTGACGTCGCTGTTCTTGGACGTGGGCCGACGGGTGTGGTGGCCGCACCGGCTCTCGCGCCCCGAGGAGCCGCGACCGGCCACCGACACCCCGAGGGCCTCCTAGGCCGTACGCCGCAGCAGCGCCAGATACATCGCGTCCGTCCCGTGCAGATGCGGCCACAGCTGTACGTCGGGGCCCTCGCCCAGGCCCGCGACCCCGGGCATCAGCGGCCGTACGTCGATCCACTCGGCCTCGACCGGAGCGCCGCCCCGGCCCTTGAGCACGTCCTCCACCACGATCCGCGTCTCGGCGAGGTGCGGCGAGCAGGTCGCGTAGCCGACCACACCGCCGACCCGGACCGCCGAGAGGGCCTCGCGCAGCAGGCCGCGCTGGAGCGGCGCGAAGCCCTCCAGGTCCTCGGGGCGGCGGCGCCAGCGGGCCTCGGGGCGGCGGCGCAGCGCGCCGAGCCCGGAGCACGGCACGTCCATCAGGACCCGGTCGAAGGAGCCCTCGCGCCACGGCGGCCGGGTGCCGTCGGCCGCGATCACCTGGTACGGGCCGGGGTTGCCGGCGAGCGCGCGCTCCACCAGCCGGGCCCGGTGGGGCTGCTTCTCGGAGGCGAGCAGCGCCGCCCCGCGCTCGGCGGCGAGCGCGCCGAGCAGCGCGGCCTTGCCGCCGGGACCCGCGCAGCCGTCCAGCCAGCGCTCGTCCCGGCCCTCGATCGGCGCGTTCGCGAGTGCGACGGCCACCAGCTGGCTGCCCTCGTCCTGCACGCCGGCCCGGGCGTCCTTCACGGCGTCGAGCGCGCCGGGCTCGCCGCCCTCGGCCATCCGTACCGCGTACGGCGACCAGCGGCCGGGCAGCGCGCCCTCCTCGCCGAGCGCCGCCATGAGCTCCTCGGTGGTGGACCGGCCGGGGCGGGCGACCAGGGTCACCTCGGGCCGCTCGTTGTCGGCCTCCAGCAGGTCCTCGATGCCCGCGCGGCCGCCGCCCAGCGCATCCCAGAGCGCCGAGACGACCCATCGCGGATGCGAATGGACGATGGCCAGATGGTCCTCGGCGTCCTCGTCGTACGGGGGCGCCACCTTCTCCAGCCAGCCGTCCAGGTCGTCCGCCGCGATCTTGCGCAGGACGGCGTTGACGAACCGGGCCCGGCCGTCGCCGAGCACCACCCGGGCGAGCTCGACGCTGGCGGAGACCGCCGCGTGGCTGGGGATGCGGGTGCCGAGCAGCTGGTGCGCGCCGAGCGCCAGCACATCGAGGACCGGCGGGTCCACCTCGCGCAGCGGCCGGTCGATACAGGCCGCGATGATCGCGTCGTAGGTGCCCTGGCGGCGCAGCGTGCCGTAGACGAGCTCGGTGGCGAGCGCCGCGTCGCGCCCGTCGAAGTTCCCGCCCTCGCGGGCCTTGCGCAGCAGCGGCGGCAGGACGAGGTTGGCGTACGCGTCCCGCTCGTCGACGGCGCGCAGCGCCTCGAAGGCGAGGATGCGGACGGGGTCCTTCTTGGGGCGGCGGTACGGCTTGCCACCGCCCTTGCCGTCGCTGCTGCGGGGACGGCCGTGCGGCTGATCGTTCACGTGGAAGGTGCTCCGCTGGTCAGATGGTGCTAACCCGACCAGCCTACGGCTGTTCGCCGCGCGCCCCCACCCGGGTCGCGCGCCCCGGCCGGCCCTCGTGCGCCCCCGTGGTCAGCCGACGTGCTCGTCCGGGGCGATGCGCACGCCCCGCGCCCAGTCCGCGCCCTTCATCGGCTTCTTGCCCTGGGGCTGGACCCAGAGCAGCTCGACGGCGTGCGAGCCGGTGCCCACGTACACGTTGTTCTTGCCCGCGGACAGCTCGCCCGGCGCCAGGTCGGTGCGGTCCGGGACCGGCACCGCCTGGACCAGCTTGAGCCGCTCGCCGCGGAAGACGGTCCAGGCGCCCGGGGCGGGCGTACAGCCGCGCACCACGCGGTCGACCCGGAGCGCCGGGGCGGACCAGTCGATCTGCGCGTCCTCGACGGTGATCTTCGGGGCGAGGGTGATCCCCTCAGCGGGCTGCGGGACGGCCTTGAGGGTGCCGTCCTCGATGCCGTCCATGGTCGCGGCGAGCAGCCCGGAACCGGCGAAGGCGAGCCGGGTCAGCAGGTCGCCGCTGGTGTCGGTGGGGCGGACGACCTCGGTCACCGTCCCGTACAGCGGGCCGGAGTCCAGGCCCCGCTCGATCTGGAACGTCGAGGCGCCGGTGATCTCGTCGCCCGCCATCAGCGCGTGCTGGACGGGGGCCGCGCCGCGCCAGGCGGGCAGCAGCGAGAAGTGCAGGTTCACCCAGCCGTGCACCGGGATGTCCAGCGCCACCTGCGGGAGCAGCGCGCCGTAGGCGACGACCGGGCAGCAGTCGGGGGCGATCTCGCGCAGCCGCGCCAGGAAGTCCTCGTCGCGCGGCTTCACCGGCTTCAGCACCTCGATGCCGGCCTCCTCGGCGCGCTGGGCGACGGGGCTGGCCACCAGCCGGCGGCCGCGTCCGGCGGGCGCGTCGGGCCGGGTCACCACGGCGGCGACCTCGTGCCGGCCGGAGGCGATCAGGGCGTCCAGGGCGGGAACGGCGACCTCGGGGGTGCCTGCGAAGACGAGCTTCACTGGGGAGTACCTCGCTTTGTAGAGAGCGACGCCCAGTCTATTGGGTGTCCTGGCCCGCCGGTTGGCCGTCCTGGCCGTACCGCCGCGCGCTGTTCGATTGCGCTGTTCGGGTTTGCGTTCGCGGTACGGGGACAGGGGCGTACGCCACCTCGCGCGCCCTGCGCATATGCCCATACGCCCCCGCAGCGTGACCACAACAGCAGGTGGCGCGTTGGTCAAGAGAGATTGACCGTACGGGCCGCGTCTGCGGCCCGATCCCTTTTCAACAACGCCGGTCCGAGAGGCTTGTTCATGGCCGACCACGCAACCCACGACGCCCAGGCACGGGCCAGTCTGCACCTGTTGGTGCGGGACATCGAGCGGGTCCGCCGGCAGGTGGACGCGCTGCGCACCCTCACCGCCCAGCTCGGCAACGTCTACCGTCCGCGCCGCTCCGGCCCGTCCACGGGCTTCGTCGTCTACGGCAGGGCGCCCGCCCCCACCGTCCGGCTCGCCCAGGAGCTGCGGGACAGCGTGGAGACCCTGGTCACCGCCGCGGTGGACTTCGACCGCTCCCTGGGCTTCTCGTGGGACGCGGTGGGTTCGGCGCTCGGGGTCACCAAGCAGGCCGTGCACCGGCGTTACGGGGCGCGGCGGGCCGCCGCGCAGACCGCCGAGGCCGAGCGCCCGGCCGAGGCGGCCGTGACGCGCACCCTGCCGGTGCCCGCCGGGATCCCCGCGGTGCCGGCCGCGCGCTCGATGCCGCCCCAGCCGACGGCGACCTCGCAGTCGCTGCGCGAGGAGGCCCGCACAACGGCGTTCCCGGGCCCACGCAACGGCTGACGGCCCGCTCCTCTTCCGTGCCCTCGCCGCAGCTGGTGGTGCGCCGGGGGCACCTTTCTGGGCGGGTGTACGGGTCGGGCGCCCCGCGTTCGCGGGCCTGGCGGCTCGCGCGTGCCGGGGGCGCCGAGGCCGTCGGCGCGGCCGGTGCCGCGTAGGCCCGGTACCCGCGCTCGCCGGGGGCGGCCCCGGACCTGCGGGGCCGCAGCGCCTCGCATGAACGAGCCACGGCCCCCGCGCGTACACGGCGTGCCACCCCGGGCCGCCATCGAGGGCGCCCGCCTGCGGGGCGCCGGGGGGCACCGCCCTGGCAGCCCCTCCCCGCACCCGCGCCGCGCAGCGTTCCGTCAGCCGATCTCCGGCGGATCCACCCTGATCCGCACCGGATCGCCGCCCCCGCGCGCCAGCCGCCCCGCCTGGGCGGTCTTCAGTGCGGCGGCCAGGGCCGCGCCGCTGCCCGGGGGAACCCTCAGCAGGGCCCGCTCCCAGGTCTCCCCCACCGGCGGGTCACCGGGGCGCCGGGCCCGGCCCGGCTCGCTGGGGCGCATCAGGACCGGGCCCAGAACCTGGGCGTCGGGCGGTAGCTGAGCGTTCGTCAGGAACGTCTCCACGGCCTCCGCCCGGCCGATGACCTCGGCCATCCGGGACACCGGCGGGAAGCCCAGCTCGGCCCGCTCGGCCAGCTCGCGCAGGGCGTGGCCCACCGGGTCCCAGCGGACCAGGGCCTGGACCGGCCGCAGGGTCGGCTCGGCGACCACCACCACCGTGCCGCCCTCGTCCTGGCCGCGCACCAGCGAGGCCGCGCCGATCCAGCGCCGCAGCGCCTCCTCACCGGCCCGCAGATCGGGCCGCCCCAGCATCGCCCAGCCGTCCAGGAGCAGCGCCGCCGCGTAACCGCCCTCGGCGACCGGCTCGGCGCCGGGGGTGGAGACGACGAGCGCGGGCCGGCCGGGCACGCTGTCCAGCACATGGTCGCGCCCGGAGGTCCGCACCGGCACGGCCGGGAAGGCCCGGCCCAGCTCCTCGGCGGTCCGGCGCGCCCCCACCACCCGCGCCCTGAGCCGGACGCCGCCGCACTCCGCGCAGTGCCATTGCGGCTCGCCCCGCCCGCACCACCCGCACCGCAGGTCCCGCTCGTCCGGTGCCTCCAGGGGGCCCGAGCAGTGCCGGCACCGGGCGGGCGTACGGCACCGCTCGCAGGAGAGCCGGGGCACATAGCCCCGCCGGGGCACCTGGACCAGGACGGGGCCGCTCTTGAGCCCGTCCCGGACGGCCTGCCAGGCGAGGCTGGGCAGCCGGGCGGCCCGGGCGGCCTCGTCGCGGGCGAGCTCGCCGTCGCCGACGGTACGCACCAGCGGCGCCGCCGCCCGTACGGTGGCGCGATCCGCCACCAGCGGCGCCGCCCAGCCGCTCTCGACGAGCTGCGCGGCCTCGACCGTACAGCTCGTACTCCCCAGCAGGAACGCGCACTTGTCGTGGGTGGCGCGCAGTTCGAGGACCTCGCGGACATGGGGGAAGGGCGCGTGGTCGTCGCTGTGGCTGGAGTCGCCGTCCTCCCAGACGACCACCAGGCCGAGCTTCTCGACGGGCGCGAACATCGCGGCCCGGGTCCCGACCACGGCCCGCACCGAGCCGCGCCGCACGGCGAGCCACTGCCGGTACCGCTTCTCGGGGCCGGACTCGGCGGTGAGCAGCGCGTGCCGCCCCTCGCCGAGCAGTGCGGTGAGGGCGGCGTCGACCCGCCCGGCGCTGCGCCCGTCGGGCACCACGACCAGCGCGCCGCGCCCGCCCGCGAGCGTGGCCGCGACGGCCCGGGCGATCTCGTCGGCCCAGGACGGGCCGGGCAGCGCGGTCCACACCGCGCGCGGCGCGCTGCCCGAGGCGAGCGCCCGCAGGAACGCGCCCCCGTTCCCGTACCGCACCCAGCTCCCCGCGTCCGGCACCGGCGGCGGGGACGCGGGCTCGGGCGAGGGCTTGGCCTCGGCCCGCGCGTTCCTGGGCGGCACCGCGAGCTGGAGGACGTCCGCCAGGCTCCCCGCGTACCGGTCGGCGACCGCGCGGGCCAGGGCCAGCATCTCGGGGCTGAGCACCCGCTCCGGCGAGACGACGTCAGCGAGCGCGGCGAGGGGTCCCGTGTAGTCGGACGCGGCGAGCCGCTCGACCAGGAACCCGTCGATCAGGCCGCCGCCCTCCCGGCGCCCGCCCTGGACATTGCGCGCCCCGGCCCCGAACCGCACCCGCACCCGCACGCCCGGCTGCGCGTCCGCGTCCAGCTCCTCCGGCACGGCGTAGTCGAAGTACCGGTCGAGGTGGACGCCACCTTTGTCCACCACGACCCGCGCCACGGGCAGCCCCTTGGCCAGCGCGGCCCCCCGCCAGGTCCGCGGCTTGGCCTTGGGCACCTTGGCCTTCCGCACGGTCTCCCGAATCAGCGCGAGCTGCTCGCCCCCCTCGGCACCCCCGCCCGACTTCTCGTTCTCGCTGCTCACAGCCAAATTCCTACCAGACGGGACTGACAGCGGCGCGGGCCAGGACGCACGGCGGCCCCGGACCGCAGAGGTCCGGGGCCGTCGGGAAGCCGGGTCGGTTACAGACCCGCCGCCGCCCGCAGCGCGTCCACCCGGTCCGTGCGCTCCCACGTGAAGTCGGGGAGTTCGCGGCCGAAGTGGCCGTACGCGGCGGTCTGGGCGTAGATCGGGCGGAGCAGGTCGAGGTCGCGGATGATCGCGGCCGGGCGGAGGTCGAAGACCTCGGCGATGGCGTGCTCGATCTTGTCCGTGTCGATCGTGGCGGTGCCGAAGGTCTCGACGAAGAGGCCGACCGGCTCGGCCTTGCCGATCGCGTACGCGACCTGGACCTCGCAGCGGGCCGCGAGGCCGGCGGCGACGACGTTCTTGGCCACCCAGCGCATCGCGTACGCGGCGGAGCGGTCGACCTTGGACGGGTCCTTGCCCGAGAAGGCGCCGCCGCCGTGGCGGGCCATGCCGCCGTAGGTGTCGATGATGATCTTGCGGCCGGTGAGGCCGGCGTCGCCCATCGGGCCGCCGATCTCGAAGCGGCCGGTCGGGTTGACCAGCAGGCGGTAGCCGTCGGTGTCCAGCTTGATGCCGTCCTCGACGAGCTGCTTGAGCACGTGCTCGACGACGAACTCGCGGATGTCCGGCGCGAGCAGCGAGTCCAGGTCGATGTCGGACGCGTGCTGCGAGGAGACGACGACCGTGTCGAGGCGGACGGCCTTGTCGCCGTCGTACTCGATGGTGACCTGGGTCTTGCCGTCGGGGCGCAGGTAGGGGATGGTCCCGTTCTTGCGCACCTCGGACAGGCGCCGCGAGAGGCGGTGCGCCAGGTGGATCGGGAGCGGCATCAGCTCGGGCGTCTCGTCGCACGCGTAGCCGAACATCAGGCCCTGGTCGCCGGCGCCCTGCTTGTCGAGCTCGTCCTCGTCGCCCTCGACCCGCTTCTCGTACGCGGTGTCGACGCCCTGCGCGATGTCCGGGGACTGCGCGCCGATGGAGACCGAGACGCCGCAGGAGGCGCCGTCGAAGCCCTTCTTGGACGAGTCGTACCCGATCTCCAGGATCTTGTCCCGGACGAGCTGGGCGATCGGCGCATACGCCTTGGTCGTGACCTCGCCCGCGACGTGGACCAGACCCGTGGTGATCAGGGTCTCCACGGCGACACGGGACGTCGGGTCCTCGCGCAGGAGCGCGTCGAGGATCGTGTCGCTGATCTGGTCAGCGATCTTGTCGGGGTGACCCTCGGTCACGGACTCCGAGGTGAACAGACGACGGGACACAACGCTCCCTGGGGTTGCAGCGGCTGCTGGCTGATCATGGGTGGGACGGGCCGGGGGCTGCGCCCGGCGTCGTTCCACCACCAGTTTATCGGTCGGCACCGGTCACCGGGCCACTTGTCTCGCACATTGAAAGCTCTGTGACCTGCGACACCGCATTCTGCGGTACGAAGATCTGGCTCCACCAGAGGCTTGTGGACCGGAATTTGGCGGGTTTGAAGCCGCCGTCGGAGCGAACGTGAATTTATGCGAAACGCGGAACGACGAGATCCCACACCACGTCCGCGAGTGCTTCCTTGGGCCCGTACGGAACCGGCGTCTCGGCTCCGTCGGCGGCCAGCACGACCGCCTCGTTCTCCTCCGAGCCGAAGGTCTTGCGCTCCCCCACCTCATTGACGACCAGCAGGTCACAGCCCTTTCGCCGCAACTTCTGACGGCCGTTGGCGAGGACGTCGTCGGTCTCGGCGGCGAACCCGACGACCACCTGGCCCGGGCGCGGCCGGTCGGCGGAGAGCTCGGCGAGGATGTCGGGATTGCGGACCAGCGCGAGCGGCGCGGGCTCCTGGCCGTCCTTCTTCTTGATCTTTCCGGCGGCGTACGACTCCGGCCGGAAATCGGCGACGGCGGCCGCCATGACCACCGCGTCCGCCTCGGAGGCGGCCTTCAGAACGGCCTCCCGCAGTTGCACAGCGGTACCCACCCGGACCACGTCCACCCCGGCCGGGTCGGGCAGCCCGGTGTTGGCCTCGATCAGGGTGACCCGGGCCCCGCGGGCCACGGCGGTGCGCGCCAGGGCGTACCCCTGCTTCCCGGAGGAACGGTTCCCCAGATAGCGGACCGGGTCCAGCGGCTCGCGCGTGCCGCCCGCGCTGACCACCACGTGGCGGCCCTGGAGATCCCGCTCGGCGGTGCCCCGCGCGAGCACCCGGCGGCAGACCTCGAAGATCTCGGCGGGGTCGGGCAGCCGCCCCTTGCCCGTGTCGACGCCGGTCAGACGGCCGACCGCGGGCTCGATGACGACCGCGCCGCGGCGGCGCAGGGTGGCCACGTTCTCCTGGGTGGCGGGGTGCTCCCACATCTCGGTGTGCATCGCGGGGGCGAAGACCACCGGACATCGCGCGGTGAGCAGGGTGTTGGTGAGCAGGTCGTCGGCGAGGCCGTGGGCCGCCTTGGCGAGCATGTCGGCGGTGGCGGGGGCCACCACCACGAGGTCGGCCTGCTGGCCGATGCGCACATGCGGCACCTCGTGGACGTCGTTCCAGACCTCGGTGGAGACCGGGTGCCCGGAGAGCGCGGACCAGGTGGCCGCGCCCACGAAGTGCAGCGCGGACGCGGTCGGCACCACACGGGTGTCGTGCCCGGACTCGGTCAGCCTGCGCAGCAGCTCACACGCCTTGTAGGCGGCGATCCCGCCGCTGACCCCCAGAACGACCTTCGGCCTGTCCACCGCGTCTCCCCGCATTCGGATACGTACTCCCCTATGACACACCACAGGCCCGGCAGTCGCTCTGCCGGGCCTGTGGTCACACGAACGGAGGCCTTACTGGGCCGGGCCCTCGATGGCCTCGGAGGTCAGCAGACCCGCGTTGATCTCGCGAAGCGCGATGGAGAGCGGCTTCTCGTGGACGTGGGTGTCCACCAGCGGGCCGACGTACTCCAGCAGGCCCTCACCGAGCTGCGAGTAGTACGCGTTGATCTGGCGGGCGCGCTTGGCCGCGTAGATCACGAGGCTGTACTTCGAGTCGGTCGCTTCGAGCAGCTCATCAATCGGCGGGTTGATGATGCCCTCGGGCGTGGTGATGGAAGAGGACACGTCTGCCTTCCGAAGGGGGATAAAGATCAAGCAACTTTCATCAAGGCTAGCAGCTCGCGTGCTACGTCCTCGACGGAGGTGTTGACCAGGGTCGTATCGAACTCCGCCTCGGCGGCCAGTTCGATCTTCGCGGCGGCGAGCCGGCGCTCGATGACCTCGGGCGCCTCGGTGCCGCGGCCGGTGAGCCGGCGGACCAGCTCGTCCCAGCTCGGCGGGGCCAGGAAGACCAGCTGGGCCTCCGGCATCGACTCGCGGACCAGCCGGGCGCCCTGGAGGTCGATCTCCAGGAGGACCGGCTCACCGGCCTCCAGGCGGTCCAGGACGGCGCGGCGCGGCGTGCCGTAGCGGTTGCCCGCGAACTCGGCCCACTCCAGCAGTTCGCCATTGGCGACCAGCTTGTCGAACTCCTCGTCGTCCACGAAGAAGTAGTGGACGCCGTGGCGTTCGCCGGGGCGCGGCTTGCGGGTCGTCGCCGACACCGAGAGCCAGACCTCGGGGTGGACCTTGCGCATATGAGCGACGACCGTGCTCTTGCCGACCCCGGAGGGGCCGGAGAGCACGGTCAGCCGCGGACGTGCGTCCGGGGGTACGGGGGATGACCCCCGGGGTGAAGCTGCCATGCACCGATTATTCCAGCTTCCCGGGGGTGCCCGGGACGTCAGGCCCCGGAGCCGCCGAACTCGCGCTCCAGGGATGCGATCTGGTTGGAGCCGAGACCCCGCACTCGGCGGCTCTCGGAGATCCCCAGCCGCTCCATGATCTGCTTGGCCCGGACCTTGCCCACGCCGGGCAGGGACTCAAGGAGGGCGGAGACCTTCATCTTGCCGATGACGTCGTTCTCCTGGCCCTGCTTGATGACCTCGTGGAGGGAGGCGCCGGAGTGCTTGAGTCGATTCTTGACCTCGGCCCGCTCCCGGCGAGCCGCGGCGGCCTTTTCGAGCGCGGCTGCGCGCTGTTCAGGGGTAAGGGGCGGAAGAGCCACGCCTACGTCACCTCGGATGTCGAACTGTCGGATACGGACCGGTGAGGAACCTAGTCGCCCCACACCAGGCGAGCAACGAGCGACGCACAATGCCCGTTCGCTCGTCTCTGCTCTCGTCGGAGACTAGCGGCCTAGACCGCTCCAGTCAGCGAGAACAGACGAAAAGTCCTGGTCAGCCTCTGCCGACCAGGACATTCGCGACATAACACCCCGGTTTTGGGTAAGGAATGCGTCAACTTCCTCGCGAGGGACTCCCGGGAAATACCCGCGGCCGACTAGGCCGAGGCCACCGCCGTACGGATCTCGTCCGCGAAACGGGTCGCGGAATCACGCAGTCCGGTCAGATCGGGACCGTGACGCAGAACACCCCGGCTCACATTGGGGACCACGTTGCGCACGGCCGCGCCGAACACCGCGGGCAGATCCGCGGCCGTCGCGCCCTGCGCCCCGATGCCCGGGGCGAGCAGCGGGCCGTTGATGTCGAGGTCGAAGGCCGACAGATCGCCGAGCGTGGCACCGACCACGGCGCCGAAGGAGCCCATCGGGGCCGCGTCCGCGTTCTCGTCCGCCAGGTGCGCCAGCATGGTCGCGCCGATCGTGCGGCCGTCCTCGCGCACCGCGCGCTGCACCTCCGCGCCCTCCGGGTTGGAGGTCAGGGCGAGCACGAAGAGACCTGCGCCGCTCTCACGGGCCAGCTCGACGGCGGGCTTGAGGGAGCCGTAGCCGAGGTAGGGCGAGACGGTGAGCGCGTCGGAGAACAGCGGCGCGTCCTTGTGCAGGAAGGTCTCGGCGTACGCGGCCATGGTGGAGCCGATGTCGCCGCGCTTGGCGTCCATCAGGACCAGCGTGCCGGCCGCGCGGGCGTCCGCGACGGTCCGCTCCAGGACCGCGATGCCGCGCGAGCCGAAGCGCTCGAAGAACGCCGCCTGCGGCTTGAAGACGGCCACCCGCTCGGCCAGCGCCTCCACGACCGAGCGGGAGAACCGCTCCACGCCCGCGACGTCGTCGTTCAGGCCCCAGTCCGCGAGCAGCGAGGCGTGCGGGTCGATGCCGACGCAGAGCGGCCCGCGCTCGTCCATGGCGTGGCGCAGTCGGGCGCCGAAGGGAAGCGTCACTGGGTGGCCTTTCGGGTCTCGGCGCCGACGGCCTCGGCGAGGGTGGCGTACGGGGAGGCGGCGAGCCGGGCCGCGAGGCCCTTGTGGATCGCGCGGGCGTAGCACGGGCCCTCGTAGATGAAGGCGCTGTAGCCCTGGACCAGGGTGGCCCCGGCCAGGATCCGCTGCCAGGCGTCCTCGGCCGTCTCGATGCCGCCGACGCCCACCAGGGTGAGGGAGTCGCCCACGCGCGCGTAGAGGCGGCTCAGGACCTCCAGGGAGCGCTCCTTGAGGGGGGCGCCGGAGAGGCCGCCGGTCTCCTTGACCAGCGCCGGGTCCGACTTCAGGCCGAGGCCCTCGCGCGCGATGGTGGTGTTGGTGGCGATGATGCCGTCCAGGCCGAGCTCTACGGCGAGGTCGGCGACGGCGTCGACGTCCTCGTCCGCGAGGTCCGGGGCGATCTTGACGAGCAGCGGCACCCGCCGGGAGGTCACCGTGCGGTCGGCGGCCTCGCGCACCGCGGTGAGCAGCGGCCGCAGCGACTCGGTCGCCTGGAGGTTGCGCAGCCCGGGGGTGTTCGGCGAGGACACGTTGACCACGAGGTAGTCGGCGTGCGCGGCGAGCCGCTCGGTCGACTTCACGTAGTCGGCGGCGGCGTCCGCCTCGGCGACGACCTTGGTCTTGCCGATGTTGACGCCGACGGTCGTACGGAAGACGGCCTTGCGGGCCGCCAGGCGCTCGGCGACGGCGGCCGAGCCCTCGTTGTTGAAGCCCATGCGGTTGATCAGCGCGCGGTCCTGGACCAGCCGGAACAGCCGCTTCTTGGGGTTGCCGGGCTGGGCCTCGCCGGTGACCGTGCCGATCTCGATGTGGTCGAAGCCGAGCATCGACATGCCGTCGATGGCCACGGCGTTCTTGTCGAAGCCCGCGGCGAGGCCGAACGGGCCGTGCATCCGCAGGCCGAAGGCCTCGGTGCGCAGCTCCTCGTAGCGGGGCGCGAGGGCCGCCGCGACGAAGGTGCGCAGCACGGGGACGCGGGCGGCGAGGCGGATCCAGCGGAAGGCCAGGTAGTGGGCCTGCTCCGGGTCCATGCGCTTGAAGACCAGGTGGAAGAAGAGCTTGTACATGTCGGAGTCCTCATGCGGAGGGGGACACCGGATTCCGGTGTCCCCCTCGGGCGTTTGCTAGTCGCGGGCCGCGGTCAGGTGTTCCGCGTGTTCCTGGAGCGAACGGACGCCCACGTCGCCGTGGTTGAGCGCGTCGATGCCCTGTACGGCGGCCGCCAGGGCCTGGACCGTGGTCAGGCAGGGGACGCTGCGCGCCACCGCCGCCGTACGGATCTCGTAGCCGTCGAGGCGGCCGCCGGTGCCGTACGGGGTGTTGACGATGAGGTCGACCTGGCCGTCGTGGATGAGCTGGACGATGGTCTTCTCACCGTTCGGGCCCTCGCCCTCGGACTGCTTGCGCACGACGGTGGCGTTGATGCCGTTGCGCTTGAGGACCTCGGCGGTGCCGGAGGTGGCGAGGAGTTCGAAGCCGTGGGCGACGAGCTCGCGGGCCGGGAAGATCATCGAGCGCTTGTCGCGGTTGGCGACCGAGATGAACGCCCGTCCCTTGGTCGGCAGCGGGCCGTAGGCACCGGCCTGCGACTTGGCGTAGGCGGTGCCGAAGACCGAGTCGATGCCCATGACCTCGCCGGTGGAGCGCATCTCCGGGCCCAGCACGGTGTCGACGCCGCGGCCGTGGATGTCGCGGAAGCGCGACCACGGCATCACGGCCTCCTTGACGGAGATCGGCGCGTCCAGCGGCAGCGTGCCGCCGTCACCGTTCCTCGGCAGCAGGCCCTCCTCGCGCAGCTCGGCGACGGTGGCGCCCAGCGAGATACGGGCGGCCGCCTTGGCGAGCGGCACCGCGGTCGCCTTCGAGGTGAAGGGGACGGTACGCGAGGCGCGCGGGTTGGCCTCCAGGACGTAGAGGATGTCACCCGCCATCGCGAACTGGATGTTGATCAGGCCGCGCACCCCGACGCCCTTGGCGATGGCCTCGGTGGAGGCGCGCAGACGCTTGATGTCGAAGCCGCCGAGCGTGATCGGGGGCAGCGCGCACGCCGAGTCGCCGGAGTGGATGCCGGCCTCCTCGATGTGCTCCATGACACCGCCGAGGTAGAGCTCGGTGCCGTCGTAGAGCGCGTCCACGTCGATCTCGATGGCGTCGTCGAGGAAGCGGTCGACCAGGACCGGACGGGTCGGGGAGATCTCGGTGGACTCCGCGATGTACGACTGGAGGCGGGCCTCGTCGTAGACGATCTCCATCCCGCGCCCGCCCAGCACGTACGAGGGGCGCACCAGGACCGGATAGCCGATCTCGTCCGCGATCGCCTTCGCACCCGCGAAGGTGGTGGCGGTGCCGTGCTTGGGCGCGGGCAGCCCGGCCTCGGCGAGCACCTGGCCGAAGGCGCCGCGGTCCTCGGCGGCGTGAATGGCCTCCGGCGGGGTGCCGACGACCGGGACGCCGTTGTCCTTGAGCGCCTGCGACAGACCCAGCGGGGTCTGACCGCCGAGCTGCACCACCACACCGGCCACCGGACCGGCCAGCGTCTCGGCGTGGACGATCTCCAGTACGTCTTCGAGCGTGAGCGGCTCGAAGTAGAGGCGGTCGGAGGTGTCGTAGTCGGTGGAGACGGTCTCCGGGTTGCAGTTGACCATCACCGTCTCGTAGCCCGCGTCGCTCAGCGCGAAGGAGGCGTGGACACAGGAGTAGTCGAACTCGATGCCCTGGCCGATACGGTTCGGACCCGATCCCAGGATGATCACCGCGGGCTTCTCGCGCGGCGCGACCTCCGACTCCTCGTCGTAGGAGGAGTAGAAGTACGGGGTCTTCGCGGCGAACTCGGCCGCGCAGGTGTCGACCGTCTTGTAGACCGGGCGCACGCCGAGCGCGTGCCGCACCTCGCGCACCACGTCCTCGCGCAGGCCCCGGATCCCGGCGATCTGGGCGTCCGAGAAGCCGTGCCGCTTGGCCTCGGCGAGCAGCTGGGGCTCCAGCTTGTCGGCGGCGGCGAGCTCGTCCGCGATCTCCTTGATCAGGAAGAGCTGGTCCACGAACCACGGGTCGATCCTGGTGGCGTCGAAGACCTCCTCGGGCGTGGCGCCCGCGCGGATGGCCTGCATGACCGTGTTGATCCGGCCGTCGGTCGGGCGCACCGCCTCGCGCAGCAGCACGTCCTTGTCGCCGGGCTCGCCCACGAAGGTGAACTGCGAGCCCTTCTTCTCCAGCGAGCGCAGCGCCTTCTGGAGGGCCTCGGTGAAGTTGCGGCCGATCGCCATGGCCTCGCCGACCGACTTCATGGTGGTCGTCAGCGTGGAGTCGGCGGAGGGGAACTTCTCGAAGGCGAACCGGGGGGCCTTCACCACCACGTAGTCGAGGGTCGGCTCGAAGGAGGCCGGCGTCTTCTCGGTGATGTCGTTGGGGACCTCGTCCAGCGTGTAGCCGATGGCCAGCTTCGCGGCGATCTTCGCGATCGGGAAGCCGGTGGCCTTCGACGCCAGCGCGGAGGAGCGGGAGACCCGCGGGTTCATCTCGATGACGATCACCCGGCCGTCGTCCGGGTCGATCGCGAACTGGATGTTGCAGCCGCCGGTGTCCACCCCGACCTCGCGGATGATCGCGATGCCGATGTCCCGCAGGCGCTGGTACTCGCGGTCGGTCAGCGTCATCGCCGGGGCCACCGTGATCGAGTCACCGGTGTGCACACCCATCGGGTCGAAGTTCTCGATGGAGCAGACGACCACGACGTTGTCGTTCTTGTCGCGCATCAGCTCCAGCTCGTACTCCTTCCAGCCCAGGATGGACTCCTCCAGGAGCACCTCGGTGGTCGGCGAGAGGGTGAGGCCCTGCCCCGCGATACGGCGCAGCTCCTCCTCGTCGTGCGCGAAGCCGGAACCGGCGCCGCCCATCGTGAACGAGGGGCGCACCACGACGGGGTAGCCGCCCAGCGTGTCGACACCCTTGAGGACGTCGTCCATGGAGTGGCAGATCACCGAGCGGGCGGACTCGCCGTACCCGATCTTGGCCTTGACGGCCTCCACCACGCCCTTGAACAGGTCGCGGTCCTCGCCCTTGTTGATCGCCTCGACGTTGGCGCCGATCAGCTCGACGCCGTACTTCTCCAGCACACCCTGCTCGTGCATGGAGATCGCGGTGTTGAGCGCGGTCTGCCCGCCCAGGGTGGGCAGCAGCGCGTCCGGGCGCTCCTTGGCGATGATCTTCTCGACGAACTCCGGGGTGATCGGCTCGACGTACGTGGCGTCGGCGATCTCCGGGTCGGTCATGATCGTGGCCGGGTTGGAGTTGACCAGGATGACCCGCAGGCCCTCGGCCTTCAGGACACGGCAGGCCTGGGTGCCGGAGTAGTCGAACTCCGCGGCCTGGCCGATGACGATCGGGCCGGAGCCGATGACCAGGACGGACTGGATATCGGTGCGCTTAGGCACGCTGGCCCTCCATGAGCTGGACGAAGCGGTCGAAGAGGTAGGCGGCGTCGTGCGGACCCGCGGCGGCTTCGGGGTGGTACTGGACGCTGAAGGCCGGCTGGTCGAGCAGCTGGAGGCCCTCCACCACGTCGTCGTTGAGGCAGACGTGGGAGACCTCGGCGCGGCCGAAGGGGGTGTCGGAGACCCTGTCGAGGGGGGCGTCGACGGCGAATCCGTGGTTGTGCGCGGTGACCTCGACCTTGCCGGTCGTACGGTCCTGCACGGGCTGGTTGATGCCGCGGTGGCCGTACTTCAGCTTGTACGTGCCGAAGCCGAGCGCGCGGCCCAGGATCTGGTTGCCGAAGCAGATGCCGAACAGCGGGGTCTTGCGCTCCAGGACGCTCTTCATCACGGAGACCGGGCCGTCGGCGGTGGACGGGTCGCCGGGGCCGTTGGAGAAGAAGACGCCGTCGGGGTCGACCGCGTAGACGTCCTCGGCCGTGGCGGTCGCGGGCAGCACATGCACCTCGATGCCGCGCTCGGCCATCCGGTGCGGGGTCATGCCCTTGATGCCGAGGTCGACGGCGGCCACGGTGAACTTCTTCTCACCGATCGCGGGGACGACGTACGCCTCCTTGGTGGCGACCTCGGCGGACAGGTCGGCGCCCGACATCTCGGGGGCCTGGCGGACCTCGGCGAGCATGGTGCCCGCGTCGGGCAGCGCGTTGCCGGAGAAGATGCCGACGCGCATCGCGCCGCGCTCGCGCAGATGGCGGGTGAGCGCGCGGGTGTCGATGCCGGAGATACCGACGACGCCCTGCTCGCGCAGCTCCTCGTCGAGGGAGCGCTTCGCGCGCCAGTTGGAGGACACGCGTGCGGGGTCGCGCACGACGTAGCCGGCGACCCAGATCCGCTGGGACTCGGGGTCCTCGTCGTTGACGCCCGTGTTGCCGACGTGCGGCGCGGTCATCACGACGACCTGGCGGTGGTACGACGGGTCGGTGAGGGTCTCCTGGTAGCCGGTCATACCGGTGGAGAACACGGCCTCGCCGAAGGTCACCCCCACGGCCCCGTAGGCGCGGCCGTGGAACGTACGGCCGTCCTCCAGGACGAGTACTGCGGGAGCCTTGGCTCCTCTGGTGGAGGTCGTCATCGTGCGGCGCCTTCCGTCGTGGTGGTGGGGTGGTTCATGGAGTTGATGGCCTCGATCCAGGCGGCGTGCTCGGACGCCCGGTCGGAGCGGAAGCCGGAGTCGATCAGCTTGTCGCCGTGGGCCCAGGTGACGACCAGCAGGCCGCCCTCCGGGAGCACCTTTCCGGCGAGGGCCTTCTCGGACCGGGCCTCGCGCAGTGCGGCGGCCGGGATGAAGAAGTCGTCCGCCCCGGGGCGTACGACGTTCACTCCCTCGGCCGTCAGGGTGAGCTCGGCCTTGCTGCGCACACCCAGACCGTGCGCGACGATCCGGTCGAGCCACTGCCCGGCGGTGGTGGAGCCGTGGTAGCGGCCGCTCATGCTCAGTGTCGCCGGGCCGGTCGCCTTGGGCACGGCGGGCAGCTCGGGCAGGTCCGACTGGAGGGTGCCGCGCCACTTCCAGCCCTGGCGCATCAGCCAGTAGACGAACCCGACGAAGATCAGCACGCCGACGACCCAGGCGATCCGGGCCCCCCAGTGCGTCACTTCGGCCGACTTCTGCTCGGCGGCCAGTGCCGCCCCGCCGAGATCGATGAGTGCAGGTGTCATGCCAGCTTCCCGTCCGCGACCGTCGCCCTGCCCCGCAGGAAGGTGTGGGTGACGCGACCCGGCAGCTCGCGGCCCTCGTAGGGGGTGTTGCGGCTGCGGGAGGCGAAGCCCGCGGGGTTCACGGGACCACGGTATGCCGGATCCACCAGCGTCAGGTTGGCGGGCTCGCCTGCCGAGACGGGGCGGCCGTGGTCGTCGGCGCCGCCGATCCGCGCGGGCTTGAACGACATCCGCTCGGCGACGTCCGCCCAGTTCATCAGGCCGGAGTCGACCATGGTGTGCTGGACGACGGAGAGCGCGGTCTCCAGGCCCACCATGCCCATGGCGGCCGCGGCCCACTCGCAGTCCTTGTCCTCGTGCGGGTGCGGGGCGTGGTCGGTGGCGACGATGTCGATCGTGCCGTCCGCCAGCGCCTCGCGCAGCGCCAGCACGTCGGCCTCGGTGCGCAGCGGCGGGTTCACCTTGTAGACCGGGTTGTACGAGCGGACCAGCTCGTCGGTGAGGAGCAGGTGGTGCGGGGTGACCTCGGCGGTCACGTCGATGCCGCGCGACTTGGCCCAGCGGACGATCTCGACCGAGCCGGCCGTGGAGAGGTGGCAGATGTGCACCCGGGAGCCGACGTGCTCGGCGAGCAGCACATCGCGCGCGATGATCGACTCCTCGGCGACGGCGGGCCAGCCGCCGAGGCCCAGCTCCGCGGAGACGACGCCCTCGTTCATCTGGGCGCCCTCGGTCAGGCGGGGCTCCTGGGCGTGCTGGGCGACGACGCCGCCGAAGGCCTTCACGTACTCCAGGGCGCGGCGCATGATCACCGCGTCGTCGACGCACTTGCCGTCGTCGGAGAAGACGGTGACGCCCGCGGCCGAGTCGTGCATCGCGCCGAGCTCGGCGAGCTGCTTGCCCTCCAGGCCGACGGTGACGGCGCCGATGGGCTGCACGTCGCAGTAGCCGTGCTCGCGGCCGAGCCGCCAGACCTGCTCGACGACGCCTGCGGTGTCGGCCACCGGGAAGGTGTTGGCCATGGCGAACACCGAGGTGTAGCCGCCGCGGGCGGCGGCCTGGGTGCCGGTGAGGACCGTCTCGGAGTCCTCGCGGCCCGGCTCGCGCAGATGGGTGTGCAGGTCGACCAGGCCGGGGAGCAGGATCTGCCCGTCGGCCTCGATCACCCGGGCGCCCTCGGCGGAGAGCCCGGCGGCGACGGCCGCGATCGTCTCGCCGTCGATCAGGACGTCCTGGACCTCGCCGCCCAGCACCTTCGCACCACGGATGAGGATCTTGCTCATGATTACTTGGTCTCCGAATCGACGGGGCGGGCGTGGCTGACGGCGGGCTCGTTGCCGCCCAGAAGCAGATAGAGGACCGCCATACGGGTGTGGACGCCGTTGGCGACCTGCTCGACGACGGTGCAGCGGTCGGAGTCGGCGACCTCGGCGGTGATCTCCATGCCCCGGACCATCGGGCCGGGGTGCATCACGATGCCGTGCTCGGGCATCCTCGCCATCCGCTCGCCGTCCAGGCCGTACCGCCGCGAGTACTCGCGCTCGGTCGGGAAGAAGGCGGCGTTCATCCGCTCGCGCTGCACACGCAGCATCATCACCGCGTCCGACTTCGGCAGCACGCTGTCGAGGTCGTAGGAGACGTCGCAGGTCCAGTGGTCGACGCCGACCGGCAGCAGGGTGGGCGGGGCCACCAGGGTGACCTCGGCGCCCAGCGTGTGCAGCAGGTCGACGTTGGAGCGGGCCACCCGGCTGTGCAGCACGTCGCCCACCAGGGTGATGCGCTTGCCGGCCAGGTCCTGGCCCAGGCCCGCGTCCTTGCCGACCAGCCGGCGGCGCATGGTGAAGGCGTCGAGCAGGGCCTGGGTGGGGTGCTGGTGGGTGCCGTCACCGGCGTTGATGACGGCCGCGTCGATCCAGTCGGAGGTGGCGAGCCGGTAGGGCGCGCCGGAGGCGCCGTGCCGGATGACGACGGCGTCCACGCCCATGGCTTCGAGGGTCTGGGCGGTGTCCTTCAGGGACTCGCCCTTGGAGACGCTCGATCCCTTGGCGGTGAAGTTGATGACGTCCGCGGACAGCCGCTTCTCGGCGGCCTCGAAGGAGATCCGAGTGCGCGTCGAGTCCTCGAAGAAGAGGTTGACGACGGTACGGCCGCGCAGGGTGGGCAGCTTCTTGATCGGCCGGTCGGCGACCCGGGCCATCTCTTCGGCGGTGTCGAGGATGAGCACGGCGTCGTCGCGGGTGAGGTCGGCGGCCGAGATGAGGTGACGCTTCATCTGGTTTCTTCTCCAGGAGGGTGGAGGTTCGGGCGTGCGGGCGCGCGGAAGTACCGCACGGGCCGGTGCGGCCCGTGCCCCGTACGGAGGTGTACTTACTGCTCGCCGGCCGGGACGGTCCGCTTGGCACCGAGCAGCACGGCGTCGCGGCCGTCCTCCTCGGCGAGCAGGACCTTGACCGTCTCCCGCAGCGACGTCGGGAGGTTCTTGCCGACGTAGTCGGCGCGGATCGGGAGTTCGCGGTGGCCGCGGTCGACCAGGACCGCGAGCTGTACGGCGCGCGGGCGGCCGATGTCGTTCAGCGCGTCGAGCGCGGCGCGGATGGTGCGCCCGGAGAAGAGCACGTCGTCGACGAGGACGACCAGCTTGCCGTCCAGGCCGTCACCGGGGATCTCGGTGCGGGCCAGCGCGCGCGGCGGGTGCATGCGCAGGTCGTCGCGGTACATGGTGATGTCGAGGGAGCCGACCGGGACCTTGCCGGCGGTGATCTCTTCGAGCTTGTCGGCGAGCCTGCGGGCGAGGAAGACGCCACGGGTGGGAATGCCGAGGAGCACCACGTCGTCGGCGCCCTTGGCGCGTTCGACGATCTCGTGGGCGATGCGGGTCAGTACCCGCGCGATGTCGGGGCCCTCGAGAACCGGGCGCGCCGCATCGGGCTGTTGCGTGTCCATACGAAACGGACCTCCTTCTCCGCCTCACGGGACGGACCTTAAAGGACGTCGGAATTACATCGTCCACGGTACCAGGGCCTTCGGCCGTCTCCACACGGGGCCGTCACCCGTCTGGGGTGGGGGTATGGACCATTCGGCTTGACGCAGCCAAGTAACGCTGCGTAACCTCACAGTGAGTTACCAGCCACGCGGCGGAGTCCGCACGTTGCCAGCGTCCGGGGAGCTATATGTCCAGCGAATACGCAAAACAGCTCGGGGCCAAGCTCCGCGCCATCCGCACCCAGCAGGGTCTGTCCCTCCATGGTGTGGAGGAGAAGTCCCAGGGCCGCTGGAAGGCCGTCGTGGTCGGGTCGTACGAGCGCGGTGACCGCGCCGTGACCGTGCAGCGCCTTGCCGAGCTGGCCGACTTCTACGGGGTCCCGGTGCAGGAGCTGCTGCCCGGCACCACGCCCGGCGGCGCCGCCGAGCCGCCGCCGAAGCTCGTCCTCGACCTGGAGCGCCTCGCGCACGTCCCGCCGGAGAAGGCGGGCCCGCTGCAGAGGTACGCGGCGACGATCCAGTCGCAGCGCGGCGACTACAACGGCAAGGTGCTGTCGATCCGCCAGGACGACCTGCGCACCCTCGCCGTGATCTACGACCAGTCGCCCTCGGTCCTCACCGAGCAGCTGATCAGCTGGGGCGTCCTGGACGCGGACGCGCGCCGCGCGGTCGCCCACGAGGACAACTGACGCCTTCGGCGCTTCAGCAGAAACGTGCCGCCGCCGGGCCGGCCGGGACCTTCAGGGG
>NZ_BAAACA010000040.1:54598-59300 GCF_039521265.1 Streptomyces crystallinus | reverse complement strand
ACCCAGGGGCGCGGGGAACTGCGCGAGAAGCGGCCACGGCCCGCAGACAAACGCGCAGCGGGGGTCCGGGGGCGTAGCCCCCGGGAAACCCACCTCACCCCCACCCACCCCCGGAGGGTTTAGGGAAGGGGCGGGGTGGGGCCCACTACCCGCGCTTGCGCGGCTTCGGGGTGTCCGGGGCGGAGCCGTACACGTCCTTCGGGCCGCCCTCCGGCGGTTCCCCCAGTCCCTCCAGCACCTCTCGGGCCTTCACCGCGAGCAACGGCGAGAAGTACGGATTCGTCCGCAGCGCCTCCTCCAGATCCCGCCGGGCGGCCCCGTACTGCCCCACCTCCCGCTCCAGCACCCCCCGGTGGTAGGAGAACAGCGCCGACCGCCCCCCCTTCTCCGCCGCCGCCCGGGCGAACGCCAGCCCCTCCTCCGCGTCCCCGGCCCGGTACAGAGCCCACCCCAGCGCATCCCCCACCGCCGCGCTCGGCGCCCGCCGCCACTCCGCGCGCAGCCGCTCCACCGCCGACTCGGGCGCGCCGTGGTCCGCCTCGAAGCGGCCGAGGACGAGCGTGTCGCGCACCCCGTGCCCCTCGTCCGAGGCGGCCCGCGCCCGCAGCCGCGCGTACTGGGCGCGGGCGTCCGCGCCGAGCCCGAGCGACTCGTACAACTCGCCCAGCTCCAGCAGGTACTCGGGGCGCGGCTGACGCGCGACCGCCGCCGCGTAGTCGCGTCGTGCCGCCCCCGTACGGCCCAGCGCCAGCTCCGCCCGGGCCCGGCCCGCCAGCGCCGCGGCCCCGCCCGGATCCGTGCGCAGCGCCGCCGAGTACTGGGCGAGGGCCTCCTCCGGCTCGCCCCGGTCCCACGCCAGGTCCCCCAACTGCCGCAGCACATCGGCCTTCTGGACCGGCGTGGTGGCGTACGCGGCCGCCTGGGCCAGCAGCGCCGCCGCGTCCTCACGCCAGCCCCGCTCCCGGTACACCGCCCCCGCCTCGGCCAGCGCCACCGGCCCGCCGCGCAGATCGAGCAGCTTCTCCACCGCCCCGCCCGCGCCCTTGAGGTCACCGAGGCCCGTGTACGCGTCGATCAGCACCGGATACACCGTCCAGCGCCGGGGATCGCGCCGCCGCACCTCCTCGGCCACGGCCCGCGCGGCCCCGTAGTCGTGCCGCGCGTTGGCCAGCGCCGCCAGGCCCAGCTGCGCGTCCGCGTTGCCCTTGGCGGCCGGCCGGACCGCCAGCGAGCGGCGCAGCGCCCACTCGGCGCGCGGATAGTACGAGGAGTCCGCCGACCGCAGCCCGCGCCCGAGGTAGGCGGAGCCGAGCACCGCCCAGGAGGCGTCGTCCGAGGGGTGGACGCGCACCCACGCCCGCCGGTCCGCGATCAGCGCCGTCAGATCGGCGGCCGCCGCGGGCGCCCCGGCACCGACGGCCGTCAGCGCCCGCGCCACCGGCCCCGGCGCGGGCGGCGGCGCGTCATGGCCCACGCCGATCCGGGTCTGCGGCAGCACCACGAGGACCCCGGCGGTCAGCAGCGCGGCCACCGCCGCGCCGATCATGGTGCGCCGCGCGCTGCGGGCCGGCGGCGGCCCGACGGGCTCCAGCGGGGTGGGCCGGGGCGGCGGCGGGAGCGTCAGGGTCGGCCGGTGCGGCGGCCATTCGTGTTCGGTCTCCATGGCGATCACTGTGCGTCCATAGGAAGAGCACATCCCGCTCGCGCCCGCCGGGCCGCGCAGGGTTCACACCGATGGCCCCGGGTGCCACGCTGGGATCATGAACGATGGAGCCGAGCCCGTCGCCCAGCCGTCCGCTTCCGTGCCGTCCGCTCACGAGCCGCCCGCTCACGAGCCGCCCGCTCACGAGCCGTCCGCTTCCGTGCCGCCCGCCCACGCGCCGGGCGTCCTCCTCGACCGGCTGCGCGCGGGACTGCCCGCCGACGCGCTGATCACCGACCCGGACGTCACCGCCTCCTACGCCCACGACATGGCGAGCTTCTGCGCCGCCGGGGCGCCCGCCGCGGTGGTGCTGCCGCGTACGGTCGAGCAGGTCCAGCACGTGATGCGCACCGCCACCGAACTGCGCGTCCCGGTCGTGCCGCAGGGCGCCCGCACCGGTCTGTCCGGCGGCGCCAACGCGACCGAGGGCTGCGTCGTGCTGAGCCTCGTCCGGATGGACCGCATCCTGGAGATCAGCCCGGTCGACCGGGTCGCGGTCGTCGAGCCCGGCGTCGTCAACGCCGTGCTCTCCCGGAAAGTCATGGAACACGGGCTCTACTACCCGCCGGACCCGTCCAGTTGGGAGCAGTGCACCATCGGCGGGAACATCGGCACCGCCTCCGGCGGGCTGTGCTGTGTGAAGTACGGGGTGACCGCCGAGTACGTGCTCGGCCTCGACGTCGTCCTCGCCGACGGCCGTCTGCTCGAGACCGGCCGCCGCACCGCCAAGGGCGTCGCCGGATACGACCTGACCCGGCTCTTCGTCGGCTCCGAGGGCAGCCTCGGCATCGTGGTGAAGGCCGTGCTGGCGCTCCGGCCGGCCCCGCCCGAGCAGTTGGTGCTCGCCGCCGAGTTCCCCTCCGCGGCCGCCGCCTGCGAGGCCGTCTGCGCGATCATGGAGCGCGGCCACACCCCGTCGCTGCTGGAGCTCATGGACCGTACGACCGTACGGGCCGTCAACCGCATGGCGCACATGGGTCTGCCGGAGAGCACCGAGGCGCTGCTGCTGGCCGCCTTCGACACCCCCGACCCCGCCGCCGACCTGGCGGCCGTGGGGGAGCTGTGCACCGCGGCGGGAGCCGTCGAGGTGGTCCCGGCCGAGTCCGCCGCCGAGTCCGAACTGCTGCTCCAGGCGCGGCGGCTGTCGCTCACGGCGCTGGAGACCCTCAAGCCCGCCACGATGATCGACGACGTGTGCGTACCGCGCTCCCGGCTCGCCGCGATGCTGGACGGGACCGCCGCGATCGCCGCCAAGTACGACCTGACCATCGGCGTCTGCGCACACGCCGGGGACGGCAACACCCACCCGGTCGTCTGCTTCGACGCGGCCGACGAGGACGAGTCGCGGCGGGCCCGGGAGTCCTTCGACGAGATCATGGCGCTGGGTCTGGAGCTGGGCGGCACGATCACCGGGGAGCACGGCGTGGGCGTGCTGAAGAAGGAGTGGCTGGCGCGCGAACTCGGCCCGGTGGGCGTGGAGATGCAGCGCGCGGTCAAGCAGGCCTTCGACCCGCTGGGTCTGCTCAACCCCGGCAAGCTGTTCTGAGCGCCCCGGCCACTGCGGCCGCTCTCCCAGCCCTGGCCGTTCCGGCCGCTCTGACAAACCGTTACGCCTGTTTCCTCCGCCGTCACGCACCCTCCTCCGGCCGGGACTCGTCCGAGGGCCACGGGTCGTTCAGATACAGCTCCTCGGCGCGGCTGCGGCCGGTCGTGGGCGCGAGCAGCTCGGCGAGGCCGTCGTCGATCCCGAGCTGCTCGGTCTCAGAACCCGGCGGGACCACCCGCAGCGTCCGCTCCAGCCACGCCGACACCTGGGCGGACGGCGCCTCCAGGAGCGCGTCGCCGTCCGGTGAGCTCAGCGCCATCAGGATCACGCTGCGCCCGTCCACCTTGGTGGGCCAGATCCGGACGTCGCCGTGGCCGCACGGCCGGAACACCCCCTCGACCAACAGCTCTCGGGCGAACGTCCAGTTGACGGGGTGGTCGGTGCCGACGTGGAAGGTGATGTGCACGGCGTACGGGTCGTCCGTGCGATAGGTCAGCCGGGCCGGGACCGGGATGCTGCGCTCGGGCGACAGCACGAGTTTGAGCTCCAGCTCGCGTTCCACCACGGTGTGCATGACAGTGCCTTTCCTCTCCGCGTACCAGCCCGGAAGGGGGCTGTACCAGGTGAGAGCACGGCACCGCGCCGCTATGACGCGACTTCCCGAAGATTTTTCCGGCGGCCCGGGGAAGGGGCCTGGTTCAGGGACATCCGGCCGGTGCCGGAGGCGGGTGAGCGGCGGCCGTACGTTGACCGGATTGTGGTCGGTAGCGACGGACCCGCCCGGGGGCGGTCGCCCGTCTGGTAGATGTGGACCCTTGTATTGACGAGGCCCACGAGCAGATACGGGACCGTGATGAGCGCCCCCACCCCGGCCACCGGCGACGGCACCCCCCTCGCCGGCTTCTATCCAGATCCGTCCATCCCCGGATATGTCCGGTACTGGAACGGCGCCGCCTGGGTGCCCGGTACGAGCCGGCCCGCCCCCGCGGACGGCGAGGCGATGCCCGTGCCGCCGGCCGGTGCGGCCCCGGCGGCTCCCGCCCTCGCCTCGGCCCCGCCGACGCCGATGCCGGCCCCGGCGCCCGCCGTCGAGGAGACGGGCCCCGTCTTCCTCGACGAGCCCGACCCCGCCCCCCTCCACGGCAGCCGCCCCGACCCGGCCCCCGCCTGGTACGCCGACGCCTCCCACCAGTCGGGATTCGGCGACGACGCGGCACGGCGGGTCTCCTGGGGGCAGCCGGGGGACCCGGCGCCCGGGCAGACGCCCCAGCCACTGCCCCTGCAACCGCTCCCGGCGCAGCCCCTGCCCGCCCAGCCCCTGCCCGCCCAGCCGCAGCCCGTACAGCCCGAGGCCGGGCGGCCCCGGCCGCTGCCGCTGCCCGCCGGGTCGGCTGCCGAGCGGGCCGGGGCGCCGCTGCCCTCGCCCGCCGACCCGGCCCCCGTCCCGCCGGGCC
>NZ_BAAACA010000040.1:4888-54589 GCF_039521265.1 Streptomyces crystallinus | reverse complement strand
GCCCGCGCCCGCCGACCCGGCCCCCGTCCCGCCGGGCCAGGGGCGTGGCCAGGCCCCGTCCGGCGCGCCGGTCCCGGTGCAGTCGCTGCCCGCGCAGCCCCTGCCGGGTCAGCAGCGGCCCGCCGACCCGCGCCTCGGGGGCGACCCGCGCCCGGCCGACCCGCGCGGGGGCGAGCCGCAGGCCGTACAGCCGGCGCCCGTGCGGGCCGCGCTGCCCGCACCCCAGCAGCCCGCGCCCGCACCCCAGCAGCAGCCCGCGCCCGTACCGCCGCAGCAGCAGGCCGCGCCGCCCGTCTCGCCCGTCACCACCGGGTCCGGCGGGGGCTCGGCGTCCTGGGCGCAGCAGGTGCACCAACTGGCGCGGCCCGAGGAGCGGTCGGGGCCCAGCGAGCCGGTGGTGCCGTGGAAGCCGCCCGTGGAGGACCCGTTCCTGCGCGCCGCGCGGGCGCAGACCGCGGCCCGGCCCGCCGGGCTCGGGCGGCGCCTGGCCGCCCGGCTGGTGGACACCGCGGTGCTCGGCGCCGCCGTCGCCGCGCTCGCCGTACCGCTCGGGATCAAGGCCGCCGACCACATCCAGGAGAAGATCGACGCCGCCAAGCTGTCCGGCGAGACGGTGACGGTCTATCTGCTCGACGGCACCACGGCCGGATACCTCGCGGCCGTGCTCGGCGCCTTCCTGCTCCTCGGCCTGCTCTACGAGGCGCTGCCCACCGCCAAGTGGGGCCGCACCCTGGGCAAGCGGCTGCTGCGGGTCCAGGTGCGCGACATCGAGTCGCACGAGCCGCCCGCCTTCGGCGCGGCCCTGCGCCGCTGGCTGGTCTACGGCGTCCTCGGGGTGCTGGTGATCGGCGTGGTGAACGTCGTGTGGTGCCTGTTCGACCGACCGTGGCGCCAGTGCTGGCACGACAAGGCGGCCCGCACCTTCGTCGCGGGCACCTGACACCGCGCCGGGCGGGGCCCGTCCCCCTAACGGGCCCCGTGCCGTTGCGGGCCCCCCGCCCGCGCGATGCACTGCGGACATGAGCAACGAACCGCCGCCCGGCCAGCCGCCCGAGGACGACCCGTTCCTCAAGAAGCCGTCCGAGCCCTCCGGGACGCCTCCCGGCTGGAGCCAGGGCCCGCCCCCCGGAGGCGGCCCACCTCCGGGCAGCGGCGCCCCTCCCCCCGGCGGCGGTCCGTACGGAAGCCCTCCCCCCGGAAGCCCCTACGGCACACCGCCCCCCGGCTCGCCCTACGGCAGCACCCCGCCGCCGTACGACCCGTACGGCGGGGGAGGCCAGTACGGCGGCCCCGACCCGCTCAGCGGGATGCCGCCGCTCGCCGACTTCGGCCGGCGGCTGCTCGCCCGCATCATCGACGCCCTGCTGATCGCGATTCCGCTGGGTCTGCTGGAGTGGGCGTCCTCGGACCGCTGGGTCTACGAGACCAGAAGCGGCGAGGACACCTCGGACGTCATCAGCCGTGCGTACAGCGGCAGCGGTCTCGCCTGGAACCTCATCGGCATCGTGGCGTACCTCGCGTACGACACCCTCATGCTCAAGCGCGACGGTCAGACGGTCGGCAAGAAGCTGCTGAACCTGCGGGTCGCGATGCTCAACGACGGCAGCGTCCCCACCACGAGCGCGGCACTGGCCCGCACGGCCGTGCTCTGGCTGCCCGCCCTGCTCTGCTGTCCGTGTCTGTGGCAGATCGTCCTGATCATCACGATCCTCACGGACAAGCCATACAAACAGGGCCTGCACGACAAGGCCGGCAAGACGGTGGTGGTGTCCACCGCCCACTGACCCGGCGCCGGTCCGGTGGGGTGCGGGGCGTCAGCTCCGGACCGAGTCGGCCGGTACACGCACCCCGGGCTCGGCGCTCTCGCCGACGGCGGCGGCGCGGTTCGTACGGACCGTGCGCGCCGCCTTCGGCATGGGGACCGTCATGGCGACCAGCAGTCCGAGCAGGAGCGCGGCGAGCACTATCACTCCCACGCCGAGACCCGAGTCGGTCTGGGAGAGCAGAATCATGGCCACGGTCGAGAAGACGACGGTGGCCGAACCGTAGGCGAGCTGTGCTGCAGTCGGACGCGGCATGGCGGTATCCGTCCTCGGGGGCAGGCATCGGATGGGGGCGGGTCTCTCGACCGGGCAACCGGATCGCACTGTCAAGCGACTCTACGTCGGTGCTTGCCCCTGCGGAACCGTTGGTAAGCGTGACCTAACCCACGGTGCCGGAGCACAGGGGGCGCACGGAGTCATTCCGCATCCCATCAGGTGGGACAGGCGCACCTGATGTCCTGGTTGGGTAGCACATCGGAAGCGTTCGGATACCGGAACTTCCGCTCTGCATAATGTAATTGCCCGACCCAAGTCAAGATCTGTCTTTTCTTTGGCAACTCCGGTCCAATGTCGTCACTTGAGACGCGTGCCGCGCACCGGAGACCAGACCCCTCACCCCCCGGTCCGTGCCTGCGGCCGCGGGGGAGGACATCATCAAGTGACCAGCAACAGACGAGCGGTCAGAGCTGCCGCCATACTCGTGGCCCTTGCCACGACGGGCGCGATAGGCTCCGCGTTCGCCACCGCCCAGGCCGACTCCAAGAGCCCGGCCCCCGTCGAGCGGCGCGACCCGGGCACCGTCTCGGGCAAGCACGCCGACAACATCCCGGGCCCGTTCACCAAGCAGCGTGAGCAGCAGCGCCAGGCGGCGCTGGAGAAGGTCATCGCCGGCGACAAGAAGGTGCAGCAGCGCGGCGCCTCCAAGGTCGTCCAGCTCGACGACAAGAAGTACGTCGAGCTCGCGCGCGAGAAGACCGACAAGATCTTCACGATCCTGGTGGACTTCGGCGACCAGGTCGACAACACCACCATGTTCGACCCGGACGGCCCCGCCGGCCCCAAGCCCCCGGTCGTCAAGTACGGCGGCACCCCCGGCCCGGCGCACAACACCATCAAGCAGCCGGACCGCACCAAGGACAACTCCACCGCCTGGCAGAAGGACTACAGCCGGGAGCACTTCCAGGACCTGTACTTCGGGACCGGCAAGAACGCCGACGGCACCCAGAAGCACTCCCTGAAGACGTACTACGAGAAGACCTCCTCGGGCCGCTACTCGGTCGACGGCACGGTCACCGACTGGGTCCGCGTCCCGGCGAACGAGGCCCGCTACGGCTCGAACTACTGCGGCGCCACGAACTGCTCCAACGTGATGGACCTGGTCCGCGACGGCGTCAACGCCTGGGCCGCGGACCAGAAGGCCAAGGGCCAGACCACCGAGCAGATCAAGGCCCAGCTGGCGCAGTACGACCAGTGGGACCGCAACGACTTCGACAACGACGGCAACTTCAACGAGCCCGACGGCTACATCGACCACTTCCAGATCGTCCACGCGGGCGAGGACGAGTCGGCCGGCGGCGGCGCCCAGGGCACGAACGCCCTGTGGGCCCACCGCTCGTACGCCTACGGCACGGACGCGGGCAAGACCGGCCCGGCGAACAACAAGGCCGGCGGCACGCAGATCGGCGACACCGGCGTCTGGGTCGGCGACTACACGATGCAGCCGGAGAACGGCGGCCTCGGCGTCTTCGCCCACGAGTACGGCCACGACCTCGGTCTGCCGGACCTCTACGACACCACCAACCAGGCCGAGAACTCGGTCGGCTTCTGGTCCCTGATGTCGGCCGGCTCCTGGCTGGGCACCGGCAAGGACTCGATCGGCGACATGCCGGGCGACATGACCGCCTGGGACAAGCTCCAGCTGGGCTGGCTGAACTACGACACGGCCAAGGCCGCGACGAAGTCGACCACCAAGCTGGGCGTCTCGGAGTACAACACCAAGGACAAGCAGGCGCTCGTCGTCGAGCTGCCGAAGAAGCCCGTCACCACCACCATCGTGAAGCCCGCCGAGGGCACCAAGCAGTGGTGGAGCGGGATGGGTGACAACCTCAACAACACCCTGACCCGCCCGGTCGACCTGACCGGCAAGTCCAAGGCCACCCTGGACCTGTCCGGCTGGTGGGACATCGAGCTGGACTACGACTTCCTGTACGCCGAGGCCTCCACGGACGGCGGCGCCACCTGGACCGCGCTGGACGGCACCGCCGACGGCAAGCCGATCAGCCGCGACCCCAGCGACAAGCCGGCCCTGACCGACGTGTCGGGCGCGTACAAGAAGCTCTCGTACAACCTGGACGCCTTCGCGGGCAAGAAGATCGACCTCCGCTTCCGCTACCAGACGGACGGCGGCGCGGGCGGCAAGGGCTTCACCGCCGACGCGATCACCGTGAACGCCGACGGCGCGGCCCTCTTCACCGACGGCGCCGAGGGCGGCGACAACGGCTGGACGTCGAAGAACTTCTCCCGCATCGGCGAGTCGTTCACCAACGACTACCCGCAGTACTACATCGCGGAGAACCGCCAGTTCGTGTCGTACGACGAGACCCTCAAGGTCGGCCCGTACAACTTCGGCTTCGCCAAGTCCCGCCCGTCCTGGGTCGAGCACTACGCGTACACGCCGGGTCTACTCATCTGGCTGTGGGACCTGTCCCAGAAGGACAACAACGTCTCGGTCCACCCGGGCCAGGGCCAGATCCTGCCGATCGACGCCCACGCCAAGCCGCTGAAGTGGGCGGACGGCACGCTGATGCGCAACAAGATCACGCCGTTCGACGCGACCTTCAGCTTCTACCCGACGAACGCGCTCACGCTGCACAAGGCCGACGTGGCGACCACGGTCCGCCCGCAGGCCGGCGTGCCGCTGTTCGACGACCACCGGGGTACCTACTGGTACAAGGAGAACCCCACGGGAAGCGTGCAGGTTCCTGACACCAACACCCGGATCTCGATCGTCCAGCAGCCCAAGGACGGCTCGACGATCACCGTGAAGGTTGGTCCGTCGACCAAGTAGTTGGTAAAACCGCAGGTCAAACCATGATCGGCCGTCGCCCTCTAGCGGGCGGCGGCCGATCGTGTTTAGGTGCGTTCTACTAGTCCTTATTGACACGACGTCTCACGGGGGAGCGGTACGCCATGCCTGGCGGAGGTTTCAGCAAGCTGCCGAACGGCAGCGTCGTCGTCGCGCTCACGCTGCCGTCGCCCGCCGGGGACGGCCGCAAGGTGCGCGTCCTGGTCCACGCGGCCAACCGGGCCCGCGCCCTGACCCGGCTGCGGAACCTGGGGCTGCGGGCGGTCTATCTGCGCGGCAACACGGAGCCGCCGACGCCGGACGAGATCACGGCGGTCCTGCACCACCCGGACGGCCTCCTGTGGCGCACGGCCCCGCACCCGGGCGCGGAACTCTGGCACCCGATACGAGCGCTGCTGCGGCCGTAGAGAGGCTCCCAGGGGGGCGCCCGCAGGGCCGCCCTTCAGGGGCGCGGGGAACTGCGCGAACAACCGGCCACGACCCGCGGACGACAGCGGGTTTCAGGGGGCGCGGGGAACTGCGCGACCAGCCCCCACCGGCCCGCACCCGGAAAACAAGGCGACCCCCGGGTCACACCACCGGCTTCCCCGACAGCTCCGCGCCGGCGGCCCGCATCTCCTCGACAGCACGAGCAGTCGTCTCCGCGGTGACCCCCGCGGTCAGGTCGAGCAGCACATGAACCGCGAACCCGGCCCGCACCGCGTCCAGCGCGGTGGCCCGCACGCAGTGGTCGGTGGCGATCCCGACCACGTCGACCTCCGTGACGTCCCGGTCCCGCAGCCAGTTCGCCAGCCACACCCCGTTCTCGTCGCGCCCCTCGAATCCGCTGTACGCGGCCGCGTGGGCGCCCTTGTCGAACACCGCGTCTATGGCCCCGCAGGCGACCGCCGGGGCGAAGTTCGGGTGGAAGCCCACGCCCTCGGTCCCGGCCACGCAGTGCACCGGCCAGGAGTTCACGAAGTCCGGCTTCGGCGAGAAGTGCGGGCCCGGGTCGATGTGGTGGTCGCGGGTGGCCACCACATGGCGGTACACGGACCCGGCGGCCTGGCCGATCAGGTCGGTGATGGCAGCGGCGACGTCGGAGCCGCCCGTGACCGCGAGGCTGCCGCCCTCGCAGAAGTCGTTCTGAACGTCCACGACGATCAACGCGCGGTGCATGTCGGCTGTCCTTCGGTCAGGGAGCTGTTCTACGAGCGTAGAGACTCCGCCCCCGCCGCGGCAGGGGGCAATTGGTGTGGAAAGGCCCCGACGTGCGGTGTCGGCGGCCTCCCCGGACACCGCGCGGGCCCTCAGACGTACTCCGTGGGCAGGACCGGCTCCCCCCGCGACAGCTGGATCGCCGACATCGGCAGCGCGGCGCGCGCCGCGATGTGCCGCTCCCGGGCGGCGTCCAGCGGCTCGCGGGCGACCACCTCGCCGCCCTTGACCAGCTCGGTCAGCAGCTGGCGGTCGGCGAGCTCCGCCGGGACCGGCCCGGTGCCGACGACCTCGGCCTCCGCGATCCCCTCCGCGTCGGTGCGCCGCGCGGCCCACTTGCGGCCGCCGATCGACGTCTTGCCGCCCGACGACTTCTTCGCCACCGGCTCCAGCGGCGCCTTCGGGTCCGCGCCGCGCGCCCGGGCCACCAGCTTGTAGACCATGGAGCAGGTGGGGTGCCCGCTGCCGGTCACCAGCTGGGTGCCGACGCCGTACGCGTCCACCGGCGCGGCCGCCAGCGAGGCGATGGCGTACTCGTCCAGGTCGGAGGTGACCACGATCTTCGTGCTGGTGGCGCCCAGCTCGTCGAGCTGCTGGCGCACCCGGTGGGCCACCAGCAGCAGGTCCCCGGAGTCGATCCGGACCGCGCCGAGCTCGGGCCCGGCGATGTCCACGGCGGTACGGACCGCCTCGGCCACGTCGTAGGTGTCCACCAGGAGCGTGGTGCCCCGGCCCAGTGAGTCCACCTGGGCCCGGAAGGCGTCCCGCTCGCTGTCGTGCAGCAGGGTGAAGGCGTGCGCACTGGTGCCGACGGTCGGGATGCCGTAACGGAACCCGGCCGCCAGGTCCGAGGTGGTGCTGAAGCCGCCCACGTACGCGGCCCGCGCCGAGGCCACCGCGGCCAGCTCGTGGGTGCGCCGGGCGCCCATCTCGATCAGCGGGCGGCCCGCCGCGGCCGCCGACATCCGGGACGCGGCGGCGGCGATCGCCGAGTCGTGGTTGAGGATGGAGAGGATCACCGTCTCCAGGAGCACGCACTCGGCGAAGGAGCCCTCCACCCGCAGGATCGGCGAGCCCGGGAAGTACACCTCGCCCTCCGGGTAGCCCCAGATGTCGCCGGAGAAGCGGTAGGAGGCCAGCCACTGGAGCGTCGGCTCGTCGACGATGCCGCGCTCGCGCAGGAAGCCGAGGACGGCCGGGTCGAAGCGGAAGTTCTCCACGGCGTCCAGGACCCGTCCGGTCCCGCCCACCACGCCGTAGCGGCGCCCCTCCGGCAGCCGCCGGGTGAAGACCTCGAAGACCGACCGCCGGTCGGCCGTTCCGGCGCGCAGGGCCGCCTGGAGCATCGTCAGCTCGTACTGGTCCGTGAAGAGCGCGGTCGACGGCACGTCGACCGGCAGCCCAAGGTCCGCAGGGTTCATGGACGGGATGCTACTCCTCTTTGCGTCAGACTGACGATTTCTAGGGCCCGTTTGTGCGACCGCGGTCCCCGGGTGGCAGCATGGGGTAAGTGAGTGTGGCTCCTGTAGAGATCGAACGGCCCGAGTCGGCGGAAGAGACCTTCGCCGTCCCCGAACCCGATGTGCCGTGGGTGACGCTGGTCCACAACGACCCGGTCAACCTCATGAGCTATGTCCAGTACGTCTTCCAGAGCTACTTCGGCTATCCCAAGGACAAGGCCCGCAAGCTGATGCTCGACGTGCACCACAAGGGCCGCGCCGTGGTCTCCAGCGGCAGCCGCGAGGAGATGGAGCGCGACGTGCAGGCGATGCACGGCTACGGGCTGTGGGCCACCCTCACCCAGGACCGCGGCTGATGGCCGGCTACTTCGAGGCGCTGCCCGGCGGCGGCGCGGCCGTCGCGCTCGACGAGGTCGAGATCGCCATCCTGCGCTCCCTGTCCGTCCAGCTCCTGGAGCTGATCGGCCCCGGTGACCAGCCGATGGAGGGCGAGGACCCGCTGGCCGCGCTCTTCGCCGAGGGGCCCAGCGAGCCGCCCGCCGACCCGGCGCTGGCCCGGCTCTTCCCCGACGCGTACGACAGCGGCGAGAGCGACGAACTGCGGGCCTCGGCCGCCGAGTTCCGCCGCTTCACCGAGAACGACCTGCGCGCCCGCAAGCGCGAGGACGCGCTCGCGGTGGTGCGCACCCTGGACGCGCTCACCCCGCAGGGCGACGGCGGCGCGGTCCTCAAGCTGTCCGAGGACGACTCCCGGCGCTGGCTGGGCGCCCTCAACGACCTGCGGCTGACCATCGGGACCCGCCTCGAGGTCGGCGACGAGGACGAGAACGGGGAGCTGTACCGGCTGCCGGACGAGGACCCGCGCAAGCCGATGGTGATGGCCTACCTCTGGCTCGGCGGACTCCAGGAGACGCTCGTCGAGACCCTGATGGCCTGAACGGCCGCCCCGGGTGGCCGGGGGCGGCTGTTTTCCTCCTGTTCGCTCAGCGGACGCTCAAATCCGCATAACGATCCGATTACCGCATCGGTATGGTTTGTGGATTCTTGCGCTGTTTGTCCGGTTCTCCTTGTGGTGTGCGCCACAGTGACCCCAGTGGATCACCCGTAAAGGCGTGATAAATCTTCACGACCACCCGGGGACGCCACCCATGTCTCCCGGGGGCGCTGGGACCGGCTGACCGCCGGTGGCACTCCATTCACATCCGGGGGGATCAGGACCTGATCCGCGGCTTCGACGACCGAAGCGGGCGGGTCGGCATGGAGAAAGGCGCACCACCATGACCTCAGCGCAGGTCGACAAGCAGGACGACCGCTCCGGCAATGAGGCCGTGGGGACCGCCCACGGCGCGGCCGAGGGCGAGGGGTACCAGCGGGGCCTCGGCGCCCGCCAGATCCAGATGATCGCGATCGGCGGAGCCATCGGCACCGGGCTCTTCCTGGGCGCGGGCAAGGCCATCTCGAAGGCCGGCCCCAGCCTCATCCTGGCCTATGCGATCGCGGGCCTGGTCATCTTCTTCATCATGCGGGCGCTGGGCGAGCTGCTCATGTACCGCCCGGTCTCGGGCTCCTTCTCGGAGTACGCCCGTGAGTTCGTCGGCCCGTTCTGGGGCTTCGTGACCGGCTGGACGTACTGGCTCTTCTGGGTCGTCACCGGCATCACCGAGGTCACCGCCGCCGCCCAGTACATGGCCTTCTGGACGCACAACGACGTCCCGCAGTGGCTGTACGCGCTGGTCTTCACGCTCATCCTGTACGCGGTGAACCTGATCTCGGTGAAGCTCTTCGGAGAGCTGGAGTTCTGGTTCTCGATGGTCAAGGTGACGGCCATCGTCGGCATGATCCTGATCTGCGCCGGCATCCTCACCGTCGGCTTCTCCGACGCCGCCGACACCGCCACCGTCGCCAACCTCTGGAACGACCGCGGCTTCTTCCCCAAGGGCATCGGCGGCACGCTGATGACGCTCCAGATCGTGATGTTCGCCTTCCTCGCCGTCGAGCTGGTCGGTGTCACCGCGGGCGAGTCCAAGGACCCCGAGAAGACCCTGCCCAAGGCCATCAACACCGTGCCGTGGCGCATCGCCGTCTTCTACATCGGCGCCCTGATCATGATCCTCTCGGTCGTCCCGTGGCACGAGTTCCAGCCGGGCGTGAGCCCCTTCGTCGCCGCCTTCGAGAAGATGGGCCTCGGCGTCGGCGCCGCCGTCGTCAACTTCGTCGTCCTGACGGCCGCGCTGTCCTCCTGCAACTCGGGCATGTACTCCACCGGCCGTATGCTGCGCGACCTCGCGCTCAACGGCCAGGGCCCGAAGTTCTTCACCAAGCTGACCAAGAGCGGCACCCCGCTGATCGGCACCACGGTCTCGGCCGCGCTGATGCTGGTGGGCGTCTGGATCAACTACAAGGCGCCGGGCAAGGCCTTCGACTACGTCGTCTCCTTCGCCACCATCTCCGGCATGTGGGCCTGGATCATGATCCTGGTCTGCCAGATCCGCTACCGCGCCAAGGCCGACCGCGGCGAGCTGCCCCAGTCCACCTTCAAGGCCCCGGGCGCCCCGTTCACCAGCTGGTTCGCGCTGCTGTTCATCTTCATGGTCATCGTGATGATGGGCGTCGACAAGGACTCCCGGGTCTCCCTGTACTGCGCCCCGCTGTGGGGCCTGATCCTGGGCGTCTCGTACCTGGTCCTCAAGGCGCGCAACCCCGACAACAAGGCGTTCGCCAAGCGCTCGTGACCCCCTCGTGACCACCTGAGAGCTCTCGCCATCGCGGGGATCTCACCATTCGGGCCGTCTCGTACCACTCCTCGGTACGGGGCGGCCCGTCTGCTTATCCTTGCGCTCATGCTGACCCTCACCCAGGCCCTCTACGACCAGATCGTCGCGCACGCCCGCGCCGACCACCCCGACGAGGCGTGTGGCGTGGTCGCCGGCCCGGCCGGCACCGGCCGCCCCGAGCGGTTCGTCCCGATGCTCAACGCGGCCCGCTCGCCCACGTTCTACGAGTTCGACTCGCAGGACCTGCTGAAGCTCTACCGCGAGATGGACGACCGCGACGAGGAGCCGGTGATCGTCTACCACTCGCACACGGCGACCGAGGCCTACCCCTCGCGCACCGACGTGACGTACGCCAACGAGCCCGGCGCCCACTACGTCCTGGTGTCCACGGCGGACACGGACGGCCTCGGGGACTTCCAGTTCCGCTCGTACCGGATCGTGGACGGGGTCATCGAGGAGGAAGAGGTCGAGGTCGTACCGGCGTACTGAGCTGGACATCGGCGTACCGAGCTGCACACAGGGGCGCGCGGCGCGGACCCCTTCCCTCCCGTCGCTCACATGCTGAGCCAAGCCGGTCCGCCATTTGAGATCACACTCCGGAAAACGGACCGGGAATCGATACGATGACCGCATGGTTCCCCACGACGTGAGCGAAGAGAAGCCGAGCAGCCCCCTGCTCGTGGCGCGCCTGCACGTCGACCTGTGCCGCCTGGCGAGCGCGATGTGTCCGCGCCGCGGCGCGGCCTGAACCGCGCGCACCACCCCGTACGCCCCGCCCGCCGCAGCGCCCCGCCGGCCGCGCGCCCTCGCTCTTCCCTTCCTTTTCGACTCCCGACAGGAGCCCACGCCATGGCCATCGAGGTCCGCATCCCGACCATCCTCCGCACCTACACCGACGGCGCGAAGGCGGTCGAAGGCAGCGGCGCGACCATCGCCGACCTCTTCGCCGACCTGGAGACCCGCCACACCGGCATCCGCGAGCGCCTGGTCGACGAGGCCTCCGGCGGCGAGCTGCGCCGCTTCGTGAACGTCTACCTCAACGACGAGGACGTCCGCTTCCTCGCGGGCATCTCCACCGAGCTGTCGGACGGCGACAGCGTCACGATCCTGCCGGCCGTGGCCGGCGGCATGGTCTGAGGCCGAACGCCGTCATGCGCTACGACTCCGCCCTCGCCGCGGTCGGCAACACCCCGCTGGTCCGGCTGCCCCGGCTGTCCCCCTCGGACGACGTCCGCATCTGGGCGAAGCTGGAGGACCGCAACCCGACCGGCTCGGTCAAGGACCGCCCCGCGCTCCATATGATCGAACAGGCCGAGAAGGCGGGCCGGTTGACGCCGGGCTGCACCATCCTGGAGCCGACCAGCGGCAACACGGGCATCTCGCTGGCGATGGCGGCGAAGCTCAAGGGGTACCGCATCGTCTGCGTGATGCCCGAGAACACCTCGCAGGAGCGCCGCGACCTGTTGAAGATGTGGGGCGCCCAGATCGTGCCGTCCCCGGCGGCGGGCGGCTCCAACACGGCGGTACGGGTCGCCAAGGAGCTGGCGGCCCAGAACCCGTCGTGGGTGATGCTCTACCAGTACGGCAACCCCGACAACGCGGGCGCGCACTACGCCACGACCGGCCCCGAGATCCTCTCCGACCTCCCCTCGATCACCCACTTCGTGGCGGGCCTGGGCACCACGGGCACGCTGATGGGGGTCGGCCGCTATCTGCGCGAGCGCGTGCCCGGCGTCCAGATCGTCGCGGCCGAGCCGCGCTACGACGACTTGGTGTACGGGCTGCGCAACCTGGACGAGGGCTTCGTCCCCGAGCTGTACGACGCGTCGGTCCTGACCAGCCGCTTCTCGGTGGGCTCGGCCGACGCGGTCACCCGCACCCGGGAACTCCTCCAGGAGGAGGGGATCTTCGCGGGCGTCTCCACCGGCGCGGCCCTGCACGCGGCGATCGGCGTCGGCCGCAAGGCCGTCAAGGCGGGCACCTCGGCGGACATCGTGTTCGTGGTGGCGGACGGGGGCTGGAAGTACCTGTCGACCGGGGTCTACACGGCGGAGACGACGGAGGAAGCGATCGCGACACTCCAGGGCCAGCTCTGGGCGTAGTTTTGTGCCCGGTCTTTGTCTGCGGCTGAGTGGGTGGTCGCTCGCGCAGTTCCCCGCGCCCCTTCTTGTGCCCGGTCTTTGTCTGCGGGTGAGTGGCCGGTTGCTCGCGCAGTTCCCCGCGCCCCTAGGTAGTCCGGTTCGTCCGGCGAGTTCCCCGCGCCCCTGGAAACCGTCGTTTGTCCGCGGCCCGGTGGTCGCTTCTCGCGCAGTTCCCCGCGCCCCTCAGGTACTCGGGCGTAGCCGGAAATTCCAGCTCGGCCACAGGCTTTTAGGGGCGCGGGGAACTGCGCGACCAGCCCCCACCGGGCCGCAGACGAACGCGCAGCAGGGTGCAGGGGCCGCAGGCCCCGCCAAGGGGGCCGGGGCGTAGCCCCGGGAGAGCCGCCTTCACCCCCACCCACCCCCGGAGGGTTTGGGGAAGGGGCGGGGTGGGGGGGTCAACCCGCCAGGTAACGGACCTGGTCCCACACCGTCGGGTCAACAACCCCCACCCGCCGCCGAAACTCCCACACCCCCACATCCCGCAACTCATCCGTCTCCAGAAAGCTCGGCCGCCCCCGCGCATCCCCCACCGCCCCCGGCGCCAACGGAATCACCCCGGCCCGCTCCTCGTGGAACTTGCTGGTGATCTTCGCGACGAGCACGCTGTCCCCGCGTACGGACAGCACCAGACAGGGCCGGTCCTTCGACCCGGGCCCGTCCTCGTACGGAACCTCCGCCCACCAGATCTCACCCGGCTGGGGCCGCCGCTTGGGCGCCCGCCGGGGACCGGGTCGCCCGGGCGGCCGAACGCGCCCCCCGGGCCGCGTGGGCCGCGCGGGCCGAGGACGGGCGCGCCCCCGCCCGTCCACCACCGCGGCCCCCAGCGCGACCACCACCACGGCGATCACCGCGAGCCACCAGGACGTGTCCATACCGCAGACGTTACCCGGCGGCACACCCCCCGCGCGCACGCCGCCCGCACTCCGCCCGAACCGGTGACAGCGCAGGTGAGTTCCCCCACAACGGCCCGCCACTGAGGAGCGACCGGCAGCGTGGCGCCTTACGCTCGACGGACCGCACGACCTCCCGCCGCCACCCCCGTCCCCTTGCCGCTCCCGGAGGTTCACGCTCCATGAAGCTCACCGTCGTCGGCTGCTCCGGGTCGTTCCCGTCCGCGGAATCGGCCTGTTCGAGCTACCTCGTCGAGGCCGACGGCTTCCGGCTGCTCCTCGACATGGGCAACGGCGCCCTGGGCGAGCTGCAGCGCCACATCGGTCTCTACGACCTCGACGCGATCTTCCTCAGCCATCTGCACGCCGACCACTGCATCGACATGTGCGGCTACTTCGTCGCCCGGTACTACCGGCACGAGGGCGGACGCTGCGCGCCCCTGCCGGTGTACGCGCCGGAGGGCGCCGAGCAGCGCCTCACCACGGCGTACGCGGACACGCCGTCCAGCTCCTCGATGAGCGAGGTGTTCGACTTCCACACCCTGAAGTCCGGCTCGTTCGACATCGGCCCCTTCGCGGTCCGCGCCGAGCGGGTCTGCCACCCCGTCGAGGCGTACGGCCTCCGCATCGAACACGGCGGCGCGGCCCTCACGTACTCGGGCGACACCGGCGTCTGCGAGGCCCTGCACGAGCTCGCCGAGGGCGCCGACCTGTTCCTGTGCGAGGCGTCCTTCACCCACGGCAAGGAGGACATCCCGGCCCTCCACCTCAACGGCCGCGAGGCCGGCGAGCACGCCGCCCGCGCCGAGGTCGGCCGGCTGGTCCTGACCCACATCCCGCCGTGGACCGACGGCGAGGTCAACCTGGCCGACGCCCGCGCGGCGTACGACGGCCCGGTGGAGCTGGCGGCGCCGGGCGCGGTGTACGAGGTCTGAGCGGCGTCCGTACGCGCGTACGCGAAGGGCCCCCGGAACCGATCGGCTCCGGGGGCCCTCTCGCATCATCGTGTAACCCGTTCGGCTTACGCCTTCGTCAGGTCCTCGATCTCCTCCTCGGGCTCACGGCCCGGGGTGGTGAGGTTGAACTTGGTGATCGCGAAGCGGAAGACCACGTAGTAGATCGCCGCGAAGACCAGACCGATCGGGATGATCATCCAGGGCTTGGTCGCGTGGTTCCAGTTCAGGATGTAGTCGATCGCTCCGGCGGAGAAGCTGAAGCCGTGGTGCACGCCCAGCGCCCAGGTGACGGCCATCGAGACGGCGGTCAGGACGGCGTGGATCACGTACAGGACCGGCGCGATGAACATGAACGCGAACTCGATCGGCTCGGTGATGCCGGTGACGAACGAGGTCAGCGCGAGCGAGATCATCATGCCGCCGACGGCCTTGCGGCGCTCGGGGCGGGCGCAGTGCGTGATCGCCAGGGCGGCGGCCGGCAGGGCGAACATCATGATCGGGAAGAAGCCGGACATGAACTGGCCGGCGGTCGGGTCGCCGTGGAAGAAGCGCGGCAGGTCGCCGTGCCACACCGTGCCGGCGGAGTCCTTGAAGTCGCCGATCTCCTGCCAGGCGACCGTGTTCACGAACTGGTGCATACCGATCGGCAGCAGTGCGCGGTTGACGACACCGAAGATGCCCGCGCCGACGGCGCCGAGACCGGTCATCCACTCGCCGAAGTTGGTGATGACGTCACCGATCGGCTCCCAGACCAGGCCGAACAGCACGCCCATGGCGGTGCCGACGAAGGCCATGATGATCGGGACGAGCCGGCGGCCGTTGAAGAAGCCGAGCCAGTCGACGAGCTTGGTGCGGTGGTACTTCTGCCAGATGACGGCGGCCAGCAGGCCCATCACGATGCCGCCGAACACCTTGGGGTCGTTGTACGTCGCGGCGACGTCGACACCCTTGTTGGCGGTGGTGTTGACCACGGCGTCGGACACCGGGAACGCGGTGAGCACGTTCTTGTAGACCAGGAAGCCGACCAGGGCGGCGAGCGCGGTCGAGCCGTCGGCCTTCTTGGCGAAACCGATCGCGATACCGACGCAGAACAGCAGCGGCAGATTGGCGAAGACCGCGTCACCGGCGGTCGAGAAGACCGTGGCGACCTTCCCCCAGCCGAGGCCGTCCTTGCCGAACACATCGGGCTGTCCGAGGCGGAGCAGAATGCCCGCGGCGGGCAGTACGGCGATCGGCAGCTGAAGGCTGCGGCCGACCTTCTGCAGACCCTGGAACAGGCCGGCACCCCGCTTCTTCGCGGGCGCCGCCGTAGCGGTATCCGTACTCATCAACTTCCTCCAGTTGGCAAGGCGCCGCCCGGGGACATGGAAAAGTACGGGGGGACGGCGGCGTCTCAAGGGGGGAACGCGGTGAAGCCCGCGTGGTCTACACCATTGAGTGGTGTAGACCAGTTGTAGCACGGTGAGGGTTAGATAAGGAACCTGCAATTTCTGTGTGCTGAACCACGCATTCCGGCATGACGGACAAAGGCCCCGGACCCTGGGGTCCGAGGCCTCGGTGCCGCCACCGCTTGGTTATCCCGCCGTTATTGCTTCGTGTTCCGGGCGGTCTACTTCGTGTTCTCCCGCTCGATCTCCTCCTCCAGTTCCTCCGGCTCGCGGCCGGGCGTCTGGAGGTCGAACTTGGTGATCGCGAACCGGAAGATCACGTAGTAGACGGCCGCGAAGACCAGACCGATCGGAATGATCAGCCAGGGCTTGGTCGCCAGGTTCCAGTTGATGACGTAGTCGATCAGCCCGGCCGAGAAGCTGAAGCCGTCCTTGACGCCCAGCGCCCAGCTCACCGCCATCGAGACACCGGTGAGCAGCGCGTGGATCGCGTACAGCACCGGCGCGATGAAGAGGAACGAGTACTCGATCGGCTCGGTGATGCCGGTGACGAACGACGTCAGGCCGACCGACAGCATCAGCCCGCCCACCTGCTTGCGGCGGTGCGGCTTGGCGCAGTGGGTGATCGCCAGGGCGGCCGCCGGGAGCGCGAACATCATGATGGGGAAGAAGCCGGTGGTGAACTGGCCCGCGTCCTTGTCGCCCGCCAGGAACATGCTGATGTCACCGTGGACGACGGTCCCGTCCGGCTTGGTGAAGCTGCCGAACTGGAACCAGATGGGCACGTTGAGGAACTGGTGCAGACCGATGACGAGCAGCGCGCGGTTGGCGACGCCGAAGATGCCCGAGCCCCAGGCGTCCAGGCCCACCAGCCAGTCGCTGAAGCTCTCCAGCGCGTCACCGATCGGCGGCCAGATCCACAGGCAGAGCGCGGCGAAGGCGATGGCGACGAACGACATGATGATGGGGACGAGCCGGCGGCCGTTGAAGAAGCCCAGCCAGTCGACCAGCTTGACCCGGTGGTAGCGCTGCCAGAACCAGGCGGCGAGCAGGCCCATCACGATGCCGCCGAAGACCCCGGGATTCTGGTACGAGAAGGCCGCCACGGTCCCGTCGGCGGCCTGGCACCCCGCCGAGATCACCTTGGCCCCGGCGGCGCAGTCCTTGGGGAACTGGTGCAGCACGTTGTAGTAGACGAGGAATCCGGCCACGGCGGCGAGCGCGGTGGAGCCGTCCGCCTTCTTGGCCATGCCGATGGCGACGCCGATGCAGAACAGCAGGGGCAGGCCGATGTTGGCGTCGAGCAGCGCGCCGCCCGCGCCGGCCATCACCTTGGCGACATCGGTCCAGCCGAGGCCGTCCTTGCCGAAGACGTCGGGCTGGCCGAGCCGGTTGAGGATTCCGGCGGCGGGCAGGACGGCGATCGGCAGCTGGAGGCTGCGCCCCATCTTCTGGAGGTTCTGGAACGCACCGTTCCACCACTTCGGCCGGTCCACGGCCGCGCTGTTCGCGCTCATCGGCGCCCCTCCGTCTCGTCCGTCCCGTCCGGCCCGTACGTCCCGTCCGTCTCGTCCATCTCGTCGGAACAAGCCAGTTCCGGGGCGCGTTGCACACTGGTGTAGACCAGTTGCGGTATCGTCCGGAGCCTGGCCGCACGGGCGCGGTACCGGTGATCGCCATCCTTGGCCAGCGCGCGGGGGCTCGCTCGCGTAACTGGGCCAAACGTGCGTTACGGTGACAAAGCGGAACCCGCGGAACCGCGGAACTGCCGTCGGCTGGACGAGCGGTGCGCCGCCACAGCGTTCTTTGAAAGAACTGGGAGACAGACATGGCCAGCAAGGCTGAGAAGATCGTCGCCGGGCTCGGCGGTATCGAGAACATCGAAGAGGTCGAGGGCTGCATCACCCGCCTCCGCACCGAGGTCATCGACCCGAGCAAGGTCGACGAGGCCGCGCTGAAGGCCGCGGGCGCGCACGGCGTCGTCAAGATGGGCACGGCGATCCAGGTCGTGATCGGCACGGACGCGGACCCGATCGCGGCGGACATCGAAGACATGATGTGACCCTCACTGCCGCGGCGCAGCAGGTTGCTGAGAGTTCCCCGCGCCCCTAAAGGACTACGGCCGAGCCAAGTTCTCCGACTGCGCCGACCGACCTAGGGGCGCGGGGAACTGCGCGAGAAGCGGCCACGACCCGCAGCCGAACGAGGGTTTCCAGGGGCGCGGGGAACTGCGCGAGCAACCCACCACGGTCCGCAGACGAACGAGGGGTTTCCAGGGCGAAGCCCGGAAGGGGGGGGCCGGGGGACATGCCCCCAGGAGCGAGACGCCCACGAGCTACGCTCGGGGCATGTCTCGTATCGACGGCCGCACCCCCGACCAGCTCCGCCCCGTCACCATCGACCGAGGATGGAGCAAGCACGCCGAGGGCTCCGTCCTCATCTCCTTCGGCGACACCAAAGTCTTCTGCACCGCCTCCGTCACCGAAGGCGTCCCCCGCTGGCGCAAGGGCAGCGGCGAGGGCTGGGTGACCGCCGAGTACTCGATGCTGCCGCGCTCCACCAACACCCGCGGCGACCGCGAGTCCGTACGCGGCAAGATCGGCGGCCGCACCCACGAGATCTCCCGCCTCATCGGCCGCAGCCTGCGCGCCGTCATCGACTACAAGGCCCTCGGCGAGAACACCATCGTCCTCGACTGCGACGTCCTCCAGGCCGACGGCGGCACCCGCACCGCCGCCATCACCGGCGCGTACGTCGCCCTCGCCGACGCGGTCAGCTGGGCCCAGAACAAGAAGCTGGTCAAGGCCAACCGCCAGCCGCTGACCGGCACCGTCGCCGCCGTCTCCGTCGGCATCGTCGACGGCACTCCCCTCCTCGACCTCTGCTACGAGGAGGACGTCCGCGCCGAGACCGACATGAACGTCGTCTGCACCGGCGACGGCCGCTTCGTCGAGGTCCAGGGCACCGCCGAGGCCGAGCCGTTCGACCGCAAGGAGCTCAACGCGCTGCTCGACCTCGCCACCGGCGGCTGCGCCGACCTCGCCGCGCTCCAGGTCGAGGCGCTGGGCCGCACGCTCGGCGAGTAGACCGGACACCCGGCAAGTGAACCGGACACCCGGCGAGTAAAGAGGCAACCAAGAGGGCCGCTCCCCGCGTCCCTACCGACACGGGCGTACGGGCCGAACCGTACGCCCGTCCGTACACCCGGGGAGGACCCGTCCATGCGCCGAAGCCGCCGCCGCGCCCTCGCACTCGCCACCGCCACCGCGGCCCTCGCCCTGCCCGCCGCCGTAGGGTGCAGCGCGGTCAGCAAGGCGCTGGACTGCGTCCAGACGGCCGACGCGATCGCCTCCAGCGTCGACGACCTCGGACGCGCGGTGTCCAACGCCACCGACAACCCGGCCCAGGCGGACCAGGCCCTCAACGACATCGACAACAACCTGTCGTCTCTGAAGAAGAAGACGGACAACGCCGACCTCTCCAAGGCGGTCGACAACCTCAACAAGGCGGTCGGCAACGTCCGTACGGCGATCAAGAACGGCGACAACACGCCGGACATCAGCCCCGTCAAGGACGCGGCGAAGGAAGTCGGCAAGGTCTGCACACCGTGACGAGTGGCGCGCCCGGCGATACTGGGCGCATGACCCGCCTGATCCTCGCCACCCGCAACGCCGGCAAAATCACCGAGCTCCGCGCGATCCTCGCGGACGCCGGACTGCCCCACGAACTGGTCGGTGCCGACGCGTACCCGGAGATCCCCGACGTCAAGGAGACCGGCGTCACCTTCGCCGAGAACGCCCTCCTCAAGGCCCACGCCCTGGCCCAGGCCACGGGCCTGCCCGCCGTCGCCGACGACTCGGGCCTGTGCGTGGACGTACTCAACGGCGCCCCCGGCATCTTCTCCGCCCGCTGGTCCGGCACCCACGGCGACGACAAGGCCAACCTGGACCTGCTCCTGGCCCAGCTCGGCGATATCGCGGACGAACACCGCGCGGCCCACTTCGCCTGCGCGGCGGCCCTGGCCCTCCCTGACGGCACGGAACGCGTGGTCGAGGGCCGCCTCCCGGGCACCCTCCGCCACACCCCCGCAGGCACCGGCGGCTTCGGCTACGACCCGATCCTCCAGCCCGACGGCGAGACCCGCACCTGCGCGGAGCTCACGGCGGCGGAGAAGAACGCGATCAGCCACCGGGGGAAGGCGTTCCGGGCGCTGGTGCCGGTGGTGCGGGAACTGCTGGGCTGAGGCCGGTACGGCGAGGTCCGGCTCGCGGAGTGCGCGAACCGGACCCTTGCTTGGGTGCGCCCGGTCGGATTCGAACCGACAAACACGACCACCTAAAGATCGCCGCTCAGCCCTTGGCGTACGGGCGCGTGTACCGCGCCCCTACTGTACTGGGCAGACCCGACCGCCGGTGGGGAGAGGCGCCATTACGGGCCTCGCCGACGGCCTCCTCTGCACCCAGGCGCTAGTGATCGCATGGCAGTTGGGGCAGAGGGACTGCAGGTTCTCGACAACGAACCGCTAATCGGACAGTCATGCCCGAAATGCGGAACGGCCCGCACCGCATACGCGCGGCACGGGCCGTTCCCCATGGCGTGACCAGGGGAGGGCTCAGATCCCCAGGTCCTTGATGATCTTCGCCACGTGCCCCGTCGCCTTCACGTTGTACAGCGCCCGCTCGACCTTGCCCTCCTCGTCCACCACCACCGTGGAGCGGATGACGCCGGTCACCGTCTTGCCGTACAGCTTCTTCTCGCCGTACGCCCCGTACGCCTCCAGGACCTCCTTCGTCGGGTCGCCGACCAGGGTGACCTTGAGGGACTCCTTCTCGCGGAACTTCGCCAGCTTCTCCGGCTTGTCGGGGGAGACGCCGATGACGTCGTAGCCCGCGCCGGCCAGCAGCTCCAGGTTGTCCGTGAAGTCGCAGGCCTGCTTGGTGCAGCCGGGGGTGAGGGCGGCCGGGTAGAAGTACACGATCACCTTGCGGCCCTTGTGGTCCGCGAGCGAGACCTCGTTGCCGTCCGCGTCGGGCAGGGTGAAGGCGGGGGCGGTGTCGCCGGGGACGAGTCGCTCGCTCATGGGATCTTCCTCCGGAAGGAACGGGGAACGGGGAACGGGGTGGGCGTACTCCAGGAGAGCCTAATGGGGGCCTGTGACAGTGCTTCGGCGGCAGAGCTGACAGACTGTCGATGACGGATACCCATATACCCCACCCGAACAGACGGAGGCGGCGCAGTGTCGGAAGCCAGGACCCCTGCGCAGATCGAGGCGGACATCAGGAGCCGCCGCGACCAGCTCGCGGTGACGCTCGACGAGATCGGTGTGCGGCTGCACCCGTCCACGATCGTCGGTGACGCCAAGGCGAAGGTCGCCTCGACCGTGGACCGCACGGCCGGCCGGGCCTTCGTCGCGGTCAACCGGACCGTCTCGGACGTGAAGGCCCAGTTCGTGAACGAGGAGGGCGCGCCGCGCGTGGAGCGCATCCTGCCGGTCGCGCTGCTCGCCGTGGGGCTGGTGGGGCTGCTCGCCATGTCGTCGACGCGCAAGCGGCGCGGCTGACCCGTACGAGCCCCCTGTGCGGCTCCTGCGGCCCCTGTGGCCCCTGCGGGCCCCCTTCCCCGGCCCTTCGGCATACGCCGGGGGCCGGGGCAGGTAGGTTCGGTCCGTGAGCGAGAACACCCACGACAAGCTGCCCATCCGGATGCTCCACGACCGCGTGCTGGTCCGGTCCGACACACCCGAGGGCGAACGGCGTTCCGGCGGCGGCATCCTCATCCCGGCCACCGCCGCCGTCGGCAAGCGGCTGGCCTGGGCCGAGGTGGTCGCGGTCGGCCAGAACGTCCGGACCGTCGAGCCGGGCGACCGGGTGCTGTACGACCCCGAGGACCGCGCCGAGGTCGAGGTGCGCGGCATCGCCTACGTACTGATGCGTGAGCGCGATCTGCACGCCGTCGCCTCGGAGCGGGTGTCCGAGGACTCGACCGGCCTGTATCTCTGAGTCCCCGAACAGTCGGCGAACAGTCGGCGCAAAGGGCTGGTGACCGTCGTCACCAGCCCTTTCCGCTGCCCTTTGCTACCGTGGAGGCACCCCGACGAGACGCGTCGTACCGGGTTACGACAAGACGACGCACCCCCGCGCGTACGAGGTGTACGCGCGCGTACGTCTCGCGGAGGTGTCTGTCATGGCCTGGGTCCTGCTCGTCGTCGCCGGTCTGCTCGAAGTGGGCTGGTCGATCGGGATGAAGTACACCGACGGTTTCACCCGGCTGGGGCCCAGTCTGCTCACCGGCGCCGGGATCGTCGCCTCGATGCTGCTGCTCTCGCAGGCCGCCAAGACCCTGCCCATCGGCACCGCCTACGGGGTGTGGGTGGGCATCGGCGCGGCCGGGGCGGCGGTGCTCGGCATGGTGGTGCTCGGTGAGCCCGCGACCGCCGCCCGGATCTTCTTCGTCTGTCTGCTGCTGGTGGCCGTGGTCGGTCTCAAGGCCACCTCGGGCCACTAGCCGGAGATCACCGCGGACGCGGCTGGCGCCGTGGGCGGTCGGCGCCGCCGGCCGTCGTGCCCGTGGTCGTCTCGCCCGTCGTGGGCCCGCCCTCCGTGCCCGCCGTGGTGCCACCGCTGGTGGGCCCGCCGTCGGTGGCTCCTCCGGTGGCGCCGCCGTCGGTGGTGCCGCCCGTGGTGGTGCCTCCGTCGGTCGGTCCGCCGGTGGTGGCGCCGGTCGTGCCGCCGGTGGTCGTGGTGCCTCCGGTGGTGTCCCCGGTCGTCCCGCCGGTCGTCGTCCCGCCGTTGGTGGGGCCGCCGTTGGTCGTGCCGCCCTGGGTCCGGCCCTGGGTCTGCCCCTGGGTCTGGCCCTGGTCCTGGCCCTCGGTCTGGCCGGGCGGGTTGGGGGTGTCCGGGTTGGGCGCCTGGGTCTCGACCGGCGGCGGCACGGAGGCGCCCTCCTGGAGCTGGAGGTCGAAGTCCTGCGGCTCGGTGCCCTTGAGCGCCCGCGCCGTGTACTGCGCCCACACCTGCGCGGGCGGCCCGCCGCCGTTCATCCGGGGCAGGCCGAGCGCCCCGTACAGCGGCTTCTGGGCGGCCGTGTCGGGGTCCTGGCCCATCACCGCGACCACGGTCGCCAGATCGGGCGTGTAGCCCGCGAACCAGGCCGCCTTGTCGTCCTCGGCGGTGCCGGTCTTGCCCGCCGCGGTACGGCCGGAGGCCTGTGCGGCCGTACCGGTGCCGCCCTCCACCACGCTCTGCAGGATCGAGGTGGTGGTGTCGGCGGCCTCGCGCGGGACGGCCTGCTTGTCGTCCTGTGCGGGCAGGTCCACCTTCTCGCCGTCCTTGGTGACGGACTCGACCATCGTGTACGTGCCGTGCTTGCCGTGGTTGGCGAGTGTCGCGTACGCCTGGGTCATGTCCAGGACGGAGGCGGTCGCGGTGCCGAGCGCGATGGAGGGGCCGTTGGGCATGTCGGGGGTGCTGGAGGGGAGGCCGAGGTCGACGGCGGTGCCGCGGACGTTCTTGGGGCCGACGTCCACGGCCATCTGGGCGTACACCGCGTTGACCGAGAGGTCGGTGGCGGACCGCACGGTCAGCGGTCCGTACGACTTGTCGTCCTCGTTCGCGGGGTTGTACGGGGTGCCCGACCAGCCCTGCACGAAGCGCTTGTTGGCGCCTTCGTAGACGGTGTTGGGCGTGATGGGGCGCCCGTCCTGCGTCTTGGAGCCGTTCTCCACGGCCGAGGTGAACACGAACGGCTTGAAGGTGGAGCCGACCTGGTAGTCGCGCCGGGTCGCGTTGTTGACGTACTGCTTGGTGTAGTCGACGCCCCCGTACATCGCGAGCACCTTGCCGCTGTCGGGGTCGATGGAGGCGCCGCCGACGCGGACGTTGCGGTCGACCTTGCGCTCCGCGCTCACCTGGGACATCACCTTGTCGGTGACGGCGGCCACGAAGGCGTCCTGCTTGGCCTTCTGGAGCGTGGTGGTGATCCGGTATCCGCCCTTGGCCAGGGTGTTCTCGTCAATGATGTCGTTGCTGGTCAGATAGTCCTTGACCGCCTCGACCACATAGCCGCGCTGTCCGGCCATCCCGGCCGCGGGCCGCGCTTTGCCCGGCACCGGGAAGGTGGCGGCGGCCCGCTCGGCCGGTGGCAGCCACTTCTTCTTGACCATGCCGTCCATGACGTAGTTCCAGCGCGCCACGGCCTTCGCCTTGTTCTCCGGGTGCGCCACCACGTCGTACGCGCTGGGGGCGTTGAGCAGCGAGGCCAGATAGGCGCCCTCGGCGGTGGTGACCTTCTCGATGTCCTTGCCGTAGTAGGCCTGCGCGGCGGCCTGGATGCCGTAGGCGTTGCGGCCGAAGTAGCTGGTGTTGAGGTAGCCCTCCAGGATGTCGGACTTGCTGACCTCGCGGTTCAGCTTGATCGCGATGAAGAACTCCTTCACCTTGCGGCTGATGGTCTGCTCCTGGCCCAGGTAGTAGTTCTTCACGTACTGCTGGGTGATGGTGGAGCCGGACTGCTTGCCCTTGCCGGTGAGGGTGTTCCAGGCGGCACGGACCATCGCCTTGGGGTCGACCGCCCGTTCGGAGTAGAAGTCGCGGTCCTCGGCGGCGAGCACGGTGTGCTGGACGGTGAGGGGGATCTGGGCGAGCCGCACGTTCTCGCGGTTGATCTCGCCGTCCCGGGCGAGCTGGCTGCCGTCGGCGTAGAGGAAGACGTTGGACTGGGCGGTCGCGGTGGCGTTGGCGGGCGGGATGTGGACGAGGGTGTAGCCGGCGACGAAGCCGCCGATGAGCAGCAGGGCGACGAGGAGGACGGCGCCGAGCACCATCCGCCAGGTGGGGACGAGGCGCCGCCAGCCGGTCCGCTTGGGCCGCTTCTTCTTGCCTTTGCCGGAGCCGTCGCCCCGGCCTTCGCCCTGGCCTTCGTCTTCGCCTTCGGCGGCCGTCCCGTCCGGGCCCCGAGCGCCGTCGCCGGGCGCGGCGGAGGCGTCCGGGCCGGTGGCGGCCGCCGGGCCCGTGGCGCTGAGGTCCCGGGGGGCCCAGCCCTGATGACGGGGCCGGGCTGGCTGCTCGTCGTCGCTCATGTCTCTCTCGCCACTGCGCTGTATCGGGTGATTCGCGTTGTACGCCCATATTGCACGCCCGGCCACCGAAAAGCCGTCGCGCCCGGTCGCCGCAGCGCACTAGGGTCGGGCGCTTTGGCACCCCGGCCGTGACGCCTGCGCGCGCGGTCGGGCAGGGCCCCTTCATACACGGACCGGACGGGGAGGTGGCGTAGTGCGGCTCTACGCGGTCGTGGCCGCAGGTGGGTTCCGACGCCATACGGCGTACCGGATCGCCACGGCGGCAGGGGTGTTCACCAACACCGTCTTCGGTGTGATCATGGCGTACACCTATATGGCCCTGTGGAACGTCCGCCCTCGTCTGGGCGGCTACGACCAGGCCGAGGCACTGACCTATGTGTGGCTCGGACAGGCGCTCATCATGACGGTCGCCATGATGGGGGGCGGCTTCGAGGACGAGCTCGTCGAACGCATCCGTACGGGTGACATCGCGATCGACCTCTACCGCCCCGCCGACCTCCAACTGTGGTGGCTGGCGGGCGACGTGGGCCGGGCCGCCTTCCACCTCCTGGGGCGCGGACTGGTCCCGCTGGCGTTCGGCGCGCTCGCCTTCGACCTGGCGCTGCCCGCGAACCCCGGGACCTGGCTGGCGTTCCTGCTCGCCGTCCTCCTCGGCGTGGTCGTGAGCTTCTCGATCCGCTATCTGGTGGCGCTCTCCGCGTTCTGGCTGCTCGACGGGGCGGGCGCGGCGCAGATCGCCTGGCTGTGCGGGGTGTTCTTCTCCGGGATGCTGCTGCCGCTCAACGTCTTCCCCGGCACGCTCGGCGAGGTGGCCCGGGCGCTGCCCTGGTCGGCGCTGCTCCAGATCCCGGCCGACGTCCTGCTGGGCCGCCATACGGGCTGGGGCCTGGCCAGGGCGTACGCGTTCCAGCTCGGCTGGGCGGCGCTGCTGCTCGGCGCCGGGCGGCTGCTCCAGGCGGCGGCGACACGGAGGGTGGTGGTGCAGGGTGGCTGAGGTGGTGGCCGAGACGGCGCTCGGGGAGGGCCGGGCGCCCGCGGGGCGGCTGCGCGCCGCCGCCGAGGGCGTGCGCGCGTACCGTCTGATCGCCGGCATGTGGATCCGCTCCACCCTCGCCTACCGGGCGTCCTTCCTGCTGACGGCGCTCGGCAACTTCGCGGCCACCGGCCTGGACTTCGTGGCGATCCTGCTGATGTTCGCGCACATCGACGCGCTGGGCGGCTACACCCTGCCCGAAGTGGCGTTCCTGTACGGCGCGTCGGGTGCCGCGTTCGGGCTCGCGGACCTGGTGATGGGGTCGATGGACCGGCTGGGGCGCCGGGTGCGCGACGGGACGCTCGACACGCTCCTGGTGCGCCCGGTGCCGGTGCTCGCCCAGGTCGCGGCCGACCGCTTCGCACTGCGCCGCCTGGGCCGGATCACCCAGGGCCTCCTGGTGCTCGGCTACGCGCTGCTGACGCTGGACATCCACTGGACGCCGCTGCGGGTGCTGCTGATCCCGCTGATGCTGCTGAGCGGCGCCGCCGTCTTCGCCTCGGTCTTCGTGGCGGGCGGCGCCTTCCAGTTCGTCGCGCAGGACGCCTCGGAGGTGCAGAACTCCTTCACGTACGGAGGGAACCAGATGGTCCAGTACCCGCCCACGGTCTTCGCCAAGGACCTGGTGCGCGGGGTGACCTTCGTGGTCCCGCTGGCCTTCGTCAACTGGCTGCCCTCGATGTACGTGCTGGGGCGGCCCTATCCGCTGGACCTGCCGGGCTGGCTGGCGTTCGCGCCGCCGCTGGTGGCGGTGGGCTGCTGCGCGCTGGCCGGGCTCGCGTGGCGGGCGGGCCTGCGGGCGTACCGGAGCACGGGAAGCTGACACAGAGGGCGAGGAGGACGATGACGAGCGAAGTCACGAGGGAGATGACGGCCGAGGTGATCCGGCTCGACGGCGTCGAGAAGGTCTTCGAGGTGCGCCGCAAGAACGGGCGGCGGCTGCGGCGCGAGCGGGCACAGGTCAGAGCGGTGGACGGGATCACCTTCTCGGTGCCGCGCGGCGAGATGGTCGGCTACATCGGCCCCAACGGCGCCGGGAAGTCCACCACCATCAAGATGCTCACCGGCATCCTCACCCCGAGCGGCGGCCGGGTGCGGGTGGCGGGCCTGGACCCCTCGCGCGAGCGCACCCGGCTGGCCCGCCGCATCGGCGTGGTCTTCGGCCAGCGCACCACGCTCTGGTGGGACCTGCCGCTGTACGACTCGTACCGCCTGGCCCACCGCATGTACCGCATCCCCGACGACCGCTTCCGCGCGAACCTGGACCGTTGCGTCGAACTCCTGGACCTGGGCGAGCTGTTGGACGTGCCCGTACGCCAGCTCTCGCTCGGCCAGCGGATGCGCGGCGACATCGCGGCGGCCCTGCTGCACGACCCGGAGGTGCTCTACCTGGACGAGCCGACCATCGGCCTGGACGTGGTCAGCAAGGCGAAAGTACGCACCTTCCTGCGCGAGTTGAACGCGGAGCGCGGCACCACAGTGCTTCTGACGACCCACGACCTGACCGACATCGAGCAGCTCTGCAAGCGCGTGATGGTGATCGACCACGGTCGGCTGGTGTACGACGGCGCGCTGGCCGGGCTGCACGAGGCCGGCGGCAGCGAGCGCACCCTGGTGGTCGACCTGGAGCGCGAGCATGCGCCGATCGAGCTCGACCACGCGCGCGTGGTGCGGGTCGAGGGGCCCCGGCAGTGGCTGGCGTTCCCGGCCACTGCCTCCGCGGCGCCGCTGGTGGCGCGGATCGCCGAGCGCTATCCGCTGGTGGACCTGTCCGTACGGGAGCCGGACATCGAGTCGGTGATCGCTCGGATGTACGCCGACCGGGGCCTTCATTAGGCTGGCGGTATGACGAGTGAACCATCGGGGGCTTCGGGAGCGGGTCTCCCGGAGATGCGGGCGTCGGACGCGGAGCGCGAGCGGGTGGCGGAGGCGCTGCGGGAGGCGGTCGCGGAGGGCCGGCTCGACATGGAGGAGTTCGAGGAGCGTCTGGACGCGGCGTACAAGGCGCGTACGCACGGGGAGTTGGCGCCGCTGGTACGCGACCTGCCGACGCCCGGCGCGCGCCCGCCGGCCCCGTCCGCCCCCGAGGCCTCCGGAGCCGTCGACTGGCGGTCGCGGATCGGCGGCCCGGCCACCTCACGGGGCGCCTTCGCCTTCTGGGGCGGGTTCAACCGCCGGGGTACGTGGACGGTCGGCCGGAAGTTCACCGCGTTCGCGATGTGGGGCGGCGGCGAGATCGACCTGCGCGAGGCCCGCTTCGAGTCCGCCGAGACGGAGATCCGCTGCTTCACGGTCATGGGCGGCATGGGCGTGACGGTCCCGCCCGAGCTGACGGTGAGGGTGCGCGGTTTCGGCCTGATGGGCGGCTTCGGCGACCGGGCGACGGGTGAGGGCACGCCGGGTTCGCCGAGGGTGACGGTGACCGGGTTCGCGCTGATGGGCGGCATCGGGGTGGAACGGAAGGCGCGCAAGGCGGCGAAACGCGCCGCCGAGGGCGGGGCCCGGAAGGAACTGGGCTGACGTTCACCCGGACGTTCACCCGTTCGTATGGGGAGGGGCAGTACGGGGAACTCGACATGCGCCCCGGGAGTCCCTCAGGTAGGGACGATGGCGTACGGGGTGAAGCGTGCGCGTGGACGGGCGGAGCCGATGGAACGTAGTGGATCGGGCGGGACGGGCGAGCGCGAGGCGCCGGCGGCGGTGCCCGTCGCTCTGAGCTCCGCGTTCTCGTACACGGCGGCGGACGAGGAGAAGCGCCGGGGCGTGCGGCGGATGAAGGCGACGGCGACGGGCCTGCTGCTCCTGGTGGCGCTGGTGTTCGCCCTGGCCACCTGGGCGGACCGGGCCGGCGCGGGCTCCTGGGCGGCGTATGTCGCGGCGGCGGCGGAGGCCGGGATGGTGGGCGCGCTGGCGGACTGGTTCGCGGTGACGGCGCTGTTCCGCCACCCGCTGGGCGTCCCGATCCCGCACACGGCGATCATCCCGAACAAGAAGGACCAGCTGGGGGAGTCGCTGGGCGCGTTCGTGGGGGAGAACTTCCTCTCGCCCGAGGTGGTGCGCACGCGGCTGGGCGCCCTGGGGATAGGCACCCGGCTGGGCACCTGGCTGGCGGACCCGGCCCACGCGGACAGGGTGACGTCGGAGCTGGCCACGGCGCTGCGCGGCGCGCTCACCGTCCTGCGGGACTCGGACGTCCAGGCGGTGGTGGGTGAGGCGATCACGCGCCGGGCGGACGCGGCGGAGATCGCCCCGGGCATCGGCAAGACCCTGGAGAAGGTGGTCGCGGACGGCGGCCACCGCCGGGTGGTGGACCTGGTGTGCGCGAGGGCGCACGACTGGCTGGTGCTGCACGGGGACTCGGTGATGGAGGCGGTCCAGGGCGGCGCCCCCGGCTGGACCCCGCGCTTCGTGGACAAGAAGGTCGGCGAGCGGGTCTACAAGGAGCTGCTCCGCTTCGTCACGGAGATGCGGGACATGCCGTCCCACCCCGCGCGCGGGGCGCTGGACCGCTTCCTGGCGGACTTCGCGGCGGACCTCCAGTCCGACACGGAGACGCGCGCGAAGGTGGAGCGCCTGAAGTCGGACGTGCTGGCCCGCCCCGAGATCCAGGACGTGATCGCGTCGGCGTGGTCCTCGGTCCGCTCGATGATCATCGCGGCGGCGGAGGACGAACGCAGCGAGCTGCGTCTACGGGCGAGGGCCTCCCTGCTCTCCCTGGGCGCCCGCCTCTCCACGGACACCCGCCTCCAGTCGAAGGTGGACGGCTGGGTCCAGGACGCGGCGGCGTACGTGGTGCACACATACCGCTCGGAGATCACGTCCCTGATCACGGACACGGTCCGTTCCTGGGACGCGACGGACACCTCCCGCAAGATCGAGGCCCACATCGGCCGCGACCTCCAGTTCATCCGGATCAACGGGACGGTGGTGGGGGCGCTGGCCGGGTTGGTGATCTTTGCGGTGGCGAGGGGGGTCGGGGGGTAGGGCTTTTCCGGGCCGCGGGTGCGGTGCGGGGCCCATGCGGCCCGGGCGGCCGAGCGGGGAGGTGCGGCTCGGGCCGGACGGCCAGGGGGGAACTGCCCCGGCTGCCCCGGCTGCCCCGGTTGTCCCGGTTGTCCCCTGCTGGGCGCATGACCGCAGTCCTGTCCCTGCTCTGCGTGGCCACGCGCCCAGCCGGTCCATCCTGCGGGGAGTCGCAGTGTGCACTATTACGTACGTACGAGTCGTCCGGGGCGTTCAGATGGTTCCCGGAATCGGCGGGACATTTTTCCGGGGCGGGCCCGGTGTGCGGCAACCGACGCCACCGGGGCCCGCACCTGGCCGGTGCCTGCGGCTCAGCCGGCCTTGCGCGTGACGGCCCAGGAGGCCGCGGCGACCCCACCGGCCACGGCGAACACGGACGGCCAGGCGCCGACCTTCTTGGCGAGCGGGTGCGACCCGGCGAACGCGGCGACGTAGGCCGTGGTGAGCCCGACGGCGGCCTTGGTCCCCGCGACCTGCTTCCACTCCCGCGCGGCGACGGCCCCCGCGGCGGCGAGCGCCACCCCACCGAGCGGCCGCTTCTTGGTAAACCGAGCGGTGGCATACCCACCCACAAGCCCACCCGCGGCAATCACTGCTGCCGGAACCTTGGCCATGCTGTGCCTCCTGCGCCTGTTCGAACTGTCCAGTCCGAGGCTAATGGGCGGCTTCAGGGGGCCTGCAGGCGGTCCTGGTGGACCGCCGAATCGAGTCACCGGCTCTGGCGTGGGATAAGGGAACGTCCTACGCCGCCCCATGACACTCCACATACCCCCGCCCCGACCCACACCAGCACCCCTCCCCCCGCCGAGGCGGCCAAGCCACCGCTCGGCCGCGGGCCGCTAGCGTCGTTGCGTACTGGGGGAGCAGGTCCGCGTTTGATGGGGACGAGGATTCTGATGCTGCGAAGGCCTCGTAGGACGGGACTGTGCCTGTGACGATTCCCAGGTTTGCCGTGCCTGTTGCCGAGAGCTCGCGCAGGGACGCCTCGATGTCCAGGAGGTGGGCCGCGTGGGTGGGGTATTCCGTGGAGAGGGTGGGGTACGCCGTGAGGAGTTCGTCCAGTTCCGCGGACGGCCAGTGCAGGACCGCCACCGGGAACGGGCGGGACAGGGCCGCGCGATAGGTGCCCAACTCCGTGCGCAGGCGCGCCAGTTCGGCCTTGAGCTCCGCCGGGTCGTTCGAGCCCAGGGACCACAGGCGCTTGGGGTCGTGGAGTTCGTCCAGGGTGATCTCGGCGCGGTGCAGCCGGTCCGCCAGTTCGTCCCAGGCGTCGTGGGGGAGCGCCAGCAGGCGGCGTACGCGGTGGCGGGCCGTCAGCAACGACTGGGTGGGGTACGGGATGTCCGCCGTCGGGTCGTCGGCGGGCAGCAGGAGCGTGAGCGCCGTCGTGAGGGTCGCGTGCGCCGCGTCCAGCTCGTCGTGCGTCTCCAGCGTCTCCGCCACGATCTCCCACGGCGCCGGGTCCCGCGGCGCCGAGCCGCGGATGCCCTCGATGATCGCCCGCGCCTCCGCCTCGTGACCGTACTCCCAGAGGTTCGCCGCCTTGAAGGCCTTGATCAGGGCCGGGTGCTCGGGCTCCGCGGACAGCAGGCGGTCGTAGAGCGTCGTGGCTCGCTCGCGGTCGCCGGCCAGCTCCAAGTGGGCCGCGGCCTGGAGGAGCAGCGGTTCGTGGTCCTCGGGGTACTGCGCTGCGGTGCGCAGCAGACGCTCGGCTTCGGCGGTGTGATCGGTGTGATCGGCAGGCGTGTCGGGGCGCATGAGGGACACCGTACTGCTGTGCGGGGTCCAAGCGGAGGGGTGTTCCGGCCCTGGTGAGTTGACGAGGCAGCCCTTATGGTGCGCGCGTGCGGATACCCGTGGTGGTGCAGGGGCGCTCGCGGTGGCGGGCGTCCGCAGCACGCGCCGCCCGCGCATTCGTACGCGCACTACGCGCCCCGGGCGCCCATACCCGCCCTGGCTTCCGGCCCCTCGGCCGCACCCTCTGGGCCGGCGCCGAAGCCGTCGTCACCCTCGGGCTCGTCCTCCTTCTCCTCGTCGCCCACCAGCTCTGGTGGACCAACCGCGAGGCCCGGCACGAGGCCCGGCAGACCGTGCGCACCCTGGAACGGGAGTGGGGAGGGAGCGGGGAGCGTGCGCGGAGTGGTGGTGGCGGTGGCTCCGCGCCGGTCGGAGCCGTCCAGCCCGCGTCCCCGTCCGGCCCGGATTCTCCTTCCGCCCCGGGCTCCCCGGCCCCCTCCCGCGCGCCCCGCCCCCGCCCCGACCCCGACTCCGCCCCGGAACACCGCGCCTACGCCGTCCTCCGGCTCCCCTCCCTCGGCGTCATCGCCCCCATCGCCGAGGGCATCAGCAAGCGCGGTGTCCTCGACAAGGGGTACGTGGGGCACTACCCCGGCACCGCGCAGCCCGGCCGGGCCGGGAACTTCGCGCTAGCCGGGCACCGCAACACCCACGGCGAGCCCTTCCGCCGTCTCGACCGGCTCCGGCCGGGGGACCGGATCGTCGTCGAGACGCGGGACGCCGTTTTCATCTATCTGGTGGACCGGACCCTGCCGCAGACCTCCGCCCGGGACGGTCAAGTGATCGCGCCCGTACCGCGAAGCGACGTCCGTACGGCGTACGGGTACGGCGAGCGCGGGTACTACGTCACCCTCACCACCTGCACCCCCGAGTTCACCTCCCGGTACCGGCTCGTGGTGTGGGGCAAGCTCGCCTCGATGCGGCCGCGTTGATCGTCCGGGCGGCCACGTGGGTCGTCCGGGCGGCCGTGCTGATTGTCCGAGCCGTCGTGTATAACGTGAAGAGTCAGGAGTCGGACAGGCGTTCTGTAGTTCGGGCGCGTGTGCAGATGTGTGTACGGGGGTGGGGAAGCGTGATCGGCAACCGCATGGCGTCCGTTCGCTGCGCCTTCGCCCTGCTCCTCTTCCTCCTCGCCGAGCTTCTGCTCCTCGACGGCGGCACGCTCTCCGGCGCCGTCGCCCTCGCCGCCACCGCCGCGGCCGGCTCCGCCCTCGTCGTCTGCGCGCTGCTCGCCTCCCGGGCCGTGCCCAAGGTGCCGCGTACGCGCATACGCACCGCGATACGGGACCGCGAGCGGCGCACCGCCTTCCTGCCGCAGCGCGATCCCGACGCCTCCGGGCGGCCCAGGCCCCGAGCGCCCGGCCGCCTCGCCCTGACGGCCGCGTAGGGCAGCAGCCCCCTCCTTCGGGGGCCGCATCGCAGCTCCCCTCTCCTTCCGGGGCCCGGAGCCGCACCGCAGCTCCGCCCTCCGCCACGCCGTCACGCCGCTCTGTCCCGCGCGCGTACGCACACCACCGGGCACCAGCCGGGTCCAACAGCGCCAACAGCGCCAACAGCGCTCCCGCGCTCCCGCGTCCGCACGCCCCCAGACGTGACTCCGGAGGCTTTCCATGTCCGTATTCGAGGTATTCGCCAGTCTGGTCGAGCGTCTCGCCGACCTCGTCCAGCCGCTCTTCCACGGCTCCGCGGCCGCCGCCGCGATCGTGCTGTTCACCATGCTCGTACGGCTCGCCGTGCACCCGCTGTCCCGGCAGGCGGCCCGGGGCCAACAGGCCCGCGCCAAGCTCCAGCCGCAGCTCGCCGAGCTGCGCAAGAAGCACCGCAAGGACCCCGAGCGGCTGCGCAAGGCGGTCGCCGAGCTGCACGCGGCGGAGAAGGTCTCACCCTTCTCCGGCTGTCTGCCGAGCCTGCTCCAGCTGCCCGCCTTCTTCCTCCTCTACCAGCTCTTCTCCGACTCCGGCTTCGGCGGCGGGCACACCACCCTGCTCGACCACACCCTGCTCTCGGCCCCGCTGCGCGGCCGCTGGGCGGACGCCCTCGGCCACGGCGGGCTCATAGGCGGCCAAGGCCTGGTCTATCTGGCCCTCTTCGTCTTCGTCGCCGGGGTCGCGGCCTTCAACTACCGGCGTACGAAGCGGCAGCTCGCCACCCAGCCGCTGGTGCCGGCCGACCAGCAGGAGGGCGTGCCCGGGCTGGAGGCGATGACGAAGCTCATGCCGCTGATGTCGTTCGGCACGCTGATCACGGTGGCGGTCGTGCCGCTGGCGGCCGCGCTGTACGTGGTGACCAGCACGACCTGGTCGGCCCTGGAGCGGGCGTATCTGTACCGGGAGACCCACGGGGGGACGCCGCCCGCGGCGCCCCTGGCTACCGGGGCGTAACAGTCCAGTGTGTGAACGGGGTCTTGCAGAGTGGACGTCGACCTTGGAGGATCGAACGATCCTTCCGATGGCCGCCACCCATCGGCCGGGCCAGGCTCGACCTAGGGAGACAGACCATGAAGCTGCTGCGCGTAGGCACGGCGGGCAATGAGCGCCCCGCGCTGCTCGCCGCCGACGGGACCCTGCGGGATCTGTCCGGACTGGTGGCGGACATCGACGGCGACCTGCTCGCCGACGAGTTCGCCCTGGACCGGATACGGGCCGCGGCCGACACCGGGGTGCTGCCCGCCCTCGACGCGGCCGGGCAGCGCGTCGGCCCGCCGGTCGCGCGGATCGGCAAGGTCGTGTGCATCGGGCTGAACTACCACGACCACGCCGCCGAGACCGGCCAGGCCATCCCGGCCGAGCCGGTCGTCTTCCTCAAGGCGGCGGACACGGTGGTGGGCCCGAACGACACGGTCCTGGTGCCGCGCGGGTCGGTGAAGACCGACTGGGAGGTCGAGCTGGCGATCGTCATCGGGCGCACCGCCCGCTATGTGGCCGACGACGAGGACCCGCTGGCGTACGTCGCGGGGTACGCGGTGGCGCACGACGTGTCCGAGCGCGAGTTCCAGATCGAGCGCGGCGGCACCTGGGACAAGGGCAAGAACTGCGAGACGTTCAACCCGCTGGGCCCCTGGCTGGTCACCCGGGACGAGGTCCCGGACCCGCAGGCGCTGTCGCTGCGGCTGTGGGTGAACGGCGAGCTGAAGCAGAACGGCTCCACGGCGGACCAGATCTTCTCGGTCGCGGAGGTCGTCCGGTACGTCAGCCGCTTCATGACGCTGTACCCGGGTGACGTCATCAACACCGGCACCCCGGCGGGAGTGGCCATGGGGCAGCCGGAGCCGAAGCCGTATCTGCGGGCGGGGGATGTCGTGGAGCTGGAGATCGAGGGGTTGGGGAGGCAGCGGCAGGAGCTCAAGGGGGCGTGACGCTGCGCGGGGCGGGTGCGGATGCCGGGTCCGGTGTGGTGCTGGTCGTCCTCGTCTGCGGCCCGGTGGTGGGCTTGTCGCGCAGTTCCCCGCGCCCCTGGGGGGTGCGGCTCACCCCTGGAGGGACAGCCCCCCCGCCACCCCGTCCCCGCCCTACCCCCTGAACCCCCGCAGAGCCTCCACCACCAGCGCGTGGTCCTCCACCTGTGGCAGCCCCGACACGGTCACCGTGCCGATCACGCCGGCGCCCGTCACCCGCAGGGGGAACGAGCCGCCGTGGGCCGCGTAGGTGTCGGGGTCCAGGCGGGAGGAGGCCTCGAACGTCGTGTTCTTGGCGCGGAAGCGGGCGCCGACCAGGTAGGAGCTCGCCGCGTACCGTTCCGTGACGCGGCGCTTGCGGTCGAGCCAGGCGTCGTTGTCGGGGGTGGAGCCCGGCAGGGCGCAGCGGAAGAGCTGCTGGGGGCCGCGGTGGATGTCGATCGCCACCGGGGCGCGGCGGGCCAGCGCCAGTTCCCGCAGGAGGGAGCCGAGCGCCCACGCGTCCTCGTACGTGAACCGCGCCAGCTCCAGCTCGGCCTCCTGCGCCTCCAGTTCGGGGATCGTGAAGGACGGGGCCGTCACAGCGCCACCTCCACCGTCACGCCCTCGCGTGCCGACCTGCGCGCCGCCTCCAGGACGTCGAGCGCCGCCGCGGCCTCGTGCGCGGAGACCGGCGGCTCGCCGCCCTCGCGCAGGGCGGCGGCGATCGCCCTGTAGTACGCGGGGTAGTCGCCCGGCAGGCTCGGCGCGGGGCGGCCGCCGCCCGTCAGCGGGGACTCGCCGGATCCGACCCGGCCCCACATCCCCTCCGGCTCCAGGCCCCACGGCTCGCCGGTGCCCGGCCGCAGGCCGTCGCGCAGGGCGGACTCCTGGGGGTCCAGACCGTACTTGACGTAGCCCGCGGCGGAGCCCAGCACCCGGAAGCGCGGGCCGAGCTGGGCCGTGGTGGCGCTGACGTAGAGGTGCGAGCGCACCCCGCCGGCGTGGGTGATCGCGATGAAGGTGTCGTCGTCGGCCTGGGCGCCCGGGCGGCGTACGTCGGCCTCCGCGTACACCCGCAGCGCCGGGCCGAACAGGACCAGGGCCTGGTCGACGAGGTGGCTGCCCAGGTCGTACAGCAGTCCGCCGATCTCCGCCGGGTCGCCCGACTCGCGCCAGCCGCCCTTGGGCTGCGGGCGCCAGCGCTCGAAACGCGACTCGAAGCGCTGGACCTCGCCGAGCTCGCCGGAGGCGAGCAGGGCGCGCAGGGTGAGGAAGTCGTTGTCCCAGCGGCGGTTCTGGAAGACCGAGAGCAGCAGGCCGCGCTCCTCGGCGAGGGCGGCGAGGCCGCGCGCCTCGGCGGCCGTGCCCGCCAGCGGCTTGTCGACGACGACCGGGATCCCGGCCTTCAGGGCGGCGGTGGCGATCGGCACATGCGTCTTGTTCGGGGACGCGATCACGACCAGGTCGAGACCGGCGTCGAACAGCTCGTCGGGGGAGGCGGCGAACCGCAGCCCGGCGCCGTGCTCGGCGCGGGCCTGCTCGCGGCGCTCGGGGCTGGACGTGACGACCGTGTCGAGGGCCAGCCCCTCGGTCGCGGCGATCAGCGGGGCGTGGAAGACGGATCCCGCCAGGCCGTAGCCCACGAGTCCGACGCGGAGGGCGGTCCCGCCACGGAGGTCAGTGTCCGTACGAGCGTTCATGGACCCACTTAAGCAACGCTGTTGCCAAAGTGCAAGCGCAGGAGACAATGAAGGGGTGAACAGGAGTAACTCGGGAGCCAACCTGCCGGCCCTGCGCAGCCACAACGCCGCGCTTGTGCTCGATCTGCTGCGTACGGCCGGGGACGACGGCATCAGCAGACTGGAGCTCGCCGAGCGGACCGGGCTCACCCCGCAGGCCGTCAGCAAGATCACCGCGCGGCTGCGGGCGGAGGGCACGGCGACCGAGGCGGGCCGGCGCGCCTCGACCGGCGGCAAGCCGCGCACGGTGCTCAAGCTGGTGCCGTCCGCCGGGCACGCGATAGGGCTGCACCTCGACCGCGACGAGCTCACCGCGGTCCTGGTCGACCTGGCCGGCACGCTGGTCGGCGTGCGGACGGTGCCGCTCGACCTCGGCGCGGACCACGACACGGTGGTGGGGGCCGCGGCCGAGCAGGCCCGCTCCCTGATCGGCGGGCGCCCGATACTCGGCGTCGGCGTCGCCAGCCCCGGCCCGCTCGACCACCGCACCGGGGTGCTCCACCGGGTCACCGGCTTCCCGCGGTGGAACGGGTTCCCGCTGCGCGACGCGCTCGCCGCCCGCCTCGGCCTGCCGGTCGTCCTCGACAAGGACACCAACGCCGCCGCCCTCGGCCTCGCCCTGCGCGGCCCCGCCGACTCCTTCGCCTACCTCCACCTCGGTACCGGCCTGGGCGCCGGCCTCGTCCTGGACGGCACGCTGCTGCGCGGCTCGCGGACCGGCGCGGGCGAGTTCGGCCACCAGACGATCCTGCTCGGCGGGCCCGCCTGCGGCTGCGGCGCGCGCGGCTGCATCGAGGCGCTGTGCCTGATGTCGGTGGCCCGCGGCGACATCGCGGCCGCCGCCCGCTTCCTCGGCGTCGGCGCGGCGAACCTCGTCGGCCTGCTCGACATCGACCGCGTCCTGCTCGGCGGCCGTACGGTCATGGGGGCGCAGGACGGTTTCGTACGGGGAGTGAAGGCGGTCCTGGAGGAGCGGGCCCGGCGGGGCGGCGACGCGCGGGCGATCCCGGTGTCGGTGGCGCCGGGCGGGCCGCACGCGGTGGCGGAGGGGGCGGCGCGGCTGATCCTGGGGCCGGTGTTCGGGCATGGGGCCGGCCGGTAGCCGAGCGGTCGTGCGGTCGCTCTCCCCGGGTGCCGGGTGCCGGGTGCCGTGTGAGGGGCGGCGGCGTTTCGTCAGTTGATCCGACGTGCCGATATTGGGCTGATCGGGCGGACTTCGGGGGCCGGTCCCGCGTGGGCGGGCGTGGCGCGGGCGTGCCGGTGGCAGGGTCCTGGAGCACGTACGCCCGCGAGCAGCAAAGGTGCCTCATGCGACGGTCCCTCATGCGACGGCCCTTCATGCGACGGCCCTTCATGCGACGGTCCCTCATGCCACGGCCCCTGATGCGACGGCCCCTCATGCGGCTGCGCAACGTCCTTGGCCTCTCGGTGGCCGCGGCCACGGCGCTGACCGTCTCCCCGGTCGCGGTGGCCGACGAGAGCGAGCCGCGCGGGCGGCAGGGGCACGCGTTGTTCTCCGCCGCGAACCAGCCCGTCTGCGGGGACCGGGCCGGGGCTGACTTCCCCGTGGCCACGCGGATCCACGGCGGACCCGCCGAGTACGTCCCCGGCGGGGGCCAGCAGCTCTGGTACGTCGACCTCACCAACACCACCGCGCACACCTGCCGCAACATCCACCCCGTGGTCGTCCTCGTCGACCGGGACCGCACGCTGCGGGACGGCCAGGCGAAGATGGACTTCTTCGACGCGGCGGCGGGGCGCCCGCACCCCGTCCCCTTCGAGCGGACCGACGCGGACGAGCACATCGGGGTGTTCGACGACGGGTTCCCCGGGTTCGTGATCGGCGCGGGGTCGACGGTGACCGTGAAGGTGCGGCTCGGGTTCACGGCCGACACACGGCCCAACGAGGTGACGGCGAACGCGGCGGTGGTGCAGCGGCGGGGGGACGACGGGGAGTGGGTGGGGGAGTCCGGGGGGTACCGGTTCGGGATCGGGCTGCCCTCGCCGGCGGCGCAGCTCGCGGGGCCGCCGGAGCTGGCGCGTACGGGGGTGCCGGTGCCGGGGTGGGTCTCCGCCCTCGGTCTGGTGGCCGGGGGTGGGGTGCTGGTTGCGGGGGCTTGGCGGCTGCGGCGGCGCTGAGCGCCCTTCAGGGGCGCGGGGAACTGCGCGATCAGCCACGATGGCCCGCAGGCGAACAACCGTCTTCAGGCTGCGGACCGTGGTGGGCTGGTCGCGCAGTTCCCCGCGCCCCTAGGGGGTCGGGGCCGGGCGGGGTGCGCAGCCCGGCAGGGGGTGGGGCCGGGCGGGGTGCGCAGCTCGGCGGGGGCGGGGTGCAGTGCGTGGCCCCGCGCGGGGTCACGCATCCCCACGTGCAACGATCCCCCCGTGGACTACCCGAACGACCAAGCGCCCGGGGCTCCGATCCGGTCCGGCATCCCTGAGCACGGGCGCATTCCGAAGTACTACGCCGTGAAGGCCCAAGTGGCCCTGCTCATCGAGGAGTTGGGGGAGGGCGGGCTGCTGCCCACCGAGCGGGACCTCGCCGAGCGGTACGAGGTCGCCCGTGAGACCGTGCGGCAGGCGCTGCGCGAGCTGCTGCTCGAAGGGCGGCTGCGGCGCCAGGGGCGCGGCACCGTCGTCGCCGGGCCCAAGCTGGAGCAGCCCCTCTCGCTCGCGAGCTACACCGAGGGCGTACGCCGGCAGGGGCGGCGGCCCGGGCGTCATCTCATCTCGCTCGACCGGTTCCCGTGTCCCCCCGCGCTCGCCGCCGAGACCGGGCTCGAACGCGGTGAGCCCGTCTGGCACATGGAGCGGGTGCTGCTCGCGGACGACGAGCGGATGGGGCTGGAGAGCACCTATGTCTCGGTCGCCCGAGTGCCGCGCCTGGACAGCGAGTTCACCCCGGACTCGTCCTTCTACGCCTATCTCCACGAACGGCTCGGCATCGCGTTCGGGGACGCCGACGAGCGCATCGAGACGGTCCTGGCCACCCCGCGCGAGGCGCTGCTGATCGGCACCCCGCCCGCGCTGCCCATGCTGCTGATCCACCGCGTCTCGCGCGACACCGAGGGGCTGCCGCTGGAGCGGGTCCGCACCCTCTACCGGGGCGACCGGTTCTCCTTCACCACGCATCTGGGGACGAGCCTCGACTGAGGGGGCGTTTCCTGTCATAGCGGGCCCTCTTAGTAACGTAATGATAACGGGTCTAGCCCAAGTTTGCAGGGGCGTTCACCGTCCCGTCGTTCCGCGGACCCGTCCGGTCCACCCGCCGCGAGGACTGTTCACGTCGTGAGAGTCATCGTCGTTGGAGCCGGCGTGGTGGGAACCATGCACGCTTGGCACGCAGTGGAACGCGGCCACGAGGTCGTACAGATCGAGCGCGAGAGCGAGGCGCGCGGGGCGTCGCTCCGCAACTTCGGGCAGATATGGGTCAGCGGCCGGGCGGGCGGCGAGGAGCTGGAGACCGCCCTGCGGGCCCGTGAGCTGTGGGAGGGCATCGGGGAGCGGGTCCCCGAGGTGGGCTTCAGGCCCTGCGGCTCGCTCACCCCCGTCCGGGGCGCGCTCGAACTGGGCGTGGCCGAAGCCGCGCTGGCCCGCGAGGACGCGGCGGCCCGTGGCTACAAGCTGCTCACCGCCGGTGAGGCGCGGGCCCTCAACCCCGCCCTGCGCGGTGACTTCGCCGCCGCCCTGTGGTGCGAGCGCGACGCGGCCGTGGAGCCCAGGACCGCCCAGCTCGCCCTCAAGGCCGAGCTGCTGCGGTCCGGGCGCTACACCTTCCTCGGCGGCCGCGAGGTGCGCGAGGTCATCGGCGAGAACGCGGTCCGCGACGACCACGGCGACGTGCACAGCGGCGACGCCGTCGTCCTGTGCACCGGCGCCTGGCTCGGCGGCCTGGTCCGCGAGCTGGTGCCCGACCTGCCGGTGCGCCGCGTACGCCTCCAGATGATGCAGACCGAGCCGCTGGGCGAGCCGCTCACCACCTCCGTCGCGGACGCCGACAGCTTCCGCTACTACCCGGCGTACGCGGGCGGCGCGCTGGACGCCCTCAACGCGGGCCGGCCGCAGGACCCCACGGCCGCCGCGCACAAGATGCAGCTGCTGATGGTCCAGCGCATGGACGGCGGGCTGACCATCGGCGACACGCACGAGTACGCGCACCCCTTCGCCTTCGACGTCACCGAGGAGCCGTACGAGCACCTCACCCGGGTCGTCGAGTCCTTCCTCGGCCGCCCGCTGCCGAAGGTCCGCCGCCGCTGGGCCGGGGTGTACGCGCAGTGCACCGACACCGCCCGCGTCGTCCACCGCCAGCAGGTGCGCGACGGGGTGTGGCTGGTCACCGGACCGGGCGGGCGCGGCATGACCTGTTCCCCGGCGGTCGCCGAGCGGACCGCGAACGAGCTGGGCTGGTAAGGGAGCCGATCGACATGAACAGCAACATCTACGACCTGGTCGTCCTCGACATGGCGGGCACCACCGTCGCCGACGGAGGGCTGGTCGAGCAGGCCTTCGCGGCCGCCGCGCGCAGCCTCGGCGAGGACCCCGAGACGATGGTCGGCCACGTCCGCGCCACCATGGGGGAGTCCAAGATCTCCGTCTTCCGGCATCTGTTCGGCGACGAGAGCCGGGCCCGCCAGGCCAACACCGCCTTCGAGCAGGCGTACGGGGAACTCGTCGCGGGCGGTCGCGTCAGCGCGCTGCCCGGGGCCCGCGAGACCATCGAGCGGCTGCGCGCCGAGGGCCGCACGGTCGTCCTGACCACCGGTTTCGCCCGCGCCACCCAGGACGCCATCCTCGGCGCGCTCGGCTGGCGCGACCTGGTGGAGCTGACCCTGTGCCCGGCGGACGCGGGCGGCCGGGGGCGCCCCTACCCGGACATGGTGCTGGCCGCGCTGCTGCGCACCGGCGCGGTGGACTCGGTGCGCCGGATCGCGCTGGCCGGCGACACCTCGTACGACATGCTCAGCGGGGTCCGGGCCGGGGCGGGGGTCGTCGCGGGGGTGCTGACCGGCGCCCACGGCAAGGACGCGCTGCGCGCGGCGGGCGCCACCGACGTGCTCGGCTCGGTGGCGGAGCTGCCGGACGTGCTGGCGCGGGCGGAAGCGTCGTGACCGGCATCCGGTTCGAGGGCGTGAGCGTCGAGTACGGCGGCACCACCGTCCTCGACTCCCTCGACCTCACCGTCGAGCCCGGCGAGGTCATGGCGCTGCTCGGGCCGTCCGGATCCGGCAAGACGACCGCGCTGCGGGCCGTCGCCGGGTTCGTGCGGCCCGCCGCCGGGCGGGTGTTCATCGGCGGCCGGGACGTCACCGCGCTGCCGCCGCACCGGCGCGGCATCGGCATGGTCGTCCAGCAGTACGCCCTCTTCCCGCACCTGCGGGTCGCCGACAACGTCGGCTTCGGGCTGCGCGCCCAGAAGGCGCCCCGGGCCGAGATCCCCGGGCGGGTCGCCGAGGCGCTGGAGATGACCGGGATGGCGGCGTACGCCAAGCGCTATCCGCGCGAGCTCTCCGGCGGCCAGCAGCAGCGCGTCGCGATCGCCCGGGCGCTCGCCATCCGGCCGGGCGTGCTGCTCCTCGACGAGCCGCTGTCCGCCCTCGACGCCCAGCTGAGGTCGGGCATGCTCACCGAACTCGCCCGGCTGCACCGCGAGTTGCCCGACGTCTCCATCCTCTACGTCACCCACGACCAGGTCGAGGCGCTGACCCTGGCGGACCGGATCGCGGTGATGGACCGGGCCCGGCTGCGGGACTGCGGCACCCCGCAGGACCTCTACCGGCGCCCCCGTACGGAGTTCACCGCGTCCTTCGTCGGCAACGCCAACCTGCTGCCGGTGCGGGTCGGTTCGGGATACGTGTCCTTCGGCGGTACGGACCTCGCGGTCGCCACGGACGAGGTCGCGGCGGGCGCGATGGCCACCTTGTGCGTACGGCCGCACCTCGTCGGCCTCGGGGACGGCCCCAACGCCCTGCGCGGACGGATCCGTGAGGTCCAGTGGCGCGGCTCCACGCACCGGCTGTACGTGGACGTGGCCGGGCACGCGGTGAAGGCGGACGTGCGCGAGCTGCGGACGACCCCGGCGCTGGGCGACGAGGTCACGCTGCACTTCGCGGCCGAGGACGCGGTGCTGCTGGCGGCGGGGGTGGCAGGTGGTGGCTGAAGTGCGGACCCCCTCGGGGGCGCGGCCGACCGCGGTCGGACCGCGGCCGAAGACGCCGAAGAGCCACCCGCCGGGCGGAGCACCTGTGGCGGAGGCCAGGCCCGGACGGGCACTGCCCACATGGGCGTGGGCCCTCCCGCCCGTGATCGCTCTCTCCCTCGTCTTCCTCTATCCCCTCGGCCTCGTCGTCAAGCAGTCGCTGACGCCCGACGGCGCCGACGGGCTGTCCCTCGCGCCCTACCAGGACGTCTTCGCGTCGCACGCGTTCCGGGACGCGCTGTGGACCACCGTGTGGCTGGCCGCCGGGTCGACCGCGGGCTGTCTGGTCCTGGGCTTCGTCCTCGCCCTGGTCATCGCGTTCGTCCCGTTCCCCGGCGGAAAAGCGGTCGCTCGCTTCATCGATGTCTTCCTCTCCTTCCCGTCCTTCCTCATCACGCTCGCCCTGCTCTTCATCTACGGCACCGTCGGCATGGCCAACGGCCTGTGGACGGACGTCACCGGCGCGCACACGGGGCCCTTCCAGTTCCTCACCACGCCCTGGGGCGTACTCCTCGCGGAGATCACCTACTTCACCCCGTTCGTGATGCGCCCGCTGCTCGCCGCCTTCTCCCAGCTCGACACCGCCCAGCTGGAGGTCGCCTCCTCGCTGGGCGCCCGGCCCGCCCGGATCGTGCGGCAGGTCGTGCTGCCCGAGGCGCTGCCCGCGCTGGCGGCCGGCGGCTCACTGGTCCTGGTGATGTGCCTCAACGAGTTCGGCATCGTGCTCTTCACCGGGGCGAAAGGGGTCACCACCCTCCCCATGCTCGTCTACAGCAAGGCGATCCTGGAGTCGGACTACCCGGCCGCCTGTGTCGTCGCCGTCGTCAACATCGCGATCTCCGTGGGCCTCTACGGCCTCTACCGGGTGGTGAGCCGACGTGCTGGTGCATAGCCGAGGCGGCCGCTGGGCCACCTGGACCGTCTTCTTCCTCCTCTTCCTGCCCCTGTTCGCCCTGCCGCTCCTGGTCGTGGTCGCCGCCTCCTTCGCCACCAACTGGTCCGGCGCACTCCCGTCCGGCTTCACCACCGGCCACTACGACGCCGCCACCACCGGCGACTCCCTCCAGGCCCTCACCACCAGCCTGGTCACCGCGCTCACCGCCAGCGTGCTCGCCCTCACCGTCGGGGCCTGGGCCGCGCTCGCCGGCGCCTCGCTGGGCAGGCGCGGCAAGCGGGCGATGGACGCGCTGTTCGTGCTGCCCGTCGCCGTCCCCTCGGTGGTCGTCGGACTCGCCGTCCTGGTCGCCTTCTCCAAGCCGCCGTTCCTGCTCAACGGCACGCGCTGGATCGTGATCCTCGCGCACACCGTTCTTGTCACGGCGTTCGCCCACCAGTCGGTTTCGGCCGCCATCCTGCGACTGGACCCGATGTACGAGCAGGCCGCCGCCAGCCTCGGCGCCCGGCCCTCGTACGTGCTGTGGCGCGTCAGGCTGCCGCTGCTGCTGCCGTCCCTGAACGCGGCCGCGGGGCTCTGCTTCGCCCTGTCCATGGGTGAGTTGAGCGCCACGATGATGCTCTACCCGCCGGACTGGACCCCCCTTCCGGTGCAGGTCTTCGCCGCCACCGACCGCGGCTCGCTCTTCACCGGCGCGGCCGTCGCCGTGGTCCTCATGGGCACGACCCTGCTCGTGCTGCTCGCCGTCTCCCGTATCCGCACCAGAGCCAGCTTCAGATAACAGGAGTTCGAAACGTCATGCGCAGAAGCCTCCTCACCCCGCTCGCCGCCACCGCGGGCAGCCTCGCCCTCGCCGCCACGCTCTCCGCCTGCGGCGGCTCCTCCTCCGCCGACTCCAGGTCCGACGAGAAGGTCGTCACGGTCTACAGCGCCGACGGCCTCAAGGGCGAGAAGGGCGACGGCTGGTACGACAAGGTCTTCAAGGACTTCGAGGCGAAGACCGGCATCAAGGTCAAGTACGTCGAGGGCGGCTCGGGCGAGATGGTGCAGCGCGCCGTCCGCGAGAAGTCCAACACCCAGGCGGACGTACTGGTCACGCTGCCGCCGTTCATCCAGCAGGCCGACGGCAAGGGCCTGCTCCAGCCGTACACCCCGGTCGGCGCCGACAAGGTGCCGGACGCGCAGAAGAACGCCAAGGGCAAGTGGACGGCCGTCGTCAACAACTACTTCGGCTTCATCTACAACAAGAAGGAGCTGAAGCAGGCGCCCAGGACGTGGGAGGAGCTCCTGGACGGCACGTACAAGAACAAGCTCCAGTACTCCACCCCGGGCGTCGCCGGTGACGGCACCGCCGTCGTCATCAAGGCGATGCACGACTTCGGCGGCAAGGACGCCGCCATGGAGTACCTGAAGAAGCTCCAGGCCAACAACGTCGGCCCGTCCGCCTCCACCGGCAAGCTCGCCCCCAAGGTGGACAAGGGCGAACTGCTGGTCGCCAACGGCGATGTGCAGATGAACTACGCCCAGGCCAAGACCATGCCCAACCTCGGCATCTGGTTCCCGGCGACCGGCTCCGGCAAGCCCACCACCTTCGCCCTGCCGTACGCCGCCGGCCTCGTAGCCAAGGCCCCGCACACCACCAACGGAAAGAAGCTGCTCGACTTCATGCTCACCGAGCAGGCCCAGCAGCAGGTCAGCGCCATCGGCGGCGGCTTCGCCGCCCGCACCGACGTCAAGGCCACCGACGCCAACGCGACCGCGCTGGCCCAGCTGACCCAGGGCGTCGAGGTCTTCGAGCCGAACTGGATCGACATCAGCACCAACCTGCCGACGTACGTGGACGCCTGGAAGTCGGCGACCGGCGGCTGAGGCCGTTTCGGGTGGCGCGTACGGATCGGAGCTACGCCTTGTGCCCCCGGCCGGGACCTCGCAGACCTGTCCGTCCTGCGGTCGGCGGGACCCGAAGAAGCGTGTTGGCTGCGGCCGGGAGTTCTCCAAGAGCACGCGCAGGCCCCATAAGGGCCGAGTCGCCACAAAAACTGGCAGGCGTACGCGTGAACCAGCGCGTCAGGGCCAAGCCTGACCGCCGCCGCCCGCGAGGGCGGGGACGTCGATGGTACTGGGTGATCGACCAGGTGAAACTCACGAGTTCCTGACTAGGCTGGGCGGTGTCGGCACGGCACAGCGCGGTGCACCCCGGCACCGCCCAGCTCACCCCATCGCACACCGCAGGAGAGTCCGCCCCATGGCCGAGCGAAAGCCGATCGAATCCTGGCTCACCGACATGGACGGGGTCCTCATCCACGAGGGCACGCCGATCCCTGGGGCGGACGCCTTCTTGAAGGGGCTCAAGGAGTCCGGCAAGCCCTTCCTCGTCCTCACCAACAACTCCATCTACACCCCCCGCGACCTCCAGGCCCGGCTCTCCCGGATGGGCCTGCACGTGCCGGTCGAGAACATCTGGACCTCGGCGCTGGCCACCGCGAAGTTCCTGGACGACCAGCGGCCGGGCGGCACGGCGTACGTGATCGGTGAGGCGGGCCTCACCACCGCGCTGCACGACATCGGTTACGTCCTGACCGACCACGAGCCGGACTACGTGGTGCTCGGCGAGACCCGTACGTACAGCTTCGAGGCGCTCACCAAGGCGATCCGGCTGATCAACGGCGGCGCGCGGTTCATCTGCACCAACCCGGACGAGACCGGCCCGTCCACCGAGGGCCCGCTGCCCGCGACCGGCGCTGTGGCCGCGCTGATCACCAAGGCGACCGGCAAGAAGCCGTACTTCGCGGGCAAGCCGAACCCGCTGATGATGCGCACGGGCCTGAACGCGATCGGGGCGCACTCGGAGACCAGCGCGATGATCGGGGACCGGATGGACACGGATGTCCTCGCCGGACTGGAGGCGGGGATGCAGACGTTTCTGGTGCTGACCGGGCTCACCCGCCCGGAGGACGTGGAGAACTTCCCGTTCCGGCCCTCCAAGACCGTGGACTCGATCGCCGATCTGGTTTCCCTGATCTAGCCGCTGCCTCGCGCCCCCTGAAAGGGCGCGCCCGGGATGCGGAAGCGCGGGTGACGCGTGAACCTTCCTTACAGGAGGTTCACGATGCGCTTTCGACAGGTCACGCTCTGTGCGGCCATGGCGGCCGCCACCGCCCTGATGCCCGTGTCCGCCGCCACTGCGGACTCCGAGCCGCACGGCTCGCTGACGGTGACGCCGTCCACGACCGCCCCGGGCGGCGAGGTGGACCTGCGGGTCAGCGTGTGCGGCGGCAAGCAGGCCGTCGGGACCTCGGAGGCCTTCGTCTCGCAGGCGCACTTCACGCCGGCGGCGGACGGGGGCCTCTTCGCACAGGCCCGGATCCGCTCGGACGCCCAGGCGCGCGACTACGACATCTGGGTGAACTGCAAGGACGGCTCGGGCCAGGCCTCCGGCCGCGTCACGGTCGTCCACGGCGGCAACCACCACCCGGACGACCACCACCCCGACCACCACGCCACCCCGCACGCCCCCGTCCACGCGGGCGGCGGCGGTGCCGCGCACCTCGCGGACCGGCAGGCCACCGAGCAGGGCCCGGGCACCCGGCACACGGTGATCGGGCTGGCCCTGGCGGCCGTGGCGGCGGTGGCGGTGGCGGGCCGCAGCGTGCGGCGCCGGCGCCGCAGCGACTGAGAAGAGCCGGGCGATGTCCTCCGAGCACACGTCCGGCACCGGACGGCTGCTGACCGGAGTGGCGTGGGCGGTCCTGCTGCTGGGTCTGTGGCTGTGGGGCCGCGAGGCCACCGACGGCCCCGGCGGCAGCTCGGCCCCCACCACCGGCGACGTGGCGGCCGTGGGGCGCCCGCTGGGCGTACCGCTGCCGCCCGCGCACGCTCCCGTTACGGCGGCGGCGCCGCAGCGTGTCGAGATCCCTTCGATAGGCGTGACCGCTCCCGTCGTGCCACGCGGCCTCGACACCTCGGGCGCGGTCGATCCGCCGCCGTACGACCGGCCGGGCACGGTCGGCTGGTTCGGCGCCGGGGTCCAGCCCGGCGGGCCCGGCGCGGCGCTGCTCGTCGGCCATGTGGACACCGAGAGCAAGCCCGCCGTCTTCTACGGCCTGAGCGCCACCCGGCCCGGCCAGAAGATCCGGGTGACCAGGACCGACGGGTCGGTCGCCGAGTTCACCATCGACGACGTACAGGTCTTCGGCCGGGACCGGTTCGACGCGCACAAGGTGTACGGGCCGCGCGAGTCGGGCCGTGCGGAGCTGCGGCTGATCACCTGCGGGGGCACCTACGACCGCAAGGCGCGTACGTACACGGCGAACGTGGTGGTGTCCGCCTATCTGACGGACGTACGGGCGGCGGCGGCCCCCAGGTCCTGAGCGCGCACGGCCGCGCCCTCCGTACCTGGCCCGGCCGACGGCCCGCTCCCCCCGGAGCCGCCGGCCGGGCTGGTCCTCGACCGCGGGCGCACGGGCTGCGGGAGAAGCCCGGCACCTCCGCGGGAGGCTCGGTGGGACCGGCGTCGAACGTGGCCGGGGGCTGGGGCCGATGCGACCACTGTAGAACCGGTGTGCGCTTTCGGCCTAGGGCCGGTTAACGCCAAGTCGCCTTCCGTGCGCGCTCGGTGGGAACGGGCTCGTGGGGGCGTTCGGCGGTGTGCCACGATGGATCGGGGGAAGCGTCCGGAAAAGTACGTTGAGGGGGACGGATGTTGCGCAGGGGTACGCGGGCGGCTGCGGTCGGGGCGGCGATGGGGGTGGCCCTGTTGCTGACGTCCTGCTCGTCCTCGGACGACGACAAGAAGCCCGAGGTGGCGCAGCAGCCGAAGGGGACCGACCCGTTCTGGGTCAACCCGGATGGCAACGCCTCGCGGCAGGCCGCCGCGTACCGCAAGAGAGGCGACGACACCAAGGCCGCGCTGATCGGGAAGATCGCGGAGCAGCCGGTCGGGGAGTGGATCGGCCCGGAGAACCCGGAGTCCGAGGCGCGGGGCTTCACCGAGGCGGCGGCGAAGGCGGACCGCACGGCGCTGCTGGTGCTCTACAACATCCCGCACCGCGACTGCGGCCAGTTCTCCAAGGGCGGGGCGGCGGACGGGGACGCGTACCGGGCGTGGGTGGATAAGGTGGCCACCGGGATCGGGGACCGGTCCGCCACGGTGGTCCTGGAGCCGGACGCGGTGCTGCACCTGGTCGACGGCTGCACCCCCGCGCAGTTCGCGGAGGAGCGCTACGACCTGCTGAAGAAGGCGGTCGAGCGGCTGAAGCGGCAGCCCGGCGTGAAGGTGTACGTGGACGCGGGCAACGCGGGGTGGCAGCGGCCGGACGCGCTGGACGAGCCGCTGCGGCGGGCAGGCGTGTCCTCGGCGGACGGCTTCGCCGTCAACGTCTCCAACTTCCAGACGACGGCGGCGAGCCGGGAGTTCGGCCACCAGCTGTCCGCGAAGCTGTCGGGGAAGCACTTCGTGATCGACACGAGCCGCAACGGGAACGGGCCGTACACGGGCGGCGACCCCAGGGAGACGTGGTGCAACCCGCCCGGTCGCGCCCTGGGCGAGCGGCCTACGACGCGGACGGGGGACGGGCTGGTGGACGCGTATGTGTGGGTGAAGCGGCCGGGGGAGTCGGACGGGGCGTGCAAGGGGGGGCCGAAGGCGGGGGAGTGGTGGGCGGACTACGCGCTCGCGCTGTCGCGCAACACGAGATAGGCCCCACTTCCGGGGGCGTCGTTCGGCTGCGGACCGTGCTGAGTTGCTCGCGCAGTTCCCCGCGCCCCTAGGTACTCAGGGGCGCGGGGCTGTGACGTTGTGCGGCTCTGCCGCGTGGGCGCGCTCGGCCACCGACGGCCCGCAGCCGAAG
>NZ_BAAACA010000040.1:0-4833 GCF_039521265.1 Streptomyces crystallinus | reverse complement strand
AAGCGGCAGCTACGGCACCTCCACCCAGGCCGCCCGGGACGGCACACCCTCCCCGTCCGTCACGAACAGCATGTACCACCCCGGAGGGACAAGGTTCCGGTTCTTCGGGACCGTGACCCGGACCCCGTCCGCCGTCTTCGCGACCTCCAGCGCCACCGACCGCTGATCGATGTCCGTGACGTGCGTCGTCGCACTGGGCCGGATCAGCCGCGCCGTCTTCACCGACGCCGCGTCCTTCGACTTGAACACCCCGCTCCCGCCCCGGGAAAGCGACTTGGGCCCCTCCCCGAGCTCGGGCCGGTGGTCGCCGCCCTTGTACAGATACGGCGGCGTGTAGATCTCGATCCGCTGCTCGAAGACGCCCGGCTTCGTGTCGTCCTTGTCCGCGAACAGGGAGTCCCCGCCGAAGGTGACGACCCGCCCGTCGGGCAGGAGCAGCGAGCCCGAGTGGTAGTTGCGGCCGACCTCCGGATCCGCCACCCGCCGCATCGTGCCCGTCTTCGCGTCGTAGATCCGCGCCTGATGGAGGTTGGAGCCGCCCCGGCCCCGGTAGTCCTTGGAGCCGCCGCTGATCAGCAGGGTGTCGTCGGGCAGGACGGAGGCCTCCGGATAGCGGGTGCCGTCGGAGAGCGAAGGGCCGTCCTTGAAGGACGGGTCGGGGTCCTTCAGGTCGACGATCCGGGTCTTCTTCGAGGCCTTGGCGGACTCACCGACCCCGCCCCCGCCGATCACCATGTACTTCTCGTCCTGCGCCGGCGGCAGCAGCACCGTCCCGGACGTCTCCATCTCCAGCGGGTCGCTCAGGCCGGGGATCTTGGTGAACTTGTTGCTGGTGAAGTCCCAGACGCCCGGGTCGCGGCCGACGTTGTCCGGCCCGTACCCCGCGTTGGAGCCCGAGTAGAACAGCTTGCCGTTCTGGAGCAGGAACACCGCCGGGTAGGTCGGGAACTGCATGATCCCCTTGGTGTACGTCCACTTCTTCGTCTTCGGGTCGTACACCTCGTTCTTGCCCGGCACCAGCTGCCCGATGTCGTCGAGCCCCGACAGCGCGAGGACCTTGCCGTCGGCCAGCGTCGTCAGCGTCGGGTACCAGCGCGCCTCGTTCATCGGGTCGACGGTGATGTACCGCTCGGCCACCGGGTCGAACTCGTACGCGTCCCTGATCCCCTGGAAGTCCTTCTTGTCCAGGGCGAGCTTCTGCGCGATGCCGTAGACGTTGCGGGCGTCGGTGCCCTTGAGGCCCTGGACGCGGTAGTTGTCCTCGGTGCCGGTCTCGTACTGGGTGCCGGACTCCTCGGCCTCCACGTAGATCCGGCCGAGCCCCGCCTCCGTACGCAGGAACCTGCCGGTCTTCTTGTCGAAGACCTTCTTGGCGCGCTGGACGAGGACGGGGTCCTTGGAGACGAACGTCTTGCCGTTGGACTTCCCGGTGAACCGGGTGCCCGCGGGCAGCGTGATCGGCTTGTCCGGGTCCTCGTTGTGGACGATCAGCAGACCGCCCGCCTTGGTGACGTCGCCCTGGAGCTTCTCGTACCGCTTGGTGCCGCCCGCGATCAGCAGTCTTCCGTCGGCGAGCTGGGTGTGGCCGGTGCAGAACAGGTCGTTCGGCGTGGGGATCTTCTTGAAGGTGTTCTTGTCCGGGTCCCACAGGACCGTGTCGAACTTCTTCGCGTCGAAGTTCTTGGCGTTGTTGCCGGAGCCCGCGACCAGCAGGACCTTGCCGGTGTGCAGCAGCGCGGCGTGGATCGTGTTGAGCCGGAACTCCTTGGGCATGGCGACCATGTCCCAGTGCCCGTTGTCGGCCTTGTACCCCGACTGGTTGATCTTGTACTCGTGGTACTGGTCCGAGGAGAACCGGTACAGCCAGGGCCCGTTGGCGCCCGCGAGCGCGAGGACCACCGCCGTACCGATCGCCCAGCGGCGGGTACGGCGGGTCGGACGGAATCTCATGGGTTACGTCCCCCAAGGGCGATCTGCACGGTCTGGTCGGCGGGCGGCTGGCCGGTGTCCCCGGCGGGCCGTTCGGCGGCGGTCTGCGGGGCGGCGGTCTGCTGGGCGCCGGTCTGCTGGGCGGGCGCCGCCGGGGCGCCGGGGTGCTGCTGCGGCGTCCCGGGCGCCCACTGCGGGCGCTCCTGCGCGTGCGGGGCGGCGGCCGGCGGGCCGGAGCGCCTGCGCTTGCCGCGCTTCTTCTTCTCCGCCCGTACGGTCCACCGCCAGCCGATGATCGGCGCGGCCGTGATCAGCATGGCCAGGGCGGCCCAGGTGATCATCGCGGGGTGGCTGTGGCCGTTGAAGAAGGACGAGACGAGCGAGCCGCCGAACAGGGCGATGAAGAAGAGGTGGATGCGGAAGGTGCCGAAGAGCGTGTCGGGGCTGGAGGAGTCGCCCTTGGGGGTCACCACGAAGGAGCTCTTGCGGCGCAGTACGGCGTCCATCAGCGAGCGGGCGTAGATCGGCGCGGAGAGCGCGGACATCACCATGCCGGCGATCCCGCCGGAGCCCTCCGGCTCGTGCGGCGAGACGTTGTGGCGCCGGTTCCAGATGTAGAGCCCGATCTGGAGGGCCGAGGCGTTGCCGTACAGCATCATCCAGATGACCGGGTCGATCTGCACGCCCGAGGCGCCGAGCCCGAGGAACAGGGCGCAGCTGAGCGCCGCCAGGATCCAGTTGAGGGCCGACATCGGATAGAAGATGATCATCATCGTGTAGTTGAAGAGCTTGCCCGCCGGCAGACTGCCGAAGCCCTTCCAGTACTGCTTGAGGATCGTCTCGTACGTACCTCTCGACCAGCGCAGCTGCTGGGTGAAGAAGTCGGTCCAGGCGCTCGGGCCCTCGCCGACGGCCAGCACGTCCGGGGTGTAGACCGAGCGCCACTTCCGCCCCGTCGCCGGGTTGGTGGCGCGGTGCATCTCGAAGCCGGTCGCCATGTCCTCGGTGATCGAGTCGTAGAGCCCGCCGATCTGCTTGAGGGCGCTGATGCGCACGGCGTTGCTGGTGCCGACGAACATGGGCGCGCCGTACTTGTTGCCGGCCCGCTGGATCAGCGCGTGGAAGAGGAACTGCTGGGACTCGGCGGCCTTGGTGACGAAGGTGTCGTAGTTGCCGTAGACCTGCGGGCCGATGACGAAGCCGACGTCGGGGTCGCGGAAGTAGCCGAGCATCCGCTCCAGGTAGTTGGGCAGCGGCACGTGGTCGGTGTCGACGGAGGCGAAGAAGTCGTACTCGCCGCCGTGCGCCTCCAGCCAGGCGTTGTAGTTGCCGTGCTTGGTCTTGGCGCGGTGCGGGCCGGTGGGCTGGTTCCAGCGCGCGACGCCCTTGCGGGAGAAGTGGTGCACGCCCAGGCGCGCGCACACCTCCTTGACCGCCGGGTCGTCGCCCTCGTCGAGCAGCCAGACGTGCATCAGACCGCGGTGGCGGATGCGGACCGCGGCCTCCAGCGTCTTGGTCACCATCTCCAACGGCTCCTTGCCGGGCACGAAGGAGGTGAGGAAGGCGACCTTGGTGCCGGTCTCGGGCACCACGGGGATCGGGTCGCGCGCCACCAGCGTGGCGTGCGCGTTGGAGAGCACGTTCATCGTCCGGAACAGCTCGATCAGCCCGATCGAGACCAGCATGACGACGTCCAGGACCAGCAGGGACTGGGAGGCGTGGTCGCGCTTGGTCCAGTGGTCGGGCTGCATCAGCCAGGCGAACAGCCCGAGCGAGACCAGCGGGGCCGCGCCGAGGAGCAGGGCCGCGCGTATCCGGTGCGGCTCCTGCGAGAGCAGCGAGCGGTAGCGCACGCGGTACGGCTTGGCCGGGTCCGGCTGGGTCAGCGGCCCGGCCAGTCTGCTGTAGTGCTCGTAGTCGTAGCGCGGCAGCGACTTCTTCAGCCGCTGCCGGGCCCCGGGCCGCAGATGCGGCGGGAGCCGGAGCTGGGTGGTCTGGGACGGGTCGTCGTGGTGCCGGGCGCCGGTAGGCGTCGACGTCATGAGTCATCCCCCCGCACGCAAAGGTCAGGTTGCGTGTGTCGTTGTTCTGTCGTCCGCGCCGGTCCCCCTCGACCCTGCGGACGTACTGATGGTCGGTCAAAGGGCGGGCCACACCCCTCGATCCAGACATGGGAGGAGGCCCTTCCGGTTGCATGATGCCTTCATCGGCACCGAATCATGAACGGGGCCCCCACCCCGCGGTCAGATCAACCGGGACATTCCCCTCCGAACCACACGCGCGGCCTCCAAGCCAGGGCGCCGCACACCCCCTTGGGACCGATGGCCCCCAGCCAGGTTTCTATGTCCGGCGGCTTGATCGCAAGGGTGAAACAAGCTGTTTACCGGTCATACGAGGGCTTTACGGGGCGCTTGTGCAGGGCGTGCGGATTTCGGGTGGAGCTCCCGTGGCAGCGCGATGCGCTGAACGGCGCGGGAGGCGCGGGCGCACGCCGGGAACGACCGCAGCCCCCTCACCGATGGTGAGGGGGCTGCGGCTGTCTGTGCGCCGCCAGGGACTCGAACCCCGGACCCGCTGATTAAGAGTCAGCTGCTCTAACCAACTGAGCTAGCGGCGCCTGCTGACATCGAGAACTCTACCGGACTCGGACGGGTGGTTCTGACCAGCGCCACGCGGTGAGATGTTCGTTTCATCCGTTTTGATCCGTCACAATGCGGTTTGGGTGGACGGTTGGAAGGCTGTGGCCCGTGCAGAAGCGCAGAAAAGATCTTCAAAGACCACAAGATCGCCGAGAGCGGCAGGTGACGCCCATGACGGTGCCGGTGTTCGAGGAGTACGAGCCGGCGGGCGAGTGCGGTTGCGCGGGGTGCGCGGAGCGGCGGCGGACCGCCGCCCCGGCGTCGC
>NZ_BAAACA010000039.1:63145-209781 GCF_039521265.1 Streptomyces crystallinus | reverse complement strand
GACGGGCCGGGGGCGCAGGGTCCAGGGCCGGGGGCGGCGGGCCCGGCTGGGCCGGGGGCGCAGGGTCCAGGGCCGGGGGGTGTGGCGGGCCCGGACGGGGTGGCGGGCCCGGAGGGGGCGCCGGTCACTCACCGGGCTTGATGAGGTACCCGGCCCCACGCCGGGTGTGGATCATCGGCGACCGCCCCGCGTCGATCTTCCGCCGCAGATACGAGATGTACAGCTCCACGACGTTGGCCTGGCCGCCGAAGTCGTACGACCAGACCCGGTCGAGGATCTGCGCCTTGCTGAGCACCCGGCGCGGGTTGCGCATCAGATAGCGCAGCAGCTCGAACTCGGTGGCGGTGAGGTGGATGTTCACCCCGCCCCGGGTCACGTCGTGGCTGTCCTCGTCGAGCGTGAGGTCCCCCACGACCAGCAGCGACTCGCTCCGTACGGCAGCGCTGCCCGAGCGGCGGATCAGCCCGCGCAGCCGGGCCACCACCTCCTCGAGCGAGAACGGCTTGGTGACGTAGTCGTCGCCGCCCGCGGTGAGCCCCGCGATCCGGTCCTCGACCGCGTCCTTGGCGGTGAGGAACAGCACGGGCACGTCCGGGAGTTCGCGCCGCAGCCGCCCGAGCACGGCGAGCCCGTCCATGTCGGGCAGCATGATGTCGAGGACGACCGCGTCGGGCCGGAACTCCCGGGCGGCCCGCACCGCGCCGGCCCCGTCCCCGGCGCTGCGCACCTGCCACCCCTCGTAGCGCAGCGCCATGGACAGCAGCTCGCTGAGCGGAGCCTCGTCGTCCACGACGAGCACCCGGACGGCGGTCCCGTCCGGCCTCAGCAATTCGGTACGCCCCTGGGGGGAGATGGTGGTCATACGACCACCCTGTGAGCGCCCCCTGAGAACGTCCTTGCGCGTTCCTGTGAATTTCCTGAGAAAGGGGGCGCGAGTCTCTTGGGGAGGGGCTGGCGCCCGGGCTCCTAGCGACCGGGGTCCGGGAGCCCGAACAGCCGTGCCCCGTTGCCATGGCAGACGCCCCGCAACCACTCATCCCCCAGCCCCAACCTTTCGAGCGATTCGAGCTGGTGGAGATAGCCGTACGGGATGTTGGGGAAGTCCGAGCCGAGCAGCACCCGGTCGCCGAGGTCGCGCAGCCGGGGCAGCGCGTCCGCCGGGAAGGGCGCGAAGCGCTCGCTGAAGTCGGTGAACGCCATGGTCGTGTCGAGCATGACCCCCTCGTACGCGTCGGCGAGCGCCATGAAGTCCGTGTACTCCGGCATCCCCATGTGCGCCACGATCAGCCGCAGCCGGGGGTGCCGGGCGAGCAACCGGGCGATGGGCTCGGGCCCGGTGTGCTTGCCGGGCGCGGGCCCGGAACCGCAGTGCGCCACGACGGGCACGGCGGCGTCGGCGAGCGCGCCCCACACGGGGTCGAGGAGGGGGTCGTTGGGGTCGTAACCGCCGACCTGGATATGCGCTTTGAACACCCGCGCCCCGGCTCCGATCGCCTCCTCGACATACTCCCCCGCGCCTTCCTCCGGGAAGAAGGTGGCAGTGTGGAGGCAGCCGGGCGTACGGTGCGCGAAGTCGACGGCCCAGCCGTTGAGCCAGCGTGCCATGTCCGCCTTGTGCGGATAGAGCATCGCGGTGAAGGCGCGCACACCGAACTCGCCGAGCAGCTCGACGCGCCGCGCCTCCTCCTCGCGGTACGCGATGGGCCACTCCACTCCGGTGAGCGGCCCGGCCGAGTCGAAGTACGCCCAGACCTTCTTCAGGACGCGATCGGGCATGAAGTGCGTGTGCACGTCGACGAGCCCGGGCAGCCGGAGGCGCTCGGCGAAGGCGCGTACGGCGGTGGCTTCAGGGGCGGGGGCGACCTGCGGGGTGGCCTCAGCGGCCGCCGGGGTCTCAGCGGCCGGCGGCACGGGCGGAGTCCGCGTCGGCGGCATGGACGGAGCCCGCGTCAGCAGCACGGGCGGAGTCCCCTTCGGCGGCCGGCCGCTGGAAGCTGTAGCTCCGCTCGACCTTGGCGACATGGACGCTGTAGCTCTCGTACCACTCGGCGCGCCCCTGCTTCTGCGCGCGCTGGTGCTCCAGCCGCGAGCGCCAGGCGGCGATGGCGTCCTCGTCGCGGAAGTACCCGACGGTGATGCCCAGGCCGCCCGGGTTACGCGCGGACTCGTATCCGAGGTAGCCCGGTATCTCCTCGACGAGTCTCTTCATGAGGTCGGCCGTCTCGCCGTACCCCCGGTCGCCTTCGGTGCGCAGAGAGGTGAACACGACGGCGTAGTAAGGCGGTTCGATACCGGCGACAAGGCCGGCCACAAGGTGATCGCTCATGCGCCCCACCTTCGGGTGTCAGCGGCGTACGTGTCCAGGGTCCTTACTCGAAGGGATCCAAAGGGGATCCAAGTCTTGACCATCGTTGGCGAACAGGGCGCTACCACAGCTGGTCCTGCACGTCAGGGGTCCGGAGCGCCCGGACGGGGACGGTGATCCCGCTGCCGGCGGGCGCGGCCGCGAGCCCCCATCCGCTCATGAGCCGCGTGTCCAGGACGACGACGCGCCCCTGCCCGGCCTCCAGATGGAGATCGGGCCCGGCGGCGGCGAGAACGCGCCCGCCGACGACCCCGTCGGGCACGAGCTCACGCACGACGCCGTGGGCGGGCACGAGCCGATCGAGCCCGAAGAGAGGACCATGGTCGACGACCCGACAAGGCAGCGGCTCCAGCGACTCGGGCCACCCTCCGAGCCCGGCGGCGCGCGCGTGCAGCGCACGCACCTCGCCCTGTCGCTCCCCGCTCCCGGGAAGCGAGGCCCTGACCAGCCGCTTCTGCTCGTACGAGACACGATCGGGCACCCCCAGGGCGGCCCGCAGCAGCTCCTCGCAGCGCCGGGCGGCCATGAGCGGCCCGCGCCCGAGCCAGGAGAAGCAGACGGCCCCCTGCTCCCGCAGCCGCGCGCCCTCCCGCTCCTCGGCGGTGATCCCGACCTTCACGAGCCCCGGCCCGAACCAGGCGAGATAGACGCGATAGACCCGAGGATCATCAGGCACCCCATCAGCGGCAACGGACCCCACCCGATCGAGCCGCGCACACTCCGCACACCGCGCGTTCCCACTCCCCCGAGCGACGACGAGCCCACCGGGGCAGGGATTCCCCCGTGCCCCGACACAGGTCCGCTCCCCAACGACCCGAAACGCGATGTCCCCACCGCCCACGATCGGACTGACCCGCCGAGCCCGCCCCTCCCCAACCCACACCAGCCCAGCCCCACCGTCCCCCCAACGAACCCCACCACTGCGCCAGACCCCAGCCATGTCTTCGACGGTAGCGGGGGGTACTGACAACGGGGGGTGAGGTGGTCCAGCCACGAGGGCCACGGTGGACAACGGGCCGAGGGGCCGAGGGGTCGACGGGCATACGAGAAAGGCCCCCGGATCTCTCCGGGGGCCTTTCGCCTGTGCACTCGGCAGGATTCGAACCTGCAACCTTCTGATCCGTAGCTCTACAGAGATCGGTCAACGCGGGCCGTAGAGGCCGTCGTTCGGTTGCTCAGAGTGGCTGTCGGTCGTGGTCGGTTGCTGTGGTTGCTGTACTTCGCTGCTGTACCGCAAGTCGTGATCGTTGCGACCAGCCTTCTGTGATCGCGAAGCACGAAACGACGCGGGTGCGCTGCTGCCTTGGGCCGGTGCGCATCTCAACTGTGCTGATCGTCCGTCCGCGTTCACGGTCGTCCGCCGCTCTTCGGTGAGGCTGTCCCACAGTTAGGCAGATCATGATCGCTTAACAGGCACAAGTGCACGAAAGGGGAGACAGTTCCATCACCACGGCAGTACGATCACCCCATGGATGGCAGGTGGTCTGGGAGACTTCGGCTGGATCTAGTAGACGCTCTCGCTGATCTCCCCGGGGCAGACACAGACACCTTCTTCTCCGCATACGGCCTGAGTGAGGCGTATCATCGCCCCGGCCGGATGGCCGGCAAGAAAGCCAAGATCAACTCAGCGATCCGAGCGGCTGAGGCTCAGGGAAGAGTTGATCTAGTCCTAAGTGCTGCAGCAGATCATTTCCGGTTGACGCTACTCGAGGATTCGGCACAGAGTGCCGTAGAGTTCACCGCTGCCCAACCATCTAGGAACGAGATGAGTTCTGACAAGTCGGTCTTCATCAGCCATGCATCGGCAGACCGCGAGTTAGCTGCAGCCTTAAAGGATCACCTAATTCTTGGCGGTGCCTCAAACCGCAGAATATTCTTCTCTTCGGAAAATTCCACCGGCATTCCAGTCGGGCGTAGCGTGCGCCGTCACCTTCAGGAAACCTTGGCCAATTCAGCCGTAGTGATCGAGCTCATTAGCGAGAAATTCTTGACTAGACCATACTGCCTGATGGAACTTGGCGCAGCATGGGTTCTAAACAAACCAACGTACCCCTTGGTGGTCCCACCTCTTGACATCTTTGAAGCCACTAGAGCGGTCGGAGATGTAAAAATGCGCCAACTTGGGTCAGACGCTGAGGTGGATGCTGTCTTTGACGAGCTACACGAAATGCTTTCCGATGCTGGATTTGTCCTCCCTTTGCCCTTCTGGAGTGAAGCAGTGCAAAAATTCAAGAGGGCCACACGCGGAATGCTTCAGGGCGGCTAACATCAAGACGCGGGACGAGTGTTCTCATTAGCCGTCACCGGTCGTAGATGCGCATGTGAGCATCATCGCGGCTCAGTGCTTAGAAATTCGGTCGTAGCCGCTCAGCAATGCGATCTGTTTCAATGATGCTTAGTTCAGGAACGTCGTTCCAGTTTGTGCCCCCACTTTCAATTGTGCCTGCCACGTGAAAGTGAAAATGCGGGATCGCTTGGTATGCATCGATTCCGTTATTTTGCCACACGCTGATCCCTGGTCGTCGATCAGTTTTGTCAATGGCTCTAGAAGCTCTCTGGAGCAGATCGATTACTGCGTGCGCCTCAGCCTCGTGAAGGTCTAGAAGCGTTGGAGCGTGGCGCGTCGTTATTACCAGCAGGTGAGAGATACCGCGCTGTTCTCGTGGAACAAGGATAGCGGCCAAGCTTTCTCGGTGGAGAATTGTGAACGGGCGATTACCCGTCAGGTAGTCGCAGAATGCGCATGGGTGCGCGTCAGGAACCACGAGATGGCTCATCCCTAGGACTTCTTCAGCGATTGCAGGAAATCCTGGACCTCTAGCATATCAATCCGTTTCTCGTCCTGCGGGCGAATGACGATGATCAACTCTTCGCATACTCTCTGCTGCCGAGATGCGAACATGAAAGAAAGGATTAGGAATCGAATAGCGTCTTGAATTGGCAGAATGGTGGACATGCCGGATTGACCAAGACCGATGACCGGTGCAGCGACAGGTTCGCCGTTGGAGCGCGACCGCACCTCATCCCAAAGCTTCCCCAACGCTTCCCATAGGATGCCGATAGTTGTTGAGACGTTGTTATTTTGATCCATGGCCGTGTAAGCAACGCAGAAGTAATGCGTACGATTGCGGCGAATGCAAGCGACTGTGCCGAGCGCATACCGGGTTGACTTTCCTGGTTTCACAACGGCCGTCTCTACCGGTGTCTTGCCGGCTAGGGCCGAAGTGAGATCGGAGTTGAGGGCAGGCACGTCATGCCTATAGACACGACTAAGAAACTGTCCTTGTACGCTGTTTTCGGCGATAATATGTGGGGTCTCGACATCGAAAAAATCTGACATCCCGATGACGAGATTGGTGTCCTGATCGAATAGATCACCGGTGACCAGCTTCACCTTCGTATCTGGCGAAGAGTAGTGCTGCTCTACCGGGTATGGCCAAGACTGCCAAATAGCGTAAACGAGGGCTACTGCCGGTAGGAGCAGAATCTCAGGTAGATTGAGCTTTCCAAGGGTGTTCGGCGAGAAAAGATCAAACAGACTCAACACGGCAGAGAGGAAACCGAGGGCAGCGAAGCCGTTGGTCGCCAAACTGCGCCAAAAGCGCCGATTGCGGAGATCTCGTTTCAGCTGCATCACTAAAGCCTGTCGTAAACGCTTTGTTTGTAGTAATGTGGGCCGCTTTTGTCGCTCGACGCGAAATTGGCCGCATAATCGTCTAGGGCGTACCTAATAATTGCCGGACTGAATGCGACTGAGAGGGTGTAGTAATTTGTATCGAGAAGCGGCTTAGGGATGAAGTTTCGGTCGACCCCCTTGTCGCCGTCGTGGTTCGCGATAACGATCGGAAGATCGAACTCTTGCATGATTTCGATCTCGTAAGCCAAGAAGGAGGTGCCGTCTCCGCCTTTCCTTTTGGCCTCGGGGGTGCCGATGAGAACAATTTGCTTTGCGTTGCTCATTCGCTGCCGGAGGTTGCGTTTAATTGTCGTAGGTAGACTGGTGTCGCGCGAAATGTAGAGATCGTGAGCGTCGTAGAAGTTGAAATCAATGTTTTCATTCTCTCGCCATGCTTCCATTAGGCGATACAGTCTGATGTTCTCGCTTGGCGAACGCCACGTATGTCTTGTTGCGATAGCTCACGTTTCTCCCCAGTCCCAACGAGCAGCTGTCCGGATTCTAGGCACAGCTACAGCCCGGACATGGCTGAATCGGGAAGAAAACTGAGTTGGTGGCAGCATGCGGAGCTTTCAGAGCGTCCTACCGAGCGGTTCACTACGCCCACCTCACTAGCTGCGGCCTTCGTTCAACCGCCCGCGGCCCCAAAGCTCCCATCCCGTCCGCCGTCGACCCACACACCGTGGAGCGGGCGTGGTTCATGGCGTCCAGGTGGAGCGCGCCATTGTACGAACGACCTGGCCGCCATGGGCCGCGTCTGCTCGGCTCTGCCTGGGCCGACGGCGGACGGGATGGGAGCCCCCACGGTCACCACTGTCTGCCCGCAGCCGCGTGAGGCCCCTTTCATCCCGGAGTCGGAGCGCCCCCGCCGGAGGCATGTCGTGACCGGGACTCTCTGATGGCGGCTGATCGCCATGCGCGCGGCACGGGCGCCGGCCGGGCCAGAGCGGGGCGGAGACAGGAGCGCAGGCCCGGCCGGGGGCCGGGCCGCGCGCGGGGAGCGGAGCGAGCCGCCTTGAACCTGTAGAGAAAGTTGTTACTCAGGCCCAAGATCAAGCCCAGGGCCATACGCAGATTCGTTGGCGCTCGCCCGCCGCTATCGGGCTGATCAGCCACACGATGGTCAGAGAGCCCTGGACCAGGGTCAGGGTTGTCAGCTGCTTTTCGCGGAGCTCTCGTTCCGTCTTCCGCCCGTGCGCCAGGAACGCCCGCGCCGCCCGCAGCGCCTCCCCCTCGAACCCCGGCAGTGCCATCCGCACCGCGATCCGTATCCAGCGCACCGCCGCCTCCACCGAGTCGACCTCCAGGGCGGCCTGGTTGACGCGCTCCCCTGTATCGCGGCGCTCGATCGAGAACTCGCACAGGAACCCCGGGGCCCTCACCACGGGAGCTCCGCCGTGACCGTGCGCCCCGTCTCGTCGCCCGTGACTGCCAGGCGGTGCGCGAGCGCCATGACGATGCTCAACCCCCGGCCATGGATGGCCTCTTCGGCCGCCTCGGTGACTTTCGGGCCCTGCGGGGTTCCGCCCGAGTCCGTGACCGCCACGGTCACCCGGCCCTCGGTCACCGTGAGCATGACCCGCAGCGCATCCCCCACCGTGTGCGTCAACGCATTAGTCCCCAGCTCGCTCACGACCAGAACCACGTCGTCGACCCGGGGGTGCGCCCGTAAGACATCCCGGGTCCAGCGCCGGGCGCGGGCAACTTCTTCCGGGGAACCTGGGCAGATCAGTCTCCAGACTCCCGCTCTACTCGTATACTCGTCCATACAAGTTACTCCGTGCTGGTAGGCGGCCCATGGCCGTGGTTTCACGGGGCTCGTGCTAGATGAGTCGAACGCCGTCGTGTGCGCGGACGGCCGGCGGGGACATGCGATCCAGTGCGTCCAGGACGCGGATCGCGTACGCCTCGTCGGCGAGCTCGACAACTTCCTCACGGGTGACCCACCGCAGTGCGCGGGTCTCGTCGCCGACCGTGGGAGCGCCGTCGATGGCTTCGCAGCGGAAGACCAAGGAGACGATCAGGCCGGTCATGTTCTTGTACACACCGGTCAACACCGCCGGGAGGGCGATCTTGATACCGGTTTCCTCAAGGACTTCACGCTGCAACGCCTCGGGAAGGGATTCCTCGCGTTCGACCACGCCGCCGGGCGGCTCCCACTTACCGTTGTCCCGCCGCCGGATCAGCAACGCGCGGCCCGCGTCATCCACGATGACGCCAGCGACGCTGACGGAGTGCGGGCGATCAGTGCGACCGGTGTTCACGTTCCTCGTGCCCTCTCGAGTCTGGCTACGCTCGTCACCCTAGCGACCCAGGTCGCCTGCTCGTCTAGATATCTAAAGGAGTACGCGCATGGCTCTCCCGTCCGGCCTTCTGGGCGCGCTGGACCCCACCAGCGACCGCGCCGTCTTCCGCCAGGTCGCCGACCACCTGCGCGAATCCATCGACAAAGGCCGCTTCCGCGAAGGCGACAAGCTGCCCTCGGAGACTGAACTCGTCGAGCACTACGGCGTCTCCCGCATGACCGTTCGCAACGCCCTCTCCATCCTCCAGGGTGAAGGGCTCGCGGTCTCCGAACACGGCAAGGGTGTCTTCGTGCGACCCCGGCCGCCGGTTCGCCGTCTCGCCTCCGACCGGTTCGCCCGCCGCCACCGTGATCAAGGCAAGTCCGCCTTCACGGTCGAGGCCGAAGCCTCAGGCGTGCACTCCGAGGTCGACGGCCTGGAGGTGAAGGAAGAGAAACCCTCGCAGGACGTCGCCGCCCGCCTCGGCTCCCCGCGCAAGGTCCTCGCCCGCCGTCGCCGCTATCTCGTCGACGGCCGCCCGGTCGAGTTCGCGACCTCGTACCTCCCGCTCGACATCGCGCGCGGGACCCAGATCGCCGAGCCCAACCCGGGCCCCGGCGGCATCTACGCCCGCCTGGAGGAGAAGGGCCACCGCCTCGACCACTTCGACGAGGAGATCCGCGCCCGCATGCCCTCCCCGCACGAAGCACGCACCCTCCACCTCGCACCCGGCGTCCCCGTCATCCACCTCATCCGCACCGCGTACGACAGCGAGGGCCGCGCCGTCGAAGTCTGCGACACCGTCATGGCGGCCGACGCCTTCGTCCTCGCCTACCAACTCCCCGCCACCTGAGAGCTCCCTGGGGGCGGGAGGGGCAGCCTGACGCTTCCGAAGAGGAAGGAGAGAAGGTTGCGTGCTGCCGCCGACTGGCTGGGCATCCAAGAAACGCCAGAGGCCCCGGACTTTCGTCCGGGGCCTCTGGCCTGTTGTGCACTCGGCAGGATTCGAACCTGCAACCTTCTGATCCGTAGTCAGATGCTCTATCCGTTAAGCTACGAGTGCTTGTTGCGTTGCTTCCCGGTTTTTTTCTTCCCGGTCGGCGTTGCGGGAACAACATTACATGACCTGCGCCGTGACGCGAAATCCATTGGCCACACCCCTTCTGACCTGCGGAAACGCCTGTATGGCGCCGGGGCGGGAGAGCGGGCCCGGCGGGGGCGATGTGTCGGAAACTGGGGAAATGTGACCGGGGTCACCGGATCTGGGCCCGCGCGGCGGCCTTCGGAAGCCGAGCGGCGATGACCGGCCCGGGCTCGGCACCCGGACAGGCAGTCCCCAGCACTCCGCGAGCAGCCCGGCCACCCCGGAAACGACCGAACCGGAAACGACCGAGCCGGAAACGACCGAAGCCCCGGCCGTGGGGCCGGGGCTTCGGGTTGTGCTGGCGGAGGCGGAGGGATTTGAACCCTCGATGGGCTTTAAGACCCAAACCGCATTAGCAGTGCGGCGCCATAGACCGGACTAGGCGACGCCTCCAGCACACCCGCTCGCGTGCGCGAGTGGTGCGTGCAGATGATGACACAGCCTTGCTCCGCGTCACCAATCGGACCCCACGGTACTAGGCAGGTGGCCGCCAGAGCAAAGCGTTAGTGGACCCATGATTTCCGGCCGCCGGGCCCGAGTCGGGCTGGGGTCGAGGCGGGCCGGGGCGGGCCCGGCAGGGGGTTCCGGGAAGGGCCCGGCACAGGAGCGGGCACCGGGCCCGGCACAGGAGCCGGCACCGGGACCGGGACCAGGGCCGGGACCGGGACCGGGACCGAAGAGTCCATGCGCAACGCCCGGCCCCCCGGCGCGTTAGTCATGGCGAATCCGTTCACCCCCGGTGGGGCCGGACCCACCCCGTCCACCCCGTGGAGCCCCGCATGCTGCGTCGTCTCGTCGTCACCGCGCTCACCACCACCGCCACGGCCGCCCTCGCCGCCGCGCCCCCGGCCTTAGCGGCCGCCCCGCTGCCGCTGCCCCCGCTCCCCCTTCTCGACAGCGGGAGCAGCGGCGGCCACCACGACCACCTCACGCTCACCGTCGAACACAACGGGGAGACCGACGGCACGTACAAGCTGGAGTGCCACCCGCACCCCGGCGGCAATCACCCGCAGATCATGCAGGCGTGCGAGCGGCTGGAGAAGCTCACCACCTGGGGCAAGGACCCGTTCGCGCCCGTACCGGCGGACGCGCAGTGCACGATGGTCTACGGCGGCCGGGCCACCGCCCATGTCACCGGCACCTGGGCCGGACAGGATGTGGACGCCACGTACAAGCGGCTCGACGGCTGCCAGATCGCGCGGTGGGACAGGTTCGTGCCGGTCCTGCCCGGAGCCCGGTGAGTGTCCGGTGAAGGTTCGGTGAGGGCTCGGACGGCGAGGCGGTGAGCGCGCCGACGGGGCGCCCGAAGCACGCGGCCCCGGGGCGGGAGCCGGGCGCGCCCCACCCCGTCGGCGCAATCTCCCGGCATACGCCGTGGTCACAGAACATTGGTGAGAGCTCCCCCTCATCCGCCGTCGCGCGCACATCCCCTGCCTTTAGACTCCCTCCCAGTGACAGGCCGCAAGGTGCAGTGGTTCAGGGAGGAAGCGTCGTCGTGAGCAGCAGGCCATCCCGAGGCGCTGCTCGCCTCGCAGCCATACTTGACGCCCTTCCGGACGGGCTCGTACTCGTCAACTGCAACGGCACGGTCGTCAACGCGAACACCATCGCCCTGGAGATGTTCGAGTCCCCGGGGACGGGTCTCGTGGGGCGGGGCGTGCTCGACCTGCTGCCCTTCTTCGACTCCAAGCTCATCCCCGGCTCGATGCGCCGGCCCGAGGCCGAGGACGAGCAGGGCCGCACCAAGCCGACCCGGATGGTGGCCCGGCGCACCGACGGCAGCGAGTTCCCCGTCGAGGTGACCAGCGCCAACCTGGAGGACGGCCGCGACGCGTACGCCTCGCCGTCCTCCTCCTACGGAGGCGCCGGCGCGCACTACTCCGGCGACGAACTCCTCATGATCGTCGTCCGCGACCTCTCCGGAACCGTCGACACCGAGGCGGAGCTCGCCCGTTCGCAGCGGCAGACCGAGATGATCCTGCGTGCGGCGGCGGAGGGCGTGGTCGGCACCGACACCGAGGGCCGGGTCGTCCTGGTCAACCCGGCCGCCGCGCAGATCCTCGGCTACCGCGCCAGCGACCTCGGCGGCCAGGAGCTGCACCCGCTGGTGCTGCACTCGCGCGCCGACGGCGAGCCGTTCGCGTACGAGGAGAGCCCGCTCGCCGACACCCTGAAGTCCGGCCGCAAGCACCGGGTGCGCGGCCAGGTGCTGTGGGCGAAGAGCGGCGCGGCGGTGCCCGTCGATCTGACGACCGCGCCGGTACGGGACGGGGACCTGCTGGTGGGCGCGGTGATGACGTTCACCGACCGGCGCCCGTACGAGGACCAGGCCAAGAAGCACCGGGAGGTCCTGGAGCGCGAGACCTCCCGCTACGACGCGCTGGCCGCGCGCCACCAGCAGCTGCTCTCGGTGCTCGGCGGCTCGCTGCGCGGGCCGCTGGACGAGCTGCGCCGGGAGCTGTCCACGCTGGCGGCGGACGACGCGGGCCAGCTGTGGCCCGAGGCCAACCAGGTGCTGCACCATCTGGCCGCCGGGTACGCCCGGATGACCACCCTCGTCGACAACGTGCTCGCCTATCAGCGGCTCGACTCCGGCACGGAGGAGCTGAAGAAGGCGAAGGTGCTGGTCGGGAACGTGGTCGCGGCGGGCGTCGAGGGCGCCGTCGAGCTGATCGGGCCCGGCCGGGCCCAGTTCGCCGTGCACGCGCCCCCGATCGAGGCCGAGATCGACCCCGTACGGCTCTCCACGGCGCTGGCGCACCTGGTGGCGGACGTCGCGGGCGTCGACGCCACGGGCAACGCGCCGGTCGCCGCCGGTGGCTATATGGACTCCACGGTCGTCGTCGCGGCGGCCGTGCGCGGCGAGGTCGTACGCATCGAGGTGCGCGGGCCCTACGCGGGAGGCGACCCGGTCCACGAGCCCATCGTCCGGGGCATCGTGGAGGCCCACGGCGGGGTGCTCCAGACGGTCGAGGTGCCGGGGATGAGCGGCAGCGCGTACGTCCTGGAGGTGCCGCTGGGGGAGGGCGCGGGTTCGGTGCCCGAGCCCGTCGCGGCCGAGGTCGCGGTGGTGCCCGTCCAGCAGCCGGCCCAGCCGACCGGCTCGGGCCGCCGCCGCGCGCGGCGGGCCTCCACGGACGCGTTCCTGGAGAGCCCCGTCGAGGAGGAGAAGTCCCCCACCGGCCGCCGCCGGGCGCGCGTCCAGGAGGACCGGCCGGTCGACCCGGCGGCCGCTTCCCCGGCGGCCCTCGAGCGTATCCCCGCGCAGCAGACGGGCGAGGGCGGCGGCGCCGGTCCCGGTGCCAGCACGGGCTCCGGTACGGGACCGGGCGCCCCGGGAGCGGGCCCGTCCGGCGGCACGCCCGACAGCCCCTCCGGCGGCCACCCCTTCGGGCCCGGCGGCCCCTCCGGCGGGACGCCGAACGGCCCGGCCACCGGTATGCCGGGCACCGAGGCCTCCACGACCGGCCAGAACGCGCCGGGCGGCGCGCTCCCCTTCGCCCCCGGCGGCCCCACCGGCGGCCCCGGTGACGCCACTTCGGGCGTCGGCCAGGGTGCCGCGCCCTCCGGCGACAGCGGCCCCTCCGGAACGGGGCGGCGGCGTGGGCGCCCCAGCCCCGCCGAGGACAACGCCGCGCCCTCCGAGGGCGCTGTCGTCACGGCCGCCGAGAGTGCCGGCCAGCCCTCCGGACGCCCTGCGGCACTGAGCGAGACCGTCCCTCCGCAGGGCATGGCGGCGGACCCGGTCGCTCCCTCGGGCCGCCGCGCCCGCCGCAGCCTGCCCGCCTCCGGCGGCGAGGCGCAGCCGGACCCGCATCCGGAAGCGCCCACCCCTGAGACGGGCCCCGGTGGCCGCCGTGCCCGCAGGGCTCTCGCGGCCGCCCCCGAGGCCGCGGAGGGCGCCGTGCGCACGGCGTTCGCGCTTCCGCCCGCCGACGCCGACCGCCCGGCCCGGCCCGAGGGCTTCAACAGCCCCGGCGCCACACCCCCTTCCGGCCCGGCCGAGGCCGAGCGGCCCCAGCAAGCCGGTCCCGGCAGGCCCCTCGGGCTTCCCGGAGCGGCTCCCGGCCAGGGCACCGGCATCCCCGTGGACCCGAACCGCCCCGGGGTCCCCGATCCGCACCAACCCCTCCCGGCCACCTCGGCCCCGGCCCACCGCCCCTTGGCGAACGGCCCCGGCCAGAGCGGCGGGACCGCCACCCCGGCCCCCGCTCACCGGCCCCTGGCCAACGGACCCGCGCAGGCCTCCCAGGGCGGTCAGGCGCGCCCGGCCGGTCCCGGACAGCACGACGCCGTACGCAACCCGGCCCTCGACGAGCACACCCCGCCGCAGCCGCACCCCGTCGAGCAGCCGCCCGCGTGGGCCGTCGGCGGCGCGGTTCCGGCGAACGGGCCGGAGACCGCGGGGGGTCCGGCACCGCAGCCCGCCCGCCAGCCGCTGCCCGCCGAGGCCGCTCCGATGCCGGACGACGCCTCCCAGGGCCGCTCCATCAGCGTGCGCACGCTGGGCCAGGGTGTGCCCTTCGCCCAGCAGACCCCGGGCTCCTCCGGCTCGGGCCGGCGCCGCAAGCTCGGCACGCCCTCCGAGGCCGAGCGCGCGGCCGCAACCGCCGAGGCCGAGCGCCCCGGCCCGTCGCCCACGTCGCTGATGTCGCCCCCCTCGGAGGGGCAGGGGCGCGCGTACGCCATAGGGGCACCGGACGAGGGCGCCGAGGGCCCCGAGCCGCTGGACGGGCCCGGGGGCGCCGTCGAGGTCGCCAACCGGCCGCACCCGCAGCCCGTCGACGACGAGCTGCCGCCCGAGCCGCTCGACAACCCGCGTCGGCTGCTGGTGTGGCCCGCGCCCGACGTCTCCACCCAGCAGGCGCTCAGCGACCGGGGCTACCGGCCCGTCGTGGTGCACTCCCGCGAGGAGGTGGACGCCCAGATCGCGGCCTTCCCCGCCGCGCTCTTCGTCGACCCGCTGACCGGGCCGATCACCCGTACCGCGCTCCAGTCCCTGCGCCAGGCGGCCGTCGCCGCCGAGGTGCCGGTGCTGGTGACGGCCGGGCTCGGACAGGCGACGCGTGAGGCGGCGTACGGCGCCGACCCCGCCGTGCTCCTCAAGGCCCTCGCCCCGCGCGACAGCGAGCAGCATCCGCCCCGGGTGCTGCTGATCGAGGAGCACGAGGAGATCGCCCTCGCGCTCACGGCCACGCTGGAGCGGCGCGGAATGCAGGTCGCCCGCGCCGCCACCGACACCGAGGCCGTGACGCTGGCGGGGCAGATGCGGCCGAACCTGGTCGTGATGGATCTGATGCAGGTACGCCGCCGCCGCGCCGGGATCGTCGACTGGCTGCGCGCGAACGGGCAGTTGAACCACACCCCGCTCGTCGTCTACACCTCGGCGGGCCTCAACCAGCCGGAGCTGCCGAAGCTGTCGGCGGGGGAGACGGTGCTGTTCCTGGCCGAGCGCTCGACCAGTGCCGAGGTCCAGGGCCGGATCGTCGACCTGCTCGCGAAGATCGGTACGAACTAGGGCCGACGGAGACGCGGTTGGGGGCTGGTGGGTGTTTCACGTGAAACACCCACCAGCCCCCGCTGTTGTTCCGACCCCCACTGTTGTTCCGCCTCACCGGGGCCGCTCGCCGCTCGCGGGGCATGTTTCACGTGAAACATGCCCCTCGGGGGCTCAACGGACTGCGGCCCGCTCAAGGGCCAAGCGTCAGCGCAGCTCGGTGACGTCCAGCTCCCCGTCCGCGTACTGCTTGCGGATCACCTTCTTGTCGAACTTCCCGACGCTGGTCTTGGGCACCGACTCGACGATCGTCCACCGCTCCGGCAGCTGCCACTTCGCGACCGACCTGGCGAGGAACTCCTTCAGGGCCGCGTAGTCGGCGCTCGCGCCCGGCTTCAGCACGACGGTGGCCAGCGGGCGCTCGCCCCACTTCTCGTCGGGCACCGCCACGACGGCGGCCTCGGCGACCTCGGGGTGTGCCATCAGGGCGTTCTCCAGGTCGACCGAGGAGATCCACTCGCCGCCCGACTTGATGACGTCCTTGGCCCGGTCAGTGAGCGTCAGAAAGCCCTCGGGGCTGATCACACCGACGTCACCGGTCTTCAGCCAGCCGTCCTCGCTGAACTTGTCGGCGGGGCGGAAGTCCTCGCCGCCCGCGCCGCCGTAGTACGCGCCCGCGATCCAGGTGCCCCGGACCTCCAACTCGCCCGCCGACTCGTTGTCCCAGGGCAGGAGTTCCCCGCCGGGGCCGGTCAGCCGCGCCTCGACGCCCGCCGGGAAGCGTCCCTGGGTGACCCGGTACGGCCACTCCTCCTCGGCCGTGAGCCCGGCCGGCGGGTTGGCCATGGTGCCCAGCGGCGAGGTCTCGGTCATGCCCCACGCGTGGCAGAGCCGGACGCCCAGCTTGTCGTACGCCTCCATCAGCGACGGCGGACAGGCCGCGCCGCCGATGGTCACCTTCGCCATCGAGGAGAGGTCCCGGGGCCGCGCGGTGACCTCGGCGAGCAGCCCCTGCCAGATGGTCGGCACGGCGGCGGCGTGGGTGGGCTTCTCGGTCTCGATCATCTCGGCGAGCGGCGCGGGCTGGAGGAAGCGGTCCGGCATCAGCATGCTGACGCCGGTCATGAAGGTCGCGTGCGGCAGACCCCAGGCGTTCACATGGAACTGCGGCACCACGACCAGGGTGGTGTCCTTGTCGGTGAGCCCCATCGACTCGGCCATGTTGACCTGCATCGAGTGCAGATAGACCGAGCGGTGCGAGTAGACGACGCCCTTGGGGTCGCCCGTCGTGCCGGAGGTGTAGCACATGGCGGCGGCGGTGCGCTCGTCCAGCTGCGGCCAGTCGTACGAGGTCGGGCGGCCCGCGAGCAGCTCCTCGTACTCGTGCACCTGCGGCCCCGCGCCGTCGATGTCGTCCAGCAGCGAACGGTCACCGGGGCCGGACACCACGATGTGCTCGACGGTCGGCAGATGCGGCAGCAGCGGGGCGAGCAGCGGCAGCAGCGAACCGTTGACGATGACCACGCGGTCGGCGGCGTGGTTGACGATCCAGATCAGCTGCTCAGCCGGCAGCCGCAGGTTCAGGGTGTGCAGCACCGCGCCCATGGAGGGGATCGCGAGATACGCCTCGACGTGCTCGGCGTTGTTCCACATCAGGGTGGCGGTCGCCTGACCGTCCTCGACCCCGAGCTCGCGCAGGGCGTGTGCCAGCTGTGCGGCCCTGCCGCCGATTTCGGCGAAGCTGCGGCGCCGTGGCTCCGCCTCGCCGGTCCAGGTCGTGACCTGCGACTTGCCGTGGATCGTCGACCCGTGGGTCAGGATCCGCGAGATCAGCAGCGGTACGTCCTGCATGGTGCTCAGCACGGCGGCCTCCCGGAGGGCGCTACGGTGCGCCCACGTGGCGATAGGGGTGTGCTGATTCTGCTCACGTACCGCGCGGTATGTCACTACCCGGAGGTAATGAATCACCCACGAGACCAAGGTCACGCGGTGTGCGGGCCGCTCCGCCGGATGTCGGCGGCCGGTCTCCGCTCAGCGGACGGGGGCGAGCTCCGGGTCCTCGCGGAGCTTGCCCAGCGCCCGGGAGACCGCACTCTTCACCGTGCCCACGGAGACTCCCAGCACCTCGGCGGTCTGCGCCTCGCTGAGGTCCTCGTAGTACCGCAGCACCACCATCGCCCGCTGGCGGTCCGGCAGCTTCATCACGGCGCGCCACATCGCGTCGTGCAGGACCTGCTGGTCGGCCGGGTCCGGCTCGGGCACCGCCTCCGGCTCGGGCAGCTCGTCGCAGGCGAACTCGTCCACCTTGCGCTTGCGCCACTGCGAGGTCCGCGTGTTGAGGAGCGCACGGCGCACATAGCCGTCGAGGGCCCGGTGGTCCTCGATCCGGTCCCAGGCGACGTACGTCTTGGTGAGGGCCGTCTGCAGCAGGTCCTCGGCGTCGCTCGGGTTCGCGGTCAGCGAGCGCGCGGTGCGCAGCAGCACGGGGCCTCTGGCCCGCATGTACGAGGCGAACGACGGGTACGGCGTCGCCGCCCGGGAGGCACTGTTGCAGACAGGCGTGGTCATACCTCCACGCTAGGAGCGCCCGCTACGCCACGGATCGGCCCCAGGTCGCGAAGCCGGGTCCCTCTCAGGTTGTACGGGTAGGGCTGGCTGCACCTCCTGAAGGTGGAGGGCGCCCCCCTACTCGTCAGGGTTGGAGCCGCGCGACCGGGGCGTCCACCGTGTTCCGGTCCACCACGAGCCGGCGCCCGCCGTGCGTCTCGGTCACGTTCCCCGCGTACTGGTGGATACGCCGGTGCGGCCGCCAGGCGTCCGCGTGCAGGCTCGGCTCCCCGTTCAGGGACGGCCCCGAGCCCCACCGCGCGAACCACATCACCGACGGCAGGTCGGACTGCCCGGCCCGTCTGGCCTGCTCCATGTGCCGCACCCCGGAGGCGGCGCTGCTGTAGAACCCGGGCAGATAGCCCTGGCCGCGCACCTCGCGGTTCCAGGCCCGCACGAACGCCAGCGTCGTCCGTGCGCACCCCGCGTTGTTCGCGTCGTACGCCTCCATGTCCAGATAGAGCGCACTGCCAGGATGGATCCCCAGCTTTCCGGCCGCCTCGGCCGCCTGCCTCCCCTCGCTGCGGCCCTGCGCCGCCGAGCCGCTGCTCATCCGCACCTTCTGCTTCGCCGCCGACCGCACACACGGCGACTGCGAGCCGACGAAGATCGGCAACACCCGCCAGCCCATCCCGTGCACGCTCGCCAGCCAGCTACGGCTGAGGTGGTGCTGGTTCGGGCAGCCGCGCCCGCGCCCCGCGAAGTAGACGCCCACCCCGCCGTACGACGAGGACCGCCAGGCCTTCATCGTCGTCAGCGGCGGCGCCTGGCAGGTGTCGAACGCCGCCCCCTTGAAGTGCACGGCTCGCGCCAGCACCGCCGGGCTGTCCACGGTGTCCGCCGGAGCGGCGACGGCCTCGGCGACGCCGGTGGCGCCGACGGACTCGGCGGACTCCGCCGCCTCGGCGTCCCAGGACGCCTCCGGCGCGGTGGCGGCCGTCGTGGCGCCGGGCGCCGGCGCGGCCGACGCGGTGGGGCTCAGCGTCAGCAGAGCGGCGAGCGTGGTGGCCACGGCGAGCGGTGGCGTGACGATGCCCAGATACCAGGGCCGGGTCGATGTAAGGCTGTACATAAGGCGAGTGAAAGGCCGTCAGCTCCGCCCGGCCACCGCTCGAGGCCCGTGCCTCAGCCGTCCGTGGACAAGATCATCCTTCCGTGTGCGTAGGTTTCAGCCGTCCGCGCGCGGTGCGGCATTCGCCCTGGCCGACGTGATCAACCGTCCGCGTGCGGCGCTTCAGCCGCCCCGCCGCACTGATCAGCCGTCCGCGCTCAGCACCAGCCCGGAGGTGGGCACCCCCGTACCCGCCGTCACCAGCACCCGCTCGGCGCCCGGTATCTGATTGACCGCCAGCCCCCTGACCTGTCGGACCGCCTCCGCTATCCCGTTCATGCCGTGCAGATACGCCTCCCCCAGCTGTCCTCCGTGGGTGTTCAGCGGCAGCGTGTCCGCCGCCACGAAGTCCGCCGCCTCCCCCGGCCCGCAGAACCCGAACTCCTCCAGTTGCATCAGCACGAACGGCGTGAAGTGGTCGTACAGGATCGCCACGTCGACCTCCCCCGGAGTGAGCCCGGACGTCCGCCAGAGCTGGCGCGCCACCACGCCCATCTCGGGCAGCCCGGTCAGCCCGTCCCGGTAGAAACTCGTCATCCCCTCCTGTCTGCGGCCCGCCCCCTGCGCGGCCGCGGTGATCACGGCGGGCGGGCGGCGCAGGTCCCGCGCCCGCTCGGCCGTCGTGACGACGACCGCCTGGCCGCCGTCCGTCTCCTGGCAGCAGTCCAGCAGCCGCAGCGGCTCCACTATCCAGCGCGAGGCGGCGTGGTCGGCGAGCGTGATCGGCCTGCCGTAGAAGTACGCCGCCGGGTTGGTCGCCGCGTGGCGCCGGTCGACGACGGCCACCTGCCCGAACGCCTCGGGCGTCAGACCGTACGTGTGCAGATAACGCTGGGCGGCCATGGCGACCCAGGAGGCCGGGGTGAGCAGCCCGAACGGCAGGGACCAGCCGAGCGCCGCCCCCTCGGCGGACGGCTCCCGCTGCCGCACCCCCGACCCGAACCGCCGCCCGGAGCGCTCGTTGAACGCCCGGTAGCAGACGACCACTTCCGCCACCCCTGAGGCCACCGCGAGCGCGGCCTGCTGCACGGTCGCGCACGCGGCCCCGCCGCCGTAGTGGATCCGCGAGAAGAACGACAGCTCGCCGATGCCGGCCGCCTGCGCCACCGTGATCTCGGGGCTGGTGTCCATGGTGAAGGTGACCATGCCGTCGACGTCGTCGGGGGTGAGCCCGGCGTCGTCGAGCGCGGCCCGCACCGCCTCCACGGCGAGCTTCAGCTCACTGCGGCCCGAGTCCTTGGAGAACTCGGTCGCCCCTATCCCGACGATCGCCGCCTTCCCCCCGAGCGAGTCGGCCCGCCGCACGCTCATCCCGCCACCTCCCCGGCGCCGCTCTTCCCGCCCCGGGGGAACGCGACGGTCACGGTCCCGGTGACGTGGTGACCCAGCCCGTTCGCCCCCACCACCCGTACCTCCGCCGTGTCCGCCTCCACGGCGGTGACCGTGCCCGTCAACGTCATGGTGTCGCCGGGGTGGTTGGGCGCCCCCAGCCGTATCCGCACCGCGCGCAGCTGCGCCGCCGGGCCGAAGTGATCGGTGATGTACCGCCCGACCAGGCCGTTGGTGGTCAGGATGTTCATGAAGATGTCCGGGGACCCCTTCTCCTGGGCGAGCACCGCGTCGTGGTGCACGTCCTGGTAGTCGCGGGAGGCCACGGCCCCGGCGACTATCAGCGTCCGGGTGACCGGGATCTCCAGCGGTGGCAGCTCGTCGCCCACCTTCATGCCACGCCCTCCCCTTCGACGATCAATCCGCCCAGCTCCTCCAGCAGTTCGGCGCCACACCCCAGATACGCGTCGATCTGGCGTCCCCACAGGAAGTGCCGGTGCACCGGGTGCTCCAGATCCGCGCCGAGCCCGCCGTGCAGATGCTGGCCCGTGTGGACGACCCTCCTTCCCGCCTCGGACGCCCACCAGGCCGCCGTCAGCGCGTGCGTGCGGTACGGCAGCCCCTCGTCGCGCCGCCAGGCCGCCTCGTACGAGGTCACCCGTATCGCCTCGATCTCCATGTACGCGTCGGCCGCCCGCAGCTGGACCGCCTGATGGGTCGCGAGCGGCCGCCCGAACTGCTCTCGGGTGTTGGTGTGCTCCACCGCCCGGTGCAGCGACCCGGCGCACACCCCGCTCTGGAGCCCCGCGAAGGCGGTACGGGCCGCCGCCAGCACGTCCTCGTACGTCCCCGGGCCCGGCCCGCCGACCCGCTCGCCCCGCGCTCCCGAGAGCGTGAGCCGCCCGGCCGACCAGGGCGCCGTCGTCTCGACCGGTTCCGTCCGGACCCCGGGTGCTCCCGTCCGTATCCACCACAGCGCCCGGCTCGCGTCCGGCACCAGGACGTGCGTGGCCTCCCTCAGCCAGGGGACCACCGGCACGACCCCGGTCAGCTCGGCCGTCGGCCCCTCTTCCGCCGAGGCCCGCACTTCCCCGCGCGCGGGGAAAGCGCCGGTCGCCACCGCCGTGCCGTCCCTCAGAGCCGGGAGCAGCCGCTCGCGTTGCTCCCGGGTTCCGTGGGCGGCCACGGCCAGGACTCCGTAGACACAGCTCACCGCGAACGGCACCTGGGCGGTGGTCCGGCCCTGCTCCTCCAGGGCGAGGACCAGGCCGAGCAGCCCCGTCTCCTCGACGGCCGCGGGAAGTCCCGCGCCGCACAGGGCCTTCCACAGTTCGACGTCCGTGCCGGTCCGGGCGGCGGTGAGGCGTTCATGGGTGGAGAGGTCCGCGAAGATCTCCCCGGCCAGCTCCTGGACCGCGGTCTGCTCCTCGGTGGGGGTGAAGTCCATCAGCCACCCTCACCCCCTCGGAACACCGGCAGCTCCCACTCCTCGTCCACGCGGAGGAACTCCAGGCGCACGGGCATCCCGATCCGCACCTTGTCGTAGGGCACCCCCACCACATTGCTGATCATCCGCACGCCCTCGGCCAGCTCGATCAGCCCGACGGCATAGGGCCCCGACCCGTTGCCGTCGCCCTCGCCCTCGGCGCCAGCTGGTGCGATAGCAGCGGCGCCCGCCCCCGCCCCGGCCCCCGGCACCGTCCCCGCTCCCGAGGTGTCGGGCTCGGCGAATCCCGGGAACCGGGGGTGGTGCATCACCACGTACGAGAACACCGTCCCGGCGCCGCTCGCCTCCACCGTGTCCCAGTCGGCCGCCCCGCATCCGTTGCACCCCGGCAGCCAGGGGAAGCGCAGCTCACCGCAGCCGGTGCAGCGCTGGATCAGCAGTTTGTGGGCGGCGACGCCGTCCCAGAAGCCGGCGTTGTCCCTGTTCACCACCGGTCTCGGCCGCTGCCCCCGGGGCTTGCGGCGCGCCGGGGCGTACTTGAGGATCCGGAATCGGTGGGTGCCCGCGAGCTCGCCGTTCGCCCGCACGTCCATGCGCGTGGTGATGAAGTGACCCGTACCCAGCTTGGTGGTCTTCCGCTCGGAGACCGTCTCGATCATCGAGTCATAGGTGATCCGGTCGCCCGGGCGCAGCTCCCGTAGGTACTCCTGCTCGCAGTCGGTCGCGACCACCGAGGTGAACCCGGCGCCGTCGAGCAGCGCGAACAGCTCGTCGTGGACTCCCGAGCGGTCCGAGTGCCCCGAGAGACCGCCCATCGTCCAGGCCTGGAGCATGGTCGGCGGCGCGATCGCGTCCGGCCCCCGGTAGGCCGGGTTGGTGTCGCCCATAGCCTCGCACCAGTGCCTGATCATCGGCTCGTTGACGAGGTCCTTGCCCACGCCCTCGGTCGCCACCGACCTCCCTTCGTACGCCTTCAGGCGCGGGTACAGCCCACCGGCGTCCGGACGTTCAGACAGCTCCCCGAGGCCGGGTGGTCCGGTCAGCCCACCCCCACTCCCACTCGCGGACGGCTCCTCCCCACGCGCACCCCGCCCACGCGCATCCCGCCCACGCCCACTCTCACTCCCACGCCCGGACACGTTCGCGCTCACCTACCTCCGCCCCCTCTTCATCCCGAGCCGCATCGTCGCGACGATCTCCCGCTGCACCTCGCTCACCCCGCCCCCGAACGTGTTGATCTGTGCCGCCCTGTTCATCCGCTCCAGCTCCCCGTCCCCCACGGCGCCCGGCGAACCTCCCCGCACCAGCGCCGCTTCCCCCGTGATCTCCTGGCACATTCGATACACCTCGACGGCCGATTCGGTTCCCATGAACTTCACGCCGCTCGCGTCGCCGGGGGCCAGCGAACCCGCCCCCACATCCCCCACCAAACGCCAGTTGAGCAGGCGGTTCGCCGCCAGCCGGGCATGAGTCTCGGCGACCTTGGAACGCACCCAGGGCTCGTCAACCCTGCGCCGCCCCGTCACCGGATCGGGGGTACTGGCGCGGGCCAGCGCCGCCTCGAAGAACTCCTCGGCCTGCATCCCGATCGCGGCGAGCGCGACCCGCTCGTGATTGAGCTGGTTGGTGATCAGCCCCCAGCCGCCGTTCTCCTCACCCACCAGGTTCCCGCCCGGAACGCGGATCCCGTCGTAGTACGTCGCCGTGGTGGTCAGACCCCCGACGGTGTGGATCGGCGTCCATGAGAAGCCCGGCGCGGCGGTCGGGACCAGGATGATCGAGATGCCCTTGTGCTTGGGCGCCGACGGGTCCGTACGGCAGGCGAGCCAGATCCAGTCGGCGTTCTGGGCGTTGGAGGTGAAGATCTTCTGGCCGTCGATCAGCCAGTCCTCGCCGTCCCGTACGGCCCGCGTTCGCAGCGCCGCGAGGTCGGTCCCGGCCTCCGGCTCGCTGTAGCCGATCGCGAAGACGAGCTCGCCGGAGAGGATCCGGGGCAGGAAGTACGCCTTCTGTTCCTCGGTCCCGTAACGCATCAGGGTCGGGCCGACCGTGTTCAGCGTGACCATCGAGACGGGGGCGCCCGCGCGGTAGGCCTCGTCGAAGAAGACGAACTGCTCGTCCGGGCCGCGTCCCTGGCCGCCGTACTCGACGGGCCAGCCGAGCCCCAGCATCCCGTCGGCGCCGATCCGGCGGAGGAGGGCGCGGTGGGCTTCGGAATCGGGATCGGAATCGGGATCGAGATCGGCCGGATCGCCGCCTTGCGAGGGGCCCATGGGCCCGGGGGCCTCCGCCATCAGGCCTCGGAAGTACGTACGGAGTTCGTCACGCAGACGCTGCTGGCGTTCGGTCGGAGCGAGGTGCACGGCGGCGGCCTCCGGGGTCCGGGCGTGCGCGATGGGTCGGGTTTCTGACTGTCCGTCAGATACGGCCGCCGTGTCAATGCTCTTGCTCGCGCGCGACCACGACCACGACCACGACAGAGCCTTGCGTGCGCTCGCACCGAACCCGCGCGCAGGTGCACGCACCGAACCTTCGTGCATGTGCACGCACCGCTGTGCACGCCTGAGCCCGCGCCCCACCGCCACACAAACCCCAGACACAGAACCGCCCGGGCAGCCGCGCCGCAGCGCCGCCACCCGGGCAGTCGTTCACCCCACTGACCCCGACCCCGAGGGGCCCCGGCTCACCAGAGGTTGGTGAAGTTGACCGACACGTTGTCCTGACGGATCGCCGTGAAGGCGGATCCGTTCACCTGGGCGGTGTTGCTCTGGTTCGAGGCGCCGGAGCCCACGGCCTGCTGCTGCGTGGTGGACGAGTTCCCGTTGTTGTCGTGTCCGACGCCGCTCCCGCTGACGGTCGCCACTGCCGCGTTCGATCCGTGGTCCGCGAAGGAGCCGTTGTCCGCGGCGGCCACCCCCGTGAAGAGGCCCACTGCCAGAGGCAGGGCGGCGACGGCGGCGAGGACGCGGGCGGTGCGGATGCTTGCCATGTCTATTTCCTCCAGGAACCAGAAGTACGGCTTGTTCCAGGGAAGTTGGCCGACCGCCCCGGACGCTGCTGCGACGTCGCGAGATCAGAGTTGCCCACCGAATCCCCGGCGAACCAGCCCAGTCGGCGCGTTTCGCTCGCAAGCGTGATGACATGTCGATAAACCACCAACGTGCTTCCAAAGCCCCAGAAATCGTCTGCCGACCCAGGCGCACCGCGCCACACACCCGCCACCAGGCGAGGAGAAGCGTTTCTGCGCATTTTCGGCCAATCTTCCGCGCCACTCGACCGTCATCGGGGTGACAGACCGCCGTACCCCACCCGCCGCACTCCCCCCTCCAGCCCCAGCCGGGCCCGCAGACACAGCTCCAGCCCCCATATCCCGGGGCGGGGACACCCCTGCGCCGCCCACCTCGCCGCGCACACCGCACGCTCCCCGGCCCCGTTCGAACCCAAGCCGTTTCCCGCTTCCCTTTTTCGAACACTCGTACGAACATGGAAGGCATGGCCACCATCGACCGGCATGCCTCCACCCTGGCCCTCGCCCACGCCCTCTCCGTCGCCGAGCGGGGGCTCCCCGTCATCCCCCTGTCCCGTTCGAAGCTCCCCGCGCTGCGCTCGCCGCACCGTGACGAGCCGCAGCCCGCCCTCTGCCGGGGCGAGTGCGGGCTGCCGGGGCACGGGGTGCACGACGCGACCACGGACCCCACGGCCGTACGCGCGCTGTTCGCGGCCGCGCCCTGGGCCACCGGGTACGGGATCGCTTGCGGCCGGCCGCCCCACAACCTCATCGGCATCGACCTGGACACGATGAAGCCCGGGCACGGGGGGCACGGGGAACACGGGACGGCCGACGCACCGGTGGGAACGGGGGCGCGGCCGGCCGCGGGGCAGAGGGCGGACGCGCCGGTGGGGGCGGCGGAGCGGTGGTCGGTGCCGCCGCAGCGCGAGCCCGGCGGCATGCGGCCGTCGCCGCCGTCGCCTCCCTCGCCCTTCATGCCGCCGGCCGCCGACCCGCCGCCCGAGTCGGTGGCGGCCCTCCAACATCTGGCGCTGCGGCACCTGTTCACGATTCCGGAGACGGTCGTCGTGATCACACCGAGCGGCGGGCGGCACATCTGGCTGACGGGTCCGCCGGACCGGGTCGTACCCAACTCGGCCAGCCGGCTCGCGCCGGGTATCGACGTCCGGGGCGCGGGCGGCTATCTGGTCGGCCCCGGCTCGCTGACCAGCCACGGCGTCTACCGGCTCGCCCCGGGCACGGCCCATCTGGCACCCGCGCCCTGCCCCGGCGCGCTCCTCGATCTGCTCACGCCCCCGGTACGCGCCCACCACGCCCGGGCGTACGGCGCGGACCGGGGCCAAGGGCTGGTCCAGTTCGTCCTCGCCGCTCACGAGGGCCAGCGCAACACGCGCCTCTTCTGGGCCGCCTGCCGCGCCTACGAGAACGGGTTCGGCGACGCCCTGGCCGACCGCCTCACCGCCGCCGCGGTCCGCACCGGACTCACCGAGCGGGAGGCACGGGCGACGATCGCGTCGGCGGCGCGGCTGACGACCGCGTACTGAAACTGAGAGGGCGGGCTGTCTCGTACGTAGACGACGTGCCGACCCCGTTGCCCGCCCCACATCGCAGCAGGTCAACAAGCTGATCGTCTGTCACATCCCCGTGACATGGCACGTACGGTTCCCGCACAGCCGCTGCATAGATTTTCTTCTGCAGCCACCGCCCAGCCTCAACGGCCCCGACCGACAGAGGGGGCGGCATTGCGACTCTCCACCTCCTCACTCACCGCGGCCCAGATGGCCGATCAGCTTCATGGAGTCGTTCATGTCGACCTACACCTCCCGCCGCACCACCGTCCACGCCGCGATCGCCACCGCCGCACTCGCCGGGGCCCTCCTCACCCCGTCCGCCGCACTCGCCGCCACGCCGGGCGGCACCACGGCAGCCGCCTCCGAGAAGTGCACGTCGGTCGCGACCGTCCCCTCGGTGCGTACGGGTCTGTCGGTCACCCTCACCAACCGCGCACAGGCCGGCCCGAAGGCCGAGCTCAAGGACGGCAAGGGCAAGGTCGTGGCCACGGTCGACAAGGCTCACACGAAGGACATGGCGGCCGGGATCGAGGTCACGGGAACCGGCACCGCCATACCGACGTTCTCCCAGTGGGTCGAGGGCGGTGAACACGCGGCGAAGAACACCCCGTTCCCCAAGCTTCCCGCGGGCTGCGGCGCCGACCTGGGCGGCGACGCCTCCTACAAGCTGGTCAACGGCGAGAGGATCCCGGTCCACAAGTTCTCCCGCGGGCACTACCGCGCCGAGTTCGTCTCCAAGGGCCACGTCGTCAAGATCCTGGAGACGGAGGCCGTGGGCGACGACGCCGACGCGTATGTGCACGGGATGTACGTGATCCTCAACAGCTCCACCGGCAAGCTCTCCTCCGAGTTCATCAGCACGCGCTCCGGCTGCACGGTGACGCAGATCGTCCCCAGCGTCTTCGGCCCGGGCTCCTCCGTGAAGCTGACCAACGGACCGGCGGGCCCGAAGGCCCAGCTGCGGGACGCGGGGCTCAAGGTGCTCGGCTCCGCGGACCGCGCCCACCCGCTCGACGGCGCCATGGGCGTCAAGATCATCGGTGCGAACACCCCCACGCCGAAGCTGGGCCAGCGCACCCAGGGCGGCAACACCCCTTACAAGATCAGCTCGTTCCCCTCCCTGCCCAAGGGCTGCGCGACGGCGGCCCCGGCCAAGTCGTCCACCACGCCCGCCCCGGCCCCGTCCGCCCCCACGGCGGGCAACCAGATCGTCCCCAAGGGCGCCGTCGCCGCCGGCGCCGAGATCAAGGACGAGAGCACCGACAGGACCGCGCTGTACGCGGGCGGCACGGGCGCGGCGGCCCTCGGCGTCGCCGGCTTCGCCCTGCTGCGCCGTCGCCGCGCCGTCGGCCGCGTCTGATCCCGTACGGCTCCGGGGCGCCTCAACCTGACGGAGGTGCCCCGGATCAGAAAAGAGGTGCCCCGGTTCTCCGGGGCACCTCTTTTTCACGGGCCGTACGCCTTACCGGCCGTACGACCCGTACACGCGGTGGGTGTGGGATTTGAACCCACGGTGACTCGCGCCACGACGGTTTTCAAGACCGTTCCCTTAGGCCGCTCGGGCAACCCACCCTCGCCCCGTGCCGACCCGGCGGCGGGGCTGCTACAGCCTAGCGGAGGGGCCGTCGTGGTGCGGAGGCCCGGCCGGGGGACGGACGGGCCTCCGCGCGGTCGCCGTCGTCGGGCGGCGGTCGGCTCCGTCAGCTGTCGCCCGCGCGCTCGCCCAGGGTGACCGTGACGGTCGCGTCCTTGCCGTCGCGCTGGTACGTGAGCTGGACCTGGTCGCCCGGCTTGTGCGTCCAGATCTCGCTGATCAGGGTCGGCCCGCTGTCGATCTCCGTGTCGCCGAACTTGGTGATGACGTCACCGGGCTTGAGGCCCGCCTTGTCCGCCGGGCCGCCGGGCACCACGGCCGGGGAGCCGCCGGAGGCCTGCGCGGAGATCTTGGCGCCCTGGCCCTTCTGGTCCATGGCGACCGTCGCGCCGATCACCGGGTAGACCGGCTTGCCGGTCTTGATGAGCTGCTCCGCCACGTTCTTCGCCTGGTTGACCGGGATCGCGAAGCCCAGGCCGATCGAGCCCGCCTGCGACTGGCCGAAGCCGCCGCTGCCGGCCGACTGGATCGCCGAGTTGATGCCGATGACCGCACCGCGCGCGTCGAGCAGCGGGCCGCCCGAGTTGCCCGGGTTGATGGAGGCGTCCGTCTGGAGGGCGCTCATGTACGACGCCTTGGAGTTGGCGCCGTCGCTGGACGACACCGGGCGGTTCTTGGCGCTGATGATGCCCGTGGTGACCGTGTTGGACAGCCCGAAGGGCGCGCCGATCGCGATGGTCGAGTCACCGACGGCGACCTGGTCCGAGTTGCCCAGCGCGAGCGGGACCAGGTTGGCCGGTGCGCTCTTGAGCTTGATGACGGCCACGTCGTAGCCCTGCGCCCGGCCGACCACCTCGGCGTCGTACTTCTTGCCGTTGGAGAAGGTCGCCGTCAGCTTGCCGCTGTTGGCCGCGGACGCCACCACGTGGTTGTTGGTGACGATGTGGCCTTCCCTGTCGTAGACGAAGCCGGTGCCGGTGCCGCCCTCGCCGTCGCCGCCCTGCGCCTCGATCGTCACGACGCTCGGCAGCGCCTTCGCGGCAACGGCCGCGACCGTGCCCGGCTCGCGCTTGAAGTCCTTCGGGGTGTCGGACGCCGAGACCGTGGTCGAACCGCCGGAGCCGTCCTCGCGGTCCGCCGCCCAGTAGCCGATGGCGCCGCCGACGCCGCCCGCGACCAGCGCGGCCACCAGGACGGCCGCGACCAGGCCACCCCGGCGGCGCGGGCGCTGCGGCTCGGGTGCGGGCGCGCCCCAGACCGGGCCGCCCCCCGCGCCCCCGTACGCGGGCAGCGCGGGCGGGGGCGTGGGCCAGCCGCCGGCGGTCTGCGGGTGCGGGGCGGGGCCCTGCGCGTGCGTGGCGTACGGATCCGCCGGCACCGGGCCGGGCAGCGGCGCGGTGACCGGCTCCTGCGCGGCCTCCGGCGCGGAGACGGGCTCCTGCCCACCCGCTGCCTCCGGGGCGCCCGCCGACTCCTGCTTCGCGTGCGTGGCCGCCGACTCCCCGTACGCACCGGGCTCCGGCTTCGCGTGCGGGGCCGCCGACTCCCCGTACGCACCGGGCTCCGGCTTCGCGTGCGGGGCCGCGGGCTCGCCGTGCGCGGCACCGGACTCCGGCATCGCGTGCGTAGCCGTCGGCTCGGCGGCGGGACGCGCCCCGGAGGCCGCCGCCGGGGCAGCGGCCTCCTCGGACGTCACGGGAGGGACAGGAGGCGCGGGCGGTGCTGACGACGGGGCAGGCGGGACGGCCGGGACCGCGGTGCCCTCGTTCTCGGTGCTCACAGCTCTCTCTCCTCGGTTCCACTCAGTCTCGGGGTCGGTATGTTTCGGCTGGGGACGCGACACCGACCATGGTGCGTCAGAGGTCCGACAATCGCGTTCCACGCGGTGCGGACGTGTGCACATGTCAGCGATCAGCTTTTCCCACAAGCTGTCAGGCCACTGTAAGCAGGAGCTGTGTATTCGTGCTGCGGCCCGCTGGCCGCCCCCGCGCCCCGCCGCAGTGGCACGATGACGCGGTGACCCAAGCACGGCAGCACGACAGTCATACGCCCCACCGGGCCTCCATCCAGGTGGTCGCCCACCGCGGCGCCTCCGAGGACGCGCCCGAGCACACCCTCGCCGCGTACATGAAGGCCATCGAGGACGGCGCGGACGCCCTGGAGTGCGATGTCCGGCTCACGGCCGACGGCCATCTCGTCTGTGTCCACGACCGCCGCGTCAACCGCACCTCCAACGGCCGGGGCGCCGTCTCCGCCCTGGAGCTCTCCGCGCTCTCGGCGCTCGACTTCGGCTCCTGGAAGGACAGCGAGGAGAGCCCGGACTGGGGCGACCCGTCCTTCACCTCCGTCCTCACCCTGGAGCGGCTCCTGGAGCTCGTCGCCGACGCGGGCCGGCGCGTGGAGCTGGCCATCGAGACCAAGCACCCCACCCGCTGGGCCGGGCAGGTGGAGGAGCGGCTGCTGCACCTGCTCAAGCGGTTCGGGCTGGCGGAGGCGCCGCCCCGCGGCGAGACCTCGCCCGTACGCATCATGAGTTTCTCCGCGCGCTCCCTGCACCGGGTCGCGGCCGCCGCGCCCGACATCCCGACCGTCTACCTGATGCAGTTCCTGTCGCCCCGGCTGCGCGACGGACGCCTGCCCGCGGGTGCGCGGATCGCGGGCCCGGGGATGCGCATCGTGCGCAACCACCCCGGCTACATCGACCGGCTGCACGCGGCGGGCCACCAGGTCCACGTCTGGACGGTGAACGAGCCGGAGGACGTCGAACTGTGCGCGAGCCTCGGGGTCGAGGCCATCATCACCAACCGCCCGAAGCAGGTGCTACACCAGCTGGGCCGCCTCTGAGACGGCCATCAGGGCCTCTGGAAGCGCCACTTCCGTAGCCGCACTTCCCACCCGTGCCGCCCGTCATACCGGTTACAGGGAGTGCACCGGCGCGTTCGGTCCGTGGTCAGCCGTGACGAGTGCGTCACCGGACGCCGTTTGGCCGGTTTCCGGTCCAGTCCATTGGGGCATTCACACCGTGGCGTGGGGGTGAAGGAGGTCTCGGGGGTGGCGTTGGTGGTGGCACAGGAGGTGCCCACGTCGTCGAGCATGGCCGTGCCCCACGGCCCTGCGGGCGTGGGCAAGGCGAGACACCGGATGCGCGAGCAGCTGCTCGACAGCGGCGTGTCCGAGCCGATCGTGGACGATGCCGTACTGGTCCTGTCCGAACTGCTGAGCAATGCCTGCCGGCACGGCAGACCGCTGGGGCGCGCGGACGTGGGCGACGGGGACGTCCGGGCCGCCTGGCGCGTCGACAAGGCGGGCCGGCTCACCGTCGAGGTGACCGACGGCGGCGGCCCGACCCGGCCGGTTCCGGCCACGCCCTCGGTGACCGCGCGCGGTGGCCGCGGTCTGAACATCATCAGCGCGCTGGCCCAGGACTGGGGGGTACGGGACAGCGCGTCCGGCGAGGTGACCGTCTGGGTGATCATCACCGCCGGGTACGACCGCACACCGGGGCGCGAGAACGGCCGCGCGCCCTCCCCGGACGACTTCGTCGCGCGCGTGGCGCTGCCCGGGCTGGAGTTCGCGGACGTCTTCGAGGACCTGGACTGAGCCGGGCGCCTACGCGCCGCCCGCACCCAAGGGGAGCGCCCCCCTGTCCAACCCGGGCCGCCTCGCCGCCTACGTGGACCGAGCCCGCCGCGCACCAGGGCCGCCCGACCGCACCGGCCCGCACCCGTCGGCCCCGTACGACTTCGACCGAGCCGTACGCCGTATCCCTGGCGGTACGACTAGGCTCGCGCCCGACACAGCGACACCGCACCACCGCAGTCGGGAGAGAGCCACACCATGGCCAAGAAGCGCCCCCAGACGAAGGCCGCAGCGCCGCAGCGCAAGAACGGCGCCGGCGCCGCAGGCGCTGATGTCGTCGTTCCGGTCGTCGGGGCCCGCGAGCCCTGCCCGTGCGGCTCAGGCCGCCGCTACAAGGCCTGCCACGGACGGGCCGCCTCGCACGCCGTGACCGAGCTGGTCCAGCGCCCGTTCGAGGGCCTGGCGGGCGAGTGCGACTGGGTCGCGCTGCGCGAGCTGGTCCCCGCCGCGACCGTCGAACTCACGCTCAGGGACGGGCTGCCCGAGGGCGTGCCCTCCGTGACGCTCGCGACCGTCCTGCCCATGGCGTGGCCCGCGCTGCGCCGCGACGACGGCTCGGTGCTGCTCGGCCTGCAGAACGACACGCCGTCCGGCGACATCAGCCGCGACCTCGCGGACACGCTCACGCGCGCGTTGACGGCGGAGCCGGGCACGCCGGTCGCCGCCCAGCGCGTCGACCCGAAGGGTCCGCGCCTCCAGGACCTGCTCGACCCCGAGGCCGCCTTCGAGCCCGCCGTGCACAGCGGGTTCGAGTTCTGGGTGCCGGACTCGGAGAACGCCACGCCCGAGGTGACCGCCTCCCTGGAGCGCGCCAACGCGGCCGCGATCCCGACCGTACGGCTGAAGTCGGTGGACTCGTCCTACTGGTGCGAGACCCCCGAGAAGAACCACCTGCGCTGGGTCATGCCGCACCCGGAGGAGCGTCTGCTGGACGCGCTCGCCCGGCTGCACGCGGCCGGCACCTCCTCGCTCGGCGAGGGCACCCGGCTCGTCGGCTCGTTCCGGGCGCACGGTCTGACCGTTCCGGTCTGGGACCTGCCGAGCGCGATGACGGCCGAGGAGTGCGAGAAGCCCGCCGCCGCGTTCGCGGAGCGGCTGGCGGCGGCGCTGGCGGAGGAGGCTCCGCTCACGCCGGAGGAGCGCAGGGCGCGCGGCGGCCTCACCAACCGCCAGGTGACCTTGAGCTGAGCGTGACCAACCCTGTCACGGGACAGGTGACCCGCGTCACAACTCCCGGTAGTCGCAGATAAATCGGTGTCCGAATAACCGAGATCGAATTTGCGAATGACAGATCTCTTGTTACCGTTCTAAGAGCCCGGTCGCTGGTGCATCCCCCGTCGCCAGCGACCGGGCCCTTCCATTTTCCCTTCCGGTCCTCTTCCGGTTCGGCATACGCGCCCACGTGGCCGCTTCCCGCTCAACGAGCCGTGTCCACCGCCGAGTTGACCGCCACGCCGTCGGGCGCATTGGAACCGGAACGCAGCAGCAGAGGCGCGTCCTCACCCGTTCCCGCGAACTCCGCGACCGCCGAGTACGCGCCAGGTTTTCCCCGCGCGGGCTCTCTCGGCGTCTCGCACACTCCCGGTTGATCTCCCGCTCCGACCGCGCAGTTCGTCTGTACGGTGTGGCCGCCCGGCCCCATCAGCGTGAGCACCGAGCGCAACCGTCCGCCCGTGGCGTTGCGGTAGTACGCGCGCGCCCAGGCGTCGCGCCCCTCGGTCAGCACACAGGTCTGCGCCTCGACTCCGTCGGGCGAGACGAGTTCCGGTCCGCAGTGGGCGGCCGGCTCGGCGGGCACCGTGCCCACGCGCGCGTGGGGAGCGCGCCCCGGCGCGGAACCGGAGCGGGAGCGAGGGCGGGAGTCGGCGCCGGGCCCGCCGGCGGCGAGCCCGCCGGACTCGGCGCCATCGGATCCGGCACCTGCGGAACCGCTCCACACGGAGCCGGCCGCCGCCTCTCCCCGGGTGGGGTCGGCCGAGGCGGGATCGCCGCCCGCCGACCCGGCGCCCGCCGGTTCCGGCTCCTCGGCCGGACCGGCCGAAGCCGCCAGCGGCAGCAGCACCGTGAACACCACCACGGCGCCGATACCGATCATGCGGAGATTCACGGCGGCCCACCCATCCCATGGAATTCCTGCGGTGGGCCGAAGATAGCGACGGAAACCGGGCGCCCGGTGATCCGCGCGCCCGTTTCCCGTACAACTGGGGCGCTCTCGCACCCGAACGAGTGACACCGCACTCCGCCGGGAACTCGGAGCCGGTGCCGTTCGCTGTTCCAGTACGCGGACCGGGGCACCGGCTCAGTAGGCGAGCCGGGACCCGCCGTCCGGTGCGCTGGTCGACGCCGCGACCAGTGCGTCCACCACCGCCTCCACATCCGGCAGCCAGGGCGCGGCCGACCCCGGCAGCGGCGCCCGCTCCCAGCGCACCTGCCCCGTGCCCGTCTCGGACGGGGGCAGCACCAGATATCCGCCCTCTCCGTGAAACCGGAGCGAACTCGGCACCCAGTCCTTGGAGTAGAGGAGGTCACCCAGACGTTCCATCGAGTACGGAGCCACCAGCAGCGACCACCGGGTGGGTGTCGCCACCACGGGTCCGAGCCGGATGCCCATCTCGTCGAGGACCGTGAGCGCCCGCGCCCCGGCGACGGCCGGGAGGCTCAGCGCGCACGGCGCCTTGCCGCCGGTGGCGAGGAGCACAGGGGCGGCCGGGCGGTTGGTCCACCACCAGCGGACCAGCCGTTCGTCGGTCGAGGCCGCGAGCAGCCCCGGGTCGAAGGGGTGCGCCCCCGGGACGGCGCACTCGGGGTCGGGACAGGCACAGCCGCGGCCACGGTCACCGCGACCGCCGGCCGCCTTGAGTCCCACACCGGGGAGTACGGGCCATTTCCACTCGGTCGCGCAGGTCAGCGCGGCGCCAAGCTGAGCAGCCCTTTCACTGCGCCGGAACCGGAGCCTGCGTCGCCTTCCGAGGATCTCGCGCATGAGCGCTCGTTCCTTTCCGTTGAACGCCGAGGTCCACATCACACCATGTGTGCATAGCTTCACTGCGCGTACATGATCTTTGAGCTCTGCGAGCCTGCGGTACGGGTAACCCGTCAGGACCGAGCGTGGGCTGTGACCATTAAACGCATGGCGAGGGGTGGCGTGCGCGTGGCGCTTGCCGTCCCTTGTGCAAAAAACCCCGCCACTCGGGGATGGGGCGCGGCCGTCGGCTGTTGAGACGCCCTGGCCCGCCGCCGGGTTCCGGGACACCGTCAACTGCCCCTGGCCATCACCGAGTACGTACCCAACCCGCTCGATATGACGCGCTCTTGAACGCCCTCAGTCGACCCCAGAGATGGGCCATAGGGGGCAATTTTCCGCCAAGTTGAACACCCCCGGACACCAACAATCCCGCTATGACAATGCTGGACATCCCCTTACTTGTGCGTGTACATCTGGATGCATTGATGGCGGCGCAGATTGACATGGGGGTTTGCGATGCTATTGAGCGGAAACGACCGGTCGGAAAGCCGACTGCCATGAGCGCCCCACACCTGCCGAAAGTGGCTGGAATCGATCCATCCGTCCCGCCCCCCGCGCACACTTCTGCGCCTCTGGCCCCAACCAGCCCCACCTCTCCCGCCGACCCCGGTGCGGTGATCCAGGACCGGCTCGCCGGCTGGGTCTCGGACCTCACCACGCTGCACGAGCTCACCGAGCGCCTCTCCCGTACCTCCGGTCTCGGCGACGCCCTCGACGAACTGCTGCGGGCCGGTGCCGCGCTGGTCGGCGCCCGGCGCGGGCTGGTCGTCCTGGAGCCCGCCGACGGGCTCGGCCCCGCCGTCACCACCGGTCTCGGGCTCGCCCACGCCGACCTCGGGCACATCGAGACGGTCCCGCGCAGCGCCACCTCGTACGGCAGGATCCTCGACGGCCTCCCCGACGCCGACGGCGGCTCGGACCTGGTCGGCGAGACCGGCGGCGAGTCCGGCCCCGACCCGCGCCACCGCGAGGTCGCCGCCCGGCTCGGCTACGCCGCCAGCTACGCGCTTCCCCTCACCACCGACACGGGCGCCCGCCTGGGCGCGGTGGTCTGGCTCTACGACGAGCCCGCCGAGCCGCCCGAGCGCCGCCGCCATCTCGTCGGCCTCTATCTGCGCCAGACCGCCGAACACGTGGCCCGCCTGGTCGAGCTGGACCGCGCGCACACCCGGCTCGCCACCCTCACCGAGGAGCTGCTGCCCAGCAGACTGCCCCGGGTGTCCCGGGTGCAGCTCGCCGCCCGCCACCGCACCGGCCCGCACGGCGGCGGTGACTGGTACGACGCGCTGCCGCTCCCGGAGGGCGCGCTCGGCCTCGCCGTCGGCTCGGTCACCGGCTCCGGGCCCAGCGCCGTCGCCGCGATGGGCCGGCTGCGGGCCAGCCTGCGGGCGTACGCGGTGATGGAGGGCGAGGACCCGGTCGCCGTCCTCTCCGACCTCGAACTCCTGCTGCGGCTGACCGAGCCGGCCCGCTCGGCGACCGCGCTCTTCGCCTACTGCGAGCCCGCGCACGGCAAGATCGTCCTGGCCGGGGCCGGACACGCGCCGCCGCTGATCGTCGGCGAGCGCCGCACCGAGTACGTGGAGACCTCGCTCTCCGCGCCGCTGGGGATGCTCGCGTGCTGGGAGGCGCCCAGCGTGGAGCTGCGGCCCGCGGCCGGAGAAACGGTGCTGCTGTACACGGACGGGCTGCTGCACCGCACCGGCGACCCGATGGACCGGGCCTTCGCCCGCCTCCACGCGGCGGCCGCGAGCGTCCCCCGGGCCGCCCGCGACGACCCGGGCGCGATCGCCGACCATGTGCTGCGGACCGTGCTGCCGGACGGGCTCGACGTGTCGGGCGGCGGCGAGGACGTGGTGCTGCTCGCCGCCCGGTTCGGGTAGCGGCCGCCTACGGGGTGTAACAGGCCCTACGGCCCTGGCCCCTTTTCCACCCGCCCGTACGATGGACGGAGGTCCAATGTCGTACTAAGTGGAGGCAGACCGTGGCCGAGCAGCTCACCCCGGAGACCCCGGAAGAGTCGGAAGAGCAGCCGATCAAGCAGCGCAAGAACGGCCTGTACCCGGGCGTGTCCGACGAGCTGGCCGAGAACATGAAGTCCGGCTGGGCCGACACCGAGCTGCACGGCCTTGAGCCGATCGCCCAGGCCTCGCACACCGCCGACCGCCGTGCCGCGCTCTCCCGCCGCTTCCCCGGCGAGCGCCTGGTGATCCCCGCGGGCAATCTGAGGACCCGCTCGAACGACACCGAGTACAGCTTCCGCGCCTCCACCGAATACGCGTACCTCACCGGCGACCAGACCCAGGACGGCGTGCTGGTCCTGGAGCCCAAGGGCGAGGGCCACGAGGCGACGGTCTATCTGCTGCCGCGCTCCGACCGGGAGAACGGCGAGTTCTGGCTGGACGGCCAGGGCGAGCTGTGGGTGGGCCGCCGCCACTCGCTGGCCGAGGCCGAGCAGCTGCTCGGGATCCCGGCCAAGGACGTCCGCGAGCTGCCCGCCGCGCTCAGGGAGGCCACCGGCCCGGTCCGCAATGTCCGCGGCCACGACGCCGGCATCGAGGCGGCGCTCACCGACAAGGTCACCGCCGAGCGCGACGAGGAGCTGCGGGTCTACCTGTCCGAGGCGCGTCTGGTGAAGGACGCCTTCGAGGTAGCCGAGCTCCGCAAGGCCTGCGACGCGACCGCCCGGGGCTTCGAGGACGTCGTCAAGGTGCTCGACAAGGCCGAGGCGACCAGCGAGCGCTACATCGAAGGAACGTTCTTCCTGCGCGCCCGCGTCGAGGGCAACGACATCGGCTACGGCTCGATCTGCGCGGCCGGACCGCACGCCACCACCCTGCACTGGGTGCGCAACGACGGCCCCGTGCGCCCGGGCGAGCTGCTGCTGCTCGACGCCGGTGTCGAGACCAACGAGCTCTACACCGCGGACGTCACGCGCACCCTGCCGATCAACGGCACCTTCTCGCCGCTCCAGCGGAAGATCTACGACGCGGTGTACGAGGCCCAGGAGGCCGGTATCGCCGCGGTGAAGCCGGGCGCCCCCTACCGCGCCTTCCACGACGCCGCCCAGCGCGTCCTCGCCGAGAAGCTCGTCGAGTGGGGCCTGTGCGGCGACCTGGACGTGGAGAAGGTCCTGGAGCTCGGCCTCCAGCGCCGCTGGACCCTGCACGGCACCGGCCACATGCTCGGCATGGACGTCCACGACTGCGCCGCCGCGCGCACCGAGACGTACGTCGCGGGCGACCTGGAGCCGGGCATGTGCCTGACGGTCGAGCCGGGTCTGTACTTCCAGGCTGACGACCTGACCGTGCCCGAGGAGTACCGGGGCATCGGCGTCCGGATCGAGGACGACATCCTGGTGACCGAGGACGGCCACGAGAACCTGTCGGCCTCGCTGCCGCGCCGGTCCGACGAGGTCGAGGCGTGGATGGCGCGCGTCAAGCAGGGCTGACGTCCGGAGCGCGGCTACGTACGTAGTACGCGGCAGTGCGCGGCTACGTATACGCGAGTGTCAACGGCGAAGCCGGTCGTTCCCCGTGCGCGGGGCGGCCGGCTTCGCCGTTCGGCGGCGCGGCCGGCTCGGGCACAGGGCCCTCACGAGACGTTGAGGAGGGCGCCCTCGCGCCACTTCAGTATCTTGTCGAAGCTCACCACAGCGCCTCTGCCCGGTCGGTTGGCGAAGTGGACGTGGTCGGCGAGCTGTTCGATCAGGCAGAGTCCTCTGCCGTGCTCCGCCATCGTGGCGCCCAGTGTGCTGTTCATCCGTGCTGCGGTGCGACGGCCTCGTCGTACGGGAAAGCCCGGCCCCGAGTCGGCGACCTCGATATGGCATTTCTCGCCATCCAGATACGCGGTCACCCGGTACGCCGCCGAGGTGCCGGACCCTTCGTCCCCGCCGTGTTCGACCGCGTTCGCACAGGCTTCGCCGAGTGCGACCGACAGGTCGTAGGAGATGTCCGGATCGACCCCCGCGGTCTCCATGGTGCCGAGCAGTAGACGACGTGCGAGCGGGACGCTCGCGGCCTCGCGCCGCAAATGGAGTGACCACCAGATGCTCATGCTCCGGCCTCCTGGCTGCGGCTCGACATACCCCTACGTATTGCCGCAACCCCCGTCCCGTAAGCACGGACTTGACGTGATAGCGCTCATTCGGCGGATGTGTGCGCTCCCCGTGGCGGTGTATGGGCACGTCGGTCGGTCACCCGTCCGGTTTCGGACAGCCGGGGACGGATGTGATCATCACAGGAATACGGCACCTTGTGGACCTGCCGTATGGGACGGGCAGGGCTGGTGCGATGATGGCCCCGCCATGTCTGCCCGACACGCCCGACACACCCACGCAGGCGCCGGTCTCCGGCTGCTGAGGGCCGCGGTCTTCGCCGCGGTCTGCGTCGTGCTGTCCGCGCTCGGACACGTCCTGGCCGCCTGCGCGACGGTCCCCTGGTGGACGCTGCTCGCCGGGTTCCTCGGGGTCTTCGCCGTCGCCGCGCCGCTCGCCGGCCGGGAGCGCTCGCTGCCGTCCATCGCGGGCGCGCTGGCCGCCGGACAGCTCGCCCTGCACACGCTGTTCGGCATCGGCCAGCACACCGCGGCCGCCTCCGGCGACGGGTCGACCGGCGACACCTCGCTGCTGCGGCTCGCCGCCAAGCTGGTCTGCGGCCCGGCCGCGACGGCCCAGCTGACGGTCTCGGACGCACGACGGGTCGTCACCGAGGCGGGCCTGCGCCCGCCTTCCGGCACGGCCTCGGCCGCCCATGACGCGATGCCCGGAATGTCGGGGATGAGCGGTTCCGCCTCCGCGCACGGCGCTCTGGCCGGGCTGTTCCCCTCGCTTCCGATGCTCCTCGGCCATCTGCTGGCCGCGCTGCTGACGGGCTGGCTGCTGCGGCGCGGCGAGGCGGCGCTCTTCCGTCTGGTGCGGCTCTCCGCCCAGGCCGCCACCACGGCCGCCGAAGGGGCGTGCGCCCGCTCACTGCGCGCCGCCCTCGCACTCGTACGGGCCCTGCTGGCCGGTCTGCCCGGAGCGCCCGGGCACGGCCCGAGCCGTCCGCGGGACCGCTTCGCCACCCCCCTGCCGCCGGCCGGGGAGGCACTCCAGCACTCGGTGATCAGGCGCGGCCCGCCTTCGGCGTACGCCCTCGCAGCCTGACGCGGCCCACTCCGTACACCCAGACGACACCCGTCCCAGGAGTGGTCCGTGGAGTCCGTGCGCATCGGCGCCCGGACCGCCACCCCTACCTTCCTGCTGACTGGAGTGTCTTCACCATGAACGTTTCCCGCCGTGTCGCCGTCGCCGGTGCCGTCGCCGCCTCGTCCGTCCTGATGCTGGCCGGCCCCGCCTTCGCCCACGTCAGCGTGCAGCCCGAGGGCGCCGCCGCGAAGGGCGGCTACGCGGTCGTCAACTTCAAGGTGCCCAACGAGCGCGACGACGCCCAGACCGTGAAGCTGGAAGTCACCTTCCCGGCCGACCACCCGCTGGCGTCCGTGCAGCCCCAGGCGCTGGCGGGCTGGAACATCGAGGTCACCAAGTCCAAGCTCGACAAGCCGCTGACCGTGCACGGCAAGCAGATCAACGAGGCCGTCACCAAGGTGACCTGGAGCGGCGGCAAGATCGAGGCCGGCTACTTCCAGAAGTTCCCGCTCTCCATCGGCGCGCTGCCAACCGACACCGACAAGCTGGTCTTCAAGGCCGTCCAGACGTACAGCAACGGCGAGACCGTCCGCTGGATCGAGGAGCAGAAGGGCGCCGAGGAGCCGGCGAACCCGGCGCCGGTGCTCAAGCTGTCCGCCGCCTCCGACGACCACCACGGTGGTGCCGCGCCCGCGTCCGACGACAAGAAGGACGACATGGCCGGGCACGACGACAAGAAGACCGAGGCGTCGGACTCCAAGGAGTCCGACAACACCGCGCGCGTCCTGGGCGTCGTGGGCATCGTGATCGGCGTCCTCGGTGTGGCCTTCGGCGCGTTCGCCGTGCGCCGCCGGGCCGCGTAATCCCGCCAGGCCCTTCCCCCCGACCGGAAACTCTTCCCATGCGCACCAAGTACGTGCCCGCTGCCATCGCCCTCGCGGTGGCAGCGGCGCTCACCCTGACCGCGTGCGGTGGCAGCGACGACAAGGCCAAGAGCCCTGTCACCGATGTCTCCGCCGACACCAGCAACAAGCCCGGCACCGTGCTCGACCGGCCGTTCACCAAGCCGGACTTCGTCCTGACCGACACCCAGGGCAAGAAGTTCGACTTCCGTGAGCGGACCAAGGGCAGGCCGACCCTCATCTACTTCGGCTACACCCACTGCCCCGACGTGTGCCCGCTGACGATGGGCAACATCGCCGTCGCCAAGAAGCAGCTGCCCAAGGCCGACCAGGACAAGCTCCAGGTCGTCTTCGTGACCACCGACCCCGAACGGGACACCCCCGAGTCGCTCGGCAAGTGGCTCAAGGCGCTGGACCCGGCGTTCATCGGCCTGACCGGTGACTTCCCGACCATCCAGGCCGGGGCCCGCTCGATCGGCATCGGTATCGACCCGGCGACGAAGGACAAGGACGGGAAGGTCGTGTCCATGCACGGCGCCCAGGTCATCGCCTTCTCGCCGAAGACCGACCAGGGGTACGTCCTGTACGGCGACACCACCACCGCAGAGGACTACACCAAGGACCTGCCGAAGATCATTCTTGGAGAGAACCCGTGAACCGCCGCACCACCCTCGCCGCCGCGATAGCCCTGACCGCCGGGCTCGCGCTGGCGGGCTGCTCGTCCGACAGCTCCGACGGCAAGCCCGACCTGAAGATCGGCCAGGCGTTCATGCCGGAGCCGGTCAGCGCCGACATGGCGGGCGGGTTCCTGGTCGTGAACAACGACAGCAAGACCGCGGACAAGCTCACCAAGGTCACCAGTGACATCTCCGACGACGTCACGATCCACGAGACCAAGAGCCAGAAGATGCGGGAGGTGAAGTCCTTCGACATCCCGGCGAACGGCCGGCTCGACCTCGAACGAGGTGGCAGCCACATCATGTTCATGGGGCTCAAGAAGAAGCCGAAGCAGGGCGAGAAGGTCTCCATCGAGCTGCACTTCGAGAAGGCCGGCGCCGTCAAGGTCGAGCTGCCGGTCAAGGAATCCACCTACAACCCGAAGCACCACTGAGGGATGAGGGACTGAACAGACGATGACGGCCACCGCCCCACGCTTCGGAACCGCCCTGGCCCGGCTGCTGCTCGTCGCGGCAGCCCTGCTCGGCGCGGTGTTCGCGACCGCGTCCCCCGCCTCGGCGCACGCCGCGGTCACCGCGACCAACCCGAAGGACGGGGCGGTGGTCGCCTCCGCCCCCAAGGACGTCGACATCACGTTCTCCGAGCAGGTCGCCATGGACGACAAGTCCATCCGGGTCCTCGACCCGAACGGCAAGCGCGCCGACACCGGCGAACTGCTCAACCTGTGCAGCGGCTCCATCGTGAAGTACGGGGTGAGTCTGCGCGACGGGCTGCCCAAGGGCACCTACACCGTGGCCTGGCAGGCCGTCTCGGCCGACAGCCACCCGGTCGCGGGCGCCTTCACGTTCTCCATCGGCGCCCCCTCCAAGACCAGCGTCTCGCTGTCCGCCCCGGACGTCGGCGGCGGTCTGGTCGGCGCGCTGTACGACACCATGCGCTACGCCGCGTACGCCGGCTTCATCCTCTTCACCGGCGGCGGCGCCTTCGTGCTGGCCTGCTGGCAGCGGGGCGCCTCGGTGCGCCCGGTGCAGCGGCTAGTCGTCGGCGGCTGGCTGACGATGACCGCGGCCACCATCGCGCTGCTGCTCCTGCGCACCCCCTACACCGGCTCCGGTGAGCTCGCGGACGCCTTCGACCTCGACGGGCTCAAGGCGGTCCTGCAGACCAAGTCGGGCGCCGCGCTCAGCTCCCGGCTGCTGCTGCTCAGCGCGGCCGCGCTGTTCATCTCCGTACTGTTCGGCGCGTACGCCAAGCGCGAGAACGAGGAGAAGAAGGACCTCAGCTACGGGCTCGCCGTCGGCGGCTTCGTGGTGGCCGCCGGCATCGCCGCCACCTGGGCGCTCGCCGAGCACGCCTCGACCGGCATCCAGACGGCGCTCGCGATGCCCGTCGCGGTGGTGCACCTGCTGTCCATGGCGACCTGGCTGGGCGGTCTCGCGACCCTGCTGGTGGCGCTGCATCTGACGCCCGCGGTGGAACGCGCGGCGGTGCGGCGGTTCTCCCGGATCGCCTTCTGGAGCGTGGCGGTCCTGGTGTCGACCGGTGTCTACCAGGCCTGGCGCCAGGTGGGCTCCTGGTCCGCGCTGACCGGGACGGGCTACGGGCAGCTGCTGCTCGTCAAGGCCGGTCTGATCGCCGTGCTGCTGTCCGCCGCGTACGTCTCGCGCCGCTGGACCGGGCAACTCTCCGAGCACATCGCCCCCGAGGTCGAGGCGGCCACGGTCGTGGAGCAGCGGGCGGCCGAGCCGGAGCTCACCGAGGAGCCCGAGCCGGTGACCGTGCCGGACGACAAGAGCCCGGCCGACCGCAAGCGCGCCCAGCAGCTGGCCCGCCAGCAGGCGGCCATCACGGTCGCGCGCGAGAAGCGCATCCGCGACGCCGACCCGCAGCGCTCGGGGCTGCGGCGCTCGGTGCTCGCCGAGGCGGGGGTCGCGGTGGCGGTGCTCGCCGTGGCCACGATCCTGTCGTCGACCGAGCCCGGGCGTACGCAGGAGGCGGCGGCCGCCGCCCAGTCGGGCACCCAGGTGGCCGTGCCGGACCGGCCGATCAGCATCCGCATCCCCTTCGACACCGGAGCCAAGGACGGCAAGGGCACGGTCCGCCTCACCCTCGACCCGGGCCGCACCGGCGCCAACGAGATGCATGTGTGGACGGACGACGCGGCCGCCAAGCCGCTGGACGCGCCCGAGGTGAAGGTCGCGTTCACGCTCACGGCGAAGGCGATCGGCCCGCTGCCCGTGGCGCCCGAGCGCATCACCCGGGGACACTGGAGCGCGAGCGGTGTGCAGCTTCCGATGCCCGGCGAGTGGCAGGTCTCCGTGACCGTGCGGACCTCCGACATCGACCAGGTCACCGTCGACAAGAACATCAAGATCGGCTGAGTACGGACCAGATGACCGACCACATGACGGACCAGATCCACGAGAACAGGGCCGGCGCCGAGCTGCCCGCCGACATGACCCGCCGGCGCCTGCTCGGCACGGTGGGAGCGGCGGGCGCGGCAGGTGTCGCCCTCGGCGCCACGGGCGGCGCCCTCGTCCACGCCGCTCTCGAGTCGGACGGCTCGGGGACGCCCGAGCTGTCCTCGGTCGGCACCGCCGAGGTCGCGTTTCACGTGAAACATCAGGCCGGGATCACCACTCCGGTGCAGGCGTGCGGGCATCTGATCGCCTTCGACCTCGCACCCGGCGCGGGGCGCAAGGAGGCGGCGGCCCTGCTGCGGCGCTGGTCGGCGACGGCGAAGGCGCTGATGGCGGGCGAACCGGCGGGATCGGACACCGGGATCGCGCTGGACGCGGGCCCCTCCTCGCTCACCGTCACCTTCGGCTTCGGCCGCACCTTCTTCGACCGTACGGGCCTGGTGGCGCAGCGCCCGGCCGCGCTGGACCCGCTGCCGGACTTCTCCTCGGACCGGCTGGACGCCAGGCGTTCCCACGGTGATCTCTGGGTGCAGATCGGCGCGGACGACGCCCTGGTGGCTTTCCACGCGCTGCGCGCGTTGCAGAAGGACGCGGGCGCGGCGGCCCGGGTGCGCTGGCAGATGAACGGCTTCAACCGGACGCCCGGCGCCACGAAGAAGCCGATGACGGCCCGCAATCTGATGGGCCAGATCGACGGCACCAACAATCCGAAGCCCTCCGACCCCGACTTCGGCAAGCGGATCTTCGTCCCGGACAGCGGGAAGCCGGCGTGGATGGCGAACGGCTCGTACGCCGTGGTGCGCCGGATCAGGATGCTGCTCGACGACTGGGAGAAAGTGCCGCTCGCCCAGCAGGAGCAGGTGATCGGCCGCAGAAAGGCGGACGGCGCCCCTCTTTCGGGGGGTACCGAGACGACCCCGATGCAGCTGGACAAGTTCGGCCCGGACGGCAAGCTCGTCATCCCGGACAACGCGCACGCCCGGATCTCCGCCCCCGAGCAGAACGGCGGCGCGGCGATGCTGCGGCGCGCCTTCTCGTACCACGACGGGATCTCCGCGGACGGGGTGCCGGACGCGGGCCTGCTGTTCGTCGCCTGGCAGGCCGATCCGCTGCGCGGCTTCGTGCCCGTGCAGCGCAAGCTCGACCGGGGCGACGCGCTGTCGGCGTTCATCCGGCACGAGTCGAGCGGCCTGTACGCGGTGCCCGGCGGCCCGCGCGCGGGCGAGTACGTGGGCCAGCTGCTGCTGGAGTCCTGACCGGTCGTAACGGCCCTCGCCCGTGACGGCAGGCCATTAGGGTGACGGGTATGTCCGCCACGCGATACACCTATCTGGGTCCCGAAGGCACCTTCACCGAGGCCGCCCTGCGCACGCTGCCGGAGGCGGCGACCCGGGAGCTGGTGCCGATGGTGTCCGTGCCCGCCGCGCTGGACGCGGTGCGCAACGGGGAGGCCGCGGCCGCGCTCGTGCCGATCGAGAACTCGGTGGAGGGCGGGGTCACCGCGACCCTGGACGAGCTGGCCTCCGGCGAGCCGCTGATGATCTACCGCGAGGTGCTGCTGCCGATCGCCTTCGCGCTGCTGGTGCGGCCGGGGACGAAGCTGTCGGACGTCAAGACGGTGACCGGGCACCCGGTGGCGCAGCCGCAGGTGCGCAACTGGCTGCGCACGCATCTGCCCGAGGCGCTGTGGGAGTCGGCCGCGTCCAACGCGGACGGCGCCCGGCTGGTCCAGGAGGGCCGGTTCGACGCGGCGTTCGCGGGTGAGTTCGCGGCGGCGACGTACGGCCTGGAGCCACTGGTCACCGAGATCCACGACGCGGAGAACGCGGAGACCCGGTTCGTCCTGGTGGGCCGCCCGGCCCGGCCGGCGGCGCCGACCGGCGCCGACAAGACGTCCGTGGTGATCTGGCTGGGCGACGACCACCCGGGCGCACTGCTGGAGCTGCTCCAGGAGTTCGCCGTACGCGGGGTCAACCTGATGCTGATCCAGTCCCGGCCGACCGGCGCGGGCATCGGCAACTACTGCTTCGCGGTGGACGCCGAGGGCCATATCTCGGACCGGCGCGTGGGCGAGGCGCTGATGGGGCTGAAGCGGATCTGCCCCAAGGTGCGCTTCCTCGGCTCGTACCCGCGTGCGGGTGTGTCGGCCGACGAGGTGCGGTCGGCGCGGCCGGGGACCTCGGACGCGGAGTTCGTGGCGGCGGCGGAGTGGCTGGCGCGCAGCCAGGACGGCCGGGCCTGAGCGGGTTTTCCACCGGCCCTCCTCCGGTCCTACCTGCTGATTTTCACTGTCCACAAAGTTATCCACAGGCTTTCTTCTCGACCTGTGGGTAAGTCGACAACACAACCGGACAGAGTCGACAAATACCTCTAGCGACGACGCATCCGTCCACAGAAGATCAGCTCGGGCGATGTCACCCCAATTCCCTCGATGAACTCTTTAGAGCGAGCAATTCCCACCCGAATGAGTGTGTGGAAGAGGTTCGAACTGGGAATCCTTGGCCCCGCACCGCGCCAGGGAACGGATCCTCCCGGCGATCCACAAGAAGCCCCCACACCCTGTGGATAACTTTCCTCAGCTGTGCGCTTCTGTGGACAAGTCCCTTGGGAACCAAGGGAGTCCGGTCAACCGAAGTCCGGAAAGCACCCCTTTTCAGGGAAAAGGGCGGGCTTTATTGACGCCCGTCCCGGAATTTCTCCACCAGATTTCTCAATACGGTCAATTCGGGCAAACCGACACGCGGAAGAGACGCGGCGGGGATATCCGGTGGGGTGCCAGGGATCCGCACCGGTAGCCTGGAGGGGTGATTGACCTTCGCCTGCTCCGTGAGGACCCCGACCGTGTTCGCGCCTCCCAGCGCGCCCGTGGAGAGGACGTCGCGCTCGTCGACGCCCTGCTCTCAGCCGACGAGCGGCGCAGGTCGTCCGGCGTCCGCTTCGACGAGCTGCGCTCCGAGCAGAAGGCGCTCGGCAAGCTCATCCCCAAGGCCTCGCCCGAGGAGCGCGCCGAGCTCCTGCAGAAGGCCGAGCAGCTCAAGACCGACGTGAAGAGCGCCGAGGCCGAGCAGAACGAGGCGGACGAGGCGGCCAAGCGCCTGCTGCTCCAGCTCGGCAACATCGTCCACGAGGACGTGCCGGTCGGCGGCGAGGAGGACTTCGTCGTCCTGGAGACGCACGGCACCATCCGCGACTTCGCGGCCGAGGGCTTCGCGCCCAGGGACCACCTGGAGCTCGGCGAGGCGCTGGGCGCCATCGACGTCGAGCGCGGCGCCAAGGTCTCCGGCTCGCGCTTCTACTACCTGACGGGCGTCGGCGCGCTCCTGGAGCTCGCCCTCGTCAACGCGGCGATCGCGCAGGCCACCGAGGCCGGCTTCATCCCGATGCTCACCCCCGCGCTGGTCCGCCCGCGCGCCATGGAGGGCACCGGCTTCCTCGGCCAGGCCGCGGAGAACGTGTACCACCTGGAGAAGGACGACTACTACCTGGTCGGCACCTCCGAGGTCCCGCTCGCCGCGTACCACATGGACGAGATCATCGACGCGGAGAAGCTCCCGCTGCGCTACGCGGGCTTCTCGCCGTGCTTCCGCCGCGAGGCCGGTACGTACGGCAAGGACACCCGGGGCATCTTCCGTGTGCACCAGTTCGACAAGGTGGAGATGTTCTCGTACGTCCACCCCGAGGACGCCGAGAACGAGCACAAGCGGCTCCTGGACTGGGAGAAGCAGTGGCTGACCGGCCTTGAGCTGCCCTTCCAGGTGATCGACGTGGCCACCGGCGACCTCGGCGCCTCGGCCTCGCGCAAGTTCGACTGCGAGGCGTGGATCCCCACCCAGGGCAAGTACCGCGAGCTGACCTCGGCCTCCAACTGCGACGGCTTCCAGGCCCGCCGCCTCTCCGTGCGGATGCGCGACAACGCCGACGGCAAGAGCAAGGTGCAGCCGCTGGCGACGCTGAACGGCACGCTCTGCGCGGTGCCGCGCACGATCGTGGCGATCCTGGAGAACCACCAGCAGGCCGACGGCTCCGTGCGGGTCCCGGCCGTGCTCCGCCCCTACCTGGGCGGCCGCGAGGTGCTGGAGCCCATCGCCAAGTGAGCACCGCCTCGGGGAAGCCGTTCCCGTACAAGCTGATCGCGACCGATCTGGACGGGACGCTGCTGCGCTCCGACGAGACCGTCTCGCAGCGCACCCGTGAGGCGCTCGCCGCGGCCACCGCGGCGGGCGCGGCCCACATCGTGGTGACCGGCCGCGCGGTGCCCTGGACCCGGCACATCCTGGACGACCTGGGCTACCAGGGTCTTGCGGTGTGCGGCCAGGGCGCACAGGTCTACCACGCGGGCGAGCACCGGCTGCTGACGTCGGTGACGCTCGACCGCCAACTGGCGGGGCTGGCGCTGTCGAAGATAGAGGCCGAGGTGGGCCCGCTGGCGCTGGCCGCGAGCCGGGACGGGCTCGACGGCGAGGTGCTGGTCGGCCCCGGCTACCGGGTCCAGGAGGGCTCGCTGCCGGTCGTCGCCTTCGACCGGATCGCCGAGCTGTGGGCGGCGCCGCTGAACAAGGTCTACATCCAGCACCCCCGGCTCGGGGACGACGAGCTGGCGCGGATCGCGCGCCAGGTCGTCGGCAGCCTGGTCGACGTGGTGATGGCGGGCGAGGGCGTGGTGGAGCTGCTTCCGCTGGGCCTGAGCAAGGCGACCGGTCTGTCGCTGGCCGCGCGCCGGCTCGGCTGCCGCTCGACGGACACCATCGCCTTCGGGGACATGCCCAACGACATCCCGATGTTCGGCTGGGCCGAGCACGGTGTGGCCATGGCCAACGCCCACGACGAGCTGAAGGCCGTCGCCCACGAGATCACCGCGTCCCACGACGACGACGGGATCGCGGTGGTCCTGGAGCAGTTGCTGGGCGCGTGAGGCGCTCGCGTCAGCGGCTCACGTATGCGACTGCTTCTGGCGACCGTACGAGCAGGCGTTACGGGCATGTGTAAGGGGCGTCCGCCATAGGTGGACGCCCCTTACCGATCCCGTGTCCCAAGGTGACCCGCGCCGGTGGCGCGCTCGAAGCGGTCTGCCCTGGGGCCCTCAACCACTGTGCACCGCACGTCCGTTCGAAGCCACTGATTTACCCCTCGTCAGCGGCCAGCAGGCCAGTCCGATGGCCAGCGCCACCCCGTGCCCGATGTCCGTGAAGGTGCCGCCGGTCAGCAGCGGGATCCCGAAGAACGCGAGCACGCACGCGAGGTAGAGCCATCGCCACGGCCTCGGCAGCCGGTACACCAGCAGCCCCGCCGAGGCGGCCAGCCCGTAGCTGACCCCGATGTCCACCACATGCGCCATCCGCTTGGGCACCTCGTGGTTGCGGATGCTCCACAGCACCACCTCCTGGCTGACCAGGGTGGCGGCGACATGCGCGACGGCGACGGCCACCAGCCAGCGCAGGGTGCCGATCCAGCGCTCCACGGGCGCGTGGACGAGCTCGAAGAGGACCAGGTAGAGCAGGAACGAGGACGGGTTCTCGATCCAGAAGGCGCTGGTGAACAGCGACTGGGCGGGGTGCCTGGTGAGCTCGTGGATGTTGCTGCTGTTGCGGTGCAGCAGATAGTGCTCGAGGCCCTGGCTGGACAGTTCGATGACGATGCTGGTGATCGCGATGACCGCCAGCCAGATGTGCGTCCCCGGCGAGGAGCGCACCCAGGCCCGCACCGGCCGGGCCGGCTCCGGCGCCCGTCGGGTGCCCGGGCCGTGAAGGGTCGTCATCCCTCGATGATGACCCGGGCGGGGCCGGAAGGCCGCCGCCCGGGTCGCGGGCGGGTGACACCTGCCCCGCAGGCCCCACCCGCCCCCGAGGTCACGCCTCCCCGGAGGTCACTCCTCCCCGGCCAGCTTCAGCGTCCGCAGCTTCTGGCCCGCGTACCAGGTCGCCAGGACCGTGACCGCCGTCAGCAGGACGACCGCGGCGGGCAGTGCGACGTCCGAGGTGATGAGGCCGTTCGTCCCGATCCGCTCGGCGAGGGCGAGCGACCACTGCTGGACGCTCAGCGTGCGCGCCCCCGGGACCAGGTTGCCGAAGAGGCTCTCCCAGACCAGCGCGTAGACCAGGCCGAAGACCACCGCGTGCCGGGTGACCGTGCCCAGGAGCAGGAAGACCGCCGCGTACGCGATCGAGGCGACCAGGGCCGCGACCGTGTAGGCGACCGCGAGCTGCTGGCCGTTGCCGTTGAGGATCATTCCGGCGACGAACGTGGGCACGGCCGAGAAGACCATGGTCACCGCGATCGCCACGATCAGCTTGGTGAAGATGATCGTCGGCCGCTTCACCGGCTTGGCCAGCAGATAGACGATCGAGCCGTCGTCGATCTCGGGACCGATCGCTCCGGTGCCCGCGATGACACCGATCTGCGGGACCATCGTGGCGAGCGCGAACCCGCCCAGGAGGTTCGCCGTGACCTGGTCGTCGGCGCCGCTGAAGGAACGTACCGCCGCCGCGATGACGATCAGCAGCACCGGCAGCACACAGAGGATGGCGGCCCGGCGGCGGCCGAGCAGGGCCCGGTAGGTGAGCCGGGCGACTGTGGGGTTGTACATGACGCTCACAGCTCCTTTCAGGCCGCTACGAGGTAGGAGAAGACGGATTCCAGCGACTCGTCGGACGGCGAGACCGTCAGCAGCCGGATCCCGTGCGCCTTCGCGACCTGCGGCAGCAGTGTCGTGAACCGCCCGAAGTCGACCGCCTGGATACGCAGCGCGCCCTCCTTGAGGTCCACCTCGATCCCGGCCGTCGAGGGGTCGGCGATCAGCGCGGCGGCGAGCGCGCGGTCGTCGCTGGAGCGGATCAGATAGCGGTGCGGACGGTCGGTCATCAGCCGACGGATCTTGCGGAAGTCACCGCTCGCCGCGTGCCGACCGGCCACGATCACCTCGATGTGGGAGGCGAGCTGCTCGACCTCCTCAAGGATGTGCGAGGAGAACAGGACGGTGCGGCCCTCCGCGCCCATCCGCCGCAGCAGGTCCATCAGCTGCATGCGCTGACGGGGGTCCATACCGTTGAACGGCTCGTCGAGCAGCAGCACCGAGGGGTCGTGGACCAGCGCGGACGCCATCTTCACGCGCTGGCGCATGCCCTTGCTGTACGTCTGGATCCTGCGGTCCTGCGCGTACTCCATCTCGACCGTGGCGAGCGCCCGCTGGGCCTCCTTGGCCCCGAGCCCGTGCAGCTCGGCGTTGGCGACCACGAACTCGCGGCCGGTCAGGAAGTCGTACATCGCCTCCCGTTCGGGGACGATGCCGATCTGCCGGTAGACGTCCTCGTTGCGCCAGATGGGGCGGCCGTCGAGGGTCACGCTGCCCGTCGAGGGGGCGAGGAAGCCGCCCATCATGTTGATGAGCGTGGACTTCCCGGCGCCGTTGGGGCCGAGCAGTCCGGTCACCCCGGGGCCGATCGACATGGTGACGTCGTTGACGGCCACCACGTTGCCGAACCAGCGGGAGGTGTGGTCGATGTCGATGGTCGTCACAGCCCGACCTTCCGGTAGCGGCGCATCAGGACGGCGTACGAGCCGGCGATCAGCGCGAGGACGACGAGCAGGTACACCACGCCGGGCCCGGCGCCCGGACCCTCGCGGCCGGGGAAGGCCGAGGTGGCGCCGAGGAAGGCGGTCTGCACCCCGTCGACGAGCGTGATGGGGGAGAAGAGGCCGAACCACTTGATGGCGCCGGTGGACTGCTGGTCGAAGGCGACGCCCTGGATCGCGGAGACCGCCCCGTAGGAGATGGTCAGCACCGCGATGACGGCCGCCACGCCGAAGCCGCGGCGCGGGGTGAGCGCCGAGACCACCAGTGCGATGCCGGCGAACAGGAGCGAGAGCAGAGCCACCGAGACCAGTCCCTGTGCGAACCCCTTGGTCTGGTGCGCGAAGTCGAGTTTGGCGAGCAGCGCGCCCGCGTAGAGCACGACGAGCGGCGCCGCCGTGAGGATGAACAGCGCCGAGGCCATCGCCGCGAACTTGGCGAGCACGTAGTCCACACGCTCGATGGGCCGGGAGAAGTACAGCGGCACGGTACGGAAGCGCAGGTCGCGCGAGACGGTCTGGGGGGCCTGCGCGGCGATGAAGAGGCCGATCACGGCCTGCATCAGGATCGCGTTGCGGGTGTAGTCCACCGGCAGGTCGTTGGCCTTGGTGGTGATGGCGACCGCGACCATGATGGCCGGGGGCAGGCACATCACCGCGAAGAGCAGCATCGGCAGCACCTTGGACTTGGCGCTGCGGCCCAGTCCGTACGCCCCGCGCAGCGACTGCGAGAAGAGCGAGCGTCGTGCGTACGCCCGGCCAAGGCGCGGGCCGTCGTAGTTCCGGTAGCCGATGTTGTGGATCCGGGTCTGCGCGCTCTGGTGCTGTGTCATCGGGGTCCCTGTGGCCTCAGCCGCCATGGCTGCCGCCTCCGTTCTGCCGTGCGGCGGTCGCTGCCCAGGCGGCGGCGCGCTCGGAGACCGGCTCCGACGCCTGCGCCGGGGTCTTGAAGACCTCCGCGATGTGGTGGCGGCGCTGCTCCATCCGTACGAGCCCGAGGCCGAGCCCGGCGACGGTGTCGCGCACCACGTCGTACGTCTTCTCGCCCGCCGCCTCCACGAGCAGGATGTGCCCGGCGCCCGGCAGTCCGTCCTCCACGCCCGCGTGGAGGGTGATGCCGGCCGCGAGGAGGGCGCCGCGCACGGCCTCGGTGCCGTCCGGGTGCGCGTCGGAGTCGGTGACCTCGACCGCGAGCGTGGTGGTGGTCTGGGTGAAGTCGCTGGTGGAGCTGGACCGCAGCAGCTTGCCGCCGTCGATGACCACCACGTGGTCGCAGGTGCGCTCCAGCTCGCCGAGGAGGTGCGAGGTGACCAGGACGGAGATGCCGAAGTCGGTGTGGATGCGGCGGATCAGGCCGAGCATCTCGTCGCGGCCGACCGGGTCGAGGCCGTTGGTGGGCTCGTCGAGGAGGACCAGCTGGGGGTCGTGGACGAGCGCCTGCGCGAGCTTGACCCGCTGCTTCATACCGGTCGAGTAGCCGCCGATGGGGCGGTACCGCTCCTCGTAGAGGCCGACGTGGCGCAGGGTGTCGGCGGTGCGCTCGCGGGCGGCGGTCACCGGGAGGCCCGACATGCGCGCCATGTGCACGACGAACTCGGTGGCCGAGACGTCGGGCGGCAGACAGTCGTGCTCCGGCATGTAGCCGACGCGCTCACGGATCGCGCCGCCGCTGGTGGCGACATCGAGGCCGAGCACCGCGGCCGTGCCCTCGGTGGCCGGGGAGAGGCCGAGGAGGATCTTGATCAACGTCGACTTGCCGGCTCCGTTGGCACCCACCAGGCCGGTCACACCGGGCCCGATGTCCAGGGAGAGCCGGTCAAGCGCGGTCACCCGGGGGAACCGCTTGCTCAGGCTTTCGGTCGCGATCACATTCACAGTTCGAAGGTAGTGGCGCAGGCCACACCAATCGTCAGACCAGGCGGCTGGATCCGTGTCCGACTCCAGAGGTACGGGCCCCTAGGTGCCCCCTACGCAAGAGTGACGGGACCCTGAGAAACGCCCAGCCGCGGGCGAACGGGTTGTCCACAACGCCCTCGTCGTCCACAGGTCGGCCCCCGGCCCTTGACGTAGCCGCCGGGCATTGTCACATTCATCAGTGTCAAGTTACGCACGCGTACGACGACAGGGGTGTGGGCGCGATGCCAACGGCGGTCAAGACGGAACTCGACGCGCGGCTCAGCGGGTTCAGGGAAGTGCAGCGGCTCGCCTATGAGTGCGCGGAGGCCGTGGCGGCCCAGCTCAAGCCGGGGGTGACGGAGCGCGAGGCGGCCCGGATGCAGCGGGAGTGGCTGCGCGGGCGCGGGGTGCGGGACTGGTTCCATCTGCCGTTCGCCTGGTTCGGGGACCGCACGGCGTTCGTGAACTTCCGCGTCCCGCTCCAGTTCTTCCCCACCAACCGGAGGCTGGAGGCGGGGATGCCGTTCATCCTCGACATGGCCCCGGTCCACAAGGGCTTCACCGCGGACATCGGCTACTCGGGCTGTCTGGGCCTCAACCCCGTGCACGACCGGCTCCTCGCCGATCTGGAGGCACACCGCGAGCTCCTCCTGCGCGAGGTCCGCGAGCGCCGGCCGCTGCGCGAGATATACGAGGACGTGGACCGGCTCATGGTCCGCCAGGGCTATGCCAACCGCCACCGCGCGTATCCCTTCGGCGTGATCGCCCACAAGGTCGACCAGGTCAAGGAGCGCCGCTGGTCGCCGAACGTCTTCGGCTTCGGCACCCAGTCCCTCAAGGGCCTGGCGAGCGACGCGCTGCACGGCCACCGCGACGGCTGGTCGCCGCTGTGGAGCCCCTACAAGTTCTCCGACCACCCGCCCCAGCCGGGGCTGTGGGCGGTCGAGCCGCACCTCGGGTTCCGGGGTACGGGCGCGAAGTTCGAGGAGATCCTGGTCGTCACCGACTCCAAGGACCCCGAGCAGAGCGCGTTCTGGCTGGACGACGATCTGCCGCATGTGCGGCGCTGGGCCGAGGAGAAGGCGGCGTGAGCGTGGGAGAGCGGACGGGCAACGGCATGGAGGGCGCACGCGAGCGCTGGGTGCGCACGGGAGGGATCGAGCTGTGCGTCGCCGAGCTCGGCGACCCGGAGCAGCCCACCGTGGTACTCGTGCACGGCTACCCGGACAGCAAGGAGGTCTGGTCGGAGGTCGCCGTCCGCCTCGCCGAGCGCTTCCACGTCGTGCTGTACGACGTCCGGGGCCATGGGCGCTCGACCGCCCCCGCCCCGCTGCGCGGCGGCTTCACCCTGGAGAAGCTGACCGACGACTTCCTGGCGGTCGCCGACGCGGTGAGCCCGGACCGGCCGGTGCACCTGGTCGGCCACGACTGGGGGTCCGTACAGGCCTGGGAGTTCGTGACCGTCAAGCGCACCGAGGGCCGGATCGCCTCCTTCACCTCGATGTCCGGCCCCTCCCTCGACCACTTCGGGCACTGGATCAAGAGCCGGATGAGCCGCCCGACCCCCCGCCGGGTCGGCCAGCTGCTCGGCCAGGGCGCCAAGTCCTGGTACGTGTACATGCTGCACACTCCCGTCCTGCCCGAGTTCGCCTGGCGCGGCCCGCTCGGCAAGCAGTGGCCCCGGATCCTCGAACGGGTGGAGAAGGTCCCCTCCGGCGGGTACCCCACGGCCTCCCTGCCGACGGACGCGGCGCACGGCGCCTGGCTCTACCGGGACAACGTCCGGGCCCGGCTGCGCCGCCCCCGCGCCGACGCCTACGCGCATGTGCCGGTGCAGCTGATCACGCCGACCGGCGACGCATTCCTCTCCCAGCGCCTCTACGACGACCTGGAGCTGTGGGCACCACAGCTGGTACGCCGCACCCTGCCCGCCAAGCACTGGGTCCCGCGCACCCGTCCCGACCGGCTGGCCGCCTGGATCACCGAGTTCGTCACCGCCAACGAGGACGGCGTCTCGGCCAAGGACGCGGTGGCCACCGGCCCCTACGCGGACCGCTTCGGCGGTCAGCTCGTCCTGGTCACCGGCGCGGCCAGCGGCATCGGCCGGGCCACCGCCTTCGCGTTCGCCGAGGCCGGGGCGCGGATCGTCGCGGTGGACCGGGACGCGGAGGGGGCGGCCCGGACCGCCGAGATGTCCCGGCTGATCGGCGCGCCCGAGGCCTGGGCCGAGACCGTCGACGTCAGCGACGAGCAGGCGATGGAGAAGCTCGCCGAGAAGGTCGCCGCCGAGTACGGCATCGTGGACGTCCTGGTGAACAACGCCGGGATCGGCCTGTCCGGCTCGTTCTTCGACACCACCAGCGAGGACTGGAAGAAGGTCCTCGACGTCAATCTGTGGGGTGTCATCCACGGCTGCCGGATCTTCGGCAAGCAGATGACCGAGCGCGGCCAGGGCGGCCATATCGTCAACACCGCCTCGGCCGCCGCCTACCAGCCCTCCAAGGCGCTGCCCGCCTACTCCACCACGAAGGCGGCGGTGCTGATGCTCAGCGAGTGCCTGCGCGCCGAGCTGGCCGGCCAGGGCATCGGCGTCAGCGCCATCTGCCCCGGCTTCGTCAACACCAACATCACCTCCACCGCCCGCTTCGCCGGGGCCGACGAGACGGAGGAGAAGCGCCGCCAGAAGAAGTCCGCCCGGCTCTACGGCCTGCGCAACTACCCGCCGGAGAAGGTCGCCGCGGCGATCCTGCGCGCGGTGGTGAAGAACCAGGCGGTGGTGCCGGTGACGCCCGAGGCCCGCGGCGCCCACCTGATGTCCCGCTTCACGCCCCGCACCTTGCGCGCCATCGCCCGATTGGAGCCACCGCTGTGAGCACGGAGCGCCTGGAGGGCACGAGCCCGGAGCACTACAGGATCTCCCCGCGGCGGGTCTCGTTCGACTGGCACGAGACCCCGCTGCACTGGATACCCGACGAGCCCACCGCCACCCACGTCATCAACGTCCTGCATCTCCTCCTTCCCGCCGGTGAGCGCTGGTTCGTGAAGGTCTTCAAGGAAGCCCTCCCGCTGGTCACCGACCCGGTGCTGCTCAAGGACGTCAAGGGGTTCATGGGCCAGGAGGCCACCCACAGCGTCCAGCACGCCTATGTCCTCGACCACCTCGCCGAGCAGCGCCTCGACACCGAGGCCTACACCCGCCACGTCGACTTCCTCTTCGACAAACTCCTCGGTGAGCGGCCCCCGTTCGGCGCGCCGATACCGACCCAGGAGTGGCTGCGCTTCCGGCTCTCGCTGATCGCCGCGATCGAACAGTTCACCGCCGTCCTGGGCGACTGGGTGCTGCACGCCGAGGCCCTCGACCGGGCCGGCTCCGACCCGGTCATGCTCGACCTGCTGCGCTGGCACGGCGCCGAGGAGGTCGAGCACCGCGCCATCGCCTTCGACATGTACCAGCACTGCGGCGGTGAGGGCCTGCCCCGCTACGCCCGCCGGGTGGAGGGCATGGTCGTGGTCGCTCCGGTGCTGCTCTGGCTGTGGGCGTGGGGCGCCTCCTATCTGATCCGCCACGACCCGCGGCTCGCCGGCCGGGTGCGGTATTCGCTGCGCGAGCACAACCGGGCCGTCCGGCGCGGGCTGCTGCCCAGCTGGAAGGAGCTCGGCGCGGCCATACCCCGCTACTTCCGGCGGTCGTACCATCCCTCGCAGGAGGGCTCCCTGCGCAAGGCCGTCGAATATCTCGCGACCTCGCCGGCGGCCCGTGTGGCAGCGGGTGCGGTGGGCCGCGCCGCCCTGGGGTAGAGGGAGACGCTTTGTCCGGGCAGCCAGCAGCACAGCCATCGGGGGCGCCGGGCGCGTCGGCGGCGCCGACGTCAGCGGCATCCGCCCAGGCCCCGGTGCCGACACCGGCCGCCGTGCCGGTCCAGCAAACGGTGGCACACTCCCTCCCCTCCTCCTGTGAGTACCGCATCGAGGACCTGGCCCACGCGAGCGGTGCCACGGTCCGCACCATCCGCGCCTACCAGGACCGCGGCCTGCTGCCCAGGCCCGAGCGGCGCGGCCGGTCCAATGTGTACGGCGAGACCCATCTGGCCCGGCTGCGCCAGATCGCCGATCTGCTCGACCGGGGATACACCCTGGCCTCCATCAAGGAACTCCTCGAGGCCTGGGACGCGGGCCGCGGCCTCGGCGGTGTCCTCGGCCTGGTCGCCGAGGTCAACGGCCCCTGGACCGACGAGGAGGCCGCCCGGATCACCCGGGACGATCTCGACGCCACCTTCGGCGGCGAGCCGGACGACGAGGCCGTGGCGGACGCCGTCGAGCTCGGCATCCTGGAGCGCGTCCCCGGCAACGACCGCGAGTTCCTGGTCCCCAGCCCGCAGGAGCTGGGGGTCGCCGCCGAGCTGCACGCGGCCGGGGTGCCCCTGGACGCCATCTCCGGGCATCTGCGGGAGCTGCGCGGCCAGGTGGAGCACATCGCGGCCCGCTTCCTGGACTTCACCACCGAGCACGTCTTCGCCCGGTATCTGGGCGACCGTCCGCCCACCGACGCGGAGGCCGCCGAGGCCGCCGGTCTGGTGCGCCGACTGCGCCCGCTCGCCCAGCAGACCGTGGACGCCGAACTGGCCCGGGCCATGCGCCTGTTCGCCACCCGGCACCTCCAGCGCCACCTCGGCGCCGCGGCCCCGGCCGCCCCGGCCGATCCCGACCCCGGTCCCGTCGCCCTGCCCGCACACACGGTCCGGGCCGTACGGGACCTGGTCGGCCCGGAGAACGTCGCCGCGTTCATCACCGCCGCCGCCGAACGGGAGGTTCAGTCCCGTACGTTGGACGCTCTCGCAGCCCGCAAGTTGTCCACAGAATAGCCACAGGGCCTGTGGATAACCGCACTTGTCTGTGGATCAAACCTAACTGACCGTCATCAGTGCGTGATTGCGCTCACTTTGGCGGCCTGCGCGGCGCGCCGGGCACGCTCCGGGTACCTGGCGGTGACGAAAGCGGGCACCGCGAACCCGGCGACCTGCACGGCTATCGCGGCGGCGCTGCCCAGCGACTGGGCATGGACGACGGCGAGCGCGACGGCGGTCACGGTGAAGGCAGCGGCCCAGACGGCGGTCAGCACCACGTTGATACGAAGGAACACCGGGTTGTCCCACACCTCACGCGGCGCCTGACGCTTGGCTATTCCGGTGGTGAAGGGCCGCCGGACGGCCAGCGTCGCCCAGGCGGTGAGGGCCAGCCAGCCGGTGGCCAGCGCCCCGCCGTACTCCCGCAGCCCGCTGCCCGGTATCGCGAAGGCCACCACGCTCAGCACCGCGAAGAAGGCGATGGTCGACTGCTCCAGAATCATCGAGTCGGCCGCGGCACCCCGCTTGCGGTCGGCGGCGAACAGCCAGGCACCCGCGGCGAGCGCGGAGACCGCGCCCCACTCCCAGTGCTCGCTGCCGACGGCGGCAAAGACGATCCAAGGGATGAATCCGCGCAGGTAGTTCACAGCAGTCCCCCAAGCCGGGCTCTCGCCCGCTCCACATTCCAACTTCGACATGTCAAAAGTAGAGGTTCCAGCATTGACGTGTCAAGAGTGGAATGTAAAGTGAGGGTCATGAGCCTTCGTCACGCGGTCCTGGGGCTGCTGTCCGAACGTCCGGCCAGCGGCTACGACCTGATGAAACTGTTCGAGACCTCGCTCTCCCACGTCTGGTCGGCGACCCAGAGCCAGGTCTACGGCGAACTGGGCAAGCTCGCCGACGCGGGGCTGGTCGAGGTGGCCGCCGAGGGCCCCCGGGGGCGCAAGGAGTACGCGATCACCGACCCGGGCCGGGCCGAGCTGCGCCACTGGCTCACCGAGACCGAGCCCACCCGCACCCGCCGCAGCGACTCCCTGCTGCGCGTCTTCTTCCTCGGCCTCCTCACCCCGCTGGAGGCGCAGACGTACCTCCTGACCGAGGCCGAGCGCGCCTCCCGCCAGCGCGCCGGCCTGGAGCACGCGGAGGCCTCGATCGAGTGGGACGACGACCCGCTCTCCGTCCACGGCCGCCTCGCCCTGGAGTACGGAAAGCGCCTCAGCGCGATGCACGAGGAATGGGCCCGCTGGGCGGCAGAGCAGCTCAAGGCGTGATGCCGAGGGGCCCCGGGGAACGGAGACCCCGAGAGGCCCCGCGGCACGGTGACGCCGAGGAGCCCGGACAACCGTGACACCGAGCGAAATTGGGGTGCCGGGGCTCGTCCCCGCCCGGCACCCTGGTGGCATGGCCGAAACACCGGACGACAGACGCGCCGTGAAGGTGTCCAAGTACCTGTCGAAGCATCTGCGCCATCAGCCCGAGCGCATCGGGCTCACCCTCGACCCGCACGGCTGGGTCGGGATCGACACCCTCCTGCGGGCTGCTGCCGCGCACCGCTTCCCCATCACTCGTGCCGAGCTCGACCATGTCGTCGCCGTGAACGACAAGCGCCGCTTCGCGATCGAGGGCGACCGGATCCGAGCGAGCCAGGGCCACACCGTCGCCGTCGACCTGGGCCTGCCGGCCGCCGAACCGCCCGCGTACCTCTACCACGGCACCGTGGCCCGCAGTCTGGACTCGATCCGGGCCGAGGGGCTGCGGCCGATGGCCCGCCACCATGTGCACCTCTCCGCCGACCGCGAGACGGCGACCCGGGTCGGCGCCCGGCGCGGCCGCCCGGTCGTCCTCAGCGTGGACGCCGCGGCGATGCGGCGGGACGGCCTCGTCTTCCACATCAGCGCGAACGGGGTGTGGCTCACGGACTCCGTACCCCCGAAGTACCTGCGCCTTCCCGAGTGATCACCCCTCGCGCCATTCTGCTGAGATGATCGACGGCATGGCACATCCGCGTCTTCCCAGCACCGAGAGCGCCGTCGCCGCGATCCGCGAGGTCGCTCACGCGCACAACCTGGCCGTGGAGGTCACCCACGACATCGGCGCCGACCGGTCCTCGCGCCGCACCTCGGCCGGGGCGTTCACCGTCCTGGACCCGGACGGTTCCCTTCCGCACGAGGCGTTCGTCGAGCTCGGCGGCTCGCCCGCGGTGACCGTGCAGCTCTTCGCGGAGGACGACGCGAAGATCACCGTCGACGAGGTGGAGTTCAACGACGTGCCGCGCGACGCGGTCCCGGCGTTCCTGCGCTCGGTCTACGGCGACCTGGCGTATGTGAAGGGCCGCTTCTTCCCGCCGGGGTGGTGGCTGGTGGTCCCCCTGCCCGGCGACGAGACGTACAAGGAACTCGTCCTCGGCGGCACGCTCACGCCCTGGCTGAGCAGACGCGTACGCGCCAAGAGCTGAACAGCGGAGGCGGGGCGGGCCGCGCAGGAACAGGGGCGGGTGGGTCCGAGCAGGGGCGGGCGGCCCTGAGCAGGGGCGGGGGCCGGTGTCAGCCAGCCCCCAGCACGTCAGCGCAGCTGCGCCAGCCCCTCCGTGGCGATCTGCTCGAACACCTTCCGGTCGGCCGCGAAGACCGAGTCCGGAATCGGCGTGTGCAGGACGATCTCCGTGATGCCGAGCTCGAAGTGCCGGCCCGCGAAGTCCACGAAGGAGTCGAGCGACTCCAGCACCCGCTGCGGCTCCGGCGTGAAGCCGGTGAGCAGGATCTTGTCCAGCTCGTCCACATCGCGGCCGATGTCGTCGCAGGCCTCGCCGAGCTTCTTGATCTGTCCGCGGATGGCCTCCACCGACTGATCGGGCGTACCCGACTCGAAGAGCTTCGGGTCACCGGTGGTCACCCACGCCTGCCCGTGGCGCGCCGCCAGCTTCAGCCCGCGCGGGCCGGTCGCCGCCACGGCGAACGGCAGCCGGGGCCGCTGCACACAGCCGGGGATGTTGCGCGCCTCGACCGCCGAGTACAGGGCGCCCTCGGAGGTCACCGCGTCCTCGGTCAGCAGCCGGTCGAGCAGCGGCACGAACTCGGCGAAGCGGTCGGCCCGCTCGCGCGGCGTCCACGCCTGCTGGCCCAGGGCCGTGGCGTCGAAGCCGTTGCCACCGGCCCCGATGCCGAGCGTTATCCGGCCGTCGGAGATGTCGTCGAGCGTGATCAGTTCCTTGGCGAGGGTCACCGGGTGCCGGAAGTTCGGCGAGGTGACCAGCGTGCCGAGCCGTATGCGCGAGGTGGCGGCGGCAGCGGCGGTCAGCGTCGGCACCGCGCCGAACCACGGCTGATCGCGGAAGGTCCGCCAGGACAGGTGGTCGTAGGTGTACGCGGTGTGGAAGCCGAGCTCCTCGGCGCGCAGCCACTCGTCGCGACCGCCGTCGTGCCAGCGGCGTACCGGAAGAATCACAGTGCTCAGACGCATACCTACGACACTAACGGCTGCCTCTGACACTGTCGGCGCCTCCCAGTGGCCCCCTTGGTCACACTGGCTCGTGGCTCGTGGCTCCTGGCTCCTGGGCTCAGCTGGTCCCCCAGGGCCTCATGCGCCCCCTGCGCCCCGCACGCCCCAGCGTGCGTACTCACATGTGCGCTCCCTCGCACGCCCGTGCGCCTCTGTACGGGAGAATGGATCTGTGACCTCAGCTACCGAGCCCCTCCCCGCCGAGCACCCGGCCCCCATCGTCCCCCGGCTCATCGCGACCGATCTGGACGGCACGCTGCTGCGCGACGACAAGTCCGTCTCGGACCGCACGGTCGCGGCGCTCGCGGCCGCCGAGGAGGCGGGGATCGAGGTCTTCTTCGTCACCGGTCGCCCGGCCCGCTGGATGGACGTCGTCAGTGACCATGTCCAGGGCCACGGCCTGGCCATCTGCGGCAACGGCGCGGCTGTCGTCGATCTGCACGACGGGCTCGCCGAGCACCGGTTCGTGAAGGTCCGCCCGCTGGAGCGGACAGCCGCCCTGGCCGTCGTCGAGATCCTGCGCGCCGCCGTCCCGGGCACCTCCTTCGCCGTCGAGCAGACCGGGGGGCTCCACCACGAACTGGCCTATCCGCCGATGCTGATGGACGCCGCCAGCAGCATCGCGCCCGCCGAGAAGCTGCTGGCCCACGACGCCGACACGGCCGGTGAGCCCATCCTCAAGGTGCTCGCCCACCACCCCGAGCTGCCGCCCGACGACTTCCTGGTGCTCGCCCGCAAGGCCGTGGGGGCCCGCGCCGAGATCACCCGGTCCAGCCCGACGGCGCTCCTGGAGATCAGCGGCCCCGGCGTCTCCAAGGCGTCCACGCTCGAACTGTGCTGCGCCGAGCGCGGCATCCTCCCCTCCGAGGTCGTCGCCTTCGGCGACATGCCCAACGACGTCGAGATGCTCAGCTGGGCAGGCACCTCGTACGCGATGGGCAACGCCCACCCGGACGTCGTGGCCGCCGCCTCAGGTCACACGGTCGCCAACAACGACGACGGTGTGGCGGTCGTCATCGAGCGGATCCTCGCCGCGCTCTGAGCCGACGCCGACGCCGACGCACCCGCTCGCCGAGTCGCGGCTGAGTACCCCGCACGCCCTGAGTGACAGGTCGGCATCACGACCCGTCCGCCTCCGGCTCGGCGGCATTGCCGGCCAGGGACACCCCGTGCTCACTCAGCCACCGCACCGGATCGACCGCCGAACCCATCTCCGGAGTGAGGCGGATCTCGAAGTGGAGGTGCGGGCCGGTCGAGTTGCCGGTGGTGCCGGCCTGGCCGATCCACTGGCCGGCGCTCACCCGGTCGCCCTGGTCGACCGTGACCGCCGCCAGATGCGCGTACTGCGAGTAGTAGCCCCCTGGGTGCCCGACGATGACCTCGATCCCGAAGCCGCCCCCGCAGGAGACGGAGACGACCCGGCCCGCGCCGACCGCCCGTACCGGCGTGCCGATGTCCACCGCGAAGTCCTGGCCGGTGTGGCGCTGGGCCCAGCGCTCGCCCGCGCTGTCGAATCCCGCCGACAGCCGGTACGTCTCCACCGGCGCTGTCCAGGCGCTCGCGGGGCGTGAGCCCGGTGGCTCCTCAAGGCGCACGGCACCACGGCACTGACCCGCCGCGACACTGCGGTCGGCCTCGCCCTGAAGCTCCCACCGCGCCTCCTCCAGGCGCGCGGCGATGGACTTCTTGATGCGTTCCAGCTGGTCCCGGCGCTCCGCGAGGTCGCGCCAGGCGTCCTGCGCCCGCCGCTGGGCCGTGGTGAGCCGCCCTTCCGCGCGGCGCGCCTTTCCGTAGAGCCGGGTCACGGCCATGTCCGCCTGCCAGGCCAGCCGCTGACCGCGCATCAGCTCGTCCGGGTCGTCGGCGAGCAACAGCTGGGCGGTGTACGCGATGTTGCCGCCGGTCCGGTACTGCGCGCGGGCCACCCGGCCCATGTCGTCATGGAGCCGTACGAGATCGCGCCGCCGGTCGGCGAGCAGCCGGTCGAGCCACTCCGCCTTCGCCCGCTGGGCCTCGGCCGCGTGTCTGCCCTGCTCATACGCCGTGGTCGCATGGGCGGCGTCCAGATACAGCCGCGCCACCGCCAGACTCATCCGGGGCACATCGGGGTCGTCGGCCGCCCCGGCGGCGGGAGCGAGCGGCCCGGCGAGGACGCACAGGACCAGAGTGAGGGCCCTGCACAGGTGTCCGAGACGCATGCCGGGATCGTCGCGCGGCCGGAGCATGTTTCACGTGAAACACACCTCTCGGCGAGGGGCCGCTCCCCCCGAGTGGCGTACAGACGCGGAACTGAGGCGGCCCCTCGCAGCCCTGTGGGGGCCGGCCGAGCCCACACAACGCGCCTACAACGGGGCCTCCCACACCACCGTCGTCCCGCCGCCGTCTTCTCCGGTCCCGGGCCCGTACGTGCTGGAGCCGCCCAGCGCCTCCGCGCGCCGCCGCAGATTGCGCAGTCCGCTACGGCGGCCACCTTCAGGGATGCCGACGCCGTTGTCCGCGACGGTGAGCCGTACGCCCTGACTCCCGTCCGGGAGCTGGACGGTGGCGTCCACGACGACCTCGATGTGCGAGGCCTCGGCGTGCCGGAAGGCGTTGGACAGTGCCTCGCGCAGGGCTGCGATGAGGTTCTTGCCGGTCAGCTCGCCGACGAGGGCGTCGACCGGGCCGACGAAGCGGTGGGCGGGCTTGAAGCCGAGCGGCACCGCCGCCATGTTGATCTCCCGCAGTACGCGGGTGCGCAGTCCGGACGGCACCTCGGCCGGCCCCTGCTGGAGCGCGAAGATCGCCGTACGGATCTCCTGGATCGTCACGTCCAGCTCGTCGACGGCCTTGCCGACGCCCCGCTGCACCTCGGGCACGACCGACTTGCGCTGTGCGCCCTCCAGCATCATCCCGGTCGCGAACAGCCGCTGGATGACCAGGTCGTGGAGGTCCCGGGCGATCCGGTCCCGGTCCTCGTACACGGCGAGCCGCTCACGGTCGCGCTGCGCCTCCGCCATCATCAGCGCGAGCGCCGCCTGCGAGGCGAACTGGGTGGCGAGGGTCCTCTCCGCCTCGGTGAACGGGCGGGCTCCACGCGCGCGAGGGGTGGCGAGCGCCCCCAGCACCCGGCCGCCGCTGTGCAGCGGCAGCATCATGCTCGGCCCGTACCGCTCCGCCAGTTTGGTGATCATCCGCGCGTCGGTCGCCGCGTCCTCCATGAAGACCGCCTCGCCGTCCAGCAGCGTGGCGACGACCGGGCTCTCCGGTGGGATCACCACGCCCAGCACCGAGCCGGGGTCGTCGGTGGAGACGGCGACGATCTCCAGGCCGCCCTCCTCGGCGGGCAGCAGCACGATTCCGGCGGCCGAGTCCGCGAGGTGACGGGCCTGCTCGGCGACGACTTCCAGCGCGTCGTCCGCGTCGCCGCCCGAGAGCAGGGCGGTGGTGACGGCGACCGACCCGTCGATCCACCGCTCGCGCTGGCGCGCCGCCTCGTACAGCCGAGCGTTGCCGATCGCGATGCCCGCCTCGGTGGCCAGCACCCGGACCATGTGCAGGTCGTAGTCGTTGAACTCGGCCCCGCCGCTCTTCTGCGTGAGGTACAGATTCCCGAAGACCTCGCCCTGCACCCGGATGGGCACCCCGAGGAAGGTCCGCATCGGCGGGTGGTGCGCGGGGAATCCCGCCGAGCGCGGGTCGGCGGAGAGGTCGGCGAGCCGCAGGGGCTCGGGGTGGTGGATCAGCCAGCCGAGCAGCCCCCGATGCCCGTCCGGGCGCCGCCCGATGGCTGCGGCGTCCTCGAAGGAGACGCCGTACGTCACGAAGTCGGAGAGGCCTGTGCCGGTCTCGTCGACGACCCCGATCGCCGCGTACTCGGCGTCCGCCAGCTCGGCTGCGGTCTCACAGATGCGGTCGAGCGTGGAGCGCAGCTCCAGACCGGTACCGACGGACCGCATCGCCTCCAGCAGCTGCGGCACGCGCGCGGTGAGCTCGGTGGACAGGCCGTGGAGGCTTCGGGTGGCCAGGGTCGCCGCTTCGAGCGCGTCGTGGTCCTTGGTGTCCTGGGGGTCCTTCGGATCCGGCACTGACATGCCCTTGAGCCTAGTAAGTCCCAATTGGCGAGGAAAGTCGGGCCTGACGGGCGCGCGAGAGGAACCCGTGCACCGGCCTCATGCCGGGTGGGCCTCCTGGAGAAGGTCGCTGTCGCGCTCACGCTCCAGCATCCGCCGCAGTTCCCCGTCGACCAGGGCGAGATCGTCGTACGCCCCGCGCTGCACGACCCGGCCCTCGGAGAGGACCACCACCTCGTCCACCGCCTCCAGGCCGCGCAGCCGGTGGGTGATCAGCACGGTCGTCCGGCCCTCCGTCGCCCTGAGCAGGTCCGCGGTGAGCGCGTCGGCCGTCGCCAGGTCCAGGTGCTCGGCGGGCTCGTCCAGGACGAGCACCGGGAAGTCGGCAAGGAGCGCACGGGCCAGCGCGAGCCGCTGGCGCTGACCGCCCGACAGCCGGGCGCCGTACTCCCCGACCAGCGTGTCGAGGCCGTCCGGCAGCCCGTCCACCCAGTCGAGCAGCCGGGCCGCCGCCAGCGCATCGCGCATCGCGTCCTTGTCCGCGCCGGTACGGGCCAGCCGCAGGTTCTCCCGTACGGAGCTGTCGAAGATGTGGGCGTCCTGGGCGCAGAGACCGACCAGCCGGCGGACGTCGTCGCCGTCGAGCTCTGCCGTGTCCTTCCCGCCGATCCGATATGTGCCCTCGCGCGCGTCCAGGAAGCGCAGCAGCACCTGGGCGAGCGTGGTCTTGCCGGACCCGGAGGGCCCGACGACGGCGACGCGCCTGCCGGGGGTGAGCGTCAGGGTGAAGTCGCTCAGCGCGTCCCGGGTCTGCCCGTCGTAGCGGGCGGCGATTCCCCGCATCTCCACGGGGAAGGGCGACGCGGGGGCGGTGGCCGGGTGCTCCGGCTCCCGTACGGGGACAGGTGCGTCGAGCACCTCGTACACCCGCTCCGCGCTTCTCCTGACGCGCTGGCGCGCCTGTGCGGCGAGCGGCAGTGCGTTGACGGCCTCGAAGGCGGCGAGCGGCACCAGGACCACGACGGCGAGCCGGACCCCGTCCAGCCGTCCGGCGGCAACTGCCTGCACCCCGACGAGGGCGGCGGCCACCACGGTCAGCCCGCAGGTCAGCGCTGAGAGACCGCTGCCGAGCGCGGTGGCGGCCGCGGTCCTCGACGCGATCCGTGTGAGCACCGAGTCGGCGTCCTTCGCGTCCTTCGTACGACGGCTGAGCGCACCCGCGACCGTCAACTCACCCGTACCGGTGAGCAGATCGGTCACCCTGATCGCCAGGAGGCCCCGTGCCGAGGACAGTTGGCGCTCGGCCCGGCGCGCGCACGCGCCACTGACCATCGGCACCGCCACCCCGGCGACGAGTAGCCCGGCTGCGAGCACCGCCCCGGCCTCGGGCAGCAGCCACGCGGTGAACCCGGCACTCGCCACCGAGACCACTACGGCGACGGCGGCGGGCAGCGCCCAGCGCAGCCAGTAGTCCTGGAGCTGGTCGACGTCCGCGACCAGGCGGGACAGCAGATCACCGCGCCGTGTGGTGCGCAGCCCCGCCGGGGCGATCCGCTCCAGCCTGCGGTACACCGCCACCCGCACCTCGGCGAGCATCCGCAGCACCGCGTCGTGGGACACCAGGCGCTCGGCGTACCGGAACACGGCCCGCCCGATGCCGAACGCCCGGGTCGCCGTCACGGCCACCATCAGATACAGCACCGGCGGCTGCTCGGACACCCGCGAGATCAGCCACCCGGACACCGCCATCAGACCGACAGCCGACCCGAGCGCCAGCGCTCCCAACACCAGCGCCAGGACGAGACGGCCACGCAGGCCCTCGGCGGCGCCCCGCACTCGGGCCAGTACGTCCTGGGAGGCAGCGGGGGCTGAAGCAGTGGCCGCAGCAGCAGGTCCGGGAACGTCCACAGGGGATGCGGCGGCCGTTTCACCACGCCCCGCAACCGGCGCCACCGGGCCGCCGCTCAGGCCCTTTGCCGCGCTCAGCTCCACCACCCGATCCGCAACCGCGAGAAGCGCCGGGCGGTGGACCACCAGCAGGACCGTGCGGCCGGCCGACAGCCGCCGTACCGCGTCGACGATGCCCGCCTCGGTCGCGCCGTCCAGCGCCGCCGTCGGCTCGTCGAGCAGCAGGACCGGGCGGTCGGCGAGGAACGCCCTTGCCAGCGCCAGCCGTTGGCGCTGCCCGGCCGAGAGCCCGGCGCCGCCCTCCCCGAGCTCGGTCCCCAGACCGTCGGGCAGCGCGGTCACGAACTCCAGGGCGCCCGCGCCCCGCAGAGCCTCCCATACCGCCGTGTCGTCCGCGTCCGGCCGTGCCAGGCGTACGTTCTCCGCGATCGTCCCCGCGAACAGATGCGGCCGCTGGGGCACCCAGGCGACCCGCTCGCGCCACTGCTCCAGCGAGAGCGCGCCCAGATCGGCGCCGGAGATCCGCACCTGCCCCTCGTCCGGCTTCACGAAGCCGAGGACCGCGCCGAGAAAAGTCGACTTCCCGACCCCGCTGGGCCCGGTCAGCGCCACCGTCTCGCCCGGCTCCACCGTGAGCGAGGCCGTGGCCAACGAAGGTTCGCTGCGGCCTGGATGACGTACCGTCACTCCGTCCACCTCGATGCGGACCGGCCCCGACGGCACCGTGCCCGTACCGCCCTCGGGCAGCGGGGTCTCCAGGACCTCGAAGATCTCCTCGGCGGCCGAGAGCCCCTCCGCCGCCGCGTGGTACTGCGCACCCACCTGCCGCAGCGGCAGATACGCCTCGGGAGCGAGGACCAGGATCACCAGTCCGGTGTAGAGGTCCAGATCGCCGTGGACCAGCCGCATACCGATACCGACGGCCACCAGCGCTACCGACAGCGTCGCGAGGAGCTCCAGCGCGAACGACGACAGGAACGCGATCCGCAGGGTCTTCAGCGTGGCCCGGCGGTACTCGGAGGTGATCGTCCGGATCGACTCCGCCTGCGCCTTGGCCCGGCCGAACACCTTGAGCGTCGGCAGCCCGGCGACCACATCCAGGAAGTGGCCGGACAGCCGGGAGAGAAGGCGCCACTGGCGGTCGGTCTGCGCCTGGGTGGCCCAGCCGATGAGCGCCATGAAGAGCGGGATGAGCGGCAGGGTGACGACGATGGTCGCCGCCGACACCCAGTCCTCGGTGAGGATCCTGGCGAGCACCGCCGCCGGCACCACGACGGCGAGCCCCAACTGCGGGAGATAGCGCGAGAAGTAGTCGTCGAGCGCATCCACGCCCCGGGTCGCCAGCGCGACCAGCGACCCGGTCCGCTGTCCGCTCAACCACTCCGGTCCCAGCCGCGCGGCCCGCTCCAGCAGCCTCCCGCGCAGCTCCGACTTGACCGCCGCGCTCGCCCGGTTGGCCGCCAGCTCGGTCAGCCAGGAGACCAGCCCCCGTCCGACCGCCACCGCCCCGAGCAGCAGCAGCGGTGTCCGCAGACCGCCGACCCCATGGCCGTCCTGGAACGCCCCCACCACCACGTCGGCGATGAGCATCGCCTGCGCCACGACCAGCCCCGCGCCAACCAGCCCGAGGGCAACGACGGACGCGAGAAAGAGTCGGGTGGCCCGGGCGTATCGGAACAGTCGCGGGTCGATCGGTTTCACGTGAAACATCCCCCTCGCAGGGTCAGGAGGCCAGGGGCGGGGGTGTGTTTCACGTGAAACACACCCCCTACGTATGGACTCGGTGCGCGTCGGCGGGGATGTTTCACGTGAAACACCTCCCCCGTGCGGACTCAGTGCGCGTCGGCGATGTGCTGGGTGCCGATCCGCTTACGGAAGACCCAGTACGTCCAGCCCTGGTACAGCAGCACCACCGGAGTCGCGATACCCGCGCACCACGTCATGATCTTCAGGGTGTACGGGCTCGACGAGGCGTTGGAGACCGTGAGGTTCCACTCGTCGTGCAGTGAGGACGGCATGACGTTCGGGAAGAGCGTCAGGAAGAGCATCGCCACGGCGGCGGCGATCGTGATGCCCGACAGGGCGAACGACCAGCCTTCGCGGCCTGCCTTGACCGCTGCGAGCGCCCCGAGCAGGGCGACGACCGCGATCACCATCGCGACCAGGCTCTTGGTGTCACCGCGCGAGACCTGGGTCCAGATCAGGAACACAAGCGCCAGGACGGCCGTGACCAGACCCAGCTTCAGTGCCAGCGCCCTCGACCGCTCGCGGATCTCCCCGACGGTCTTCAGGGAGGTGAAGACCGAGCCGTGGAAGGTGAACAGGAACAGCGTCACCAGCCCGCCGAGGATCGAGTACACGTTGAGCAGGTCCCAGAAGGTGCCCACGTACTCCTTGTGCGCGTCGATCTTCACCCCGCGCACGATGTTGCCGAAGGCCACACCCCACAGGAAAGCCGGGATCAGCGAGGTCCAGAAGATGGCCTCCTCCCAGTTGCGCTGCCACTTCTCCTCGGGCCGCTTCGCCCGGTACTCGAAGGCCACACCGCGCACGATCAGACAGACCAGGATGATCAGCAGCGGCAGATAGAAGCCGGAGAAGAGCGTGGCGTACCACTCGGGGAAGGCGGCGAAGGTCGCGCCGCCGGCCGTGAGCAGCCACACCTCGTTGCCGTCCCAGACCGGTCCGATCGTGTTGATCAGGACCCGCTTCTCGGTGCGGTTCCGGGCCAGCAGCTTGGTGAGGACGCCGACTCCGAAGTCGAAGCCCTCCAGGAAGAAGTAGCCGGTCCACAGGACGGCGATGAGTACGAACCAGACGTCGTGGAGTTCCATGCCTCTGTCTCCTCAGCCTCAGTACGAGAAGGCCATCGGCCGGTCGGGGTCGCGGTCGTCCCCGCCGATCTTGGTGGGCGGGTTGAGGTCGGACTCGCTGAGCTCGGGCGGCCCGGCCTTGACGTACTTCGCGAGCAGCCGTACCTCGATCACCGCGAGCACGGCGTAGAGCAGAGTGAAGACGATCATCGAGGTGAGCACCTCGCCCTGCGAGACACCGGGGGAGACGGCGTCCTTGGTGCGCAGCACGCCGTACACGACCCAGGGCTGCCGGCCCATCTCGGTGAAGATCCAGCCCCAGGAGTTGGCGATCAGCGGGAAGCCGAGCGTCCAGATGGCGATGAACCAGTACCAGCCGGTCAGCCGGGTGCCGAGCGCCTTGTTGCGGAAGAGGACCAGATGCGGCACCTCGTCGTCACCGGTCCTGAGCCCCGGGGCCAGCAGGAACTTCTTGCGGGTGAGCCAGAGGCCCACGGCTCCGATGGCGAAGGAGGCCATACCGAAGCCGATCATCCAGCGGAAGCCCCAGAAGGTGACCGGGATGTTGGGCCGGTAGTCCCCGGGCCCGTACTTCTGCTGCTCCTGCTTGTTCACGTCGTTGATGCCGGGGACGTACGAGGAGAAGTTGTTGTCGGCGAGGAAGGAGAGCACGCCCGGGACCGAGATCTCGACGCTGTTGTGGCCCTTGGCCACGTCTCCGTAGGCGAATATCGAGAAGGGCGCCGACTTCTCGCCGTCCCACAGCGCTTCGGCCGCCGCCATCTTCATGGGCTGCTGCTTGAACATCACCTTGCCGAGCTGGTCACCGCTGACGGCCGTGAGCAGACCGCCCACGACGAGGGTGACCAGACCGAGCCGGAGCGAGGTGCGCATCACGGGGATGTGCTTCTTGCGGCGCAGGTGGATGGCGGAGACGCCGACCATGAACGCGCCACCGGTGAGGAAGGCCGCGGTGAGCGTGTGGAAGACGACGACCAGGGTGGTGTCCTGCGTCAGCACCTGCCAGAAGTCGGTGAGCTCCGCCCGCCCGGTGGCCTTGTTGTACTTGTAGCCGACCGGGTGCTGCATCCAGGAGTTGGCCGCCAGGATGAAGTACGCGGAGAGGATGGTGCCGATCGAGACCATCCAGATGCAGGCCAGATGGATCTTCTTTGGCAGCTTGTCCCAGCCGAAGATCCACAGCCCGATGAAGGTGGACTCGAAGAAGAAGGCGATGAGCGCCTCGAAGGCGAGCGGGGCACCGAAGATGTCACCCACGAACCGCGAGTAGTCGGACCAGTTCATCCCGAACTGGAACTCCTGGACGATGCCGGTGACCACGCCCATCGCGATGTTGATCAGGAAGAGCTTGCCCCAGAACTTCGTCGCCTTGAGGTACTTCTGGTTCTCGGTTCGCACCCACGCGGTCTGCAACCCGGCCGTCAGCGCGGCGAGCGAGATCGTGAGCGGGACGAAGAGGAAGTGGTAGACGGTAGTGATGCCGAACTGCCAGCGCGCCAGTGTTTCCGGCGCCAGAGCCAGATTCACAACGTCATCTCCTTACATCGCCGTGATCACAGTGGCGGTTTGCCCCTCTGATCCCACTGATTCCGGGACGAAGCGGGACACGCTTGTGAACGCGTTCACATTCACAAGCATTATGTCGCACACGCCTACGTGACCTTCAAGCGGGGGGTACCCCTGTGCGAGGGAGTCGCCGACGACACCCTTTGAGACACCCCTTCACGACGCCTTCAACATCTTGTTGAATTTCGGCCCATGCGCATACGGATCTCATGGCCGGGCGGGCAGCTCACCGCCACCCTCGACGAAACCCCCACGAGCGCGGCGCTCGCGGGGGCACTCCCGATCATCTCCACCGCCCGGACCTGGGGCGAGGAGGTCTACTTCGAGACACCGGTCTCCCCCGCGCTGGAGACGGACGCGCGCGAGGTGGTGGAGCCGGGCACGGTGGCGTTCTGGACCGAGGGCGACGCGCTGGCGCTGCCGTACGGCCCGACACCGGTCTCGCGCGGCGACGAATGCCGTCTGGCCAGCCCCTGCAACATCGTCGGCCGGATCGACGGCGACCCGAGGCTGCTCGCCACGGTCCGCACCGGCGACCGGATCCGGGTGGACCGGCTCCAGGACCCGGCCTAGGGCCTGTCCGAGGCCACAGGCGGAAGTCCGGGGCACCTCCCGGGCCCCGGACCGGTCGGGCGGCGCTCCGCCCGGCAGCCTCAGTTCGCCTTGCGGAAGCCCTCGGCCACCTTCAGGAACAGGTCGTTCGCCTCGGTCTCGCCGATCGTGACCCGTACGCCCTCGCCCGCGAACGGCCGGATGACCACACCCGCCGCCTCACACGCCTGCGCGAACTCGACCGTGCGCTCGCCCAGGCGCAGCCAGACGAAGTTCGCCTGCGTCTCGGGAACGGTCCAGCCCTGGCCCACCAGCCCCTCGTACACCCGGGCGCGCTCGCCCACCAACGAGCCGACCCGGCCGAGCAGTTCGTCCTCGGCGCGCAGCGAGGCGACCGCCGCGTCCTGGGCGAGCTGGCTGACGCCGAAGGGGACGGCCGTCTTGCGCAGCGCCGCCGCGACCGGCTCGTGGGCGACCGCGAAGCCGATCCGGAGCCCGGCGAGCCCGTACGCCTTGGAGAAGGTGCGCAGCACCGCCACGTTCGGGCGCTCGCGGTAGATCTCCAGCCCGTCCGGCACCTCGGCGTCGCGGACGAACTCCTTGTACGCCTCGTCCAGGACCACCAGCACGTCCGAGGGCACCCGGTCGAGGAATCGTTCCAGCTCCGCCCGGCGGACCACGGTGCCGGTCGGGTTGTTCGGGTTGCAGACGAAGATCAGCCGGGTGCGGTCGGTGATCGCTTCGGCCATCGCGTCCAGGTCGTGCACATCGCCCGGGGTCAGCGGCACCTTCACCGAGGTCGCCCCGCTGATCTGGGTGATGATCGGGTACGCCTCGAAGGAGCGCCAGGCGTAGATGACCTCGTCGCCGGGGCCGGAGGTGGCCTGGATCAGCGACTGGGCGACACCGACCGAGCCGGTGCCCGTGGCGAGGTGGGAGAGCGGCACGCCGAAGCGGTCGGCCAGCTCGTTCATGAGGCCGGTGCAGGCCATGTCCGGGTAGCGGTTGAAGCTCCCGGCGGCGGCGATCGCGCTCTCCATCACGCCCGGCAGCGGCGGGTACGGGTTCTCGTTGGAGGACAGCTTGTACGCGACCGGGCCGCCGGCCGCGGCGGGCTTGCCGGGCTTGTAGGTGGGGATGCCGTCCAGCTCGGCGCGCAGCTTGGGGCTCGTCTCGCTCACCGCAGGTCCTCCTCGACCGTTCCGTCCGTACGAATACTGCTCACCTTATGAGGATTCGGCGTCCCTGCGAAGGGCCACGGGCAACCTCCGGATCCGGCCGCCCTCCGCCCGGCCGGTCCCCGGGAGACGTGGGCATGCCGGAGGGGGAGCGCTCCCCGTCACAGCCGTGCGCCGGTGGCTCGCGCGGTGGCGCGCATCCCTCGTACAGGTGAGTTGAGACCTCTTCGAAACATCGGGCATTCGGCAGCTGCCCACCGATCGACAACCGCCACCACAACGCGACTCGGTCCAACTACCAGGCAAATCAAGGTCATTAGCCGTCAATGATCATGCAGAAACGTGCCTGTCAACGCGTGCATATGCACCCGGGCCAACTGTCTCGCCTCGCCCTACTATCGGCTCGCCATGACAGCAGCAGGGAAGCACCAGGTGAGCCGGTCGACCGGTCGCCGGCTGGGGCGGGCGGGCATTCGGGACGTGGCCGCCGCCGCCGGTGTCTCCATCACGACCGTCTCCGACGCGCTCAACGGCAAGGGCCGGCTCCCCGACGCCACCCGCCGCCACGTCCGCGAGGTCGCAGACCGGCTGGGCTATCGCCCATCCGCAGCGGCCCGCACGCTCCGTACCGGAAAGTCCGGCCTCATCGGCCTGACCGTGACGACGTACGGGGATGAACCTTTCACCTTCACCGAGTTCGCCTACTTCGCCGAGATGGCGAGGGCCGCGACATCCGCCGCGCTCGCGCGCGGGTACGCCCTCGTCATCCTGCCCGCCACCTCACGCCGCAGCCCCGCGGACGTCTGGTCGAACGTCGCCCTCGACGGCACCGTCGTGATCGACCCCTCCGACCAGGACCCCGTCGTCACCGAACTGGTCCGCCAGGGCCTGCCGGTGGTCTCCGACGGCCGCCCGGCGGGTTCGCTGCCGGTGACCGCCTGGGTCGACAACGACCACGAGGCCGCCGTACTGGAACTCCTCGACCATCTCGCCGCCGCCGGCGCCCGCCGGATCGGCCTCCTCACCGGCACCACCACCGACACCTATACCCGGCTCTCCACCGAGGCGTATCTGCGCTGGTGCGAGCGCGTCGGGCAGGACCCGGTCTACGAGTCCTACCCCGCCCACGACCCGTGCGCGGGCGCCGTCGCGGCCGACCGGCTGCTCGCCCGCCCGGACCGGCCCGACGCCGTGTACGGACTGTTCGACCCCAACGGCACCGATCTGCTGGCGGCCGCCCGCAGATACGGCCTGCGGGTGCCCGAGGACCTGCTGCTCGTCTGCTGCAGCGAGTCCACCGTGTACGCGACCACCGAGCCGCCGATCACCACGCTCTCGCTCAAACCCCGGCGTATCGGCACCGCCGTGGTCCAACTGCTCATCGACGCCATCGAGGGAATCGACCACGGTCACCCGATCGAGCAGGTGATACCGACCGAACTCATCGTCCGTACGTCGTCGCAGCGCAGGTCGCCGCGGACGACGGTCAGTCCCCCGCGCTCCCCCGTGGCGGAGCCGCGCAGAGGACTCGGACAGGACCCGAACGTGCCCGACAGGAGCCCCGACAGCGATACGGACCAGGACTAGACCAACACAATGGGGACATAACAACCGGTGAACCATGGTTGCGCCGGGATTCACCACCCCTGGTGCGTCACACAGCACGAGCCTCATTCCTATGATGGGCGCACGACACCACGGATCCCCGCCCGACCAGGGGGACCTCACGGTGTACGGCGGCGCGACGGTGGTGGAGGGGTCGATGACTCAGGGGGCCGGTCAGGGACCCGAGCGGACGGAGACGTTGCGTGACTTCCGGGTGCCTCCGTACGCGCAGGCTCCCGCGCATTCCGCGCAGGTCCCCCCGCCGCCCCCACCTGTCGAGATGCCTCCGCCACCCGCGCAGCCGCACCCTCCCGCGGCCGTGCACCCGGCGGAGGCGTACCCCTCGGACATCCACCCGGGGAACGCCTTTCCGGACGACGGGGAGCCGGAGGGCTACACCCCGACGGCACGCGACCTCCCGGTGATCAACCGGGGGGATACCGTGCAGGTCCGGGTGCCCAGCGAGCCCACCCCGGCGCCCCTGCCGGACGGCCTCGGGCCGCTCTTCGTCGTGGGCGACGTCCACGGCTACCTCGACGAACTCCTGGCCGCGCTCCGCGAGCAGGGGCTGATCGACGTCGACGGGAACTGGGCGGCGGGCAACGCCCGTCTCTGGTTCCTCGGCGACTTCACCGACCGGGGCCCCGACGGCATCGGCGTCATCGACCTGGTGATGCGGCTGTCGGCCGAGGCCGCGGCGGCCGGCGGCTACTGCAAGGCCCTCATGGGCAACCACGAGCTGCTGCTGATCGGGGCCAAGCGCTTCGGCGACACCCCGGTCAACTCCGGTGCCGGCACCGCCACCTTCCAGGCCGCCTGGCTGCTCAACGGCGGCCAGAAGGCCGACATGGACCGCCTCCAGGACGTCCACCTCCAGTGGATGTCCCGCCTCGACGCGATCGAGCAGGAGGACGGGCATCTGCTGATGCACTCCGACACCACCGCCTACCTGGAGTACGGCGACTCCATCGAGGCCGTCAACGACACCGTGCACGCGATGCTCACCCGCAACGACGCCGACGAGTGCTGGGACCTGTTCCGGAAGTTCACCAAGCGCTTCGCCTTCCGCGACGAGGCCGGGCCCGAGGCCGCGCGCGAGCTGCTCTCGGCATACGGCGGACAGCGGGTGGTCCACGGACACAGCCCCATTCCCTATCTCCTGGGCGAAGTGGGCACCGAAGACGGTGAGGAAGACTCCCGTCCGGTCGTGGAGGGCCCGCATGTATACGCGGACGGCCTCGCCATCGCGATGGACGGTGGGGTGACCATGGCCGGAAAACTGCTGGTCGTGCAGTTGCCTCTGCATGACTGACGCGTAATCGGGAAAGCACCGGCTCGGGCGGCGGCGAAGGTGATTTCGGAAACACCCTGTCACCCCGTGCCGTCACCGCTCTACCATCGGCTTATCCGTAGCAGGCTCTCCTCCGTTTCCGCCCGATTGCCCGTTCATCAGGCGGGCTTTCCGGCCCTACGGAGCATCGGGGGATGCACATGAACAGCGCTCCGCACCTGCTGACCGAGGACCGCCCGGAGTTCGAGCGGATCCTCGACGACGCACTGCGCACCGCGCCCGACCGGCCCGAGCTGGCCGGTGTAGGAGTACGGCTCAACACCGAGCAGTTGCGCACCATGGTGCTCAACGCCGGTGCACTGGTATCGGCGGCCGCAGCGGCCGAGTACGACCACTACGTCAGGGTGCGCGAGGAGTTGCGCGCGCCCACCACCCCCGCGCTCACCTCGGAACGCGGCTCGGTGATGACGCCTCCGGTGGTCGACAGCCCGGATTCCACCTCGGGTGCGGGCGTCGGCGCGGTCGTCGCGGTGCTGGCTCCCGTCCTCGCCGGGACCGCCGCCGCGATCTTCCTGCTGGTGGGCTACATCCTGAAGATGCTCAACCCCGAGCCCGCCTTCGCCGACACTTTACTGACCGCGGGCTGGTTCTTCGGCGCGCTCACGGCCGCCGCGATACTCGCCGCCGCGGTCAGCCTTCTGCTCACCGCGATCCGTAACGGCGCCACCCAGGTCGTCGCCGAGCCCGAGGAGGGCGAGGCGGGCGACGAGAGAGCGCAGGAGGTCTCCCGGGCCCGTGAGGCATGGCGCCACGCCCTGGTGGAACGAGGGATCTATCCGTTCCTGCGCGAGGCCCTGGCCGACCCGGGGGCCGGGTCGGGCACGTCCTCGCGCCGCTCGGCGGGACGGATACCGTCCCTCGGCTACGACCGGCCCGACTTCGACAGCCGGGGCGAGTCCTCCACGGGAACCCGGCCCAGCTTCACCAGTCCGGACTTCACCAGCCCCGACTTCGGGGGCCCCGAACACCAGCCGGACTGACCGGCTTCGGGGCACGTGTTTCACGTGAAACCAGCGAGGCCCCGCGGCCCCGTCCGTTTCACGTGAAACCAGGAGTACGTCTGGGCCCGCGGCCGTGGATGAGGCCACGGCCACGCATGTTTCACGTGAAACAGGGACGCCTGTTTCACGTGAAACATCGGTAGGCGTACGTCACTCCGCGATCGGCAGATAGACGCGGTTGCCCGCCGCCGCGAACTCCTTGGACTTCTCCGCCATTCCGGCCTCGATGTCCCCCGCCGCCAGATCCCCGCCGTGCTCGCGCCGGATGTCCTGCGAGATCTTCATCGAGCAGAACTTCGGCCCGCACATCGAGCAGAAGTGAGCGGTCTTGGCCGGCTCGGCGGGCAGCGTCTCGTCGTGGAACTCCCGGGCGGTGTCCGGGTCGAGGGCCAGATTGAACTGGTCCTCCCAGCGGAACTCGAAGCGCGCGTCCGAGAGCGCGTCGTCCCACTCCTGGGCGCCCGGATGGCCCTTGGCGAGATCGGCCGCGTGTGCCGCGATCTTGTACGTGATGACGCCCGTCTTCACGTCGTCGCGGTTCGGCAGACCCAGGTGCTCCTTGGGCGTGACGTAGCACAGCATCGCGGTGCCCCACCAGGCGATCATCGCCGCGCCGATACCCGAGGTGATGTGGTCGTACGCCGGGGCGACATCGGTGGTCAGCGGGCCGAGCGTGTAGAACGGCGCCTCCTCGCAGATCTCCTGCTGGAGGTCGATGTTCTCCTTGATCTTGTGCATCGGGACATGGCCCGGGCCCTCGATCATCGTCTGGACGTTGTGGCGCTTGGCGATCGTGTTGAGCTCGCCGAGCGTGCGCAGCTCGGCGAACTGCGCCTCGTCGTTGGCGTCCGCGATGGAGCCCGGACGCAGTCCGTCGCCCAGGGAGTACGTCACGTCGTACGCCGCGAGGATCTCGCAGAGCTCCTCGAAGTTCTCGTAGAGGAACGACTCCTTGTGGTGCGCCAGGCACCAGGCGGCCATGATCGAGCCGCCGCGCGAGACGATGCCGGTCTTGCGGCGGGCGGTGAGCGGCACGTACCGCAGCAGTACACCGGCGTGGACCGTCATGTAGTCGACGCCCTGCTCGGCCTGCTCGATGACCGTGTCCTTGTAGATGTCCCAGGTCAGCTCCTCGGCGCGGCCGTCGACCTTCTCCAGTGCCTGGTAGAGCGGCACGGTGCCGATCGGGACGGGGGAGTTGCGCAGCACCCACTCGCGGGTGGTGTGGATGTTGCGGCCGGTGGAGAGGTCCATGACCGTGTCGGCACCCCAGCGGGTGGCCCACGTCATCTTGTCCACCTCCTCCTCGATGGAGGAGGTGACGGCGGAGTTGCCGATGTTGGCGTTGACCTTCACCAGGAACCGCTTGCCGATGATCATCGGCTCGATCTCGGGGTGGTTCACGTTGGCGGGGAGCACCGCGCGACCCGCCGCGATCTCCTCGCGCACGACCTCGGGGGAGACGTTCTCGCGGATCGCGACGTACTCCATCTCCGGGGTGATCTCGCCCCGGCGGGCGTACGCGAGCTGGGTGACGGCCTGGCCGCCCCGGCCCCGGCGCGGCTGGCGCGGGCGGCCCGGGAAGACCGCGTCGAGGTTCTTCAGGCCGCCGCGCGGCGAGGTGTGCTTGATGCCGTCGTCCTCGGGGCGGACGGGGCGGCCCGCGTACTCCTCGGTGTCCCCGCGCGCGATGATCCAGTTCTCCCGGAGCGGGGCCAGACCACGGCGGACGTCCGTCTCGATGTTCGGGTCCGTGTACGGCCCGGACGTGTCGTACAGCGTGACGTCCTTGCCGTTGGTGAGGTGCACCTGGCGGACCGGCACCCGGAGGTCGGGGCGCGAGCCCTCGACGTATCCCTTGTGCCAGCCGATGGACTTCCCGGCCTCGTTCTGGTTCGAGGCAGGCGTGCGTGCGTCCTGAATGGTCATGAGACCTACTCCCTACGCCGGCATTACCCGGTAACAGGTTCGGCGGTCGGCGCAGCTGCTTCCGTACGGCTCGTACGGCTTTCAGCGCCCTCTCAGCCCGGTGCTCCGAGCTCCCGCGTGTGCAAAGGTGTCACCACGCTAGCGTCATCCACAGCGCGCTGAACAGAGGGGCCCCGCCGTTGTTGCGATGATCTGGTGGTGACGTCAGCAGAGCAGCCACCCGAAGACGCCCACGGACATCCGCCCGGCCAGGGCCATGGGCACTCCCACGGCCACGGTCCCGCGGCGCCCGTCTCCAAGCATCTGCGCAAGGTGATCGCCGCCGTGCTGATCCCCTTCTCGCTGGCGGTGCTCGTCGGACTCGCGGTGCTGTGGCCCGGAGGTACCCCTGCCCATCAGCGCACCGGCGTCGGCTTCGACCGCCAGACCCAGCAGGCGAAGGTCGTCTCCCTCCAGAAGGTCGACTGCAAGACGGTCAACGCCGGGCAGACCCCGCCGAGCGGCGACACCACGAACCCCGAGGGCCAGGCGGCCAAGCCATCCCAGCGGGGCCAGTGCGCCAAGGCGACCATCGAGGTGACCAGCGGCAACGAGAAGGGCCGCACCTTCACCGAGATCGTCCAGCCGGACGCGCCGCGCCAACTGCACCAGGGGCAGGGCGTGATCGTCGCGTACGCCCCCGACGCTCCGCACGATCTGCAGTACTCGGTGACCGATGTGAACCGGCGGTTCCCGATGGCGCTGCTGGCGGGTGTCTTCGCCCTCGTGGTGGTGGCCGTCGGCCGGCTGCGCGGGGTGATGGCGCTCATCGCCCTGGTCGTCTCGTTCGCCGTGCTGACGCTGTTCATCCTCCCGGCGATCCTCCAGGGCTCCAACCCCCTGCTGGTGGCGGTGGTCGGATCGAGCGCGATCATGCTGATCGCGCTGTACATGTGCCATGGCCTGTCGGCGCGTACCTCCGTCGCCGTACTGGGCACGCTGATCTCGCTCGTCCTGATCGGGCTGCTCGGGTCGCTCTTCATCGGCTGGGCCTCACTGACCGGCAACACCGACGACAACACCGGTCTCATCCACGGGCTCTATCCGGACATCGACATGTCCGGTCTGCTGCTGGCCGGGGTGATCATCGGCTCGCTGGGTGTGCTCGACGATGTGACGGTCACCCAGACGTCGGCGGTCTGGGAGCTGCACGAGGCGAATCCGGCGATGGGCCCGCGCGGGCTGTACCGGGCGGCCATCCGGATCGGCCGCGACCACATCGCGTCGGTGGTCAACACCCTGGTGCTGGCGTACGCGGGCGCGGCGCTGCCGCTGCTGCTGCTGTTCTCCATCGCGCAGAGCAGCGTGGGAACGGTGGCCAACAGCGAACTGGTGGCCGAGGAGATCGTCCGGACGCTCGTGGGCTCGATCGGTCTGGTGGCCTCGGTTCCCGTGACCACCGCCCTCGCCGCCCTGGTGGTCTCGGCCGACCGCCCGGCCGTGGCGTCCGGCGGACCGAGGCGGGGTGGGCGGGGCCGGCGCCGCAAGAAGTAACCACCGCGAGAAGGAGCCGCCGCGGGAAGACACCACGGCGTACGGGGGAGAGGCACGGCCGCGAACACCCGGTGCGGCGACGAGGGGGCGGCGCTCAGCCCGCGTTCTGCTCCTCGGCCAGGATCCGTCCGAGCGCCTCGTCCAGATGTCCGTCGAAGTCACCGAACGCCCGCTCCTGCCCCAGCGGTACGAGCCTGTCGGTGCGGTCGAGGAAGGCCACCAAGGGCCCGGCCCCGGCCCGGAACAGCGCCCTCTCGCCCCCCACCTGGAGCCGGATGTGGACGTCGGAGAGCTCCTCGGGGCGCGAGGGCGCGATGTGCACATCGCCGTCACCGGTGGGGCAGTTGATGCCGTCGAGCAGCAGTTCCCGTCCGAACGTCCAGGTCACGGGTTCGTCGCCGGGGAGGTGGAAGGTCATGCGGACCGCGTACGGATCGTCGGCGCGGTAGGTGAGCTCCACCGGGATCCTGAAGGAGAGCTCCTCGGAGACGAGGAAGCTCATCATGACCTCTGCCAGGACCTCGCGCATCATCTACCCCGCTGTAGCTGAAATGGCCAGGAATGATCCCTGGCCGTCTTGACGCCATCGTGGTCGAAGCCCTAGCAGATCACAAGGAGTGAGTTTTCAGATACTGATAGAGAAGGCCAGGGAACTGAGCAGCCGACCGACCTCTCCACGGAGCTGCTCAATGGCCGGAATCAGGCGTTCTTGCTGGTGAAGAGGGAGAGAGATGGCCATGGTGGCGGCGCTGGACCCCGCCGTGATGGGGATGGCGGCGCAGACCGTGCCGAGGGCATACTCCTGTCTTTCGACCACCGGTTGCATACGCTCCGTAGCCGCGAGGCGGTCCAGGAGTGCCCGTCGGTCCCGTACGGAATAGGGAGTGATGGCGCGGACGGGGTGTCTGTCCAGGTGGTCCTCGCGGGCCTTCTCGTCGAGCTGGCTCAGCAGACACTGTCCGATGGCGTGCGCGTGCCCGGTCTCGCGGAAGTCGGCCCACTCCTCGACGGCCGGGGCCGACGGCGTGTCGGCCACCCCGGCGATCTCGATCTCACCCTCGCGGTAGACCGCGAAGTAGACCGGCACCCCGATGGCGTCGCGCCACTCCGCCAGCGACTTGCTGATCTTGGTGCGACGATTCTGCAGCGCTCCACCGTCCGCCAGCCGCTCGGCCGCCTCACCGAACACGAAGACGCCGTTCTCCCTGCGCAGATAGCCCTCGTGGGTGAGGGTGCGCAGCAGGTGGTACGCGGTGGGCAGCGGCAGCCCGGCCTCCCGGGCCAGCTGTTTGGCAGGAGCGCCGTCCGTGTGTGCTCCCACGGCCTCCAGCAGGCGCAGCGCCCGCTGGACCGAACCGATCAGGGTTGGGACACCGGCGTTCGCAGCCGTGGCCACAGGTCACCCCCAGGCGTGCTGACGGGCAAGGGGCCCGCCGGAGGCAGCAGAGGTTTTCACCATAACGGCCCCCTGTGGCGCCATGAGGGGTTTGGCTCAGGCATCCCTCAGCCGGGCTAATCCTGGGGTGTTCTGTACGAGCGCTGTGCCTTTGCGGCAGCGCGCGCCCGTACGGAATTCCCGTGACTACCAGTCGCCGCGCGAGGAGGACGACGACATGAACCGCCGTACGACGTAGATGAGACCGCCGACCAGGGCCACGAAGATCAGCACCTTGAAGAGCAGACCGAACAGGAAGCCCACCACGCTGGCGATGAGACCGCCGAATACGACCAGGGCGATGACGGGCACGGCGACCCACTTCACCCACCAGGGCATCCCCGTGAATATCTCCCGTGCGGCCATCGTCCCTACCTCTTTCGTGCTGGTGAGTGTCCCGAAGTCTTGGGCTGCTGCCTTCGACACCCTCGATGCTAGGGGCGCGGGTCTGCGAACGGGGCCCTCGCAGCCCTTGATCTCCCCTGACCGGACCCCTAGGGAGACCCGGGGTCGCCGTCAGCTCTCAGGTGGAGAGAAGACGACCAGAACCCGCAGATCCTCGGCGATGTGGTGGAAGCGGTGGGCCACCCCCGCCGGCACATAGACGACGCTGCCCCGCGCCACCTCGGTGGTCTCCAGACCGACCGTGATGGACGCCCGGCCGCTCACCACGAAGTAGATCTCGTCCTGGGCGTGCGGCTTCTGCGGGTCCTGGTCGCCCGCGTCGAGCGCGTAGAGCCCGGCCGACATGTTCCTTTCCCGCAGAAACTGCAGGTACGCGCCGTCGTTGGCGGCGCGCTCCGCCTCGAGTTCGTCAAGCCGGAATTGCTTCATCGCCGTCCGCCCCTGCACTGGTACCGATCACGTCTGCCACGATCAGACACATGAAGAATTTCGTAGTCAAGACGCTCGCCAACGCGGGAGCCCTGGCCGTGGCCATCTGGCTGGTCAAGGACATCACGCTCACCGGTGACAGCACCGGCAAGAAGGCCCTGACACTCATTCTCGTCGCGCTGCTCTTCGGCGTGGTGAACTTCATCGTCAAGCCGGTCGTGAAGGTCCTCTCCTTCCCGCTGTTCATCCTCACGCTCGGCCTCATCACCTTTGTGATCAACGCACTGATGCTGCTGCTCACCTCCTGGCTGGCCGGAAAGCTCGATCTCACCTTCCATGTCGAGGGCTTCTGGACCGCTCTCCTGGGCGGCCTGATCATCTCGATCGTGTCCTGGGCGCTGAACGTCGTCCTGCCCGACGAGGACTGAGGAGAGCGCGGATGACCTCGGTCGCGAACCCTTCCCCGGAAGCGGGCGACGGCACCCGAGCGGTGCGGGCCGGCCTCCCGGACCCGGTGGCGTACGAACCCTCGCTGCCGGGGCCGGTGTTCGCCGCGCACTTCCACCTGCCGGGTGAGGCGGCGGGTCCGTACACCTACGGCCGGGACACCAATCCGACGTGGACCCATCTGGAGCGCGCCCTCGCCGAACTGGAGTCCCCCGAGGCGCCCGCCGAGGCGGTCGTGTTCGCCTCCGGCATGGCGGCGGTCTCGGCCGTCCTGCTCTCCCACGCGCGCGTGGGCGACGCCGTGGTCCTGCCGGACGACGGCTACCAGGCGCTGCCCCTGGTGCGCGAGCAACTCGCCGCGTACGGGGTCGAGGTGCGCACCGCGCCGACCGCGGCCGACGCCCAGCTGAGCGTCCTGGAGGGCGCGGCCCTCCTGTGGATCGAGTCGCCCTCCAACCCGGGCCTGGACGTCTGCGACATCCGGCGGCTGGCGAGGGCCGCCCACGACACGGGCGCGCTGGTCGCGGTCGACAACACCCTGGCGACCCCGCTGGGCCAGCGCCCGCTGGAGCTCGGCGCGGACTTCGCGGTGGCCAGCGGCACCAAGGGCCTCACCGGCCACGGCGATCTGCTGCTCGGCTATGTGGTCTGCCGGGATCCCGAGCTCGCCGCGCGCGTACGCAAGTGGCGCAAGGTCGTCGGGGCGATCCCCGGCCCGATGGAGGCCTGGCTGGCGCACCGCTCGCTGGCCACGCTCCAGCTGCGCGCGGACCGGCAGTCGGCGAACGCGCTGGCCGTCGCCGAAACGCTGGCGCGGCGCCCCGAGGTGAGCGGCCTCCGCCACCCCGGCCTGCCGACCGATCCCGCGCACCGGCAGGCCGCCGCCCAGATGCGCCGCTTCGGCTTCGTCGTCTCCTTCGACCTGCCCGACCGCGGGCACGCGGAGCGGTTCCTCGCGGCGCTGCGGCTGGTGGACGACGCCACGAGCTTCGGCGGGGTGCGCTCCACGGCCGAGCGGCGCGGCCGCTGGGGCGGCGACAAGGTCGCGGAGGGGTTCATCCGCCTCTCGGCCGGGGCCGAGGACACCGCGGACCTCGTGGCCGACGTGCTGCGGGCGCTGGACGAAGCCGCCCGGACCTGAGACGGGCGGTCCGAGCCTCCCCCCTCATGGCTCGGACCGCCTCCGGTTCCACGCGCGAAGAACCGTGTCCACAAGGCTAGTTGACTCTGTGTCAGTGTCCAATCACGGTAGCGACAGAGACCTATCGACATATTTATAGTTGTGTCCGGCCGGGGACGTCATGAGGCACTTCGGGACGGGAGGGCACCCATGGACCTCGCCCTGCTGCGGACGTTCGTCACCGTCCACCGCGCGGGCTCCTTCACCAGGGCCGCGGCCCTGCTCGGCCTCTCACAGCCCGCCGTGACCAGCCAGATACGCACGCTGGAGCGGCAGTTGGGGCGCCCGTTGTTCCTGCGCCAGGCGCGCGGGGTGACCCCGACGACCGTCGGCGACGAACTGGCCCAGCGGGCCGCCCCGCACCTGGACGCGCTGGTCGAGATAGCCGAGTCCGGCTCGTACGACGAGTCGGGCCTGCGCACCCTGCACCTCGCCGGGCCGCCGGAGTTCACCTCACTGCGCGCGCTGCCCGCGCTGACCTCGCTCGTCCCGCAGGGGATCGCCCTGCGGGCCGCCTTCGGCACCGCCGAGGAGACCCTGGAGGGCCTGGCCGCGGGCCACCACGACCTGGCCATCGCCACCGCCCGCCCGCGCGGCCGGCTGCTCTGCGCGACGCCGCTCTGCGACGAGGAGCACGTCCTGGTGGCGGGGGTGCGCTGGGCCTCGCGGGTCGCGCCGGGGGCGCTACGGCGCGGCGGCCCCGGCGTACTGGAGCACATTCCGGTGGTGGAGGTGCACGAGTCGCTCCCGTTCGTCTCGCGCTACTGGGCCGAGGTATTCGACACCAAGCCGGCCGCCGCGGGCACGGTGGTCGCGCCCGACCTGCGGGCGGTCCTGGAGACGGTGACGGCGGGCGCCGGCCTGGCCGTACTGCCGCGCTATCTGTGCGAGGGGGCGCTGGAGCGGGGCGAGCTCGTGGCGCTGCTCGACCCCCCGGTGCCACCGCTGCGCACGTACTTCCTGGCGGTGCGCACCGGCACGCTCGCCCTGCCGCACATCGCGCGGGCGCGGGAGTGGCTGCTGCGTGCCGCGGTCGACTGGAGCTGAGGGAGTTTCGCGGGCTCCGCCACGGGCCACATTCCTCCCATGACCGTCCGACCTGTGGTCAAGCGCACCGCACGAGCCGTCCTCCTGGACGGCGACGACCTGATTCTGATCAAGCGCACCAAGCCCGGCATGGATCCCTACTGGCTCACCCCCGGCGGCGGCGTCGAGCCGGAGGACTCCACCGTCGTCGAGGCCCTGCACCGCGAGGTGCACGAGGAGCTCGGCGCCAAGATCACCGATGTGGTGCCCTGCTTCGTCGACACCGTCGAGCACATCGGCGCCGACGGCGGGGCGACCGGCGTGAAGGTGCAGCACTTCTTCGTCTGCCGGCTCGACTCCATGGACCCGTCCCTGCGGCACGGCCCCGAGGTGGACGAGCCCTGCGGCGAGTACGAGATCGTCAGGATCCCCTTCACCCGCGTGGGTATCGCCTCCGTCCACCTCGTGCCGCTGTCGCTGCGGCACTACCTCGACGGCAACATCGAGGGTGTCCGCGCGATGCACGCGCCCGACCTGGGCTGATCCCCCGCCGGGCGCGTGACCGTCGGCGTGCGGCCTCAGCCGTTCGCCGCGACGAGCTCCTCCACGGAGTCATGCCGGATGCGGTCGGAGGGGATCCCGATGTCCCGCAGGGTGGTCACCCCGCTGCGGATCATCCCGGGCGGCCCGGAGACATAGGCGTCGTAGGAGTTCCACGGCCCGTACTCACGCACCGCGTCCGGCAGGCGCCCGCCCAGCCCCCGGCCGGGGCCGCCCGAGACCACCGGCCGCACCGACAGCCAGGAGTGCGCCTGCTGGAGCCGCATCAGGGTGTCGATGTCATAGAGGTCGTGGTTGCTGCGGGCGCCGTAGAACACCTCGACGGGCCGCCGCTCGCCGTACCGGGCGACGTCCTCGACCAGCGCCTTGATGGGCGCTATGCCGGTGCCGCCGCCCAGACACAGCAGCCCGTTGTCCGTGGAGTGGTCGACCACCATCGACCCGGCGGGCGCCCCCAGGCGCAGGGTGTCCCCGGGGCGGGCGCGGTGGACCAGCGCGCCCGAGACCCAGCCGGCCGGCACCGCCTTGACGTGCAGCGACAGCAGTCCGTCGGACCGGGGCGCGGAGGCCAGCGAGTAGTGCCGCCAGACCCTGGGCCACCAGGGCGTCTCCAGCGTCGTGTACTGCCCGGCCAGAAAGGGGTACGGCTGGTCGGGGCGGAGCGTGACCACCGCGATGTCCGGGGTCCGCAGATCGTGCGAGACGACCTCGGCGTACCACCAGGCCGGTTGGCGCCGCTCGTCCTCGTCGGCCGCGTCGATCATGATCTGCGACATCGTCGTGTACGCCCGGACCCAGGCGGCCTGTGTGGGCTCGTCCCACGTCTTCACGGCGTACCGGCTCAGCGCCCCGATGAGGGCCTCGCCGACGCCCGGGTAGTGCTCGGGCCGGGTCCCGTACTTACGGTGGCCCCGGCCCAGTTGGCGAAGATATTCAGTGAGTGCGGCGGTGTTCTCCAACTGCTCGGCCGCTGTGAGCAGCGCCTTGAGCAACCGGTCCCGCTGGGTGTCCATGGCTGCCGGAAAGAGCGTGCGCAGCTCCGGATCGCCCAGGAAAAGCAGTGCGTAGAAGTACGACGTGACCTTGTCCGCTAACGGTGCGATCTCCGCGAGTGTGCGGCGTATCAGCACAGCGTCGGTCGACGTGTTGGTCGGAGCGTTCATCCCTTTGTCTCGCCTCGAACTTCTGGCCGCAGTTACCGACGTCCGGGAGTCCCGTCCCTCCCGTATCGGAGCATGTCAGGTTCCGCGGCCCCGCGAGGACAAATCGCAGGAATCCCGGGTATCCGAACCCGCATTCCCCTAGGCTCGTCTGATCTGTGCCAGCGCGTAGGCCTCACGGAGGTCGCCCCCGGAGTAGGTGTGGGTGGCCTTTCCGGCGAGATGACGGTCGGCGTTGACGGCGACCGAGACGGGCACCGCGGCGAAAAGGTCCACGTCAGACAGGGAATCTCCGTAGGCGACACAGTCCGCCCGGCTCACCCCGAACTCGGCGCGCAGCCGCTCGGCGACCGTGACCTTGGCGGCGGAGCTGAGGATCCCCGCCGGGTCGACGGGCCGGGTGAAGGGCACTTCGGGGAAGACGGAGCCGTGCGCGGCGTGGGCTCCCCACTCCAGCAGCCGCTCGACGAAGAACGACGGCGAGAGCGAGATCACCGCGCAGTAGTCACCGCCCTCCCGGATCTCCCGCCACACCTCCTGGATCCCGGCGAGCCAGGGGGCCGAGACGAAGGCGGCCGTCACATGCTCCCGCGTCAGCCCCGACCAGAGCCGGTGGACCCGGACCGCGTACTCGGGCGGTCCGATCAGACCGGCGGAGAGCTCCCGCTCCAGCTCGCCGACCTCCTCCAGCAGCCCGAGCTGCCGGGATATCTCGACCGGCGCTGCGGAGCCCCTGATGAGGGTCCCGTCGAGGTCGAAGAGATGAAGTCTCGCCATGTACGCCGAGGCTAGTACCCGTGGCCATGCCGGAGCGTCGGGCACCCGCCGGTTCCGTGGGCGTCCAGGGCTTCCATGTTTCACGTGAAACAGCGCTTTGGCCGTGCCGTTCCCTGTTTCACGTGAAACATCCGGGCGAAGACTGACAGAGCGTGGCCGAAAGCAACGTGCTGTATCCGGAAAACGGTGGACGCGGTACGGGTTCATCGGACAGCCTGATCTCCATGCCCTCACCGCTCGACGAGCTCCCGATCCGCCGTCTGACCATTGACGACCTCGTTTCCTGCGCCGACCTCTCCGAAAACCGCGGCTGGCCGCGCGAGGAGCACAAGTGGGGCCTGCTCCTCACAGCGGGAAAGGGCTATGGAGTCGATGACCCGGACGGGAAAGGGCTGGTCACGGCCTGCGTAGTCACCTCGTACGAGGATCTGGCCGCGATCGGCATGGTGCTGGTGGCCGAGAAGTACGCGCGGCAGGGCGTGGGCCGGCGGCTGATGCGGCACGTCCTGGCGGAGCTGGGCGAGCGGCCCGTCACGCTGCACGCCACGCCCTACGGGCAGCCGCTCTACGAGCAGCTGGGCTTCGAGACCACCGGCCGCGCGGAGATGATCCGTGGCCACTTCCGCCCTTCGGGCCCCGCGCCCACCGTGGCGACCCGCCCGGCGACCGCCGAGGACCTGCCCGCCCTGCTGCGATTGGACGCCGAGGTCTTCGGCCGTGACCGCACGCATGTGATCACCCGGCTGCCGGCCTTCGCGGACCAGCTGCGCGTCGCTGAGGACTCGGGGGGCCTCATCGGCTACGCGGCGGCCTGGCCGAACATGGAGACCCATGTCGTGGGCCCGCTGGTGGCGCGCGACACCGAGACCGCGAAGGCCCTGGTGGCCTCGCTCGCCGCGGGTACGGACCGCCCGCTGCGCACCGACATCGACGTACGCCACGAGGAGCTGCTCGACTGGCTGAAGGCGAGCGGTCTGGAACCGATCGCCTTCAACGCCGTCATGACCCGCGCCATCCCGGGCCTGCCCGGTGACTGGACCCGCCGCTTCGCCCCGCTGACGGTCGCCGCGGGCTGAGCCTGCCGACCGTACGGCGGAACTGTGGCCTGCCGTACGGCGTCGAGGCATGCCCATGGTTCAGACGAGGCGCTGGACGGCCTCCGTGGCGAAGCCATGGTCCTGCTCGGGGGAGCCGCCGCCCACGCCGATCGCTCCGACCAGCCGGCCGTCACGGTGGACCGGGACGCCGCCCGCGATGAAGAGCAGCGGCCGGTCGAGCGCGGTCGGCAGGGTGTGGAAGGGCCCGCCGGGCTGGACCGCGTCGACGAGGTCGGCGGTCGGGGCGCCGAGCTGGAGGGCGGTGTACGCCTTGCGCGTGCTGGTCTCGCCCGCGATCAGTACGGCGCGGTCGTCGCGACGGAAGGCCAGCAGATGGCCGCCCGCGTCGAGGACGGTGACGGCTACCGTGGCCCCGGCATGCTCGGCCGCGGCCCGGGCGGCCTCCACGAGGGCTTCGGCGTCCTGGATGGTGAGCGGGGCGACAGCGGTGGTGGTGCTCATGAGGGGTGAACTCCTTGGTGGGTCAGAGCGGCCGGTCAGGGTGACCGGAGTGGTTCGGGTGGTCAGTGGTGCGCCGCGGTGGCGCGGGCGGGCTCGGGCGCAGCGCCCGTGACGATCCGGCTGTCCGTCCCCGTACGCCTCTCCAGCGCGCTGGAGACGACGGCGAGGACGACAGCCGAGGCGGCGAGCGCGGCGCCGACCCAGTTCGGGGCGGTGTAGCCGAGGCCAGCGGCGATGACGAGCCCGCCGAGCCAGGCGGAGAGCGCGTTGCCGAGGTTGAAGGCGCCGATGTTCATGGCGGAGGCCAGGGTGGGGGCGCCCGCGGCCTGGTCGAGCACGCGCTTCTGGAGCGGTGGCACGGTCGCGAAGCCGAGCGCGCCGATCAGGAAGACGGTGACGGCCGAGGCGGTCTTGTCATGGGCGGTGAGGGTGAACAGGGCCAGGACGACGGCGAGGCCGCTCAGCGACGTGTAGAGCATCGGCATCAGGGCCCGGTCCGCGAACCGGCCGCCGATCAGGTTCCCGACGACCATGCCGAGTCCGAAGAGGACGAGCAGCCAGGTGACGGAGCCGTCGGCGTAGCCCGTGACATGGGTCATCATCGGCGTGATGTAGGTGATCGCGGCGAAGACGCCGCCGAAGCCGAGCACGGTCATCGCCATGGCGAGCAGCACCTGCACGTTGCGGAACGCGGCGATCTCGTGCCGCAGCCGGACGCCCTCGGCCCTGGGCATGTCGGGGACAAGCTTGGCGACGCCCAGCAGCCCGACCACACCGAGTGCGGCCACGACGAAGAACGTGGTGCGCCAGCCGATCTGCTGGCCGACCAGGGTGCCCAGCGGGACGCCGACGACATTGGCGACGGTGAGGCCGGTGAACATCATCGCGATGGCTCCGGCCTTCTTCTCGGGGGCGACCAGATCGGCCGCGACGACCGAGCCGATGCCGAAGAACGCGCCGTGCGCCAGGGAGGCGACGATCCGTCCGGCGAGCATCAGCCCGAAGACGGGGGCGACGGCGGAGAGCACGTTGCCGACGATGAAGAAGCCCATCAGCAGCATCAGCATGCGCTTGCGGGAGATCCGGGTGCCCAGGACCGTCATCAGCGGGGCGCCGAGCACCACACCGAGCGCGTATCCGGTCACCAGGTAGCCGGCCATGGGGATGGTCACGTCGAAGGTGTCGGCCACCTCCGGGAGCAGACCCATGATCACGAATTCGGTGGTGCCGATACCGAACGCCCCGATGGCCAGGGCTAGGAGCGCGAGTGGCATGGGGTTCTCACCCTTCCAGGAGATTGCACGAGCGCCTTACGAGCGTCCACAATAATTGCAGACGCGGGTTAATTGCAAACGCGGGCTATTGCACTCGTGACCTATCCTGGTCTCAAGCCGCTCCGGACGGAGGACAGACGCATGACCGCGACGGACCCCGCACTCACCGCCCTCTCCCAGGGCTGGTGCGCCCTCTCGCTGCTGCACGGGAAGATCGAGGCCCATATCGAGCGGGCCCTGCAGTCGGGGCACGAGCTGAGCGTGCGCGAGTACTCGCTGCTGGACGTCCTCAGCCGCCAGCACAGCGGTCCGGGCGGACATCTGCAGATGAAGCAGGTCGCCGACGCCGTCGTGCTCAGCCAGTCGGCCACCACCCGCCTGGTCACCCGCCTGGAGGACCGCGGTCTGCTGACCCGCTATCTCTGCGACACCGACCGGCGCGGGATCTACACGGACGTGACGGAGTCCGGGCAGGCCCTGCTCGCCGAGGCCCGGCCCACCAACGACCGCGCACTGCGCGAGGCGCTCGACGAGGCCGCACGGAACCCGGAGCTCGCCCCGCTGGTCCGGGCCGTCGAGGAACTCCGCGTCCCTGCGTAGCGCTCCCCCGGCGTAGTCTCCGGGCCATGAGCGATCTTGAGATACGAGCGGCCGCGCCGCAGGACATCCCGGCGATCGTGGCGATGCTCGCCGATGACCCGCTGGGCGCCCAGCGGGAGTCGCCGGACGACCTCGCCCCGTACCTCGCCGCCTTCCAGCGGCTGGCCGAGGATCCCCATCAGCACCTGGTCGTCGCCGTCCGCGGCGACCAGGTCGTCGGCACGCTCCAGCTGACCGTCATTCCCGGGCTCTCCCGGCGCGGTGCCACCCGCTCGATCATCGAAGGCGTACGCATCCACGCCGATGAGCGAGGCAGTGGCCTCGGCACCCGGCTCATCGAGTGGGCCGTCGAGGAATCCGGGCGCCAAGGCTGCCAGTTGGTCCAGCTGACGTCGGACGCCACCCGGATCGACGCCCACCGCTTCTATGAGCGGTTGGGCTTCGAGGCGTCCCATCTGGGCTTCAAAAAGACCCTCTGACCCTCCGGGCCGGTCACTCGCCGCGTACCCCGGGGGCTCGTGGGTCGCGTTTCACGTGAAACCAGACCGTAGAACAGGCCGTGTTTCACGTGAAACATCAGACCCCGCGCCAGCCTTCGGGGTCGACGCCTCCGGGGACCGCCTCGGCCGGCCCGTATGGCTCCCGGGTGAAGACGAACGACCCGAGGTCGAGATGGCTCACCGAACCGTCCGGTCGGCGCACAGCTCGCAGGATCTCGCCCTGGTAATAGCCGTCGAGCCCGATCCAGCTGCCGTCCGTCCGGGCCTCGAACTTCGCCGCGCGACCGGGGCCGCGCAGCGGCTCCAGCGCCACCGAGCCGTCGGAGTTCAGCCGCAGGCCGTAGGAGTAAGTCCCCCAGTACCAGGGCCCGGTGAGCTCAAGGAGCGCCGGATCGACCTCGGACAGGGGCCGCCACGGCGCGGGCAGCTTCGGCTCGGCATCGACGACGATCCGAATGAGATCGGCGGCGATTGTGGCGGCCGCACCCGTGGTGGAGTTGGCGAGGGCGACCGCCCCGACGCCGTCCTCGACGCTGATCCACAGACCGGCCACGAATCCGGGCAGGGAGCCGGTGTGCCCGGTGAGCGTGCGGCGGTCGCCCTGGCGGGTCACCTGGAGACCGAGTCCGTAGCCGCTGTGCCAGTCCCCCGCCTCGGGCGGGGCGGACGGCGTGCGCATCTCCCGTACGCTCGCGGCGCTCAGCACCCGGTCGTCTCCCACCGCGAGGAAGGCGGCGAAGCGGCAGAGGTCGGCGGCGGTCGACCAGAGCTGGCCCGCCGGGGCCATGATCCCCAGGTCCTCGGACGGCTCGGGAAGCAGGGCGTCGGCCCAGGGGTGCACGGCCCAGCCGCCGGCGTGCGGGGCGACCGGCCGGCAGCTGGTCCTCGTCAGCCCCAGCGGATCGAGGATCTCGCTCTGCAGGGCCTCCTCCCAGGAGACCCCCCGTACCGCCGCGACCAGCGAACCGAGCAGCGTGTATCCAGGGTTGGAGTAGTGGTGCAGCCTGCCGACCGGGTGCAGCAGCGGGTTCTCGCCCAGCACGTCCGAGAGCTCCGGGCGAAGCGCCGCCGAGCTCCGCTCCCACCAGGGCGCGGGTGTCTCGGCCGCCAACCCCGCGCTGTGACTGAGGAGTTGGGCGATCGTGACCTCGCCGACGCCAGTACCGGGCAGATGCTTCTCCAGCGGGTCTTCGAGGTCCAGCAGACCCTCGTCCCGCAGTCGCATGACCAGTACGGCGGTGAAGGTCTTGGTGATCGAGCCGATGCGGTACTGGACGTCGGCGTCCGGCCCGTGGCCCTCGACCGAAGTGCGCGAGCCCGTCCAGACGATCCGGCCCTCGCGGACCACCGCGGCGACCAGCGAAGGCAGCCTCCCCTCGGACTGGGCGACGGCGAGGCGGTGGATCAGCGCGCGTTCGGTACTGGGCAGCAGGTCGGCCGGGGCCGTGGTCATCGGCGGGGTGATCGGTACATACGGGGATGAGGTCATGGCCCAGGTGTATCCCCGTGCCCCACAGCCGTCGAACGGTTTTCGCGGCCGACACGCGTGAGCCGGCGTGGGCCACAGGCTCCGGCCCGCGCATGCCAGGGACGGATCAGGTCTGCGCCATGTCCACGAAGCGCGAGTAGTGGCCCTGGAAGGCCACGGTGATCGTGGCCGTGGGGCCGTTACGGTGCTTGGCCACGATCAGGTCCGCCTCGCCCGCGCGCGGCGACTCCTTCTCGTACGCGTCCTCACGGTGCAGCAGGATGACCATGTCCGCGTCCTGCTCGATGGAGCCGGACTCACGCAGGTCGGAGACCATCGGCTTCTTGTCGGTGCGCTGCTCGGGGCCACGGTTCAGCTGGGACAGCGCGATGACGGGGAGCTCCAGCTCCTTGGCGAGCAGCTTGAGGTTTCGCGACATGTCCGAGACCTCCTGCTGGCGGCTCTCGGCGCGCTTGGAGCCACCGGACTGCATCAGCTGGAGGTAGTCGATGACGACGAGCTTGAGGTCGTTGCGCTGCTTGAGCCGACGGCACTTGGCGCGGATCTCCATCATCGACAGGTTCGGGGAGTCGTCGATGTACAGCGGGGCCTGGGAGACATCCGGCATCCGGCGGGCGAGGCGGGTCCAGTCCTCGTCGGTCATGGTGCCGGAGCGCATGTGGTGCAGCGCGACCCGGGCCTCGGCCGACAGGAGACGCATCGCGATCTCGTTGCGGCCCATTTCGAGGGAGAAGATCACGCTGGGCAGGTTGTGCTTGATGGAACAGGCCCGGGCGAAGTCCAGCGCCAGCGTGGACTTACCCATGGCGGGACGGGCCGCGATGACGATCATCTGGCCCGGGTGCAGGCCGTTGGTGAGCGAGTCGAAGTCGGTGAAGCCGGTCGGCACACCCGTCATCTCGCCGCTGCGCGAGCCGATCGCCTCGATCTCGTCGAGCGCGCCCTCCATGATGTCGCCGAGCGGGAGGTAGTCCTCGCTGGTGCGCTGCTCGGTGACCGCGTAGATCTCGGCCTGGGCGGAGTTGACGATCTCGTCGACGTCGCCGTCCGCCGCGTATCCCATCTGCGTGATCTTGGTGCCCGCCTCGACCAGGCGGCGGAGCACCGCCCGCTCGTGGACGATCTCCGCGTAGTACGACGCGTTGGCCGCGGTCGGCACCGACTGGACCAGGGTGTGCAGATACGAGGCGCCCCCGACGCGGGTGATCTCGCCCCGCTTGACCAGCTCGGCCGCCACGGTGATCGGGTCGGCCGGCTCGCCCTTCGCGTACAGGTCGAGGATCGCCGTGTAGACGGTCTCGTGCGCCGGCCGGTAGAAGTCATGGCCCTTGATGATCTCCACGACGTCCGCGATGGCGTCCTTGGAGAGCAGCATGCCGCCGAGGACGGACTGCTCGGCGTCGATGTCCTGCGGAGGGACCCGCTCGAAGCCCGACGAGCCGCCGCCGTCCCAGGACTCGCTCTCGCTGCCCCGGTCGTGCTGGTCGTCGCGGCCGCGGCCCCGCCCCTCGGCGCGGCGGGGTCGGGAGACGGGCAGACGGTCACCCGGACCGCTGTCGGCCCAGGGGTCGTCCAAGGGCTCGGGAATGCTCACCGGGCCACCTCCTCCCGTCCGCTCCGCGGACCTAGCCGTGCCACTCTTTCTACGGCACGACACTGACAAAACGAGAGGCCCGACTCCGGTTCCGGCGCGTCGGGCGCCGGTCCACGTTAGGCCCGTCGGCACCGTCAGCCAATCTGGTTATCCACAGGCCATGTGGACGACGGACCAGATGCTGTGGAGAACCCCGCAGAACCTGTGCACGGACCGGGGGACAGCACTGTGGACAAAGTCATAGCCGCCCCACTAACGCCACCCTGACCTGCGGCTTTTCCATCCACTGGCTGTGGGGGAGAAAAACTTTCCCGGCTGGCCCAAGATCACGACAAACGGCGCACAGCAGAACCGCACTCCGGTTCCAAGGTAAGGATCACTAATGCATTGCATCTCTTACCTGTGGAAGATTAGATTGAGTTCATGACACAGGCCCCAGTGGCACCGAGGAACACCCGGCGCCGACACGACCGCGAGATCGTCTCGCTCGCCGTCCCCGCCTTCGGCGCTCTGGTCGCCGAGCCGCTCTTCGTCATGGCCGACAGTGCGATCGTCGGCCACCTCGGCACCCCGCAACTGGCCGGCCTGGGCATCGCGGCGGCCCTCCTCACCACCGCCGTGAGCGTCTTCGTCTTCCTCGCCTACGCCACCACAGCCGCCGTGGCCCGCCGCGTCGGCGCCGGAGATCTTCAGGAAGCCATACGCCAGGGGCATGGACGGCGTCTGGCTCGCCCTGCTCCTCGGCGCAGCCGTCATAGCCGTCGTCCTGCCCGCGGCCCCCTGGTTCATCGACCTCTTCGGCGCCTCGGACACCGCTGCCCCCTACGCCGTCACCTATCTGCGTATCTCCGCGCTGGGCATCCCCGCCATGCTGATGGTGCTCGCGGCCACCGGCATCCTGCGCGGCCTCCAGGACACGAGAACCCCGCTCTATGTCGCCATCGGCGGCTTCGCCCTGAACGCGGCACTGAACGTCGGGCTCGTTTACGGAGCGGACCTCGGCATCGCAGGATCCGCCTGGGGCACCGTCATCGCCCAGGTGGCCATGGCTGCCGTCTACCTCTCGGTGGTCGTACGGGGAGCCCGGCGGCACGGCGCCTCACTGCGCCCCGACGCGGCGGGTATCCGCGCCAGCGCCCAGGCGGGGGTTCCTCTGCTGGTCCGTACGCTCTCCCTGCGTGCCGTCCTGATGATCGCCACCGCCGTCGCCGCCCGTCTCGGCGATGCCGATATCGCCGCCCACCAGATCATCCTGTCCCTGTGGAGCCTGCTGGCGTTCGCCCTGGACGCCATAGCCATCGCCGGGCAGGCCATCATCGGCCGCTATCTGGGGGCCGAGGACACGGAGTGCGCCCGCCAGGCGTGCCGGCGCATGGTGGAGTGGGGCATCGCGGCGGGCGTGGTGCTCGGCCTGCTCGTGGCCGTCGCCAGGCCGCTGTTCATCCCGCTCTTCACCGGCGACCACACGGTCCAGGACACCCTGCTGCCCGCTCTCCTCGTCGTCGCCCTTTCCCAGCCGATCGCGGGCGTCGTCTTCGTCCTCGACGGAGTGCTCATGGGCGCGGGCGACGGCCCCTATCTGGCGGGGGCCATGCTGGTGACCCTCGCCTGCTTCGCTCCCGTGGCGCTGCTGGTCCCGACGCTCGGCGGCGGACTCACCGCCCTGTGGTGGGCGATGGCGCTGATGATGACCGTCCGGATGCTGACGCTATGGCTCCGGGCCCGCTCGGGCCGCTGGCTGGTGACGGGCGCGACGCGCTGATACCGCACGGAGGGCCGGGCCCCGCGTGGGCGCGGCGGGCACGATGTTTCACGTGAAACGCAGCGCCAGCCCAAGCGAGCGGGCTGTTTCACGTGAAACATCGCGCTCGCGCCCCCTCCGACAACGGCGAAGGGCCGCACCCCAGAGGATGCGGCCCTTCTTATGCTCTGCTGAGCTCTGCCCTTAGGCGGCGACGACCTCGACGCCAACCTTCGCGGCAACCTCGGCGTGCAGACGCACGGACACCTGGTGCGCGCCCAGGGTCTTGATCGGCGAGCCGAGCTCGACGCGACGCTTGTCCACGTCCGGGCCACCGGCAGCCTTGATCGCCGCAGCGACGTCGGCCTGGGTGACGGAGCCGAAGAGACGGCCGGCGTCGCCGGAGCGAACGGCCAGACGCACCTTCACGCCCTCGAGGCGGGCCTTGATCTCGTTGGCCTGCTCGATGGTGGCGATCTCGTGGATCTTGCGAGCACGACGGATCTGCTCGACGTCCTTCTCGCCGCCCTTGGTCCAGCGGATCGCGAAACCACGCGGGACCAGGTAGTTGCGAGCGTAGCCGTCCTTGACGTCGACGACGTCGCCAGCGGCACCGAGGCCAGAGACCTCGTGGGTGAGGATGATTTTCATTTTTCGGTCACCCTTCCCTTATCGCGCGGTGGACGTGTAGGGCAGCAGCGCCATCTCACGGCTGTTCTTGACGGCCGTGGCGACGTCACGCTGGTGCTGCGTGCAGTTGCCGGTCACGCGGCGGGCACGGATCTTGCCGCGGTCGGAAATGAACTTCCGCAGCATGTTCGTGTCCTTGTAGTCCACGTAAGCGGTCTTGTCCTTGCAGAAAGCGCAGACCTTCTTCTTAGGCTTGCGCACAGGCGGCTTCGCCATGGTGTTTCTCCTGTGTGATCAAGAAGTGGGGGTACGGGCTGCCCTAGAAGGGCGGCTCGTCCGAGTAGCCGCCGCCGGAGCCGCCGGAGCTTCCGCCCCAGCCGCCACCGCCGCCACCCTGCTGCTGGCCACCGCCGGCCGGCGCGCTGGAGGCCCAGGGGTCGTCGGCGGGAGCGCCGCCGCCCTGGGGACCACCGCTGGGGGCTCCGCCCCAGCTGCCGCCGCCCTGCTGCTGGCCACCGCCGCCGTAACCACCCTGGCCGCCTCGACCGGTGGTCTTGGTGACCTTGGCCGTGGCGCTCTTGAGGCTGGGGCCGACCTCGTCGACGTCCAGCTCGTAGACCGTGCGCTTGACGCCCTCGCGGTCCTCGTAGGACCGCTGCTTCAACCGGCCCTGCACGATGACGCGCATGCCTCGCTGAAGCGACTCGGCGACGTTCTCCGCCGCCTGACGCCAGACCGAGCAGGTCAGGAACAGGCTCTCGCCGTCCTTCCACTCATTGGTCTGACGGTCGAAGGTGCGGGGAGTCGACGCGATACGGAACTTCGCGACGGCCGCACCGGACGGGGTGAAGCGCAGCTCGGGGTCGTCGACGAGATTGCCGACGACCGTGATGACGGTCTCGCCTGCCATGGGTGAACCTCTCGGCGGGGATTGCTGCTGGCTGCTGTGTTGCTACTCGGAACCCGAAGACTTCTGAGCGGAAGCTCAGTGGGTCTCGGGACGGAGGACCTTGGTCCGGAGGACCGACTCGTTCAGGTTCATCTGACGGTCGAGCTCCTTGACGACCGCAGGCTCGGCCTGGAGGTCGATGACCGTGTAGATGCCCTCGGGCTTCTTCTTGATCTCGTAGGAGAGACGACGACGGCCCCAGGTGTCGACCTTCTCGACCTTTCCGTTGCCCTCACGGACGACGGAGAGGAAGTTCTCGATCAGGGGGGAGACAGCGCGCTCCTCCAGATCGGGGTCGAGGATGACCATCACCTCGTAGTGACGCATGTGGAACCCACCTCCTTTGGACTCAGCGGCCACGGTCGTTCCGTGGCAGGAGGGTCGTGATGCGTACGCAACGGTATCCGCCGCCACTGACAATCCCGCTCCGAGGGAGGGGGACCGCGTCCTGGCCAGGGCAGACACCGGTGCAGACCGTACAGAGTACCTGCACACCCGCTTCCGGTTGAAATCCGGCGGTCAGGGGGCACAATCTGTACACATCGGGTGTGCGCGGCGCTACCCTTCGCCGCGTTCCGCTTCCGCCAGGAGGTGCCCCATGGCACAGGCAATGCGATCGAACTCGTCCGTCGTCTCCCTCTTCGCCACCGACGGCAAGCCCCACCCCCTCCAGGACGCCTTCATGGCGGTGACCGTCGTCCTCGGCGCACTGGCCTTCATCACCGCGTTCTTCCACAACCTGCATCTGCTCAGCTCGTGGGCGGGCCTCGTCGGAATCCTCACCGGGGCGTACGGACAGTTCATCTCGGAGACGACCCGCGAGCGGTTCCTGCTGATCCTCGGGCTCGGCGCCTCCGCGGTCGGCTTCTTCCTGGGCATGGCACACGGCGGCCTCTTCGGCGGTGTCGTCGGCGGCTGAGAGCAGCCCGCACCGACCCAGGGCCCGTACGGCCATCCGGGGCGCTCCCCGGGCGCAGTAGGCTTCGGCGCGAGAGCCGGAGCCCCTGTACCCATGGGGACACACCTGCCGAGGAGCGCCCCGCATGAGCCTGACCCTGAGGACCATCAGCCGAGAGCAGCATCTGGCGTACATCCAGAGCCTGCCCGCGGCGAGCCACTGCCAGGTCCCGGCGTGGGCTGAGGTGAAGACCGAGTGGCGCTCGGAGAACCTCGGTTGGTTCGACAAGAGCGGCCAGATGGTCGGCGCGGGTCTGGTGCTCTACCGGCAGCTGCCGAAGATCAAGCGGTATCTCGCGTACCTGCCCGAGGGCCCGGTCATCAACTGGTACGCCCCGAACCTCGACGACTGGCTCCAGCCGATGCTGGCGCACCTCAAGCACCAGGGCGCATTCTCGGTGAAGATGGGGCCGCCCGTCGTCATCCGGCGCTGGGACTCGGCCGCCATCAAGTCCGGCATCCAGGACCCGGACGTCAAGCGTCTGCGGGACGTCGAGGCCACCCACATCGAGCCGCGTGCCTTCGAAGTCGCCGACCGGCTGCGGAAGATGGGCTGGCAGCAGGGTGAGGACGGCGGCGCGGGCTTCGGCGATGTGCAGCCGCGCTATGTCTTCCAGGTGCCGCTCGCCAACCGCTCGCTCGACGACGTCCTCAAGGGCTTCAACCAGCTGTGGCGCCGCAACATCAAGAAGGCCGAGAAGGCCGGCGTCGAGGTCGTCCAGGGTGGCTACCACGACCTTGAGGAGTGGCAGCGGCTGTACGAGATCACTGCCGTCCGTGACCACTTCCGGCCGCGCCCGCTCTCGTACTTCCAGCGCATGTGGACCGTCCTCAACAACGAGGACCCCAACCGGATGCGGCTGTATTTCGCGCGGCACAACGGCGTGAACCTGTCGGCGGCGACGATGCTCGTCGTGGGCGGGCACGTCTGGTACTCCTACGGCGCCTCCGACAACATCGGCCGTGAGGTCCGGCCCTCGAACGCGATGCAGTGGCGGATGCTGCGCGATGCGTACGCCATGGGCGCGACCGTCTACGACCTGCGCGGCATCTCCGACTCGCTCGATGAGACCGACCACCTCTTCGGTCTCATCCAGTTCAAGGTGGGCACCGGCGGCGAGGCCGTCGAGTACGTCGGTGAGTGGGACTTCCCGCTGAACAAGCTGCTGCACAAGGCCCTCGACATCTACATGTCGCGGCGCTGATGGTTGCGTAATCTCGTCTCTCATACCTCTGATACACCGCAGCCACCAGAAAGGTTCCGGATCCGGCCATGGCGCTCTCCCTGTACGTCGACACCGCTCGCTGGCGGGCGCACCAGAAGTCCGTGGTCGACCAGTTCCCGGGCATCGTCCCGGTCTGCAAGGGCAACGGCTACGGCTTCGGCCACGAGCGGCTGGCCGAGGAGGTGAACCGGTTCGGCTCGGACGTCCTGGCGGTCGGCACCACCTATGAGGCCGCCCGCATCAAGGACTGGTTCGGCGGCGACCTGCTGGTGCTCACGCCGTTCCGGCGGAGCGAGGAGCCGGTGCCGCTGCCGGACCGCGTCATCCGCTCCGTGTCGTCCGTGGACGGGGTGCACGCCCTGGTGGGCGCCCGTGTGGTCATCGAGTGCATGAGCTCGATGAAGCGCCACGGCATCAAGGAGGAGGAGCTCGGCCTGCTCCACTCCGCCATCGACGACGTGCGCCTGGAGGGCTTCGCCCTGCACCTCCCCCTCGACCGCACCGACGGCTCGGACGCGGTCGAGGAGGTCATCGCGTGGATGGACCGGCTGCGCGCGGCCCGGTTGCCGCTGCACACCATGTTCGTCAGCCATCTGCGGGCCGAGGAGCAGGCGCGGCTGCAGCAGCAGTTCCCGCAGACCCGCTTCCGCGCCCGTATCGGCACGCGGCTGTGGCTCGGCGACCACGAGGCGACCGAGTACCGGGGTGCGGTCCTGGACGTCACCCGGGTCGCGAAGGGTGATCGTTTCGGCTACCGCCAGCAGAAGGCCGCCTCCGACGGCTGGCTGGTCGTCGTCGCCGGCGGCACCTCGCACGGCGTCGGGCTCGAGGCCCCCAAGGCGCTGCACGGGGTGATGCCGCGTGCCAAGGGCGTCGCCCGGGCCGGTCTGGCGACCGTCAACCGCAATCTGTCGCCCTTCGTCTGGGACGGCAAGCAGCGCTGGTTCGCCGAACCGCCGCACATGCAGGTGTCGATCCTCTTCGTCCCGTCCGACTCCCAGGAGCCGCGCGTGGGCGACGAGCTGGTGGCCCATCTGCGGCACACCACGACGCAGTTCGACCGTCTGGTCGACCGCTAGACGAGAGCAGTCTGCATCCGGATGTGACGAAGGGCCCCCGCCACCGGCGGGGGCCCTTCGCGTCGATCCGGCGTGCTCAGGCGCCCGGCTGCCCCGTGCCCCACTCCACCCGCGGGCCCTCCACCAGGTGGGCCGCGTGCCGGGGCGGATGCGCCGCCTGCCCCAGGACGAACACGTCCCCGGCCCCGTCGAGCACCCCGCCGGACGGGTCGTCCGCGCCGTCGCGCCGTACGACGTCCCGCTCGGGCATCAGGATGTCGCGCACGATCACCGCACACAGATAGAGCGTCGTCAGCAGATGGGCGGCGATGGCCAGCTGATAGCCCTCCGGCGGCAGCCCCTGGTGCTTCTCGCCGCTCATCGTGTACGCCAGGTACATCCAGATCCCGAGGAAGTAGACGACCTCCCCGGCCTGCCAGATCAGGAAGTCCCGCCAGCGCGGCCTGGCCAGCGCGGCCAGCGGGACCAGCCAGAGCACGTACTGCGGCGAGTAGACCTTGTTGGTCAGGATGAACGCGGCGACGACCAGGAAGGCGAGCTGGGCGAAGCGCGGCCGGCGCGGCGCGGTCAGCGTCAGCGCCGCGATGCCCACACACAGCAGCACCATCAGCAGCGTCGCCAGGTTGTTCACCAGGTCGACGTCCAGGGACTTGCCGGTGCGCTGCGAGATGATCAGCCAGAAGGAGCCGAAGTCCACGGACCGCTCCTGGCTGAACGTGTAGAACTTCTTCCAGCCCTCGGGGGCGAGCAGCATCACCGGCACGTTCACGGCCAGCCACGCGGCCGCGGCTCCGAACAGTGCCACTCCGTACTCCCGCCACTTCCCGGCCCGCCAGCACAGGAACAGCAGCGGTCCGAGAAGCAGGACGGGGTACAGCTTGGCGGCTGTCGCGAGTCCGATCAGGATGCCGAAGGCGAGTGGGCGGCTGCGGGACCACATCAGCATGGCGGCGGCCGTCAGCGCGATGGCGAAGAGGTCCCAGTTGATCGTCGCGGTGAGCGCGAATGCGGGTGCCAGGGCGACCAGCAGGGCGTCCCAGGGGCGGCGGCGGTGGGTCCGCGCGACACAGACGGCGATGACGGCCGTGCAGGCCATCAGCATGCCCGCGTTGACCATCCAGTAGATCTGCTCGCGGTGCTGCATGCTGCTGCCGGACATCCAGGAGACCGGCCAGGAGGCCACCTCCATGAACAGCCCGGTCAGCACCGGGTATTCGAGGAAGTCCATGTCGCCGGAGAGCCGGTCGAAGTAGGGGATCTTCCCGTCGGCGAAGCCCCGGCCCACGTACAGGTGCGGGATGTCGGAGTAGCAGGCGTGGGTGTACTGGGAGTTCACACCCCGGAACCAGGCCCATTCGTAGCAGGGGGCCTTCTGCGCCATACCGAGGGCGAACATGCCGATGGCGACGAGGGCGATGACCCGTACGGGAGTGAGCCAGTGGCCCGCCCCCCAGGCCCAGCGGCCCATCGGGCCGCCCAGCACCTCGCTGCCGGCCGCGGCGACCTCATCCTGCTCCGTGGGCCGTACGACGGGTTCGGCGGGCTTCACACGCCGGTCCTCGTACGCGCGGGCACTGGTCTCGCTCGTCATGCCGCACATCCTGCCGTACAGCTCTGGGGAAATGCCGAGGGGCGATGTTTCACGTGAAACACCGTTTCACGTGAAACATCGCCCCTGGCGTCAGCGGCGTCCGCCGGATCCGCTAGCCGGTCGGTCCTCCGAAGATGTTCCCTTGGCTGCCGTTGCCCGGTTTGGACTTACTGGGAGACGGGCTGCCGCTGGGGCCGCTGATGTCGCCGTTGGTGCTGCCCTGATCGGTTCCCGCGTCCGTGCCCGCGTTGGAGCCGCCGGGGCCCCCGGGGCCGCCGCAGTTCCAGTCCCACTTGCCGCAGGACTTGCTGGGCTTCGGGGTCGGCGAGGGCGTCAGGGACGGGGTGGGCGAGGGGCTGCCGGAGGGCGACGGCGAGTCCGACGGCGACGGGGAGGGGGACGGGCTGGGCGACATGCCGCCGCCGTACACCTTGTCGCCGATCGGCTCGGGCGTCGGGAAGTCGACGGCCGGGACGCCGGTCAGCGCCTGCTCCATGTAGTCGTGCCAGATGGTCGACGGGAACGACGCACCGTGGATCTTCTCCTGGCCGCCGGTCCCGAACATCTTCAGGAACTCGCGCTTCTTGTTGGTCTCGTTGTCGTCCAGGCGGTACATGCTCACCGCGGTCGACAGCTGCGGCGTGTAGCCGACGAACCAGGCGGACCGGTTGCCGTCGGTCGTACCCGTCTTGCCCGCCACGTCACGGCCGCTGAGCTGGGCGTTGGTTCCGGTGCCCTTCTCCACGACGTTCTTCAGGACGTCCGTCACGTTGTCCGCGATCGCCGCCGAGAAGGCGCGGGTCGCCTTGTCGTCGTGCTGGTAGATGACCCGGCCGCGCTTGTTGACCTTCTCGACCGAGTACGGGTCGTGGTGCATCCCGCTGGTCGCGAAGGTGGCGTAGGCGCCGGCCATCCGGATGGCGCTGGGGGAGGAGGTACCGATGGAGAACGACGGCACGCTGGAGGAGGCCAGGCTGTCCTTGCGCAGACCCGCCGCGAGGGCGACGTCCTTCACCTTGTCGGTGCCGACGTCCATGCCGAGCTGGACGTACGGCGTGTTCGCCGACTCCTGCATCGCGTACCGCAGGTCGATCCCGTAGCTGGGGGGGTTGTAGGACTCGTTGCCGTCGTTGGTCTGGAGCCACTGCCCGCCCTTGGCGTCGGTCCAGACACTCCCGTCGTAGTTCCTGATCTTCAGCTTGTTCATGCCGCTGTAGATGCTCTTCGGGGAGACCGGCGTCCGCTCCGACTCGCCCTGGTCCTTGGGACCCTTGGGGTCGCGCTTGCCGTACTCCATGGCGGCGGCCAGCACGAACGGCTTGAAGGTCGAGCCGACCTGCGCACCGGTCTGGTCGGCGTTGTTGGTGAAGTGCTTGGTGGCGTCCTCACCGCCGTAGAGCGCCTTGATGGCTCCGCTCTTGGTGTCCACCGAGGCCGCGCCGAACTGGACGAAGGTGTCCTTCGTCGGGCGCTTCTTCGGGTCGATGTTCTTCTTGCGGACCTTCTTCACCACGTCTTCGAGCGCCTGGACCTTCTTCTTGTCGAAGGTCGTGTGGATCTCGTAGCCGCCCTGGTCCAGGTCACCGGCGGTGATGCCCTGGGTGTTGTTGTTGACGAAGTACGCCTTGGAGAGGCTGACCAGATAGCCGATCTGCCCGCTGAGCTGTGCGTTCTTCTTGGGCTTGTCCGGCATCGGGAAGGTCTTGTACTTGGCCCGCTCCGCCGCCGGGAGGTGGCCGTCCTTCACCTCCTCGTCCAGGATCCAGGCCCACCGGTTCATGGCGTTCTTGGTGTTCTGCTGCGGGGTCGCCGCCGGGTCGATCTCGGTGGCGCCGGCCGGGTCGAAGTAGGTGGCGCCCTTGAGCAGCGAGGCGAGGAACGCGCACTGGCTGGGGTCGAGGTTCTGGGCGTCCTTGCTGTAGTACGTGCGGGCCGCTGCCTGGAGGCCGTAGGCACCGCGCCCGTAGTAGGCGGTGTTCAGATAGCCCGCCATGATCTCGCTCTTCTTCTTGGTCGCGCCGACCTTGATGGAGATGAAGAGCTCTTTGAACTTACGGGTCAGGGTCTGCGACTGGTCGTCCAGCCGGGCGTTCTTCACGTACTGCTGGGTGATCGTGGAGCCACCCTGCGTGTGGCCGCCCTTGGCCATGTTCACCAGGGCGCGCGCGATGCCCTGGGGGTCGACTCCGGAGTCGGTCTCGAAGGTCTTGTTCTCCGCCGAGATCACCGCGTACCGCATGGCGGCCGGGATCTTCTCGTACGCGATGATCTGGCGGTTGACCTCACCACCGGTCGCGACCATCTGGGAGCCGTCGGCCCAGTAGTAGACGTTGTTCTCGGCCTGGGCCGCCTGGGCCACGTTCGGGACGCTCACCATCCAGTAGGCGATGCCGATCACGATCACCAGAGTGCTGAGGAAACCCAGGCTCAGCCCGCTGACCAGCTTCCACGAGGGCACCCAGCGCCGCCACCCGTGCTTGTTGTAGCGCGGGTAGTCGATGAACCGCTTCTTCCCGGGGCGCCGGTTGCCCGGGCCCGTTCCGCCGCGGCGCCCGCCCGGACCCGCCGGACCACCGCCGCCGGGCTCGGCCGCTCGTCTGCGTCCGCCCCGCTGGGCGGCCCGCCGTGCCTCGGCGCGCCCACCCGTCGACCGCTGCTCGTCGTACGAGCCGGAGGTGGACCCGGTGGCCGAGTCCCGGGCGGGGGCCGCGCGGCGGCCGGACGGCTGCTGGGCAGCCCGTCGGGCCGCGGCCCGGCCCCCGCCTTGCGACTCCGGCGGTTTGCGACGGTGCTCGCTCATCGAACGACTACTCCTCGGGCAGGCGAGTGCGCCTGAAAGCGACTGGTGAGTTCCGGTCCCCCCGACAGACGGACCAGCCCTGCGACGAGCTCGTCCGCCGTGCATCCGGTATGCCGATGGCGCGATACGCGCCGACGCCCCCTGACGTCACTCGGCCACCGGTGGTCTGCATGCCGCACAGACTACGCACGGTCAAAACCAGCCTAGGGCCGAAGTTCACCCCAAATCAGGCAACTTACTTCCCACGAATTGACGATGTGACGCCGTTCACGATGGCCCCCCTTGTCGCAGGAGCGCCACCGTTCTATCGTCAGGATGTATCGAGTCGATACATCAGCACGGCATAAAGGTCCGCGGCGGCAGAGGAGGCGAAGGTTGAGCAGACGCTCCGGCATCCTCGAATTCGCCGTACTCGGTCTGCTTCGCGAGGCCCCGATGCACGGGTACGAGCTGCGCAAGCGGCTCAACACCTCACTGGGGATCTTCCGGGCCTTCAGTTACGGGACCCTCTACCCCTGCCTCAAGACGCTGGTCGCGAGCGGCTGGTTGATCGAGGAACCGGGCAGCGCTCCCGAGGACGCTCTCGCCGCTTCACTCGCAGGGCGCCGGGCCAAGATCGTCTACCGGTTGACGGCCGAAGGGAAGGAGCACTTCGAAGAACTGCTCTCCCACACCGGTCCCGACACCTGGGAGGACGAGCACTTCGCGGCACGTTTCGCCTTTTTCGGGCAGACGGAGCGCGAGGTGCGGATGCGCGTGCTGGAAGGTCGTCGCAGCCGGCTGGAGGAGCGCCTCGAGAAGATGCGCGCCTCCCTGGCCCGTACGCGCGAGCGCCTGGACGACTACACGCTTGAGCTGCAGCGGCACGGCATGGAGTCCGTGGAGCGCGAAGTGCGCTGGCTGAACGAGCTCATCGAGAGCGAGCGGGCGGGACGGGATCAGCGATCCGGTCCGGCCACCGGCTCCGCTCAGCAGGACAACACATCAGGAGAGACGGGCGGCCTGCCCCGGCATCGGGACAGCACCCGGCCGGATCCGTCCGAGGACACCGCCAACTGAAGGCCCTGCATCCGCAGGACTTCGTCGAGAACACACAGGGAGCAACCGGAATGGGTTCGGTTCGCGTAGCCATCGTCGGCGTAGGAAACTGCGCCGCCTCGCTGGTGCAGGGCGTCGAGTACTACAAGGACGCCGACCCGGCCGGCAAGGTGCCGGGTCTGATGCACGTCCAGTTCGGCGACTACCACGTCAAGGACGTGGAGTTCGTGGCCGCGTTCGACGTGGACGCCAAGAAGGTCGGCCTCGACCTCGCGGACGCCATCGGTGCGAGCGAGAACAACACCATCAAGATCGCGGACGTGCCCACCACGGGCGTCACCGTCCAGCGCGGTCACACCCACGACGGTCTCGGCAAGTACTACCGCGAGACCATCGAGGAGTCCACCGAGGCCCCGGTCGACATCGTCCAGGTCCTCAAGGACAAGCAGGTCGACGTTCTGGTCTGCTACCTCCCCGTCGGTTCCGAGGCCGCCGCGAAGTTCTACGCGCAGTGCGCCATCGACGCCAAGGTCGCCTTCGTCAACGCCCTCCCGGTCTTCATCGCCGGCACCAAGGAGTGGGCGGACAAGTTCACCGAGGCCGGTGTCCCGATCGTCGGTGACGACATCAAGTCGCAGGTCGGCGCCACCATCACGCACCGCGTCATGGCGAAGCTGTTCGAGGACCGGGGTGTCATCCTGGACCGCACGATGCAGCTGAACGTCGGCGGCAACATGGACTTCAAGAACATGCTCGAGCGCGAGCGCCTGGAGTCCAAGAAGATCTCCAAGACGCAGGCCGTCACCTCGCAGATCCCCGACCGGGAGCTCGGCGAGAAGAACGTCCACATCGGCCCGTCCGACTACGTGGCGTGGCTCGACGACCGCAAGTGGGCCTACGTCCGCCTCGAGGGCCGCGCCTTCGGTGACGTCCCGCTGAACCTCGAGTACAAGCTCGAGGTGTGGGACTCCCCGAACTCCGCGGGTGTCATCATCGACGCCGTGCGCGCCGCGAAGATCGCCAAGGACCGCGGCATCGGCGGCCCGATCCTCTCCGCGTCCTCGTACTTCATGAAGTCCCCGCCGGTCCAGTACTTCGACGACGAGGCCCGCGAGAACGTCGAGAAGTTCATCAAGGGCGAGGTCGAGCGCTAAGTCTCGGCTTCCACCCGACTGTTGAGGGTCCCTGTGCCGTGTCGGCGCGGGGGCCCTCTTCATATGTGACGCTTGCACCCATGTCCGTCGTGCGTGATCTGCGCGTACTCCTGCGCCTGAGGAACTTCCGGCATCTGCTGGCCGTACGACTGCTCTCCCAGGCGTCGGACGGCGTCTACCAGGTCGCGCTCGCCACCCATGTGGTCTTCTCCCCCGAAAAGCAGACCTCGGCCACGGCGATCGCCTCGGCCATGGCCGTCCTGCTGCTGCCGTACTCCGTCGTCGGCCCCTTCGCGGGCGTCCTGCTGGACCGCTGGCAGCGCCGTCAGGTCTTCCTCCACGGCAATCTGCTGCGGGCCCTGCTGGCCGGCTGCACGGCGCTGCTGCTGCTCGCCTCGGCGCCCGACGCGCTCTTCTACACCTCCGCGCTCTGCGTCACGGCCGTCAACCGCTTCGTCCTGGCGGGGCTCTCCGCCGCGCTGCCCCGGGTGGTGGACGAGGAACACCTCGTCATCGCCAACTCCCTCTCGCCGACCGCGGGAACGCTCGCCGCGACCGCGGGCGGGGGTCTGGCCTTCGTCCTGCGCCTGGTGATCCCGGCGGACGCCGTCACCGTGCTGCTCGGCTCGCTCCTCTATCTCTGCGCGGCCCTGTGGTCCCTGCGCCTGCCGCCGAAGCTGCTGGGGCCCGACCCCGACGCGGTCCGGCCCGGGATCGGCGCCGCGATCGGGACGACGGCACGCGGCCTCGCCGACGGGCTGCGCCATCTGCGTCAGCGGCGGACGGCCGCACGCGTGCTGACCGCGATGACCCTGATGCGCTTCTGCTACGGGGCGTTGACCGTCCTGGTGCTGATGCTCTGCCGGTACGCCTGGTCCGACGGCAGCTCCGACGGGCTGGCGCTGCTGGGGCTGGCCGTCGGCATCTCGGGGGCCGGGTTCTTCGCGGCGGCGGTGGTGACTCCGGGGGCGGTGGCGCGGCTGGGGCCCTACCGGTGGATGGCGGTGTGCGCGGCGACCGCGGCGGTCCTGGAGCCCGCCCTGGGGCTGCCGTTCGCCCCGGTGCCCGTACTCGTCGCGGCCTTCGTCCTGGGGCTGGTCACCCAGGGCGCCAAGATCTCCACGGACACCGTGGTGCAGTCCTCGGTGGACGACGCCTACCGCGGCCGGATCTTCGCGCTCTACGACGTGCTCTTCAACGTCGCCTTCGTCGGCGCCGCCGCGGTGGCCGCGCTGATGCTGCCTCCTGACGGGGAGTCGGCGGCCCTGGTGGTCACGGTCTCGGTGATCTATGCGGCGGTAGCAGTGTTTATGACCCGCTTTCAGCGCGGCTGAGTGTCACATCAGGGCCACAGAGTCCCCACCGATAGCAGGGATGTCAGCCGGGCCCGCTACCTTACGGGCGTCATACATCACCTGTTTTCACCAAGGGGGAACCCCCACGTGTCCACTCCGCCGCCCCAGGGCCCGAACCCGTACGCGCCGCAGCAGCCCAACGCGCCCTACGGCCAGCCGCAGGGCGCAGCCCCGTACGGTCAGCCGCAGGGAGGCGCCCCGTACGGTCAGCCGGGTCAGCCGGGAGTCCCGCCGCAGCAGTCGCCCTACTTCAACCAGGGCGCCCCGATACCCCACGCGCCGGCGCCCGCCCCGCAGCGCCGGTTCGGTGTCAAGAGGATCATCCAGGTCGTCGTCGCGGTGAGCGTGCTCAGCGCCGTGGCCGTGGGCTGGTGGACGAGCCGTCATGACGCCGACACCGCCAAGGTCGGCGACTGCATGAGCATCGGCAACCCCACCTCCACGACTCACCCGGACCTGAAGGTCGTGGACTGCGGCGACTCCAAGGCCAAGTACAAGGTCGTCCAGAAGAAGGACGACAACAGCGGCTGCGACCGCAACAAGTACTCGGAGTACACCGAGACGGGCGGCAGCAAGGACTTCACCCTCTGCCTGGAGGACTACAAGAAGTAGTCGCAGCGGAGGCGGTAGACCGAGGGGCGGTGTTTCACGTGAAACACCGCCCCTCGGCACCTCTGCGGACCACGATGTTTCACGTGAAACCGCGACGCCGCCGCGGCCCATGTTTCACGTGAAACCTCGGCCGAGGCCGTGAAGCGTCCTCGGGTGTTTCACGTGAAACATCGACCCGGTCGGCCTCAGCCCTGCTGGGCCCACCACTCCTTGAGCGCCGCGACAGCCGCGTCGTGCTCCATCGGTCCGTTCTCCAGGCGCAGCTCCAGCAGGTGCTTGTACGCCTGACCGACCGCCGGGCCGGGACCGATACCCAGGATCTCCTGGATCTGGTTGCCGTCGAGGTCCGGGCGGATCGAGTCGAGCTCCTCCTGTTCCTGGAGCTGTGCGATCCGCTCCTCCAGCCCGTCGTACGCCCGCGACAGCGCGGTCGCCCTGCGCTTGTTGCGGGTGGTGCAGTCCGAGCGGGTCAGCTTGTGCAGCCGGTCGAGCAGCGGTCCGCCGTCGCGTACGTACCGGCGAACCGCCGAGTCGGTCCACTCGCCGGTCCCATAGCCGTGGAAGCGCAGATGCAGCTCCACCAGGCGTGAGACGTCCTTGACCATGTCGTTGGAGTACTTCAGCGCGGTCATCCGCTTCTTGGTCATCTTCGCGCCGACCACCTCGTGGTGGTGGAAGGAGACCCGGCCGTCGCTCTCGAACCGGCGCGTCCTCGGCTTGCCGATGTCGTGCAGCAGCGCGGCGAGGCGCAGCACCAGGTCAGGGCCGTCCTTCTCCAGAGCGATGGCCTGGTCGAGGACCGTCAGGGAGTGCTCGTAGACGTCCTTGTGCCGGTGGTGCTCGTCGCTCTCCAGCCGCAGCGCCGGAAGCTCGGGCAGTACATGGTCCGCCAGACCGGTCTCCACGAGCAGCCGCAGCCCCTTGCGCGGGTGCGCGGAGAGCAGCAGCTTGTTCAGCTCGTCCCGGACGCGCTCGGCGGAGACGATCTCGATCCGCTCGGCCATCGACGTCATCGCGGCGACGACCTCGGGGGCCACCTCGAAGTCGAGCTGCGCCGCGAAGCGGGCGGCCCGCATCATGCGCAGCGGGTCGTCGGAGAAGGACTCCTCCGGGGTGCCGGGTGTGCGCAGGACGCGCTCCGCCAGGTCCTCCAGCCCGCCGTGCGGGTCGACGAACTCCTTCGCGGGCAGCTCTACGGCCATCGCGTTCACGGTGAAGTCGCGACGGACCAGGTCCTGCTCGATGGAGTCGCCGTAGGACACCTCGGGCTTGCGCGAGGTCCGGTCGTACGCCTCGGAGCGGTACGTCGTCACCTCGATCTGGTAGCCGTCCTTCTGGCAGCCGACGGTGCCGAACGCGATCCCGACCTCCCAGACCGCGTCCGCCCACGGGCGCACGATCTTCAGCACCTGCTCGGGGCGGGCGTCGGTCGTGAAGTCCAGGTCGTTCCCGAGCCGGCCGAGGAGCGCGTCCCGCACCGAGCCGCCGACCAGGGCAAGCGAGAACCCGGCCTCCTGGAAGCGGCGGGCGAGGTCGTCGGCGACCGGGGACACCCGCAGCAGTTCGCTGACCGCGCGGCGCTGCACCTGGCTCAGGGCACTGGGATTGTCTTCGTTGGCGTTCGGCACAACAGAAAAGGGTACGTGCCCCGGCCGACCGGGGCGTCACCGTTTCCGCCCTGCCGGGCCCACCCGACTTCGCGGACTCTCCACAGCCCCGGGGAGCCGCCTCACCTGGCTCCCTGTCACACTCTTCCGATCATGTGGAGCAGTCCACGGCACTTCGCCACAGTCCACCTCGTTACCATGCGTGGACGCAGGAATCGACAACCACCGACACAGCTGACGACGACGAGGGACGGGCGACGCGTGGCCGAGGCGGCAGCTTCTCAGGGGACAGGCCCCTCTTCTGCCCGCCGGTGGAGGCGCCGCACAGCGGCGCTGCTCCTCGGCGCTCCTCTGATCGCCGGTCTGCTCTCCGGCACGGCCGCCACGACGGCGGCCCACGCCACCACCGCGGCCGCGTCGGCCAAGGCGCAGCCGGTCTCGCGCACGGTCCAGGTCACCCTCGACTCGATGACCCCCAGCGCCCCCGTCAAGAGCGACACGCTGACGATCTCCGGCACGGTCACCAACACCGGCAGGCAGGCCGTCACCAGCGCCCATGTGGGTCTGCGGGTGGGCCAGCGGCTCAACGGCCGGACCGGCATCGACGAGGCCTCCCAGCGCAGCGGCTACTCGGCGACCCTGGACGCCGCCGAGGTCGGTGACAAGTACACGGTCAAGTTCCCGAAGCTGGCCCCCGGGATCAGCAGGGACTTCACGCTCTCCGTGCCGGTGAGCAAACTGGACCTGGGTGGCGACGGTGTCTACCCGATCGCCGTCTCGCTGTCCGGGCAGACCTCCAGCCAGCAGTACGAGCAGGTCCTGGGCATCCAGCGGACCTTCCTGCCGTGGCAGCCGGAGGCCGTGGACGGCAAGAAGTCACAGCTCACCTATATGTGGCCGCTGATGTCCTCGACGCACCTCACCGCGCAGACGGGCTCGGACGAGCAGCAGACCCCGGTCTTCGCGGACGACGCGCTGGCCGCGGAGCTCGCGCCCGGCGGCCGGCTGGAGCGGATGGTCTCGCTGGGCGACCAGCTGCCGGTGACCTGGGTGATCGACCCCGATCTGCTCGCCACCGTCGACGCGATGACCCGTAACTACCGGGTGAAGTCCGGCGACGGCGATGTGGCGGGCAGCAACCAGGACGTGGCCAAGCAGTGGCTGGGCGAGCTGGAGGACGCCGTACGGGACCAGAAGGTCGTGGCGCTGCCCTTCGCCGACCCGGACCTGGCCTCGCTGGCCCATCGCGGCAAGGACGTCTCCGGGTCGCTGAGCCATCTCCAGGGCGCCACCGAGGTGGCCGAGAAGACCGTGGAGACCATCCTCCATGTGACGCCCTCCGTCGACTTCGCCTGGCCGGTGCAGGGCGCGGTGGACCCCTCGATCGTCGATGTGGCCACCTCAGCGGGCGCCCACAACGTGATCGCCCGCAGCGACAGCCTCCGTGAGACCGGCGGTCTCAGCTACTCGCCCTCGGCCGCCCGGCCGATCGGCGGCGGCACCACGGCCGTGGTCTCCGACGCCCGCCTCTCGACGGCCTTCGAGGGCGACATGTCCCGGGCCACCAGCTCCACGCTGGCCGTCCAGGAGTTCCTCGCCCAGACCCTGGCGATCACGCTCCAGGACACCGAGAAGCAGCGCAGCATCGTCGTCGCCCCGCAGCGGATGCCGTCCGCCAGCCAGGCCCAGACGATGGCGAGCGCTCTCCACGCGCTCGCCGGGCAGCGCTGGACCCAGCCGCTCGACCTCGGCCAGGCCGCCACGGCCAAGCCGGACGCCCGCGCCACCACCCGGGTGCCCGGCTCCTCCTCGTACCCCGGATCGCTGCGCAAGCAGGAACTGCCGGTGCAGGCGTTCCAGGACATGAAGAGCACCCAGGGCACCCTGGACAAGTTCCGGATGATCCTCACGGCCCCGGACCGCGTGGTCACGCCGTTCGGCAACGCCATCAACCGCGAGATGTCGACCTCCTGGCGCGAGGACCGCGAAGGGGCCGTGATCTACCGGGCCGGGGTGCAGAGCTATCTGGACAGCCTCACCGGCGAGGTACGGCTCATCCAGAAGTCCACCGCCACCATGTCGGGGCGCAGCGCCACCCTCGCCGTCACCGTGCAGAACCAGCTGGTCCAGCCGGTCGGCAACCTGGTGCTCCGGCTGGAGCCGAGCAACCCCTCCCGCCTCAAGGTGACCACCAACGAGGACGCGAACGGCGGACAGCCGGTCAAGATCGACGGTGGCCACAGCCAGTCGGTGAAGTTCACCGCCACGGCGAACGCCAACGGCCCCGTCCAGGTGACCGCGCGGCTCTACACGCAGGACGGCACGCCCTACGGCGACCCGATGGAGTTCACGGTCAAGGTCTCCGAGATCACCCCGACCGTGATGCTGGTGATCGCCGGAGGTGTCCTGCTGCTCGTCCTCGCGGGCATCAGGATGTACACCCAGCGCAAGCGGTCGACGGCCCGGAAGGAGTCCGGGGAGGGCGACGGGGCGGAGGCGGACGGCGGTGACGATCCCGAGCAGCCGAGTGACCCGACACCGGACACCGGTCCGGAAAGCGGGGCCTCGCCCGGCACGGGTGAGAAAGTGGAGCATTGAGCTATCGCTATGCACCGTGGCCGGCCAGGCCGGGGTCGATGAGGTGGGGTAACCATGAACGCGCCGTACGACGGTGACCGCGGGCAGGGCGCGGGCGGCGGCTCCGCGTCCTCCGGGAACACGCCCCCGGTGCCTCCCTACGCCGAGCAGGTGCCGCCGCAGCAGCCGGTGCCGGACCCGTACTTCCAGGACGCCTACGGCAACGATCCGTACCGGGCGCAGGACCTGTACGCCCAGGACCCGGTGACCGAGGCGCTGTACGACCGCGCCGCGCACCCGCCGCCGCCCCCGGGCACCTACGCCGAGCCGCAGCCGCTCTACCAGCAGCCCCCCGCGCAGCAGTACGCGCCGGACCCCCGGATCTGGGCCCAGACCCCCGCGCCCGAGCCGGACGGCCCGTCGCGCCATCTGCCGTACGGCGACACCGCGGGCACCACGCAGTTCGTGGGGGTCGACGACCTGGTCACTCAGGCGGGTGAGGAGCCGCCCGAGCAGGACGCCTTCGCCTACCTCTACCGCGACCAGCAGGCGTCCGGTCCTGCGCCGGCCGCTCCGGAGCCCGAGCCGCTGCCCGCCCAGCCGCAGCAGAAGTCCGGCGGCCGCGCCTCCGGGCTGCTCAAGTCGAGCGCGGTGATGGCCGCGGGCACGCTCGTGTCGCGGCTGACGGGGTTCGTCCGCAGCCTGGTGATCACGGCCGCGCTGGGCGCCGCGCTGCTCGGCGACACCTTCACCATCGCGTACACCCTGCCCACGATGATCTACATCCTCACCGTCGGCGGTGGTCTCAACTCGGTGTTCGTGCCGCAGCTGGTGCGCGCCATGAAGGACGACGAGGACGGCGGCCAGGCGTACGCCAACCGGCTGCTGACCCTGGTCATGGTGGCGCTCGGCGCGATCGTCGCCCTCGCGGTGCTCGCGGCCCCGCTGCTCATCAAGCTGCTCTCGCCCACCATCGCGGGCGACACGGCGGCCAACAGCGTCGCCGTCACCTTCGCCCGCTACTGCCTGCCCACGATCTTCTTCATGGGTGTGCACGTGGTGATGGGGCAGATCCTCAACGCCCGTGGCAAGTTCGGCGCGATGATGTGGACCCCGGTCCTCAACAACATCGTCATGATCGGCACGTTCGGCCTGTTCATCTGGGTGTACGGCACGTCGGCCGAGTCGCACATGGGCGTGCAGACGATCCCGCACGAGGGCATCCGCCTCCTCGGGATGGGCACCCTGCTCGGCCTCGTCGTCCAGGCGCTGGCGATGATCCCGTATCTGCGCGAGACCGGTTTCCGGTTCCGGCCGCGGTTCGACTGGAAGGGCCACGGCCTCGGCAAGACGGTCAAGCTGGCGAAGTGGACGGTCTTCTTCGTCCTCGCCAACCAGGCCGGCGTGGTCGTCGTCACCCAGCTCGCCACGGCCGCCGGAAAGGCGTCCGAGAAGAACGGCACCGGCTTCCTCGCCTACTCCAACGCCCAGCTGATCTGGGGCATGCCGCAGGCGATCATCACGGTCTCGGTGATGGCGGCGCTGCTGCCGCGCATCTCCCGCGCCGCGCACGACGACGACCCGGGCGCGGTCCGCGACGACATCTCGCAGGGCCTGCGCAACTCGGCCGTCGCCATCGTCCCGGTCGCCTTCATGTTCCTCGCGCTCGGCGTGCCGATGTGCACCCTGCTGTACTCCAGCAGCGGCGTCGAGGCGGGCCGGTCCATGGGCTTCATCCTGATGGCGTTCGCGCTGGGACTGATCCCCTACTCGGTCCAGTACGTCGTCCTGCGCGGCTTCTACGCGTACGAGGACACGCGGACGCCGTTCTACAACACGGTCATCGTCGCCGCGGTGAACGCCGCCGCCTCGGCCGCCTGCTACGTGGTCCTGCCCGCCCAGTGGGCGGTCGTCGGCATGGCGGGCGCCTACGGGCTCGCCTACGCGGTCGGCGTCGGAGTGGCCTGGCGACGGTTGCGCAACCGCCTGGGTGGCGACCTGGACGGCGCGCGGGTGCTGCGTACGTACGCGAGGCTGTCCCTGGCGGCCGTGCCCGCGGCCGCGGTCGGCGGCGCGCTGGGCTACGTGATCCTCAAGGGGGTCGGCCAGGGGGCGCTCGGCTCGCTCGTCGCCCTCGTGGTGGGCGGGGCCGCGCTGCTCGGCGTTTTCTTCGTCGCGGCGAAGAAGATGCGGATCGAGGAGCTCAACTCCATGGTCGGAATGGTGCGCGGACGGCTCGGACGCTGAGTCCGCTCTCCCGCGCACAACCATCGTCCGCCGCCGTGTGTCGTGCATAGCGCCGGACTGTGGGCACAATTGGCATGACTTTGCATGGCTGGCCGACAGCACGCAACGGATGGGGAGGCAGGAACGACGGTGGCGGAACGTAGCACGGCTGCCGTCGACGTGGCCGACAACAGCGGCGACAACCCGCTGACCGCCAAGGCGGACGGGGCCACGACCGACGGGGTGGCGGAATCCATCGACACGGCAGACACGGCTGACCAGGGCGCCGGCGACACGGGCGGTGAACGCAAGCCCGCCGAGCCCTCCATCGCCACACCGGAGCTGCACAGCGGCCACAAGCTCGCCAGACGCTATCGGCTCGAGGAGTGCGTCACCCGTCTGGACGGTTTCAGCTCCTGGCGGGCGGTCGACGAGAAGCTGCGCCGCGCCGTCGGGGTACATCTGCTCCCGGCGGACCACCCGAGGGCGCGTTCCGTCCTGGCGGCCGCCCGCTCGTCCGCGCTCCTGGGGGACCCGCGCTTCGTCCAGGTCCTGGACGCGGTGGAGGAGAACGACCTCGTCTACGTGGTCCACGAGTGGCTGCCCGACGCCACCGAGCTGACCGCGCTCCTCGCCGTCGGCCCGCTGGAGGCGCACGACGCCTATCAGCTGGTCACCCAGGTGTCGCAGGCCATGGCGGCCGCGCACCGCGAGGGCCTCGCGCATCTGCGGCTCACCCCCGGCGCGGTCCTGCGGACCTCCTCGGGGCAGTACCGCATCCGCGGGCTCGCGGTGAACGCCGCGCTGCGCGGCATCACCTCCGACACCCCCCAGCGCACCGACACGGAGGCGATCGGCGCGCTGCTGTACGCCTCGCTGACCCAGCGCTGGCCGTACGACAGCGACGCCTACGGGCTGCACGGGCTGCCCAAGGGCGTCGGGCTGATCGCCCCCGACCAGGTGCGCGCGGGCGTACACCGGGGCCTGTCCGAACTCGCCATGCGGGCGCTGGCCAACGACGGGGCCACCGCGTCCCGCCAGGAACCCGCCTGCACCACGCCGGACGAGCTGGTCAAGGCCGTCTCGGCGATGCCGCGGATCCGTCCGCCGGAGCCCGCGTTCACCGCGCCGCCGGAGTACCAGCGCACCACCTACCAGCAGGGCACCTACGGCCGTCCGCCCGCGGGCCCGCACCCGGCGGCCACCCAGGTCGTGCCGGTCCCGCCGCCCGCCCTCCAGGGACGCACCGGCAGGGCGCTCAAGTGGGCCGTCTCGGCGCTGCTGATCGCCGCGCTGGGCCTGGGCAGCTGGCAGCTCGCGGACAAGCTCCTGGGCCACGACAAGGGCTCCGGGGAGTCCGGGACCTCGCAGCAGCCCAACAAGAGCGACGGCGACAAGCCGAAGGCGCCGGTGCCGCTGCGCATCCAGGGCGCCGAGGAGTACGCCCCGGACGGCAAGCTGCAGAACGCCAAGGACGTCGGCAACACCTACGACAGCAGCCCCACCACGTACTGGCGCTCCAAGAGCTACATGGACGGACCCAAGCTCGCCCCCTACAAGGAGGGCGTGGGCATCGTCTACGACCTCGGGTCCGAGAAGGACGTCTCGGCGGCTTCGATAGCGCTCCGGTACAGCGGCAACCACACCACGGTGGCGCTGTACGCGGCGAGCTCCATGTCGTCGGGGACTCCGGTCAGCGCCATGAAGCAGATCGCGACCGCGACGACGAGCGGAGCCACGGCCGACCTGAAGGCGGCGAAGCCGGTGAAGACCCGCTATGTCCTGCTCTGGATTACGGCGGCGCCCTATTCGGCCAACGACGAGTACAGCGATCCCGGCTTCAAGCAGGCCATAACGGACGTGAAGTTCACCGGCTGAGGCCGGGGTTCGAGGCCTGGAACCGGCAGGGAGATCCGACAGTGCGGGGAGGGGACTCATCGTTGGACGACGCCACATACGGCGACGTGAGCGACCAGGACCTGCTGGCCCGCCATGTCGGCGGTGAACCCGAAGCCTTCGGGGAACTGGTCCGGCGCCACCGGGACAGACTCTGGGCGGTCGCCTTGCGGACGCTGGGCGACCGCGAGGAGGCCGCCGACGCCGTCCAGGACGCCCTGGTGTCGGCGTACCGGGCCGCGCACACCTTCCGCGGCCAGTCGGCCGTCACGACGTGGCTGCACCGCATCACCGTGAACGCCTGCCTGGACCGGGCCCGCAAAGCGGCGTCCCGCAAGACCTCACCCGTCGACGACGCGGAACGCCTGGAGCTGCTCCTGGAGCCCCATGAGTCGGCCGAGGCGCCCGCGGAGCGCGAGGACCTCCACCGCCAGCTGGTCAAGGCGCTGGGGACGCTGCCGACGGAACAGCGCGCCGCCCTGGTCCTGGTCGACATGCAGGGCTATCCGGTCGCGGAGGCCGCGGAGATCCTCGACGTGGCGGTGGGAACCGTGAAGAGCCGCTGCGCCCGGGGCCGGGCACGGCTGCAACCCCTGCTCGGGCATCTGCGCGCCGGTGCCGACGGGACCGGGGATAACCAGGAGTCAGGCGGGGGAAGGAACCGGACGCCGGGGACATCCGTCCCACCTGCGTCGGGGCCAAGGGACACAGGACCGAATGATCCTGCTGCTGTGAAGGGCGGAGGTGGGCGCACGTGACATCCACGGCCGACATGGCTCAGCACCCGGACGTCTCGGAGATCTCCGACCTCCACGAGGGCCTGCTGCCCCCCTCTCGTACCGCTGCCGTACGCCGCCACTTGGACGGCTGCGAGCTGTGCGCGGACGTCGACGCCTCGCTGACCGAGATCCGCGATCTGCTCGGGACCCTGCCCGGGCCGCCGCGCATGCCCGCCGACGTCGCGGGCCGCATCGACGCGGCACTGGCCGCCGAGGCCCTCCTGGACGCCACGGCGCCCGCCGGGGCGCCGGTACCCGCCGGGGCGACCGCAGTGTCCATGGCGCCGGAAGCCCCCGGCAAGGGCGAGGCGGACGCCGACCCGGCGCATGTTTCACGTGAAACATCGCTCGGATCCTCCGCCCCGGCCGACGCTCCCGCGGCGGACCGCCCCGCCGGGCATCCGAGGGCCGCCACCGGGCCGGGCCGCCGGCGTACCCCCCGGCGTCGCCGTACGGCCGTGCTCGGAGCCGTCTTCGGCGCTGCGGCGATCGGGGTCGGCGTCTTCCTGGTGCAGACTCTCCAGCCGTCCGACGACGCCCAGCAGCACGACATCACCTCACACCACCCGCAGGGGACCGTCTTCTCGGACTCCTCCCTCTCCGAGCAGGTACGGACGCTCCTGTCCTCCGGCCAGGGCCAGGAGAGCGCCGGGAACTCCCCGTCCGACAAGAAGCCCAGCCTCGGTGTGACGTCCAACGCCCCGTTCCGGGCCGGCGGCGTCTCCGTGCCCCCGTGCATCCAGGCGGGCATCGGTCGGGAGAGCTCCGAGAACGCGCTCGCCGCGGAACCCGGCGAGTACCAGGGGACCGAGGCCTACCTCGTCGTCCTTCCTCATCCCACGGACCCCTCGCGAGTCCAGGCCTATGTCGTCGACGCGAGCTGCCAGACCGCGGGGCCGGACGCCAAGGGGAAACTGCTGCTGACGCACGTCTATCCCCGTCGGTGAGACGGTCCGGGAATGCTCGCCCCGTAGGATCCGTTGGGTGGGGTGAGAGTCCTGGACCGGGCCCCGGTAGGCAGTAGGCAGTCCGCAGAGACGAGGAAGAAACCCGTGAGCGACGTCCGTAACGTGATCATCATTGGCTCCGGGCCGGCCGGCTACACGGCCGCGCTCTACACCGCGCGTGCGTCGCTTCAGCCGCTGGTGTTCGAGGGCGCCGTCACCGCCGGTGGCGCGCTGATGAACACCACCGAGGTGGAGAACTTCCCCGGCTTCCGCGACGGGATCATGGGCCCCGACCTCATGGACAACATGCGGGCGCAGGCCGAGCGCTTCGGCGCTGAGCTGCTCCCGGACGACGTCGTCTCCGTGGACCTCAGCGGCGAGATCAAGACCGTCACGGACACCGCCGGTACCGTCCACCGCGCCAAGGCCGTGATCGTCACCACCGGCTCCCAGCACCGCAAGCTCGGGCTGCCCAACGAGGACAAGCTCTCCGGCCGCGGTGTCTCGTGGTGCGCCACCTGCGACGGGTTCTTCTTCAAGGACCAGGACATCGCCGTGGTCGGCGGCGGCGACACCGCGATGGAGGAGGCGACCTTCCTCTCGCGCTTCGCCAAGTCGGTCACCATCGTCCACCGCCGTGACAGCCTGCGCGCCTCCAAGGCGATGCAGGAGCGCGCGTTCGCCGACCCGAAGATCAAGTTCGCCTGGGACAGCGAGGTCGCCGAGATCCACGGCGACCAGAAGCTCTCCGGTCTGACCCTGCGCAACACCAAGACCGGCGAGACCTCCGAGCTGGCGGTCACCGGCCTCTTCATCGCCGTGGGCCACGACCCGCGCACCGAGCTCTTCAAGGGCCAGCTCGACCTGGACGACGAGGGCTACCTCAAGGTGGCCGCGCCCTCCACCCGGACCAACCTGACCGGTGTCTTCGGCGCCGGTGACGTGGTGGACCACACCTACCGCCAGGCGATCACCGCCGCCGGTACGGGCTGCTCCGCCGCCCTCGACGCCGAGCGCTTCCTGGCCGCGCTCGCCGACGACGAGAAGGCTGCCGCGGCCGCCGTCTGAGCCCGCTGACTTTCCTTCCCCACCCCCCCTCACCCACACCCCGCAAGGAGGCTGCCGTGGCCGGCACCCTGAAGAACGTGACCGACGCCGACTTCGACGAGGTCGTCCTCAAGAGCGACAAGCCCGTACTGGTCGACTTCTGGGCCGAGTGGTGCGGCCCGTGCCGCCAGATCGCCCCGTCTCTGGAGGCCATCGCGGCGGAGCACGGCGAGCAGATCCAGATCGTCAAGCTCAACATCGACGAGAACCCGGCCACCGCCGCCAAGTACGGCGTCATGTCCATCCCGACGCTGAACGTCTACCAGGGTGGCGAGGTGGCCAAGACCATCGTCGGCGCCAAGCCGAAGGCCGCGCTCCTGCGCGACCTGGACGTCTTCATCGGCGAGTAGCACCGCGCCGCTGTTTCACGTGAAACATCGCAACGGGCCCGGCCCCCTCGGGGGTCGGGCCCGTTCGCGTTTCCGGGCGCCCGACAGCCGCCACGGTCCACGGGTGCCGTGGGTTCTACAGCGGCCGTAGGGCGGGTTCCTTCTGGACGGCTCCCAGCAGCCGGTCCAGTGCCAGCTCGACGTCTTCCTTCCAGGAGAGCGTCGTCCTCAGCTCCAGCCGCAGCCGGGGATGGCGAGGATGCGGCCGTACGGTCTTGAAGCCCACCGCCAGCAGATGGTCGGCGGGCAGTACACACGCGGGCTCGCTCCAGCGGGCGTCCCCGAACGCCTCGATGGCCTTGAAGCCCCGGCGCAGCAGATCCTTGGCGACCGTCTGCACCATCACTCTCCCCAGCCCCTGGCCCTGATACCCGGGCATGATCCAAGCCGTCATCAGCTGCACCGCGTCGGGAGAGACCGGGCTGGTGGGGAAGGCCGTGGAGCGCGGTACATAGGCGGGCGGGGCGTAGAGGACGAAGCCCACCGGCACATCGTCGACGTAGACGACCCGGCCGCAGGAGCCCCATTCCAGGAGCACGGCCGATATCCAGGCTTCCTTTTCGAGCTCGGGCGTCCCCGCCTTTATCGCGGCCTCTCCGCTGACGGGGTCAAGCTCCCAGAAGACACAGGCCCGGCAGCGCTTGGGAAGGTCCGGAAGGTTGTCCAGCGTGAGCGGTACGAGCCGACGCCCCATGAAGGCTGTTCCTCACTTCCCTCGCCGGCCGCCCCTTGGGCGGCTGCCAGTGCACTCCGTTCCCGGAGAAGGCTGCCGACGAAACCGCCGAACGCCCCGAGGCCCAGCCCCGCTGTCACCAGTCGGGTACGGCTCACCGTTCGCATGGCTCCCCGTCCTCCCTCCGAAGTGGCCCAAGGTGGATGTGCCATACCAGAACGCATCGTATCCACCCAACGCCGGTGCGGATACCGCGCAACAGCAAAGGGCGGGCTGTGTTCCCGTATGCATCGGAACACAGCCCGCCCTTCACGACAACTGCCTGGTGCAGCCGGTGAGCAGGTCACCGGATCAGGCTTCGTCGCCCTCCTCGGACTCCTCGGCGAGGCTCTTGTCGAGCACCCGTCCCTCGCCCGGGGCGAGGGTGCCGAGGATCCGGTCCAGATCGTCTATCGACGCGAACTCGACGACGATCTTTCCCTTCTTCTGGCCGAGGTCGACCTTCACCCGCGTCTCGAAGCGGTCCGAGAGCCGGGAGGCCAGATCCGAGAGCGCCGGCGACAGCCGGGCCCCGGCACGCGGGCCCTTCGCCTTGGCGGCGCTCTTGGGCTCCGAGTTCAGCAGGGTCACGATCTCCTCGACCGCCCGCACCGAGAGCCCCTCGGCCACGATGCGGTGCGCCAGCCGGTCCTGCTCGTCCGAGTCGTCGACCGAGAGCAGCGCCCGGGCGTGGCCCGCCGAGAGCACCCCGGCCGCCACCCTGCGCTGGACCGGCGGCGAGAGCCGCAGCAGCCGCAGGGTGTTGGAGACCTGTGGACGCGACCGGCCGATGCGGTCGGCCAGCTGGTCATGGGTGCACTTGAAGTCCCTCAGCAGCTGGTCGTACGCCGCCGCCTCTTCCAGCGGATTGAGCTGGGAGCGGTGCAGGTTCTCCAGGAGCGCGTCCAGAAGCAGCTTGTCGTCGTCCGTGTCCCGCACGATCGCGGGGATGCGCTCCAGGCCCGCCTCACGGCAGGCCCGCCAGCGCCGCTCGCCCATGATCAGCTCGAAGCGGTCAGTAGTCAGCTGCCGTACGACGACGGGCTGGAGCAGGCCGACTGCCTTGATGGAGGTGACGAGCTCGGCGAGGGCGTCCTCGTCGAACACCTCACGCGGCTGGCGCGGGTTGGGCGTGATCGAGTCCAGCGGCAGCTCGGCGAAGTACGCCCCGGCGGGCACCTTCAGCTGCGGCGCCGACGCCTCGGCCGCCTGGACCGGCACCGGTGTTTCACGTGAAACAGGAGCCGCCGGCAGCGTGGCCACCTTCGCCGCCGCCACTCCGCGCTCCGCCGTCATCAGCGGCACCGCCGCCGGGGACGTGGAAGCCGTCCCCACCGAGGGTGCGGACTTCTCCTGTGGGGCAGCGGGGATCAGCGCACCGAGCCCCCGCCCGAGACCTCTACGTCGCTCACTCACTGGATCCCCTCCGACATGCTGTGCTGGTTGTTCTGACTGCCCACGGGCAGGTGCGTCGTCGGGTCGTAGTTGATGCCGACCCCGCGCAGTGCGATCTCGCGGGCGGCTTCGAGATACGAGAGCGAGCCGCTGGAGCCCGGGTCATAGGTGAGCACCGTCTGGCCGTAGCTCGGGGCCTCCGAGATACGGACCGATCGCGGGATGCTCGTCCGCAGAACTTCATGGCCGAAGTGGCTGCGCACCTCGTCGGCCACCTGGGAGGCGAGTCTGGTCCTACCGTCGTACATGGTGAGCAGGATCGTCGACACATGCAGCGCGGGGTTCAGATGCCCCCGCACCAGATCGACGTTCCTCAGCAGCTGCCCCAGCCCCTCCAGCGCGTAGTACTCGCACTGGATGGGGATCAGCACCTCCGCGCCCGCCACGAGCGCGTTGACGGTGAGGAGCCCCAGCGACGGCGGGCAGTCAATCAGGATGTAATCCAGCGGCTGCTCGTACGCCTGGATGGCGCGCTGCAGCCGGCTCTCCCGGGCCACCAGGGACACCAGCTCGATCTCCGCACCGGCCAGGTCGATCGTGGCCGGTGCGCAGAAGAGGCCCTCCACGTCCCGAACCGGCTGGACGACCTCGGAGAGCGGTCTGCTCTCCACCAGGACGTCGTAGATCGAGGGGACCTCGGCGTGGTGGTCTATCCCCAGCGCGGTGGAGGCATTTCCCTGCGGGTCGAGGTCGACCACCAGAACCCGGGCCCCGTGCAGCGCCAAGGAGGCGGCGAGATTGACCGTGGTCGTGGTCTTTCCGACGCCGCCCTTCTGGTTGGCGACCACCATGATGCGTGTCTGATCCGGCCGGGGCAGACCCTCGCCGGCACGGCCGAGAGCTTCCACCGCCAGCTGGGCAGCACGACCGATGGGGGTGTCGTCCATCGGGGGCGGTGTTTCACGTGAAACATCCTCCCCCGCCGACTCGGTACGGGGACCGGGGACCGGATCGGTCATCGGTCCCGCGATGTTGGCGTCGGACCGCAAGGATTCACTCTCCTCGACTTCAGGCTCGCAATGCACAGAGCCTGCCATGCTTTCGGGGTCGTGAACCAGCGAGGCCCGTTCTTCTGTGGATGAATCCACCGTTGTGGACAACTCCGTAGCCCGTGAAGGGGACTCCAGGGCCCCGCCCAAGGGCTTGCGGTCGCGCGGCGCGGCATTACGGCCGCGGCTGATGATTCCATGCAGCAGAGAGCGACGTTTCACGTGAAACACGATGCACGCGCCCTGCGGTCAGATCGTCACGACACTCCGAAATGCGTACCTATCGCGCCTTCTATGGAGCATCCGCCCCCGGACGGGCCCCGCCGGGTCAGCGGCGGCGCCTGGTACGACCGGTCCGGGCGGCCTTGGCACGCTTGGCGGCGAACCGCACACCGCCCGGGCTCTCCCCGACCTCGACCCGCACCACGGTCGACAGCGGGTCCACGATGCCCTCGCCGACATGCAGCACTGAGGTGTTCACCACACCGAGCTTGCTCAGCGCGGCCCGCGCCCCCTGGAGCTCCTCCTCGGCGGTGTCACCCTTGAGCGCCAGCATCTCGCCGTAGGGACGCAGCAGGGGCACGCCCCAGCCGGCCAGCCGGTCCAGCGGCGCCACCGCGCGAGCGGTGACCACATGCACCGGCTGGACCTTGCCCAGCACCTCCTCGGCCCGGCCGCGCACCACGGTCACATGGTCCAGGCCCAGCAGCTCCACGACTTCCTGGAGGAAATTGGTGCGCCGCAGCAGCGGCTCAAGGAGCGTGATCTTCAGGTCCGGGCGCACCAGCGCCAGCGGGATACCGGGCAGGCCTGCGCCGGAGCCGACGTCGCAGACCGTGACGCCCTCCGGAACGACCTCGGAGAGCACGGCGCAATTGAGCAGATGGCGCTCCCAGAGGCGGGGCACCTCGCGAGGACCGATCAGGCCGCGCTTGACTCCCGCGTCCGCGAGCAGCTCGGCGTACCGGACGGCCTCCGGGAAGTACTCGCCGAATACCTCGCGCGCTTCTTCGGGCGCCTGGGGAAGCTCTGCTGCTGCCTCCGTCACGGGGGACCGTCCTTCCGTACCGCGCTTCCCGCGCTGGGGTGGCTGACTATCAGGCTGACAAAGATCGGCCCCGTCTGCGAACAGACGGGGCCGAAACCGGGGATCCGGGGAGGTCCCCCGGGCTCCTCGGCGGAGTACTACGAACCGCTCAGGCGGGGAGCACGACGACGAAGCGCTGCGGCTCCTCGCCCTCGGACTCACTGCGCAGACCGGCGGCGGCGACCGCGTCGTGCACGACCTTGCGCTCGAACGGCGTCATCGGCTGGAGCTTCACCGGCTGGCCGGAGCTCTTGACCTCGTCCGCGGTCTTGGCACCCAGCTCGGCCAGCTCCGTGCGCTTCTTGGCCCGGAAGCCCGCGATGTCGAGCATCAGACGGCTGCGGTCGCCGGTCTCCCGGTGCACGGCCAGTCGCGTCAGCTCCTGCAGCGCCTCCAGCACCTCACCGTCACGGCCGACGAGCTTCTGCAGGTCACGGCTGCCGCCCTCGCTGATGATCGAGACCGCGGCACGGTCCGCCTCGACGTCCATGTCGATGTCGCCGTCCAGGTCGGCGATGTCGAGCAGGCCCTCGAGGTAGTCAGCGGCGATCTCCCCCTCCTGCTCCAGGCGGGACAGGGTGTCGACACCCTCGGCGGCCGGGGTGGTGCCTTCCGTCACGGATGGACTCCTTCTTACTTCTTGGACGGGTGCTTGGGCCGCTGCTGACCCTTGCGCTGTCCGGACTGGGCCTTGCTGCGTGCGGTACCGGAGGCGGGCTTGCCCGCCGTCTTGGACTTGGCGGCCTGCGGCGCGTCCTGCTTCGCCGCGGCGCCCTCGTCCGACGTGCCCTTGTCCAGCGAGGTCTTCGCCGGCTCCTCACCGTCGCCGCCAGCCTGCGCGGCGGTCGCACCGGACTGGCGCTGGGCCTTGGTCATGCGCTTGGGCTGCTGCCGCTTGGGCCCGCTGCCCTCCGCCTCGGCCACGGCCGGGTCGCTCTTCAGCACGGTGCCGTCCGCCTGGGCGGCGAAGCCCTGCTTGGCCAGACCGGTGATGAACTTGCGCTCGTTGTCGTTGCGGTCCGGGCCCTTGGCCACGATCGCCTGGACGACGGCCCGACGGCGCTTGCCCCGCACCTCGCTGTGGGCGGTGACGCTCTTGCTCAGCCGGTCCAGGTAGCTGGCCTGCGCCTTGGAGCCCGGCGTCGGGTTCTGGTTGATCACGTACATCTGCTGGCCCATGGTCCACACGTTGGTGGTCAGCCAGTAGACGAGGACACCGACGGGGAAGTTGATGCCCATCACGGCGAAGATGACCGGGAAGACGTACATCAGCATCTTCTGCTGCTGCATGAACGGCGTCTTCACCGACAGGTCCACGTTCTTCGTCATCAGCTGGCGCTGGGTGAAGAACTGCGACGCGGACATCAGCACGATCATGATCGCGGTGATCACCCGGACGTCGGTGAGCGTGGCGCCGAGGCCCTCGACCTTGCTGGCGCTGTCCGTGAACTTGGCCGCCAGCGGAGCGCCGAAGATGTGCGCCTTCTGGGCGCTCTCCAGCAGCGGCTGGTTGATGACGCCGATGGTCTTGCCGCTCGCGATGCCCGACAGCACGTGGTAGAGCGCGAAGAAGAACGGCGACTGCGCCAGGATGGGAAGGCACGAGGAGAGCGGGTTGGTGCCCGTCTCCTTGTACAGCTTCATCATCTCTTCGGACTGACGCTGCTTGTCGCTCTTGTAGCGCTCCTGGATCGCCTTCATCTTCGGCTGGAGCGCCTGCATGTTCCGAGTCGACTTGATCTGCTTCACGAAGAGCGGGATCAGACAGATCCGGATCAGCACCACCAGGGACACGATGGACAGTCCCCAGGCCCAGCCCGTGTCCGGCCCGAAGATCGCGCCGTACAACTTGTGGAACTGGACGATGACCCAGGAAACAGGCCAGGTGATGAAGCTGAACAGACTGGCAATCGTGTCCACTAATCAGGCTCCTTGAGCATTGGGCGAGGTCTCTGCGGCCGGGCTGGGCTCGGTCTCAGCGGCGGACTGCCCGCCCTTGCTGCCGCGCCAGGCGTTGCGCAGCGCCTCGTGCCATCGAGGGCGCTTGCGTTCGGGGACGTAGTCCACGCCGCCCGGCGACCACGGATTGCACCGCAGAATGCGCCAGGCGGTCAGTGCCGTGCCCTTCACCGCGCCATGCCGGTCAATGGCCGTGAATCCATAGTGGGAACACGACGGGTAGTACCTGCAGACGGGCCCGAGCAGCGGGCTGATCGTCCACTGGTACAACTTGATCAGGGCCAGCAGCGGGTACTTCATCGCGCACCCCCTCCCAGCAGCCGCTGAAGGGCGGCGTCCAGGTCTCGGGCCAGATGTGCATGATCGGCATCACCCGAACCGGGCAATGCTCGTACGACCACCAGGCTACCGGGGGGCAGCTGGGAGAGCCGATCGCGCATCAGGTGGCGAAGCCTGCGCTTCACCAGGTTGCGGACGACCGCCACGCCCACGGCCTTGCTGACGACGAAACCCGCACGCGTCGGGGGAGCGCTCTCCCCAGGCGCGTGCGGGTCCGTTGCACCGCTGCGTAGATGGACGACGAGGAGCGGGCGACCGGCCCGGCGTCCTCGGCGTACCGCGGTCGCGAAGTCTTCGCGCCGCCTCAGCCGATTCTCGGTAGGCAGCACGTCATGACCTGTATGCGATTAGGCGGACAGGCTGGCGCGGCCCTTGCCACGGCGGTTCGCGAGGATGGCGCGGCCGGCACGGGTCCGCATCCGCAGGCGGAAACCGTGGGTCTTGGCACGACGACGGTTGTTCGGCTGGAAGGTGCGCTTGCTCACTCGGGGGCTCCAGAAATGATTCGGTGGTGGCGGGACATCGCCTGGCTGTCACCGTGCGCCCACGAGAAGCTCGCAATACACGAAGCTCGTAATACGCCCGAGTGCACCGCTTCACGATCACAGACCGTGATCTTTGCCCATCGGAGGCAGGCGGCAGCAGCCATCGACAACTCGACCTGGTTACGGTACGCGCGACTACGCCATCCGGTCAAACCAGCGCCATCCCGGGGCCCACTGTGCACAGCCTGTGGACAACAACTTGAACCACGTCAGTCGCCGCGACTACCGTGGCTCGACCCCGAACTCTTTTCCTTTCTGTCCTTGCCTGTCCTTCCATCCCGTCCCGAGAACCACACATTCGTGGGACCTGCGAGAGAGCGTGCCTTGTGGCTGACGTACCTGCCGATCTTGCCGCAGTGTGGCCACGAGTGCTGGAGCAGCTCCTCTCAGAGGGCCAGCAGGGCATCGAGCCCAAGGACAAGCAGTGGATCGAGCGCTGCCAGCCGCTCGCCCTGGTCGCCGACACGGCGCTGCTCGCCGTTCCCAACGAGTGGGGCAAGCGCGTCCTGGAGGGCCGGCTCGCGCCGCTGATCAGCGACACGCTCAGCCGTGAGTGCGGCCGCCCGATCCGGATCGCGATCACCGTCGACGACTCCGTGGGCGAGCCCCCCGGCGCCGGCCCGCAGTCCGCGCCGCCCCAGCAGCAGCCCCCGCGCTACCAGGACGACGCCTACGGCCGCCCGGCCGACGACGGGCTGCCGACCGTGCGCCCGGCCTATCCGGAGTACCAGCAGCCGCGCGCCGAGCCCGGTGCCTGGCCGCGCGCCCAGGAGGACCTGTCCTGGCAGCAGCCGCGCCTGGGCGGCTTCCAGGACCGCGACCCGTACGCGACCGCCCGCCCGCAGCAGCCGCAGCACGACTACCGGCAGCCGCAGATGCCCGAGCGGTCGCAGTACGAGCAGCCGCCGTCGTACGAGCAGCAGGCGCAGCCGTACAAGCCCGAGCGCCACGAGATGCCCGAGCCGCAGGCCCAGCAGCACCACGGCGGCCCGCAGCCGGGCGGCGGCGCCCCGCGTCCGATGGGCGGCCCCTCGTCGTCCTCGGCGGCCCAGCCGGGCGGCCCGGGTGAGCCGCACGCGCGCCTGAACCCCAAGTACCTCTTCGACACGTTCGTCATCGGTTCCTCGAACCGGTTCGCGCACGCGGCGGCGGTGGCCGTCGCCGAGGCGCCGGCCAAGGCGTACAACCCGCTCTTCATCTACGGGGAGTCGGGCCTTGGCAAAACGCATCTGCTGCACGCCATCGGGCACTACGCCCGCAGCCTCTACCCCGGCACGCGCGTGCGGTACGTGAGCTCCGAGGAGTTCACCAACGAGTTCATCAACTCGATCCGCGACGGCAAGGGCGACACCTTCCGCAAGCGGTACCGGGACGTGGACATCCTGCTGGTCGACGACATCCAGTTCCTGGCGAGCAAGGAGTCGACGCAGGAGGAGTTCTTCCACACCTTCAACACGCTCCACAACGCCAACAAGCAGATCGTGCTCTCCTCCGACCGGCCGCCCAAGCAGCTGATGACGCTGGAGGACCGGCTGCGCAACCGGTTCGAGTGGGGTCTGACCACCGATGTGCAGCCGCCCGAGCTGGAGACGCGTATCGCGATCCTCCGTAAGAAGGCGGTGCAGGAGCAGCTCAACGCCCCGCCGGAGGTACTGGAGTTCATCGCGTCCCGGATCTCGCGGAACATCCGTGAGCTGGAGGGCGCGCTGATCCGGGTGACGGCGTTCGCTTCGCTCAACCGGCAGCCGGTGGACCTGGGGCTCACCGAGATCGTGCTGAAGGACCTGATCCCCGGCGGCGAGGACTCGGCGCCCGAGATCACGGCCGGCGCCATCATGGCGGCGACCGCGGACTACTTCGGCCTGACCGTCGAGGACCTGTGCGGATCCTCGCGCAGCCGCGTTCTGGTGACGGCGCGCCAGATCGCCATGTACCTGTGCCGCGAGCTCACCGATCTCTCGCTGCCGAAGATCGGGGCACAGTTCGGCGGGCGCGACCACACCACGGTGATGCACGCCGACCGCAAGATCCGTGCGCTGATGGCCGAGCGGCGCTCCATCTACAACCAGGTCACCGAGCTCACCAACCGCATCAAGAACGGCTGAGCCGACCGCTCACAGAGCCTCACAGGGCGCCCGGGACACCGTCCCGGGCGCCCTTTTCGTCGTCCGTGAGCGTCCGTCCACGCGCGCGTGAGTTGCCGCAGACGGGCTCTTCCGGGACCCGTGAGGCCGTCGTCCCCACCTCTGTGGACGGCCGCCGCGGCCCTCCCGTACGGCTCGCTCCGGCACCCGGTGTTCGAATACGCGCCGGTCAGAGGGGGTTCTCCACAGATCCGGGGACTTTTCCCCGTCCACACCCTGGGGACTGTCCAGTTGTCCAGATTGCTTCCACAGGCTGGGGCCCTGATACTCCATCACCCCAGGTCAGATACTTGTGGATTTGTGTGTGAGCGTGCTCCACAGGCTGTGGACGAAATCTTTGTCCACAGCCTGTGGTCAAAGTTGTCCACCGGCGGCCCACAGGCTGGGGCACGTTGCCCACAGCTTCTCCACAGCGCTGTCCACTGTTCGGCAACGCAACACCCTCCATCACCGGGTCGAGTGAAAGCCGTCACACCAACGAGCCCGGTTGGGCTGTGGGGAACGTGGGTAAAGCTGGGGACAGCTCTGGGGAGAAGTGGGCCCTGCCTGTGCATCGGGTGTGCAGAACTTTCGGGTGTCCACAGAACCAGTGAGTTGTCCACCGGCTCCACCCACAGGCACGGTGGACAAAAAACAGGGTCTGACCAGGGAAAACGGGGTTATCCACGGTTTCCACAGGCCCTACTACTACTCCCACTTAGAGTTAGCTCGGATTTCGCTTCGAAGTGGGGCCTGTGCACAACTCGGCGCCGGTGGCTCCCGGACCTCTCGCCACGACTTGACCCCGACTCGCACCGAGTGTCAGCGGCGTACGTCAGACTGGTCCCCGGCGATACAGCCGACGACGAAGGCCAGCAGGGCGAGCCAGCAACAGCAGGAGGCGGTTCCGGTGAAGATCCGGGTGGAGCGCGATGTTCTCGCGGAGGCGGTGGCGTGGGTGGCCCGCAGCCTCCCGGCCCGTCCGCCCGCGCCCGTGCTCGCGGGCCTTCTTCTGAAGGCGGAGGACGGCGCCCTCAGCTTCTCCAGCTTCGACTACGAGGTCTCGGCGCGGGTCTCGGTCGAGGCCGAGGTCGACGAGGACGGCACGGTGCTCGTCTCCGGCCGCCTGCTCGCCGACATCTGCCGCGCCCTCCCCAACCGTCCGGTGGAGATTTCCACAGACGGTGTACGGGCGACGGTGGTCTGCGGCTCCTCCCGCTTCACCCTCCACACCCTGCCTGTGGAGGAGTACCCGGCGCTGCCGCAGATGCCGACCGCGACCGGCACCGTTCCCGGTGAGGTCTTCGCCTCCGCCGCCGCCCAGGTCGCCATCGCCGCCGGGCGCGACGACACGCTGCCGGTGCTGACGGGCGTGCGGATCGAGATCGAGGGCGACACGGTCACCCTGGCCTCGACCGACCGCTACCGCTTCGCGGTCCGCGAGTTCCTGTGGAAGCCGGAGAACCCGGACGCCTCCGCGGTCGCCCTGGTGCCCGCCAAGACGCTCCTGGACACCGCCAAGGCCCTGACCAGCGGTGACACGGTCACGCTCGCGCTGTCGGGCTCGGGCGCCGGTGAGGGCCTGATCGGCTTCGAGGGCGCCGGCCGGCGCACCACCACCCGCCTGCTCGAAGGCGACCTGCCGAAGTACCGGACGCTGTTCCCCACCGAGTTCAACTCGGTCGCGGTGATCGAGACCGCGCCCTTCGTGGAGGCCGTCAAGCGCGTCTCCCTGGTCGCCGAGCGCAACACGCCGGTCCGCCTCAGCTTCGAGCAGGGCGTGCTCATCCTGGAGGCCGGCTCCAGCGACGACGCACAGGCTGTGGAAAGGGTCGACGCCAACCTGGAGGGCGACGACATCTCGATCGCCTTCAACCCGACCTTCCTGCTCGACGGCCTGAGCGCCATCGACTCCCCGGTCGCCCAGCTCTCCTTCACCACCTCGACCAAGCCGGCGCTGCTGAGCGGCAAGCCCGCGCTCGACGCCGAGGCGGACGACGCGTACAAGTACCTGATCATGCCGGTGCGCCTCTCCGGCTGACCTCGCTGACCTGCGCCGGGGCCGCGTTCGTCTGAGCGGCCGACCCCACAGGTGTGTACCCGTGTCCGGGCGTAGTCTCGGACACGGGTACGAACGCCACAACGTCAAAGGATCATGTGATGGAGCTCGGTCTCGTCGGCCTCGGCAAGATGGGCGGCAACATGCGCGAGCGGATTCGCCGCGCAGGCCACACCGTCATCGGTTACGACCGCAACCCGGACGTCGCCGATGTCCACAGCCTCGAAGAGCTTGTGGGCAAGCTCAAGGGCCCGCGCGTGGTCTGGGTGATGGTCCCGGCCGGCGCCGCGACCCAGTCGACCATCGACGAGCTGGCGGAGCTGCTCTCCCCCGGTGACGTCGTCGTCGACGGCGGCAACTCGCGCTGGACGGACGACGAGAAGCACGCCGTCGAGCTGGGCCTCAAGGGCATCGGCTTCGTCGACTGCGGCGTCTCCGGCGGCGTCTGGGGCCTGGAGAACGGCTACGCGCTGATGTACGGCGGCGACGCCGAGAACGTGGCGAAGGTCCAGCCGGTCTTCGACGCGCTCAAGCCCGAGGGCGAGTTCGGCTCGGTCCACGCGGGCAAGGTCGGCGCCGGCCACTTCGCCAAGATGGTCCACAACGGCATCGAGTACGCGATGATGCAGGCGTACGCCGAGGGCTGGGAGCTCCTGGAGAAGGTCGACTCCGTCACCGACGTGCGCGAGGTCTTCCGCAGCTGGCAGGAGGGCACGGTCATCCGTTCCTGGCTGCTGGACCTGGCGGTCAACGCCCTGGACGAGGACGAGCACCTCGACCAGCTGCGTGGCTTCGCGGCGGACTCCGGCGAGGGCCGGTGGACCGTCGAGGCGGCCATCGACAACGCCGTCCCGCTGCCCGCGATCACCGCGTCGCTGTTCGCGCGGTTCGCCTCCCGGCAGGACGACTCCCCGCAGATGAAGATGATCGCGGCGCTGCGCAACCAGTTCGGCGGCCACGCGGTCGAGTCCAAGAAGTAATCCACAGGCTGTTGGCAGGGCCGGGGGAGGTCGGCGCACCACCATGCACGTCACGCATCTCTCGCTGGCCGACTTCCGCTCGTACGCCCGGGTCGAGGTTCCGCTCGACCCGGGCGTCACCGCGTTCGTGGGGGCCAACGGCCAGGGCAAGACCAATCTCGTCGAGGCCGTCGGCTATCTGGCGACCCTCTGCAGCCACCGGGTCTCCTCGGACGCGCCGCTGGTACGGATGGGCGCCGAGCGCGCCGTCATCCGGGCGGCGGTGACCCAGGGCGAGCGCTCCCAGCTGATCGAGCTGGAGCTCAACCCGGGCCGCGCCAACCGCGCCCGTATCAACCGGTCCTCGCAGGTCAGACCGCGTGACGTGCTGGGGATAGTACGCACGGTGCTCTTCGCGCCGGAGGATCTGGCGCTGGTCAAGGGCGACCCCGGCGAGCGGCGCCGGTTCCTGGACGAGCTGGTCACCGCGCGCTCCCCGCGCATGGCGGCCGTCCGCTCCGACTACGACCGCGTCCTCAAGCAGCGCAACACCCTGCTCAAGTCCGCCGCGATGGCCCGGCGCCACGGCGGCCGCGGCATGGACCTGTCGACGCTCGACGTGTGGGACCAGCATCTGGCGCGCGCCGGGGCGGAGCTGCTCGCCCAGCGGCTCGATCTGATCGCGACCCTCCAGCCGCTCGCCGACAAGGCGTACGAGCAGCTGGCGCCCGGCGGCGGCCCGGTGGCCCTGGAGTACAGGCCGTCGGCGCAGGGCGAGGCCTCCACCCGTGAGGACCTGTACGGGCAGCTGATGGCCGCGCTCGCCGAGGTGCGCAAGCAGGAGATCGAGCGGGGTGTCACGCTGGTCGGGCCGCACCGCGACGACCTGCTGCTCAAGCTCGGCCAGCTCCCGGCCAAGGGCTACGCCAGCCACGGCGAGTCCTGGTCCTACGCGCTGGCGCTGCGGCTCGCCTCGTACGACCTGCTGCGGGCCGAGGGCAACGAGCCGGTGCTGGTCCTGGACGACGTCTTCGCCGAGCTGGACGCCCGGCGCCGCGAACGGCTGGCGGAGCTGGTGGCTCCGGGCGAGCAGGTGCTGGTGACGGCGGCCGTGGACGACGATGTGCCCGGCGTCCTCGCGGGGGCTCGGTACGAGGTCGCCGCGGGAGAGGTGGCGCGGGTATGAGCGAGCACTCCGGTAACGAGACGCCCGCCCCCAAGGTTCCCGAGTCCTCCGGCGTCGACCTCGCGCGCGTGGCGTTGCGCGCCGCCAAGGAGCAGGCCAAGGCGCGGGGCGCCGCCGCACAGCAGAAGAAGCAGGCCCGCCGGGGCGGCGGGCTGCGCTCGGGCGCCCGCGCGGACGGGCGCGACCCGCAGCCGCTGGGCGCCGCCATCAACCGGCTGATCACCGAGCGCGGCTGGGAGACCCCGGCCGCGGTGGGCGGTGTGATGGGCCGCTGGCCGCAGATCGTCGGCGACGACCTGGCCAAGCACTGCGTCCCGCTGCGCTATGACGAGGACCCCGACGAGCGGGTGCTCACGGTGCAGTGCGACTCCACGGCGTGGGCGACGCAGCTGCGACTGCTCGCGCCCCAGCTGGTGGCCCGGCTCAACGCGGACCTGGGGCATGGCACGGTCCGCATGATCAAGGTCCTGGGCCCCGGTGGCCCGCCCACCCGGTACGGGCGCCTGCGGGCCCCGGGGAGCACGGGGCCCGGCGACACATACGGATGAGGCGGGGCGGGGACGCCCTGGTCTCGCCGTCAGCTCGCTGGAAGCCCGCGCGGAAGCGTACGGAGCGGACGCGGGCGCCCGTGGAAGACATGCGTACGCGCGCGTGGAAGACGCCCGCGCACGGTCGGCCGTGCCGCTCCCGCCTGCGAAGACGCAGCCGCGAAGAAGCGGCTGTCGCCCTCTTGGCGAAGCCCGTCGCGCATCAGGAAACCGGGCGGTATGGGTGAGGCGTCCCTCACGGTAGCCGGAGGTTGACAGGCCGAAGCGCTGAATGCCGGTGTGAAGCTCTTAGAGCCCCTGCCCGGATATGGGGAGTCGGCAGCCGCCCGCTCAGGGCGGCACATGCGGACTCAGGTACCGGCAAACCCCCATTCATGTCGGCGCTACCGGTAGACTGGTCAATAATCCCGCCCTCCTCGCGGGACCCACCGAAAGACGCGGTCGGGTGGTGCCCCCCAGGGCACCGGTCGGCGCTGACCATCGCTGAACGACACAGCTGCTCCTGTCTGCCCAGGGGAAGGCTGTGCTGTGCCAGAAAGGGCGCTTCGTGGCCGATTCCGGCAACCCCAACGAGAACACCCCGTCCACTGTCGTCGGCGAGAACGGCGAGGTCACCTCCTCGTACGACGCCAGCGCGATCACCGTCCTCGAAGGCCTGGACGCGGTCCGTAAGCGACCTGGCATGTACATCGGCTCGACCGGTGAGCGTGGTCTGCACCACATGGTGCAGGAAGTCGTGGACAACTCCGTCGACGAGGCCCTGGCCGGTCACGCGGACACGATCGACGTGACGATCCTGGCCGACGGCGGCGTCCGTGTGATCGACAACGGCCGTGGCATCCCCGTGGGCATCCACCCGGTGGAGAAGAAGCCGGCCGTGGAGGTCGTGCTCACCGTGTTGCACGCGGGCGGCAAGTTCGGCGGTGGTGGCTACGCCGTCTCCGGCGGTCTGCACGGTGTCGGTGTCTCCGTCGTGAACGCGCTCTCGACCAAGCTCGCCGTCGAGATCAAGACGGACGGCTACCGCTGGACGCAGGAGTACAAGGGGGGCGCCCCGACCGCGCCGCTCGAGCGGCACGAGGCCACGGACGAGACGGGCACCTCGGTCACCTTCTGGGCCGACGGCGACATCTTCGAGACGACCGAGTACTCCTTCGAGACGCTGTCGCGGCGCTTCCAGGAGATGGCCTTCCTCAACAAGGGCCTGTCGATCCAGCTGACCGACGAGCGCGAGTCGGCGAAGGCCACCGCGGGCGCGGACACCGTCGAGGAAGCGGACGAAGAGCAGGTCCGTACGGTCAAGTACTACTACGAGGGCGGCATCGTCGACTTCGTGAAGTACCTCAACTCGCGCAAGGGCGAGCTGATCCACCCGACCGTGATCGACGTGGAGGCCGAGGACAAGGAGCGCATGCTCTCGGCCGAGATCGCGATGCAGTGGAACTCTCAGTACAGCGAGGGCGTTTACTCCTTTGCGAACACCATCCACACGCACGAGGGGGGTACGCATGAGGAGGGTTTCCGCGCCGCGCTCACGGGCCTGGTCAACCGGTACGCCCGCGACAAGAAGCTGCTGCGCGAGAAGGACGACAACCTCTCCGGCGAGGATATCCGCGAGGGTCTGACGGCGATCATCTCCGTCAAGCTGGGCGAGCCGCAGTTCGAGGGCCAGACCAAGACCAAGCTGGGCAACACCGAGGCGAAGACGTTCGTCCAGAAGGTGGTGCACGAGCACCTGACCGACTGGTTCGACCGGAACCCCAACGAGGCCGCGGACATCATCCGCAAGGCGATCCAGGCGCAGACGGCCCGGGTCGCCGCCCGCAAGGCGCGCGACCTGACCCGCCGCAAGGGTCTGCTGGAGAGCGCCTCGCTGCCCGGCAAGCTCTCGGACTGCCAGTCCAACGACCCGACGAAGTGCGAGATCTTCATCGTCGAGGGTGACTCCGCCGGTGGTTCGGCGAAGTCCGGCCGCAACCCGATGTACCAGGCCATCCTGCCGATCCGCGGCAAGATCCTGAACGTCGAGAAGGCCCGAATCGACAAGATCCTGCAGAACACCGAGGTCCAGGCGCTGATCTCGGCCTTCGGCACCGGAGTCCACGAGGACTTCGACATCGAGAAGCTCCGCTATCACAAGATCATCCTGATGGCGGACGCCGATGTCGACGGCCAGCACATCAACACCCTGCTGCTGACCTTCCTCTTCCGCTTCATGCGGCCGCTGGTCGAGGCCGGGCACGTGTATCTGTCGCGCCCGCCGCTCTACAAGATCAAGTGGGGCCGGGACGACTTCGAGTACGCGTACTCGGACCGTGAGCGCGACGCCCTGGTGGAGCTCGGCAAGCAGAACGGCAAGCGGATCCGCGAGGACTCGATCCAGCGCTTCAAGGGTCTGGGCGAGATGAACGCCGAGGAACTGCGCGTCACCACCATGGACGTCGACCACCGCGTGCTCGGCCAGGTCACCCTGGACGACGCGGCCCAGGCCGACGACCTGTTCTCGGTGCTGATGGGCGAGGACGTCGAGGCACGGCGCTCGTTCATCCAGCGCAACGCCAAGGACGTCCGCTTCCTCGACATCTGAGTCGGTCCGTCGCTGACCGCTTCGAAAGGACTTGAGAACCAGCAATGGCCGACGAGAACACTCCCGCGACCACTGAACCCACCGAGGAAGAACCTGTCCTGCGCATCGAGCCCGTCGGGCTCGAGACGGAGATGCAGCGCTCCTACCTCGACTACGCGATGTCCGTCATCGTCTCGCGCGCGCTGCCGGACGTACGGGACGGCCTGAAGCCCGTCCACCGCCGTGTGCTGTACGCGATGTACGACGGCGGCTACCGGCCCGAGAAGGGCTTCTACAAGTGCGCCCGCGTCGTCGGCGACGTCATGGGTACATACCACCCGCACGGCGACTCCTCGATCTACGACGCGCTCGTCCGCCTCGCCCAGCCCTGGTCGATGCGGATGCCGCTGGTGGACTCCAACGGCAACTTCGGTTCCCCGGGCAACGACCCGGCCGCCGCCATGCGGTACACCGAGTGCAAGATGATGCCGCTGTCCATGGAGATGGTCCGCGACATCGACGAGGAGACCGTCGACTTCCAGGACAACTACGACGGCCGCAACCAGGAGCCGACGGTCCTGCCGGCGCGCATCCCGAACCTGCTGGTCAACGGCTCCGCCGGTATCGCCGTCGGTATGGCCACCAACATCCCGCCGCACAACCTGCGCGAGGTCGCGGACGGCGCCCAGTGGTTCCTGTCGCACCCCGAGGCCTCGCACGAGGAGCTCCTGGACGCGCTGATCGAGCGCATCAAGGGCCCCGACTTCCCGACCGGCGCCCTCGTCGTCGGCCGCAAGGGCATCGAGGAGGCGTACCGCACCGGGCGCGGCTCGATCACCATGCGCGCGGTGGTCGCGGTGGAGGAGATCCAGAACCGCCAGTGCCTGGTGGTCACCGAGCTTCCGTACCAGGTCAACCCCGACAACCTGGCCCAGAAGATCGCCGACCTGGTGAAGGACGGCAAGGTCGGCGGCATCGCCGACGTCCGGGACGAGACCAGCTCCCGTACCGGCCAGCGCCTGGTCATCGTGCTCAAGCGCGACGCCGTCGCCAAGGTCGTCCTCAACAACCTGTACAAGCACACCGACCTCCAGACGAACTTCGGCGCCAACATGCTGGCGCTCGTCGACGGCGTGCCGCGCACGCTCTCGCTGGACGCGTTCATCCGCCACTGGGTGACGCACCAGATCGAGGTCATCGTCCGGCGCACCAGGTTCCGGCTGCGCAAGGCCGAGGAGCGGGCCCACATCCTGCGCGGTCTGCTCAAGGCGCTGGACGCCATCGACGAGGTCATCGCGCTGATCCGGCGCAGCGACACCGTCGAGGTCGCGCGCGAGGGCCTGATGGGCCTGCTCTCCATCGACGAGATCCAGGCCAACGCGATTCTGGAGATGCAGCTCCGCCGGCTCGCCGCCCTGGAGCGCCAGAAGATCGTCGCCGAGCACGACGAGCTCCAGGCGAAGATCAACGAGTACAACGCGATCCTCGCCTCGCCCGAGCGCCAGCGCCAGATCATCAGCGAGGAGCTGGCCGCGATCGTCGAGAAGTTCGGCGACGACCGGCGCTCCAAGCTGGTGCCCTTCGACGGTGACATGTCCATCGAGGACCTGATCGCCGAAGAGGACATCGTCGTCACCATCACCAACGGCGGCTACGTCAAGCGCACCAAGACCGAGGACTACCGGTCGCAGAAGCGCGGCGGCAAGGGCGTACGGGGCACCAAGCTGAAGCAGGACGACATCGTCGACCACTTCTTCGTCTCCACCACGCACCACTGGCTGCTGTTCTTCACCAACAAGGGCCGGGTCTACCGGGCCAAGGCGTACGAGCTGCCGGACGCCGGCCGGGACGCGCGCGGCCAGCACGTGGCGAACCTGCTCGCCTTCCAGCCGGACGAGAAGATCGCCCAGATCCTCGCCATCCGCGACTACGAGGCGGCGCCCTATCTGATCCTGGCCACCAAGGGCGGCCTGGTGAAGAAGACCTCGCTCAAGGACTACGACTCGCCCCGTTCGGGTGGTGTCATCGCCATCAACCTGCGCGAGACCGCGGACGGCAGCGACGACGAACTCATCGGCGCCGAGCTGGTGTCGGCCGAGGACGATCTGCTGCTCGTCAGCAAGAAGGCGCAGTCCATCCGCTTCACGGCGACGGACGACGCGCTGCGCCCGATGGGCCGCGCCACCTCCGGCGTCAAGGGGATGAGTTTCCGCGAGGGCGACGAGCTGCTCTCGATGAATGTCGTCCGGCCCGGTACTTTCGTGTTCACCGCCACCGACGGCGGGTACGCGAAGCGGACCCCCGTCGACGAGTACCGCGTCCAGGGTCGCGGTGGCCTCGGTATCAAGGCCGCCAAGATCGTCGAGGACCGGGGCTCGCTGGTCGGCGCGCTGGTGGTCGAGGAGACGGACGAAATCCTCGCCATCACGCTCGGCGGTGGTGTGATTCGTACGCGAGTCAACGAGGTCAGGGAGACGGGCCGTGACACCATGGGCGTCCAACTGATCAACCTGGGCAAGCGCGATGCCGTCGTCGGTATCGCTCGTAACGCCGAGGCCGGTCGCGAGGCTGAAGAGGTCGACGGTCCCGAAGGGACCGAGATCGACACGGCCGAGGGCGAGTCTGCCGAGGCCGCAGTCGAGGGCATCGAGCCCTCGGCCGGGGAGCACGAGGAGTAAAGCGTGAGTGGAGCCACGGGCGCCGGATCGGCCGCTTCCGGAGCGAAGGGTGCCCGTGGCCCCGCCGCGGAGTCCCAGGGGGTAACGGTGACCGACACCCGCGGGCCGGAGGCCCGGTCCGAGTACGGGGCGCTGCCCGGCGAGCGCGAGGCCGCCTCGGGCCCGGGGCAGCCGTACCACCCGCCGCAGGCCTACCCGACGTCCCAGAACGGGACGCAGGGCGGCCAGCAGCGCGGCGGCGGCCCCGCCGTCCGCCGCCCCCGCACGGGGGCGCGTACGACGCCGCGCACCCGCAAGGCACGGCTGCGGGTGGCCAAGGCCGACCCCTGGTCGGTGATGAAGGTCAGCTTCCTGCTCTCCATCGCGCTCGGTGTGTGCACGGTGGTGGCGTCGGCGGTGCTGTGGATGGTCATGGACGCCATGGGTGTCTTCTCGTCCGTGGGCGGGACCATCAGCGAGGCCACCGGCTCCAACGAGTCGAACGGCTTCGACCTCCAGTCCTTCCTGTCGCTGCCGCGCGTGCTGATCTTCACCTCGGTGATCGCGGTCATCGACGTGGTGCTCGCCACCGCGCTGGCCACGCTCGGCGCGTTCATCTACAACCTGTCGGCGGGCTTCGTGGGCGGCATCGAGCTCACGCTGGCGGAGGACGAGTAAAGCGCGGGTCGCCGCAGGTAGGACCTGGGGCGGCCATCGATTTTGGGACTGGCCCCCACGTGCGCTAATCTTCAGAGGTCAGCGCGCGGGGGACACCCCGCAGAGCGCGGCGGGGCTATAGCTCAGTTGGTTAGAGCGCATCCCTGATAAGGATGAGGCCACAGGTTCAAATCCTGTTAGCCCCACAGTGCAGAAGGTCCCCGGACGATCCGTCCGGGGACCTTTTCGTTGTGCGCGCTTGTCTTCCTTGTGCGTGCGGCTTGTTGTGTTCGGCTTGCTCGGCTTGCTGTGCGTGGCTCGTTGTACGGGGAGGTTCGGCGGGCGGCCTGGAGGGGTGCGTCCTTGGCGTACGGGGTGCGTCCTTCGCGTACGTACTACGTACGTACGCACACGAAGAAGCCCGGCGACTCGGGGGAGTCGCCGGGCTCGTGGTTCGCGGGCTCGGGCAGAGCCGGGAGGGAGGGGTCAGGAGGAGGGCGGCGGGGCCTCGTCGTCCAGGGCGGGGGCCTGTGCCGTGTCGTCGGAATCCGTGGACTGCGCGCCGTCGCCGGCTTCGTTCTCGTCGTACCCGGTGGGCAGATGCCGGGTGGAGGGCGAGGACCCGTGGGCCTCGGCGCGGATGCGCTGCTTCATCGTGGGCGGCAGCGCGGAGGCGCTGGGCAGGGCCCATCGCACGTTCGGCGTCTCGGGAGCCGCGCTCACGCTCAGGTGGCGGGCGGCGCCCTGCTGGGGTACGGAAGCGGCGGCGGTGGCCTGACCGGCCAGACCGAAGAAGGCGAACAGGGCGGCGAACGCGCCGATGAGTGCGGTCCACCAGGTCGTGAGCTTGCTGTTTGCCATGACGTCCTCGCTTCTGTGCCGTTCCGGGTTGCCCGATTTGCGATGTACCTCATGATGTGTACGGGCGGCTGAGAGCGAGGGTGCGACGCACCGCTATGGGCGGATCTTCCGATGAACTGCACTCGGATGGAGCATCACCGATTGATATCGATCGGTGTGTATAGTCGGGCGACAGAGGTCCCTTACGTCAAGGAAAGACGAGGTCGCGCGGTGAAGAAGCTCCTCCTGGTCGCACTGGCCGCCATCGGCGGGCTCCTCGTGTACCGCCAGATCCAGGCGGATCGCGCCGAGCAGGACCTGTGGACGGAGGCGACCGACTCCGTGCCCGCAGGTTCGGGTGTGTGAGCCCCACAGAGTCCAGTTGCAGAGCCCCGGCCGCCGACGCGACCGGGGCTCTGTGCTGTCATGTGCCCGGGGCAGTCGACCCCACGGGTTCACCTGCGCAAATCAATGGCTTGCGGAAGCAAAATTGAAGGGGGCGCGGCGGCATGACGAACCAGCGTGGGAAGGTCCGGGCCCTGGCCGTCATGGCCGCGCTGTGCACGCTGACGGCCCTTTCGGGTCAGGGGGCGCGGGCCGCGAACGGGCCGCAGCTGCACCGCCCGTCGCGCGCTGAGAGCCCCTACCGCTACGACCCCCACGCCCAGCCGGTCACCGGTGCCGCCACCGGCCAGGACGCGCCCCGGCTGGCCGCCGGAACGGTGTACCGATCGGCCGTCGGCCCTGGCGCGAAGGCGTACTTCCAGGTCGATCTGGGCGGCTCCGGAGACGCCTATGTCTCGGCCGTGGCCGTGCCGAAACCGGACGCCGTGGTCGCGTTCGGCGACGGCATCGAGCTGACGCTCCAGGACCGCGACGGCAACACCTGCGACACCGGCCGCGCGGCCTTCGGCCCTGCCGAGTACGCCAGGCCGATCGCCGCGTACGTCTCTCGGGGTCTGGCCGCGAACCGGACGTCCTGTCAGGCGGCGGGCACCTACTACGTGTTGGTCCAGCGGATCGGGGACGGTGCCTCGGCGCCCGGCGCGTGGGGGCTCGAACTGCGGTACGCGAAGGAGCCGGGGCTCAGGGCCGACGAGGCGACGACCGCGCCCACCCGCTGGCCCACGGCCTCACCGCCCGCGCCCTCCTCGGCGGCGCGCACGGCACACGGCGGCACGGGCTTCGCCGACGCGCCCCGGCTGGCCGGCGGCGCCTGGCGCGACACGCTGCGCCCGGGCAGCACGCTCTTCTACCGCGTCCCGGTCGGCTGGGGACAGCAGATCTTCGCCGGCGCCGAACTGGGCCGGGCGGGCCGGAGCGGATACGTGGCCCAGGCCATCGACCTCCAGCTCTACAACCCGGCGCTCGGCCCGGTTGCTGACGTGTACACGGGGTACGACGGGACCCCTGCTTCCGTCGCCTTCCAGCCGCTCCCGGCGGTGGACTACCGGAACCGCCACTCCACTTCGGCCCAGGTCGGCGCGCTGCGCTTCGACGGCGACTACTACCTCGCGCTCAGCCTCAGCCCCAAGGTCGCCCGGACGCTCGGCGCGGGGGCGTATCCCGTGACAATTCGGCTGGGCGTGCGCGGGAAGGCAGGGCCGGCGCCCGCGTACGACGGGGCCGCACCCGACTTCGCGTCCAGCGGCCGGACCAGCGCCCCTACCCCGGGTGCGGTGGGCCCGTCCCGACACGACGGCGGCTCGACGGGGATGCGGCTGCTCGCGGCGGGCGGGATCGGCACGGGGACGCTGCTGGTGCTGTGGCTGGGGGTACGGACGCTGGTGGCGCGGCGGCGGGCGGGGGCGGTGGGGTAGGGCGGGGTAGGGCTGAGTGCCCGAATTCCTGGCCGGAGGTCGGGAAATCGCCTGCTCCGGGCATGGCCTGCTCGACGTTGCCGGTCCGGAATCGCCCGCTCAGACCTGGCTGAGTGCCCAGAAGCCGACGGCGAAGCAGAGCAGGGCGATGATCAGCACCGGGACCGTCACCTTCGGGGGCGGTCCCGGCCGTTTGTGGCGGGCGGCGGGTCCGGAAGCCGGGGGCTCAACAGGTCCGGGAGCCGGGGACGAGGCCGCTCCGGACATCGGGGGCTCTACAGGCCCGGAAACCGGTGGCGCGGGAGTGGGAACCTGCGCGCTTCGGCCGGTGTACCTCTTAGTGACAGGGGTGGGTGTGTACGAGGGCGGATAGGGGGGCGGGATCGGATGGAATCCGTCGGCTGTGGGTGGCGTGGGCAACTGGTGCGCGGGAAACGGGCGTTGCGGCTCCTGCCGCGCCTGCTCGCGCCACCCTGCCTGCTCGTGCTCCTGCTCCTGTTCCTTTTCCCGCTGCTCCTGCGAGGGGGACGAGGCAGGTGCCGGACGCTGGTGCTGTGGCGTCCCGGACGACGGCGTGTGCCGCAGCACCGGCGGAAGGTCCCGTGGCACGAACCCTTCCGGCAGCGGCCCCACCTGGTCGAAGACCTCGACCGGCTCCTCGTCCGGCGAGACGTCCGGCAGCAGCTCGACGGCCGAGGCGAGCGCCTTGCGCGCCCCCGTGGCCGTCCGGAAGCGGACGTGCGGGTCCGGCTGCAACAGACCCGCCAGAACCTGCCACAGCGGCTCCGGGACGCCCTGTGGCGCCCCGGGAGTGCCATGGGCGGTGAAGTACTCCACCAGGGCCCGGGCGTCCGGCTTCTGACCCTCCAGCAGATACAGCGCGACCAGTCCGACCGCGAACAGATCGGAGGGGAAGTCGGGGTCCGCGCCCATGATCTGCTCGGGCGCGAAGTACCCGGGAGTCCCCATCACGTAATTCGTCTCGGTGAGCCGCGGCTCGCCCTTGCGCATCGCGATGCCGAAGTCGGACAGCCGCAGATGCGGCCGCCCGGTGCCGGTGGCCTCCAGGAGGATGTTGGCCGGCTTGATGTCGCGGTGCACGACCCCCTCGGCGTGCACCGCGGCGAGACCGGCCAGCAGCTGGTCGAGGAGCACGCTGACGAACCGGGGTGGCAGCGGCCCGTAGTCCCCGATCAGATGGGCCAGCGAGCCGCCGGTCACCAGGTCCATGGTGAACAGGACCTTGTCGTCGTCGGCCGCCCAGCTCGCGGGGGCCAGCACATGAGGGTGGTCGATCCTCAGCGCCTGCTCGCGGACGAAGCGCAGCAGGGTGTGCGCGTCGCTCTGCTGGAGGACCTTCGCCGCCACACAGCGGCGGCGGCGGTGGTCCCAGGCGCGCCAGACGGCGCCGACGCCACCGCGGCCGATCGGGTCGATGAGTTCGTACCGACCGGCGAAGACCTCACCCACCTGGCATCCCCGCCCCCATGGCCGTCAGCTCTGGTGCGCCTCGTAGTGGGCGACCGCCTCGGCGGTGCGTCCGGCGCCGTACACCCGGAGGAACTCTGCCAGCTCGGGGTGGGCCGGGGCGAGGGTGTCGGCTGCGTCGATGATGTCCCCGGCGGCCGCGACCGAGCGCAGCAGCGACTGGATCTCGCGCACCACGCGGCGCACGGTCGGCGCGCCCGAACTGGTCGTGGTCTGGCCGGTGTTGGTGAGGACCGAGCCGCCCTGGGACTTCTTGATCTCGTCCATCCGGTCGGTGGCCTCGGCGGCGCTGACGCTGCCGTCGGCGACCTGCCCGGCCAGGTCCTGGAGGGCCTGGACGCGCTGGACGACGGCCGGGTTGCCGATCTTGGCGCGCTGACCGCTCATCAGCTGGGACAGCATGGGGGCCGACAGGCCGAGGACGGCGGCGAGCCTGGCCTGGTTCAGGCCCAGGTCGTCTATCAGCCGGCGGAAGAGCGCCCCCAGCGGCTCCCCGTACCAGCTCCGCTGAAGCTCCCTCGCTCTTGCGGTCGCTTCTTGCTGCGTTGCGTCCATTGCGCGTCTCCCCATCGCTTCCCCATTGAGGCGCTTCGCTGTCGCGAACCCCGACGAGCATCTTACGGAGAGTGGTCGCCCACCGGGAGTCCCAATCCTTTTGCGGGATACCCGTCTCCACCCGGTACTCTGGTCTGCGCATCACCTTTCCGGGGCCTTAGCTCAGTTGGTAGAGCGCTGTCTTTGCATGGCAGATGTCAGGGGTTCGACTCCCCTAGGCTCCACAGCACGACGACGGCGGGTGCCGTGGAC
>NZ_BAAACA010000039.1:0-63112 GCF_039521265.1 Streptomyces crystallinus | reverse complement strand
TGGTCCACGGCACCCGCCGCTTCGATACGTACGGCCGTCGGGCCGGGGTCAGTGGCCCCCGCCGCGCTCCTCGCCGTACTCGGCCTCCTCCGCTTCCTTGGCCTCGACCTCCGGGTCGAGTGCGCCGCCGCTGCCGTCGACGGCGCTCAGCGGGGTCGGCTCGGCGACCTCGGTGGGGGCAGGGGGCTCGACCAGCCAGTCCGGGTTGGCCTGCTTGTCCCACCACTTCCACGCGGCGACGGCTCCGCCCGCCACGATGCCGGCGACCAAGAGGTACTTGGCGGCGCGGCCGGCCCGGGCCCGGCGGTGCTGCTTCTTCACCAGCTTCTCGATCTGGCGCGGGGAGACCTGGCCGCGCAGCGCCGCGAGGGCGGCGGCGGAGCGGGCCATCGCCTCCTCGCGGACCGGCTGGGCGGCGGCGACCGCGTGGCTGACCCGGGGCGCCGTGTAGTCGGCGGCCTGGCGGGCGGCGCGGCGGGAGCGGGCGGCGGCCTCCCGGGCCACCTCGTCGACCTTCGGCGGCACATGCGGCGCGACATACGAGTCGTACTGAAGATGGGCCTGGCTGCGGGCCTGCTTGGCGGCCTTGGCCACCTTGGGCGCGAGCCGGGTGCGCGTCTCGTGCGCGTAGTGCGCGGCCTGGTTCTTGGCCGAGTCGGCGTAGGGCGCCACCACTTCCGCGGCGTGCAGCACGCTCTCCTTCGCCGAGCCGGTCGCGGCGCGCACACTGTCCATGCGGGTCACGTGATCCTCCTCCTTGGTGGCGGGGTTCAGGGCGGTCCGGTGGGTTGTCGCCGGAATGAGCACAGTGTCGCCTTTCCACCCATCTCGAAATCATGCCTGTCGGACGGGTACCCGGCATGCGCGGAAAGGCATCCGGGTCATGTGGGGCGGCTTCGGGTGATGCGCGGCACGAAGGCGCGAGGGCGGTGCGAGGAGAGCTCCCGTCCGACGATGCCACTGTTCGGCCCCGGGCGCGCCTGTTCGGCGGGATCGGCGGGCTCTCGGCGGCGTTTCCTTGCCGTGGGGCCCTCCGTGCGAGGATCGTGGGACGTCAGTGCAGACCAAAGGAAGGCAGACCGTGGCCGAGCAGCTTTACGCCACCCTCAAGACCAACCAAGGGGACATCGAGATCCGGCTCCTGCCGAACCACGCCCCCAAGACGGTCAAGAACTTCGTCGAGCTGGCCAGGGGCGAGCGCGAGTGGACGCACCCGGCGACCGGCAAGCGGACCACGGACCCGCTCTACGACGGCACGGTCTTCCACCGGGTGATCAGCGGCTTCATGATCCAGGGCGGCGACCCGCTGGGCAACGGCACCGGCGGTCCCGGGTACGAGTTCGCCGACGAGTTCCACCCGGAGCTGGCCTTCGACAAGCCGTACCTGCTGGCGATGGCGAACGCCGGTCCGGGCACCAACGGCTCCCAGTTCTTCATCACGGTGTCCCCCACCGCCTGGCTGACCCGTAAGCACACGATCTTCGGCGAGGTCTCCACCGACGCCGGCAGGAAGGTCGTGGACGCCATCGCGGGCGCCCAGACCAACCCGCGCACCGACCGCCCGGTCAACGACGTGGTCATCGAGTCGGTCGTCATCGAGTCCCGCGAGGGCTGAGCCCGCCCGGCGCACTGACGGCACCCGTTCGAGGGGAACCAAACCGCCCCGCTCGTCCGTATGACGTGACGAGCGGGGCGGCGCGGTTGCCGCACCCGCCCAGACCACCCCGCCGCGAGCACCCGCACCCCGCACCGAGTACAAGGAGCCCGATGGACCAGGCGAGCCTGCCGAGCTGCTACCGGCACCCGGGCGTGCAGACGGGCATCACCTGCACCCGCTGCGAGCGCCCGATCTGCCCGGAGTGCATGGTCAGCGCCTCGGTCGGATTCCAGTGCCCGGAGTGTGTGCGCGGGGGCTCCGGCACCGGCCACGCGCCGACGGCCAACCAGCCGCGCACGATGGCGGGCGCCGTGCCGGTGCCCGGCGACCCGCATCTGCTCACCAAGGTCCTGATCGGGCTCAACCTGGTCGGCTATCTGCTCCAGCAGACGCTCGGGGACAAGTTCGAGTACGGGTACGAGATGCTGGGCCGGGCCTTCGTGCCCGGGTTCGACTCGCTCCAGGGCGTCGCCGAGGGCCAGTGGTACCGCCTGGTGACCTCGATGTTCCTGCACGGCGGTGTCATGCACATCGCGTTCAACATGCTCAGCCTGTGGTGGATCGGCGGGCCGCTGGAGGCGGCGCTCGGCCGGGTGCGCTATCTGGCGCTCTACTTCGCCTCCGGGCTCGCCGGAAGCGCCCTGACGTACTGGCTGGCCGCCCCGAACCAGCCCTCGCTCGGCGCCTCCGGGGCGATCTTCGGGCTGTTCGGCGCCACCGCCGTGCTGATGCGCAAGCTGAACTACGACATGCGCCCGCTGATCGCGCTTCTGGTGATCAACCTGGTGATCACGTTCAACCCGTGGGGCGGCATCGCCTGGCAGGCCCACATCGGAGGTCTGGTCGGCGGCACGGTGATCGCGTACGCGATGGTCCACGCACCCCGTGAGCGGCGGGCGCTGATCCAGTGGGGGACGTGCGGGGTGGTCCTGCTGGCCGTGCTGGTCATCGTCATGGCGAGGACCGCGGCGCTCACCTGATCCACCGGCCGGCCACCTGGGCGGGCACACGGAGTCGGGCTTTCCCCCAAGGTTGTCCACAGTGCGTGCCGGATCTTGTGCATCCGGTGGGGAACAGCTGTGCCCCTTGTCGCTGACCTGGGTTTTCCCAGCAGGGACAAGGGGCGGGCCGTGGGCCGGTGTGGAACAGTGCAGTCACACCGGCGTCAACACGGCGGAGGTTATCCACAGATCGTCTGACCTTTTCCCCAGTGTGGATAGCGTTGTGGATAACCTGTGGGCAAGGCTTGACGAGGAGGCTGTGGAGGGGCTACTTCCACTGCGTGGAGACACCGAAGCCGCCGGCGATGAAGCCGAAGCCGACCACGATGTTCCAGTTCCCGAGGGACTTCAGCGGCATATCGCCCTCCGTCACATAGAAGAGGACGATCCAGGCAAGGCCGATCAGGAAGAACGCCAGCATCACCGGGGCCACCCAGCCCCGGCTGCCCAGCTTGATGGCGGTGGCCTGCTTGGCCGCCGGCGGCGGCGTGAAGTCGGCCTTCTTGCGGATACGTGACTTCGGCACGAGGAACACTCCTGTCGATGCGCTGCGTGACCGCGCAGGGAACTGATGGCTGGGCGGCGGCGGAGGGGCAACGGGGGATCACTGCTGCCCCCAGGCGTCCGTTAGCGTAGTGCTTCCGTGGCGCCGAAGGAGATAAGGGTACGTTGAGCAATTCCGCCGACTCCCCCGAAGGGCTCCCCGACGAGCCCGCCGGACCTGGCCGCCGCTTCCGGGCCCGCCCCGTCCGGCTGCTCTCCGCCGCCGTCTTCGCCCTCGCCGGACTCATCTTCGTCACCAGCTTCAACACCGCCAAGGGCACCAACATCCGCACCGACGCCTCGCTGCTGAAGCTCTCCGACCTGATCCAGCAGCGCAGCCGCAAGAACGCCGAGCTCGACCAGTCCACCGCCACCGTCCGCGACGACGTCGACGCCCTCGCCCGGCGCGACAACGGCTCCACCAAGGCCGAGGACCGCCAGTTCGCCGCCCTCAAGGACGCGGCGGGCACCGAGAAGGTGGCCGGCAAGGCCCTCAGCGTCACCCTCAACGACGCCCCGCCCAACGCCACGGCCGCCCCCGGCTACCCCGCCCCCCAGCCCAACGACCTGGTCATCCACCAACAGGACCTCCAAGCCGTGGTCAACGCGCTGTGGCAGGGCGGCGCCCAGGGCATCCAGGTCATGGACCAGCGGCTCATCTCCACCAGCGCCGTGCGCTGCGTCGGCAACACCCTGATCCTCCAGGGCCGCGTCTACTCGCCCCCGTACAAGGTCAGCGCGGTCGGCGACCCGGGGAAGCTGCGCCAGGCGCTCAGCGACTCCCCGGCGATCCAGAACTACCAGCTGTATGTGAAGGCGTACGGACTCGGCTGGAAAGTCGACGAGCACAAGGCGATGACTCTGCCCGGCTACTCGGGCACAGTGGATCTCCACTACGCGAAGCCGGTGGGATAGCGCGGGAGGGGGCGGCCCGGTGCCTGTGGTCTCGGTGCGGCTGGTCGTCAGGACGCTGAGCGAACTGTGCCTCACGGCCGGCACCCTGATCGTCCTCTTCGTCGTCTACCTCCTGTACTGGACCGGCGTGAAGGCGGACAGCGCCGCCGACAGCCAGATATCCGGCCTCCACCACCAGTGGGAGCGCGCGCCGGCCACGAGCGCGCCCCGGCGGGCGGCGCCGCCCGCCCCCGCCCCGTACACCGAGGGCAGGTCCTTCGCGGTCATGTACATCCCCAGGCTGGGCAAGGGCTGGCACAAGCCCGTCCTGGAGGGGACCGGGGTCAAGGACCTCCAGAAGGGCCTCGGGCACTACGCCGCCACCGCACCGCTCGGCCAGCAGGGCAACTTCTCGGTGGCCGGGCACCGGCGCACCTACGGCGACCCCTTCAAGGACTTCCCCGAGCTGCGGCCCGGCGACGCGGTGGTGCTCACCGACGGCACGACCTGGTTCACCTACCGCCTCGACAACAAGCCGTACCGGACCGTGCCCAGCGATGTCGGCGTCGTCGACCCGGTCCCCGCCAAGTCGCCGTACCGCTCCCCGGGCCGCTATCTCACCCTCACCACCTGCGATCCCGAGTGGGGCAGCAGCCACCGGCTGATCGCCTGGGGCCACCTCGACTCCACCCGGCCCGTCGCCCTCGGCAAGCCCCAAGCTTTGACCGGCTGAGCCCCTGTGCGCGGCGCCGCCCCTTAGTCTGGTGCGGTAACGATCGTCGGAAGGGACAGCGGACAGCATGTACGGCTGGATCTGGCGGCATCTGCCGGGCAACGCGTGGGTACGGGCGTTCACTTCGCTCGTCCTGGTACTGGCGATTGTCTATGTGCTCTTCCAGTACGTCTTCCCGTGGGCGGAGCCGCTGCTTCCGTTCAACGATGTCACCGTCGACCAGGGCATGGGAGCGACCCGATGAGCGCACGCGTTCTCGTCGTGGACAACTACGACAGCTTTGTCTTCAACCTGGTCCAGTACCTGTACCAGCTGGGCGCCGAGTGCGAGGTGGTACGCAACGACGAGGTGTCCCTGGAGCACGCGCAGGACGGCTTCGACGGCGTGCTGCTCTCGCCGGGCCCGGGCGCGCCCGAGCAGGCCGGTGTCTGCGTCGACATGGTGCGCCACTGCGCGGCGACCGGGGTGCCGGTCTTCGGCGTCTGCCTCGGCATGCAGTCGATGATGGTCGCGTACGGGGGTGTGGTCGACCGGGCGCCCGAGCTGCTGCACGGCAAGACCTCACCGGTCCTGCACGAGGGCGCCGGGGTCTTTCAGGGGCTGCCCTCGCCGTTCACCGCGACCCGGTACCACTCGCTGGCCGCCGAGCCCTCGACCCTCCCCGCCGAGCTCGAGGTCACGGCCCGCACGGCCGACGGGATCGTGATGGGGCTGCGCCACCGGGAACTGCCGGTGGAGGGCGTCCAGTTCCATCCGGAGTCGGTCCTGACCGAACACGGCCATCTGATGCTCGCCAACTGGCTGGTGCGCTGCGGGGACACCGGAGCCGTCGAGCGGTCGGCAGGCCTGGCACCGGTGGTGGGCAAGGCCGCGGCGTGACGGCGGTCCGGCCGGAGCACGAGTTCGACCCGCTGACGGACCCCCTTCCGGCGGGTGGTCACGGGTCGCCTTGGTTCAGGGCGGACTCCATCCCGCAGGGACAGCCCCCGCCCCGGGCTCAGGCGCCTGGCCAGGCACAGACGCCGGGTGACGTCTACGCGCCTGTGGACGCCTACGCGCCCGTGGACCCTTACGCGCGCGTGGCACCGGCGCCGGAGGCCGCGCCCGCGCCCGCGCAGGAGTGGTACGGGGAGCCCTCGGCGGCCCCCGTGGAGCCCGCGCCACTGCCTCCGGTCGCCCCCGAGCCTGCCCCTGAACCCGCCCCCAACGGTGCCGCCCTCGACGACGCCACCATGGCGCTGAAGCGCATAGCTGAGGCGCCCGCGCCTCCCACCGGTGGCCGGGCCGAGCGGCGCCGGGCCGCGAAAGCGCGCGGACACCGGGCCCCGGCCGCCGCGCCCACCGAACCGGCGAGGACCGGCCGTCCGCCGACCCGCGCCGAGGCGCGCCGCGCGGCCAAGGCGCGCAAGGACAGCGCGGCCGTCGTGGCCAGCCGCATCGTCGGGGAGCTGTTCATTACGCTCGGCGTGGTGATGCTCCTGTTCGTCACGTACCAGCTGTGGTGGACCAACATCCGCGCCCATCAGCAGGCGGGCAGCGAGGCCAAGAAGATCACCCACGACTGGGCGAGCGGCAAGAAGGCCCCCGGCGCCTTCGAGCCCGGCAAGGGCTTCGCCCTCATGCACATCCCCAAGCTGGACGTGGTCGTCCCGGTCGCCGAGGGCACCAGCAAGCACAAGGTCCTCGACAAGGGCATGGTCGGCCACTACGGCCAGGGCAGCCTGAAGACCGCGATGCCCGGGGACAAGACGGGCAACTTCGCGGTCGCCGGGCACCGCAACACGCACGGCGAGCCCTTCCGCTACATCAACCGGCTCAAGCCCGGCGACCTGGTGATCGTGGAGACCCAGCAGGCGTACTACACGTACGCGATCAGCCGTACGCTCCCCTCGACCAGCCCCAAGAACGTCTCGGTGCTCAAGCCGATCCCGGTCGGCTCGGGGTTCACCCGGCCGGGCCGCTATCTGACCCTGACGACCTGCACCCCCGAATTCACGAGTACGTACCGAATGATCGTGTGGGGCAAGATGGTCGACGAACGACCGCGCAGCAAGGGCGTGCCCGACGCGCTCGCCGACTGACGCAACGACAGACAGGTGCGGTGGAGTTGAGGACCGAGCACGACGAGCAGCAGACCGAGGCCCCCGGCCCGCCGCGACCGCGCCGCCGCGGTGTGGTCGCCGGGGTGGTCAGCGTCATCGGCGAGCTGCTGATCACGGCCGGGCTGGTGCTCGGCCTCTTCGTCGTCTACTCGCTGTGGTGGACCAACGTCATAGCGGACCGCGAGGCGGCCAGGCAGAGCAAGGACGTGCGCCGCGACTGGGCCAACAGCGGCCCCGGGGCCCTGGACACCAAGGGCGGCATCGGCTTCCTGCACGTCCCCGCCATGCACAACGGCGAGGTGCTGGTGAAGCGGGGCACCGACACCAAGGTGCTCAACGGCGGTGTGGCGGGCTACTACACCGACCCGCTGAAGGCGGTCCTGCCCGGCGGCGCCAAGGGCAACTTCACGCTCGCCGCGCACCGCGACGGCCACGGCGCGAAGTTCCACAACATCGACAAGATAAGGACCGGCGATCCGATCGTCTTCGAGACGAAGGACACCTGGTACGTCTACAAGACGTTCGCCGAGCTCAAGGAGACGTCGAAGTACAACGTCGACGTCCTCAAGCCGGTGCCGAAGGAGTCGGGCGCCCACCGGCCGGGCCACTACATCACGCTGACCACGTGCACGCCCGTCTACACCTCCGACTACCGCTACATCGTCTGGGGCGAGCTGGTGCGCACCCAGAAAGTCGACGAGAAGCGCACCAAGCCGGCCGAGCTGCGCTAGCGGCCACCGCCCGGCCCCTGGGCACCTTCACGTACGTACGGAAAAGCCCCGGCCCCCCTGAGGGGGAGCCGGGGCTTCGCGCTGGGCCGGTCGTCAGCCGCCGGAGGGGCCGCCGAACGGGAAGTTCCCGCCGCCGTCCTGGCCGCCGCCGCCCCCGCCGATCGTCGTCAGGACGATCGCCGTGGTGGCCGGGTCGGAGGGGGTGGTGGCCGGCGGGGTCTGCGAGGTGACCCGTGCCTTCTCGTCGCTGGAGCTGCCGGGCGCGAACTGGATGTTGCTGAACCCTGCCCCGTTGAGGATCTCCGTGGCCTGCTTGACCGTCTTGCCGAACACGCTCGGCACGGGGACCTGCGTGGGCGTCTGCGGGCCCTTGGAGACCTTCAGGACGATCTGGACGTCCTTGGTCTGGTTGGTGTTGCCCTTGGGCGTCTGGTCGACGACCTGGCCCGCGGGCTTGTCCGAGTCGACGTCCTGACGCGAGACGTTGGTGAAGCCGAGCGTGCTCAGCTGGGCCACCGCCGCGTTGTAGTCGGTGTTCGTGACGTCGGGGATCTTGGACGTCTTCTTCTTGGCGATGGAGAGCGTGACCTCGGAGCCCTTCTCGGCCTGCTGGCCGCCCTTGGGGTCCTGGCTGACGACCGTGCCCTCCTCGGACTCGGACTCGACCGTGGTGGTCTTCACGGTGAAGCCCTTGGCCTCGAGGAGCTGGGTCGCGTTGTCCTTCTTCTTCTCCGTGACGTCCGGCACCTCGACCTTGGGCGCGCCGGTCGAGACGACGACCGAGACGGCCTCGCCCTTCTTCAGCTTGCCGCTGGTCGGGGTCTGGCTGCAGATGCTGTCCTTGGGCTGGTCGGCACAGGGCTCGGACTTGGCGACCGTCAGTTTGAGACCGACGTTCGCCGTGAGGGTCTCGGCGGACTTCTTGGTCTCGCCGACCAGCTGCGGCACCGGCACCAGGCCGCTGTCGCTGCCGCCGCCGCCGAAGACCGCCTTGCCGATCAGGATCGCGCCGACGAGCACCAGCACACCGGCGAGCACCAGCAGGATGGTCGAGGTGTTCGACTTCTTCTGGCGGCGCCGGTCGGGGCGGTCGTCGTATCCGTAGCCGCTGTCGTCCGGGTTGACCGGGGGCAGCATGGACGTCTGGCCCGCCGCGTCCGCGGGGCGCAGCGCGGTCGTGGGCTGGTCCTGGGGGCCCGAGGTGTAGGCGTCGTAGCCGCCGTAGCCGACCGCGCCCATGGCGGCGGTCGCGGCGACCGGCTGGCCGTCGAGGCAGGCCTCGATGTCGGCGCGCATCTCGTCGGCCGACTGGTAGCGGTAGTCCGGGTCCTTGACCAGCGCCTTCAGGACGATCGCGTCCATCTCGGGCGTGATCTCGGGGTCGAAGTTGCTCGGCGGCTGCGGCTCTTCCCGTACGTGCTGGTAGGCGACCGCGACCGGTGAGTCACCGACGAACGGCGGCCGCACGGTCAGCAGCTCGTAGAGGAGGCAGCCGGTCGAATACAGGTCGGAGCGGGCGTCGACCTGCTCGCCCTTGGCCTGCTCCGGGGAGAGGTACTGGGCGGTGCCGATGACGGCGGCGGTCTGCGTCATCGTCATACCGGAGTCGCCCATGGCCCGGGCGATGCCGAAGTCCATGACCTTGACCTGGCCGGTGCGCGTCAGCATGACGTTGGCCGGCTTGATGTCGCGGTGGACGATGCCGGCGCGGTGGGAGTACTCCAGGGCCTGGAGGATGCCGACCGTCATCTCCAGCGTGCGCTCGGGCAGCAGCTTGCGCCCGGAGTGAAGCAGCTCACGCAGGGTGGATCCGTCGACGTACTCCATCACGATGTACGGGATGGAGACCTGGTCGACGTAGTCCTCGCCGGTGTCGTAGACCGCGACGATCGCCGGGTGGTTGAGCGAGGCGGCGGACTGGGCCTCACGGCGGAACCGGGCCTGGAAGGACGGATCGCGGGCGAGGTCGGCCCGCAGCGTCTTCACGGCGACAGTGCGGCCGAGCCGGGTGTCGTGCGCGAGGTAGACCTCCGCCATGCCACCACGGCCGAGCACCTGGCCCAGCTCGTACCGGCCGCCGAGGCGACGCGGCTCTTCCATAACGTTCCAGCCCTCTCCGTCAGTCCCGACCGCACCCGTGTGTGTGGTCCGGCGGTGTGCTGTTCGCGCATACGCTACCGGGCACCGGAAGCGGATCAGTCCGTGACCGTCAGCTGATACCGGACCGGTACAGGGCGCGAGCGACGTTTCACGTGAAACGAGGACCGTTTCACGTGAAACGTCCCGGGGTCACTTCTTGAGCACCGCCTTCATCACGGCCTTGGCGATGGGAGCGGCCAGACCGCCACCGGAGATGTCGTCCCGGTGGGCCTCGCCGTCCTCGACGACGACCGCGACCGCGACCGGGGAGCCCTGATCGGTCTTGGCGTACGAGATGAACCAGGCGTACGGCTTCTCGCTGTTGTTGAGGCCGTGCTGGGCGGTACCGGTCTTGCCGCCGACGGTGACGCCGTCGATGGCGCCCTTCTTGCCGGTGCCGTCGGTGACGACGTTCTCCATCAGCGCCTGGACCTTCTGGGCGTTGGCGGCCGACAGCGGCTGGCTCATCTTCTCGGGCTGGGTCTTGGACAGGACGTCCAGGTTGGGCGCCTGGAGCTGGTCGACCATGTACGGCTTCATCAGCTTGCCGTCGTTGGCGACCGCGGCGGCCACCATGGCCATCTGGAGCGGGGTGGCGCGGTTGGAGGCCTGGCCGATGCCGGCCATCGCGTTCTGCGGCCGGTTGTCCTTGGGGTAGACGCTGGCGTCGGCGCGGACGGGGGTGAAGATCTCGTCGTTGAAGCCGAACTTGTTGGCCTCGTCGATCATCTTCTTGTTGCCGAGGTCATCGCTGATCTTGCCGAAGACGGTGTTGCAGGACCACTGGAGGGCCACCTTGAGCGTGGCGTTCTCGCAGGGGATGCTGCCCTCGTTCTTCAGCGGGGTCGTCGACTGCGGCAGCTGGTAGGGCACCGGCGAGCGGGTCGGCTCGTCGATGCTGGAGTACAGCCCGTTCTCCAGCGCCGCCGAGGCGGTGACCACCTTGAACGTGGAGCCGGGCGGGTAGGTCTCGCGCAGCGCCCGGTTCAGCATGGGCTTGTCTTTGTCGGTGAGCAGCTTCTGGCGGGCCTCGGAGTCCGCCTTGGTGTTGCCCGCGAAGACCGACGGGTCGTACGAGGGCGTCGAGGCCAGCGCCAGGATCGCGCCGGTGCGCGGGTCGATCGCGGCGACCGCGCCCTTCTTGTCGCCGAGGCCCTCGAAGGCCGCCTTCTGGGCGGCGGTGTTGAGGGTGGTGACGACGTTGCCGCCCTGCTTCTTCTCACCGGTGAACATCGAGAGCGTCCGGTCGAAGAAGAGCCGGTCGTCGTTGCCCGAGAGGATCTTGTCCTCGATGTTCTCCAGCTGCGAGGAGTCGAAGGCCTGCGAGTTGTAGCCGGTCACCGGCGACCACAGGGCGCCGTTGTTCCAGGCCCGCTTGAACTTGTAGTCGCTGCCCGAGGTCTCCTTGGACGCGGTCATCGGCTGGCCGTCGGCCGTGATGATGTTGCCGCGCTCATGGGCGAACCGCTCGATCTGGACGCGCCGGTTGTACTTGTGCGCGTTGAGCTCGTCGGCGCGCACGTACTGGAGCCAGTTGTCGCGGATCATCAGGGCCATGATCAGCAGCCCGCAGAAGATCGCGATCCGTCGCAGGGGCTTGTTCACGGTCGGACCACCTGGGTCATCTCGGCGTCGGGGGAAGGGGCGGGGGCGGGCGCCGGACGGCGGGCGGTGTCACTGATGCGGATGAGGATGCCGATCAGCGCCCAGTTGGCGATCACGGAGGAGCCGCCCTGCGCGAGGAACGGCATGGTCATACCGGTCAGCGGGATGAGGCCCATGACGCCGCCGGCGACCACGAAGACCTGGAGCGCGAAGGCGCCCGAGAGGCCGATGGCCAGCAGCTTGCCGAACGGGTCGCGGGCGGCGAGCGCGGTGCGCACACCCCGCTCCACGATCAGCCCGTAGATGAGGAAGATCGCCATCATCCCGGCCAGGCCCAGCTCCTCGCCCACGGTGGAGAGGATGAAGTCGGCGTTGGCGGCGAAGCCGATGAGGTCCGAGTTGCCCTGGCCCAGGCCCGTACCGAGGGTGCCGCCGGAGCCGAACGACATGATCGCCTGGCCGATCTGCTCACAGGCACCGGTCTTGTCGGTCTTGTAGCAGGCGAACGGGTCGAGCCAGGCGTTCACACGGGACTGGACGTGCGGCTCGAAGGAGGCCACGGCGACCGCTCCGGCCGCCGACATCAGCAGACCGAAGACGATCCAGCTGGTGCGCTCGGTGGCCACGTACAGCATGATCACGAAGAGGCCGAAGAAGAGCAGCGAGGTGCCCAGGTCGGTCTCGAAGACCAGGATGAGGATCGAGACGCCCCACACCACGAGGATCGGACCGAGGTCACGGCCGCGCGGCAGGTACAGACCCATGAAACGGCGGCTGGCGAGCGCCAGCGCGTCCCGCTTGACCATCAGGTACCCGGAGAAGAACACCGCGATGATGATCTTCGCGAACTCTCCGGGCTGGATGGTGCCGAAGCCGGGGACGGAGATCCAGATCTTGGCGCCGTTCACCGCCGGGAAGAACATAGGCAGGATCAGCAGGAACAGCGCGACCGCCATCGAGATGTAGGTGTAGCGCTGGAGGATGCGGTGGTCCTTCAGGAGCATGAGGACACCGATGAACAGCGCCACGCCGATCGCCGTGTACAGCATCTGCTTGGGCGCGTCCGCGTGGAAGGCGCCGAACGCGCTCTTGGCCCGCTGGATCAACCGCGGCGACTGGTCCAGGCGCCAGATCATCACCAGGCCCAGCCCGTTGAGCAGCGTCGCCAGCGGCAGCAGCAGCGGGTCCGCGTACGGGGCGAACTTGCGCACCACGAGGTGCCCGACGGCCGCGAGCAGCCCGAGGCCCAGCCCATAACCGAGCATGCCGGAAGGCAGCTTGCCGGTCATGGCCAGGCCCACGTTGGCGTACGCGAACACCGGGATGGCGACGGCGAAGACGAGCAGCGCGAGCTCGGTGTTGCGGCGGCTCGGTGCGTCGATCGCGCCGATGGTGGTCGTGTTAGTGACAACGCTCATGGTGTGGAAAGGCCCCCTACGGCTGCCTACTGCTTACCGCACTGCGGGACCAGCTTCTGCTCTTCCTCCGAGAGGCTGGGGCCGGGCGTGGGAGTGGCGGTGGTCTTGGTGGACCCGGTCTTGCCGGGCGACGGCGACGCCGTCGTACCGGTCTTCGGCGGGTTCTGGCTCTCGGCGGCGCGCCGCTGCTCGTCCTTCTTGCACGCCGACGCCTGCGTGGACAGTTCGGTGATCTTGGCCTGGGCCTTGGAGAGACTGCCCTCGGCGATCGTCGCCTCGACCTGCTTGCGCTGGTACGGCGGCAGGTACTTGAGTTCGATCTCGGGGTGGTCGGTCTCCACCTTCGACAGCTTCACCCAGGCCAGGTCCTGGCTGATGCCCTGGTAGAGCGCGACGTGCTCGTCCTTGGTGCCGACGTAGTACTGCGTCTGCGTCCAGCGGTAGCCGCCGTACAGACCGCCGCCGACCACCGCCAGGGCGAGCACGATGTAGGCGGATCTCTTCAGCCACTTGCCGCGCCGCGGCTTGACGAAGTCCTCGTCCGAGTACGCCCCGAAGGCGCCCTCGGGCGGGGCGCCGTAGCCGCTCTCGTCGCCGCTGCCGGGCGGGCCGAAGCCGCCCTGCGGCGGGGCGGGGCGGCCGAGCCCGGAGGCGCGGCCCGCCGGGGTCTGCATCGCCCCGTCATCGTTGAGCTGGAGCTGGTTCTCGGCGACCGCGCCCACGATCACCGGGATGTCGCTGAGCTGCCCGGCCAGCGTGTCTCCGGAGTCGACGTCCAGGACGTCGGCCACGATCACCGTGATGTTGTCGGGGCCGCCGCCGCGCAGCGCGAGCTGGATCAGCTCCTGCACCGTCTCCTGCGGCCCCTGGTAGCTGGCGAGGGTGTCCTCCATCGTCTGGTGGGACACCACCCCCGACAGGCCGTCGGAGCAGATCAGATAGCGGTCGCCCGCCCGCACCTCGCGGATCGACAGGTCCGGCTCGACGTGGTCGCCGCTGCCGAGCGCGCGCATCAGCAGCGAGCGCTGCGGATGCGTCGTCGCCTCCTCCTCGGTGATGCGGCCCTCGTCCACGAGCCGCTGCACCCAGGTGTGGTCCTGTGTGATCTGGGTGAGGACGCCGTCGCGCAGCAGGTACGCGCGCGAGTCGCCCACATGCACCAGGCCCAGGCGCTGGCCCGTCCACAGCAGAGCGGTGAGCGTGGTGCCCATCCCCTCCAGCTGGGGGTCCTCCTCGACCATCATGCGCAGCTGGTCGTTGGCGCGCTGCACCGCCGTACCCAGCGACGTCAGGATGTCGGAGCCGGGCACGTCGTCGTCGAGCGTGACCAGGGTGGAGATCACCTCGGAGGAGGCGACCTCACCGGCGGCCTGGCCGCCCATGCCGTCGGCGATGGCGAGGAGACGCGGACCCGCGTAACCGGAGTCCTCGTTGCCCTCGCGGATCATGCCCTTGTGGGATCCGGCGGCGAAGCGCAGGGAGAGACTCATGCCCACCTCGCCCGTCGGCTCGGGGTACAGCCGGTCATGTCGAGCCACACTGCCCACCCTCCGGTCGGGAGCCCGTCCCGGTCCGTCGTCCGGACCGCCGCGGCTCGCTCGCTCCGCTCGCTCATTGTCGTACTACTTCCGCAGCTCGATGACGGTCTTGCCGATGCGGATCGGCGCGCCCAGCGGAATCGGGGTCGGGGTGGTGAGCCGCGTCCGGTCCAGGTAGGTGCCGTTGGTGGAGCCGAGGTCCTCGACGATCCAGTTGCCGTCGCGGTCCGGGTAGATCCTGGCATGCCGGCTCGAGGCGTAGTCGTCGTCGAGGACGATCGTCGAGTCGTGCGCCCGGCCCAGCGTGATGGTCTGCCCCTGCAGCGCCACCGTCGTGCCGGTCAGGGTGCCCTCGGACACCACCAGCTTGGTGGGCGCGCCCCGGCGCTGGCGGCCGCCCGACGGGGCCTGCTGGCCGCGCTGCTGCGGCGGCGCGGCAGCGGCGGCGGCCTGCCGGCCGGTCTGCTGGCGGCCGGTGTCCCCGCCACGGCGCGAACCGCGCTGGGTGACCCGGGTGCCGAACAGGTCGCTGCGGATGACCTGGACGGCCACGATGACGAACAGCCACAGTACGGCGAGGAAACCCAACCGCATGACCGTGAGGGTCAGCTCTGACATTGCCCCCGCTTCACCCTTCGGCTTGCCGGTAAACGATGGTGGTGCTGCCCACGACGATCCGCGAGCCGTCGCGGAGCGTAGCGCGGGTGGTGTGCTGCCCGTCCACCACGATGCCGTTGGTGGACCCGAGATCCTGGATCGTCGAGGGCGTTCCGGTCCGGATCTCACAGTGCCGGCGCGAGACGCCGGGGTCGTCGATCCGCACATCGGCGTCGGTGCTGCGGCCCAGCACCAGCGTCGGGCGGGAGATCTGGTGGCGTGTGCCGTTGATCTCGATCCAGCGCCGCACCTGGGAGCCCGGCATGGGGCCGGGAGCCGTCGGGCGGCGGTCCGCGCCGGGACGGCCGGGGCCGCCGTTCCCGCCGGGGGGCGGGGCGGCCGGCATCGGCGGTGCGGCGGCGGGCGGATAGCCGTAGCCGCCGCGGCCCTGGGGGGACTGCGGCGCCGCGGCGGGAGCGGGCCGGGACGGACCCGCGGGCCTGCCGTACTGCTCCTGCTGGTTGTGCTGGTCCTGCTGGTCGGTGCTGGAGGCGAGCGTGCGGCTGCGCACCCGGTACAGGCCGGTGTCGAGATCCTCGGCCTTCTCCAGGTGGACCTTGATGGGGCCCATGAACGTATAGCGCTGCTGCTTGGCGTAGTCGCGGACCAGGCCGGACAGTTCGTCGCCCAGCTGCCCCGAATACGGGCTCAGGCGCTCGAAGTCGGGCGCGCTGAGCTCCACGATGAAGTCGTTGGGGACGACGGTCCGCTCGCGGTTCCAGATCGTCGCGTTGTTGTCGCACTCGCGCTGGAGGGCGCCGGCGATCTCGACGGGCTGGACCTCGGACTTGAAGACCTTCGCGAAGGTGCCGTTGACCAGGCCTTCGAGACGCTGCTCGAAACGCTTCAGGACTCCCATGGGGCACCTCCTCCGTCGATGTCGTCCTGGTACTGCTTACTGATCGTATCCACGCGTCGGGAAATCGGCTGGTTCCCCTTCTGTGACCGGTGGACGAGTGTCACCTCTCACACGGATCGTAGAGGTGGCCTCCTGACAGTGTCCCGCACCCGGGGTGCACCGTGGAGGAGTGGGTGCGGCCCCTCCCCGTTCCCTTCGGACCCCTGTGAGGTTCCTGTGGGTCCCCAGGTCGTCGCTGTACGTCGACCTTCCTCCTCCTCTCATGCCCGGTGGGGGCGGCGGAAACAACGGATGTGAATCCACCCTGCGCAGCGTGCTAATCTTCTCGACGTCGCCAGGGAAACGGACCGAAACGGTGCGAAGAACTGGACACCACTCGGGCGAGTGGCGGAACGGCAGACGCGCTGGCTTCAGGTGCCAGTGTCCTTCGGGACGTGGGGGTTCAAATCCCCCCTCGCCCACAGAACGAAAGCCCCGCAGGTCAAACGACCGGCGGGGCTTTCGCGTTCCCGGACGCGCGAGCGAATTCGCGAGGGGCCTTCCCGGGGCCCGGGATGGCCGTCGGCAGGGGGGGAAGCCCGGCCGCGGCGGGCGACTTTTGTCTCGGCGGGGCGCGACGAAAGAGAGCCGTCCGCCGCCCGCGCCGCTGCCTAGGGTGCCTCCGTGGACGTGTCATCGAAGATCCAGGACGCCCGGCTGCGGCTGGTGGGACCGGAACCCTGGTCCGGCCGCCGGATCGCCGGCGAGTCGGCCCTCGCCCTGCCGCTGGCCCTGGTCGCCGCCGGGGTGACCCGGCTGGCCGACGGCGGCCTGGTCCTGCCCGCCCTGGTGGCGCTCGCCGTACTCGCCCTGTCGCCGCTGCGCCGCAGGTTCCCCTCGAGCGTGCTCATCGCCACCGCCGCCCTCAGCGGGGCCGCCGCGGGCGCCACCTTGCTGCTGCTCGTGGTGGCCTGCTCGGCGGGCCGGCGCATCGCCGGGGCGGGAAAGGCACTGGCCGCCTTCTGCGCCGCGTTCGCCGGATACCTCCTCGCTCTCCTACTCACCGAGTCCGGCGGCGGCCCGCTCCTCGTCATCTCCCTGTTCTCGGCGCTCTTCTTCATGGTGATCGCCGTGGTGCCGGGCCTCGCCAGCCGCTACTGGTACCAGCGGCGCACCCTGCTCCAGACCATGCAGGAGCGCAACGCGCAGCTGCTGCGCGAGCGCGCCATGGTCGCCGGGCAGGCCCGGCTGCGCGAACGCCAGCGCATTGCCCAGGACATGCACGACAGCCTCGGCCACCAACTGGCGCTGATCTCCGTGCACACCGGGGCCCTGGAAGTCGACCCGGCGCTGACGGGCCGCCAGCGCGAGGCCGTAGGCGTGCTGCGGGAGGCCTCGGTCGCCGCCATGCACGAACTGCGCGCCGTCGTCGGCATCCTGCGCGACGGCGTCGAGGCACCCGAGCACCACACGGACGAGGCCCAGCGCGCCGCCCGCGGCACAGCGGGCGTCGAACCCCTGGTGGCGGCCGCACGGGCGGCGGGCACCACGGTGGAGCTGCGCGAGACGGGGGAGCCCCGCCAGCTCGCCCCCGCCTCGGACCACGCGGCGTACCGGATCGTCCAGGAGGCGCTCACCAACGCGTACAAGCACGCGCCCGGCGCTCCCATCGGCGTGGAACTGCGCTACGAGCCCGACGCGCTCGTCGTCGAGGTCGTCAACGGGCCGGCGGCCGGGCCCCCGCCGAACGAGGTGGTCAGCGGCGGACAGGGCCTGACCGGGCTGCATGAACGGGCCCGTCTGGTCGGCGGCATGGTCCACACGGGGCGGACCGGCGACGGGGGCTTCCGGGTCGCCGGAGTGCTGCCCTACGGCGCGCCGGAGGCGACGACCTTCGTCGATGCGGCGGACGACTTCCGACAGCAGCCGTCAGCCCTCCCGCCCGGCGACGGTGGTGCGACCGGTGCGACGGGGACCGGCCGGCACCAGGCCGGTCGGCACGTCGGCTGGGACGTCGACCTGAACGTCGCGGAGAGGGAGTTGGCCATGAGCAGCAGGAGCAGGGCCGGAGGCGTCGCCCTGGGGTGCGGGATCGCCTTCGCGGTGGTGGTGCTGCTCGCGGTGGCGGCGGGCGTCGGGCTGTTCTTCCTCGCCGGGTCCGCGGACAAGGCGATGATCGACCCCGCCGAGTACAAGGACATCAAGGTCGGCGCCTCCGAGCAGGAAGTACGCGGCCGGCTGCCCGACGGCGACACGTTCCTGACGACGGGCCTGCCCGGCAAGGGGCCTGCCGAGCCCGCCGGTTCGAGCTGCCTGGTACTGATGTCGTCCGAGGTCGGCGACAGCGTCAGGACCGAGCCTGTTTTCCGGTTCTGCTTCAAGGACGGCAAGCTGATCGAGAAGCAGTCGTACGAGGTCGAGCGTTAGGTGTGGCTGGCTGGCTGGCTGGCTGGCTGGCTGGCTGTAGCTGTAGCTGTAGCTGTGGCTACAGCGGTTGCGGTCGCGCGGCGGGAGCGCGTCGGCGTGGCGCGAGGACAGGAGCAGGTGTGACGGGTCCAGGCGGTCCACTCGGTCCGGGCGGTCCAGGCGGGCCGGACGGCCCCTCTGGGGTGGACGGCGCATTCCGTATGGACGGCACCCGAGGTCCGCGGATCAAGGTCGTGATCGCAGACGACGAGCCGCTGATCAGGGCGGGGATCAGGATGATCCTCACCTCGGACCCGGCCATCACGGTGGCGGCGGAGGCGGCGAACGGTCGGGAAGCCGTCGAGGCCGCGCGGGCGCACGGCGCCGACGTGGTGCTGCTCGACATCCAGATGCCGGTGATGGACGGGCTGACCGCGCTGGCCGAGCTGCGCCGGAGCACGCCGGGGACCCGAGTGATCATCCTCACGACGTTCGGCGAGCGGGAGAACGTGTTGCGCGCGCTGGAGCACGGGGGCGCCGGATTCCTCCTGAAGGACACCGCCCCGGCGGAGCTGATCGCCGCGGTACGGGCGGCGGCGGCCGGGGACGCGTATCTCTCACCCGGCGCGACCCGGCACGTGGTGGACCAGCTGGCCACGGGGCGCGCGGTGGTCCGGGGCGAGGAGGCGCGACGCCGGGTGGAGGTGCTGTCCGCGCGGGAGCGGGACGTACTCGTCCTCCTCGGGGAGGGCCTGTCCAACGCGGACGCGGGGAAGCGGCTCCATATGAGCGAGGCCACGGTGAAGACCTATGTGAGCCGCATCCTGGCGAAGCTGGAGTGCGAGAACCGGGTGCAGGCCGCGCTGTTGGCGCGGGACGCGGGGCTGTAGGGAGCCGCTTGGCGGCGGGAGCCTGTTTCACGTGAAACAACGGGGCGCGGCGCGGGCGGCGGAGAGTTGCGGGGCGATCTGTTCGGCGCGTTTCCGAGTGCTCTGACGGGTCTGACCTCTGACGGGCCTGACCGGTTTGACCGGTCTGACCTGCGCGTTCGCCATCTCCTGTAAGTGGTTGTAGAGTACAACATATCGAGTGAGTTGTATAAGCCAACCATTGGAGTTGTGGTGTCCGCCGGTACCGCTCCCAGCCCTCTGCGCCATGTGCTCAGCCATCTCCTCACCCCGCTGCTGATGTGCGTCGGGATGGGCCTCGCGTATCTGGGGGCCTTCCACAACCCGCAGCCGCACGACCTGCGGGTCGACATCGTCGGCTCGGGTCCCAGTACGCAGGTGCTCGCCCAGACCCTCCAGGACCAGGGCGCGGGCGCCCTCGACGTCCGTACCGTGCCCGACCGCGCCTCCGCCGTCGACAGCCTCGAACAGCAGCACGCGTTCGGCGCCTACATCCCCGGCGCCAAGCCCGAACTGCTCGTCGCCTCCGCCTCCTCCGACACCAGCGCGACGGCCGTGGAGAAGGTCTTCACCAAGGTGGCGGCGGCGCAGGACGCGCCCCTGAAGGTCACCGACGTGACGGAACTCGCCAAGGGCGACCCCACCGGCCAGGGCATCTTCTTCCTGCTCGTCGCGCTGAGCATCGGCTCGTACGCGTCCGTCGCGGTGATCGGCGGCGCCGGAGCGGTGCTCTCGCTGCGGATCAGGGCACTGCTGGCGCTGGGTATGTCGCTGCTGGTCAGCGGTATTGGAGCGGTCTTCGCAGGCCCGATGTTCCACCTCGTCGACAGCGGACTCGGCGGCGTCTGGGGCATGGCGTGGCTGTACTCGGCCGGAATCCTGCTGATCGGCGTCGGACTGCACACCTTCCTCAAGAGGTGGACGACGCTCGGCGTGATGGTCCTCTTCGTGATGCTCAACTTCACCAGCTCGGGCGGCATCTTCCGCCCCGAACTCCAGCCCGGCTTCTTCGGCTCCCTGCACGCCTTCTGGAACGGTGCCGGGTTCATCGAGGGCGCCCGCAGCCACGTCTACTTCGGGGGCCACGGGCTCGGTGGCCATGTGCTGGTCCTGGGACTGTGGCTGCTGGCGGGCGTCGTGCTGATGGGGGTTGCGGCGGTGGCCGAGCGGGGGCGGAAGGCGGTGGCTTCCGGGGCGGGTGCGGGTGCCGGTGCGGGGGTCGGTGCGGGCGGTGCCGGGGCTGGATCGGGCGTGGCTGGGGAGGACGGTGTTGCGGATGTCGGTAGTGGTGCTGGTGGCCGAGGTGACGGAGGTGACCGGCGTGAGGGGGATGAGGAGATCGAGGAGGAACTGGAGGAGGCGGTCGGCGTCTGACGGGCGTCTCACGGCGGCTGGGCGCTGGATTCTCAGCCGAAGCCTGGGTCTCGGCTGACCCCTGAGTTCTCAGCTCACCCTTGGGTTCCGGCAGGACTGAACTCTTGGACCTCGGCTGTGGATAACTCCCGGCAACGGCCTGCTCAACGGCCGTTGCCGGGAGTTATCCACAGGGGGAGACGGCTGTCGGCCGCCGACGGTACCGTCATGGCATTCGAGCTGTTGATGTTGAACGAGCACGGGGGAGGCGGCACGCGATGAGCGATGTCGAAACGGTGATTCCGGGCATGCGAGCCGTGCCCGACGACGGGCAGATCCGGATTCCCGAGGTGCCGGGCTTCCGCCACCACAACGGCCGGGAGGCGGGACCGACCGGACACAAGGCCGGTTCGCCGAAGAGCGACGGCAAGGCCCTGCGCGACCGGGTCCCCCGCGCCTCGCACGACTCCCTTCTTCTCTCTGCGGACCGACCCGACGCCTTGCGGGCCGTCGAGGAGTCGAACCAGGGCCGCGTGCCCGAGCTCACTCCGATCCGCGTCGGCCGCATGGCCGCCTCCCCGTTCGCCTTCTTGCGCGGCGCCGCCGGCCTCATGGCCCACGACCTCGTCGGCACCCCCGTCACCGGGATCAGCGCCCAGATCTGCGGCGACGCCCACGCGGCCAACTTCGGCCTCTACGGTGACGCGCGCGGCGGCCTCGTCATCGACCTGAACGACTTCGACGAGACCGTGGCCGGTCCCTGGGAATGGGACCTCAAGCGCCTCGCCGCCTCCCTCGTCCTGGCCGGGCGGGAAGCCGGCGCCGACGAGAACACCTGCCGGGCCGCCGCGTACGACGCGGTCGGCGCCTACCGGCGCACCATGCGGCTCCTGGCGAAACTGCCAGTGCTGGACGCGTGGAACGCGATAGCCGACGAGGAACTGGTCTCCCACACCGACGCCCGCGACCTGCTGGGCACCCTGGAACGGGTATCGGCCAAGGCCCGCAACAACACCAGCGCCCGCTTCGCCGCCAAGGCCACCGAGCAGATCGCCGACGGCCACCACCGCTTCGTCGACGCGCCGCCCGTGCTGCGCCGGGTGCCCGACGCCGAGGCGGCCGCGGTGGCCGCCTCGCTCGGCCCCTACCTGGAAACCCTCTCCGAAGACCGTCTGCCGCTCCTCGCGCGGTACGCGATACATGACGTGGCCTTCCGGGTCGTCGGCACCGGCAGCGTCGGAACACGGTCGTACGTGGTGCTGCTCCTCGACCACCGCGGCGAACCGCTGGTGCTCCAGGTCAAGGAGGCCCGCGCCTCCGCCCTGCTGCCGCACCTGGCCAAGGCCGGCTTCCACGCCCCGGACGCGGGCCACGAGGGACGGCGGGTGGTCCTCGGCCAGAAGCGGATGCAGGTCGTCAGCGACATCCTGCTCGGCTGGACCACGGTCGACGGACGCCCCTATCAGGTACGCCAGTTCCGCAACCGCAAGGGCAGCGTCGACCCCGCAGCCCTGGCACCCGACCAGCTGGACGACTACGGCCGCATGACAGGCGCACTGCTGGCCCGCGCCCACTCCCACAGTGCGGACCCGCGCCTGATAGCCGGGTACTGCGGCAAGAACGAAGAGCTCGACGAGGCCGTCGCCGGGTTCGCGGTCCTCTATGCCGACCGCACGGAATCCGACCACGCGACCCTGCTGGCCGGGATCCGGGATGGGCGGGTGAAGGCTGAGCTGGGGGTTTGAGGTGGTGGTGGAGGGCGGGGAGGGGGTGGGGGGGGGAGGGGGAGGGAGGGCCCCCACCCCCCGCGCCCGTACGCTGGACCGGTGACGGACGAACCTGCCGAAGACACCACCGCCCAGCCCCAGGACCCCGAGAACGCGGAACGGCCCGAAGCCCGGCTGGACAGGGCTGTGCGGGCGGCCGAGCAGGCGTTGATCGAGTTCGAGATCGCCGTGGAGACCTTCCGCGTGGAGGTGGAGAACTTCTCCCGCCTGCACCACCAGAAGCTCGGCCCGATGTACGCGCGGCTCGACGAGCTCGACGCCCAGATCGCCGAGGCCAGGGCCTCCCTCACCGGCGACCCGGAGGACCAGCGCAAGGCGCGCGAGGCGCGGGCCGCGGTGCTGCCGATGCCCGGGGTGGACGAGCTCTTCCACGACTGGATGGACTCCGACGGCCTCTCCCCCGAAGCCGCCTCCATGCTCACCGACCAGCCCGTACGGCAGCCGAAGCGGGTCCGCCCCAGCGAGGAGGCGCGCAAGCTCTACCGCGACCTCGCACGCAAGGCGCACCCCGACCTCGCGCAGGAGGACCAGGAACGGGCCCGGCGCGAGGAGTTCATCACCCGCGTCAACGCCGCCTACGCCCGCGGTGACGAGGACCTGCTCCGGGAGCTCGCCGAGGAGTGGGCGGCGGGGCCGGTGCCGGAGGAGGTGCGGCCCAGCGAGAGCGAGGAGCTCTACGCCCGGCTGGAGTGGCTGGCCCAGCGCAAGGAGCTGCTGGCCGTACTCGCCCGTGAGCTGGAGGAGAGCGCGATCGGCTCGATGCTGCGGATGGCGCCCGACGACCCGGACCGCCTCCTGGAAGAGATCGCCGAGCAGCTGCTGGCCGAGGTGGCCGGGCGCGAGGCGGTCCTGGCCGAGCTGGTGCAGTAGCGTTCCCAGTGACCTGGCCACACTGAACGGCTGGCATCCTGAAAGACAGCCGGACAGCTGTTATGGCAGGCCCGACGCCCGGAACAGTCGACCGTCACGTACGAGAGAAGGCATGACCCATGAATTTCGCCCAGCTGCCGTCCGTGGATGTCGCCGCCGTGCCGGCAGACGCCCTGGTGCTGGACGTCCGTGAGGACAACGAGTGGGCGGCCGGGCACGTCGAGGGCGCGCTGCATGTGCCGATGAGCGACTTCGTGGCGCGCTTCGGCGATGTGACGCAGGCTGTCGAGGACGGCCGCCGGGCGTATGTGATGTGCCGGGTCGGCGGACGGTCCGCGCAGGTCACGCAGTATCTGGTGCAGCAGGGCATCGACGCCGTGAACATCGACGGCGGCATGCAGGCGTGGGAGGCCGCCGGGCGCCCGATGGTCACTGACAACGGCAGCGACGCCTTCGTCCTCTGAGGCGCTGACCGGCCCTGTCGGCCGGGCCGCTCGCACGCGGTGGCGAGCGGCCGTACGTGCCGCTGCCCGACTATCCCAGCGGGTGTGCGGCCAGCAGGTCGCCGAGGGCTTCCTCGTGGGCCGCGGCCGGGCCGAGTGACAGTTCCAGTTGCTTGGCCCACGCGTGGTAGCGGTGCAGGGGGTAGTCGGTGTCGGCGCCGAATCCGCCGTGCAGATGCTGGGCGGTCTGTACGACTCTGCGTACGCCTTCGGACGCCCAGATCTTCGCCACCGCGACGTCCCCGGTCACGGGCAGTGTGCCGCTCGCGCCGGTGCTGATGCGCCACGCGGCCTGCCAGAGGGTGGCCTCCATCGCGCGCAGGTCGATGTAGCGGTCGGCTGCCTGGACGGCGACTGCCTGGAAGGTGGCGATGGGGAACCCGAACTGTTCGCGTTTGCCGGCGTATGCGCTGGTCATCGCCAGTACGCCTTCGCCGAGGCCGAGCGCGAGCGCGCAGGTGCCGGTGGCCAGCAGATCGCGCAGCCACTCCCAGACTCCCTCGGCCGTGATGACCGCGAGCGCTTCGATACGTACGGAGTCGAGGCGGACCTCGGCATAGCGCTCTCCGCTGGTGGAGATCTGCTCGGCGAGCGTGATCCCGTCGTGGACGCGGGGGACCAGCGCGAGTACGGCGCGGCCCTCGCCGGTGTGCGCGGGCACGGCGATACGGTCCGCGCTCTGCGCCCAGGGCACGCCGGTCTGGACCCCGTCGAGCACCCAGCCGCCGCTCCCGCCGCTCCCGTCGCTCTCCCGCCGTGCGGTGACGGCGAGTTCGGCGGGGTCGTGGCCGGTGCGCCCGTTGGCCCCGACGGTGAACACGAGTTCGCCCCGGCCCGCGGCGGGCAGCAGCTGGTGGGCCAACTCGGCGTCCCCGTACCGCTGTACGGCCATCGCCACCGCGCTGCTCTCCAGCAGCGGCACCCGGCCCAGCACCTTGGCGGACTCGCGCAGGACCAGGCAGAGGGCGATCGGGTCGAGGCCTGCCCCGCCGTACTGGGGGTCGATGACCAGGCTCAGCAGGTCCGACTCGGCGAGCTTGGCCCACAGCGGGCGGTCGAACTCCTCGGCCACCGTGCCCTGAGTCAGCGCGGGGCTCGGCACGGCGTCTGGCGCGACCCCCGAGAAGACCGCCTTCGCCGCCTCGACGGCCGCCTGCTGCTCCTCGGTGAAGGTGAAGTCCACAGCCCTGTCCTCCCGCGAACGCCGGATCTGACGGTTCGTCAAGATAGAACAGGTTCTAGCGGATGGGAATGGTCAGCGCCGCTCGATGAGCCCGACCCTGGGGGCCTCCCTCCCCCCCGCCCCACCCCCACCCTCGGCCCACACCCCCCCCAGCCCAGCCCAAGTCAGCCCAGCTCAGCCAAGCCAAGCCCAGCTCAGTCGGCCCAGGCTCTCTCCCCCGAGACCTCACCGATCGAAGTCCAGCTCCACGTCCTTGGTCGCCGGACGGGACTGGCAGGCCAGGACGTAGCCCGCCTCGGTCTCGTCTTCCTCCAGGGCGAAGTTGCGGTCCATGCGCACCTCGCCCGAGACCAGGAACGCCCGGCAGGTGCCGCACACCCCGCCCTTGCAGGCGTACGGGGCGTCCGAGCGGGCACGCAGCACGGTGTCCAGGAGCTTTTCGCCGTCCTGGACCGGCCAGGTGCCGGAGCGGCCGTGGAGCGTCGCCGTCAGGGTGGCGTGTGCGGGGGCCGTGGCCGCCGCGGCGCTCTGTGTGGGCGCCTCGTCGACGTGGAAGATCTCCTCGTGGATGCGGCCGCGGGCGACGCCCAGCTCGCGCAGGGCCCGTTCGGCGCCCTGGACCAGGCCGAACGGTCCGCACAGGTACCAGCCGTCGACCTGCTCCACTGGGAGCAGTGCGGGCAGCAGGGCAGTCAGCCGTTCCTGGTCGAGCCGTCCGGAGGGCAGTCCGGACTGCTGCTCCTCCCGGGAGAGAGCGGTGACCAGCTGGAACCGGCCGGGGAAGCGGTCCTTCAGGTCGGCTGTCTCCTCCAGGAACATGGTGGACGACACCGTGCGGTCGCTGCGTATGAGGCAGAAGCGGGCTTCGGGCTCCCGCTCCAGGAGGGTGGTGGCGATCGACAGCACCGGGGTGATGCCGCTGCCGCCGACGACGGCCACGAAGTATCCGGCGCGCGGCTCCAAGATGAAGCGGCCCATCGGTTCCATCACGTCGACCGTGTCGCCGACGGTGAGTTCCTTGAAGGCGTACGTGGAGAACTCGCCGCCTTCGACGAGGCGGATGCCGACCCGCAGGACGGGTGTGCCGGGCTGCTCGACGGCGGGTGCGCAGATCGAGTAGGTGCGGCGGATCTCCTGGCCCTGCACGATGCGGCGCAGGGCGAGGTGCTGGCCGGGGCGGTGCCGGTAGGCCTCGCGCAGCTCCGGTGGTACGTCGAAGGTGACGGTCACCGAGTCGTCCGTGAGCCGTTCGACTTCGCTCACCCGGAGTGGATGGAACATCTACAACTCCTTGAAGTGGTCGAACGGTTCGCGGCAGGCGGCGCAGCGGCGCAGGGCTTTGCACGCCGTGGAGGAGAACCTGCTCAGCAGTTCGGTGTCGGTGGAGCCGCAGTTCGGGCAGCGCACCGACAGGGTGAGGGGGACGGGGCCGTCGGCGCGCTGCGGCCGGGGCGGAGCGATGCCGAACTCCGCCAGTTTGCGGCGGCCTTCGGCGCTGATGTCGTCGGTCGACCAGGCGGGGGACAGTACCCGTACGACCGAGACGTCCGGGATGCCGTTCTCGTGCAGGACCTGTTCGATGTCGGCGGTCATCGCCTCTATGGCGGGGCAGCCGGTGTACGTGGGGGTCAGCCGGACGGTGACCTTGCCGGGGCCTTCCAGGTGGACTCCGCGCAGCACGCCGAGGTCCTCCAGGGTGAGCACGGGCAGCTCGGGGTCGGGGACGGATCCGGCGAGCCGGGCCAGTTCCTGTTCCAGCGGGGTCATGTCGGCCGTGGCCGCGGCCGTGCCGGTCACCATGTCGCACCCGGGTGGCTGCGGTGCAGGTGCTGCATTTCGGCGAGCATCCGCCCGAAGGGTTCGGTGTGCAGGCCCTGGCGACCTGCTCCGGCGGCCCAGGCGCCGGTCCTGGGGCCTTCGGGGACGGTGAGGGTGGCCTGGTGCAGCACGGCGGTGACGGAGGCAAGCCAGGTCTGCTCGGTCTGCTGCCAGTCGATCTCGACACCGTCGACGGGCTGGAACATCTCTCCGGTGAACCGCCACAGCGCCTCGCAGGCGCGCTGCATCCGCCGGTGGCTCTCCTCGGTGCCGTCGCCCAGGCGCAGGGTCCACTGTTCGGCGTGGTCCTGGTGGTAGGCAACTTCCTTGACGGCCTTGGCGGCCAGCCCGGCGAGCTCGCCGTCGCCTGTCGCGAGCTGTCCGTAGAGCAGCTTCTGGTAGGTGGAGAAGTAGAGCTGGCGGGCGATGGTGTGGGCGAAGTCGCCGTTGGGCTGTTCGACCAGCTGGAGGTTGCGGAAGGCCCGCTCCTCGCGCAGATAGGCCAGCTCGTCCTCGTCGCCCGCGAGGGAGAGCAGGACGCGGGCCTGGCCGAGCAGGTCGAGGGCGATGTTGGCGAGGGCCACTTCCTCTTCGAGGACGGGGGCGTGTCCGGCCCACTCCCCCAGCCGGTGCGAGAACACCAGGGCGTCGTCGCCGAGGGCGAGCGCGGCGGCCGTGGCGGGCGGGACCGTGGCGGGGGCGGCCGTCTGTGTGGCCGTGGGCTGCGCGGGGGTCGGGTCCGTCACAGGTGCTTCACCCCTTCCGGGATCTCGTAGAAGGTCGGGTGGCGGTAGGGCTTGTCGCCGGCCGGTTCGAAGAAGGAGTCCTTCTCGTCGGGGGAGGAGGCGGTGACGGAGGTGGAGGGCACCACCCAGATGGAGACGCCTTCGGAGCGGCGGGTGTAGAGGTCGCGCGCGTTGCGCAGGGCCATCTGGGCGTCCGGGGCGTGCAGGCTTCCGGCGTGCGTGTGGGACAGTCCGCGGCGCGAGCGCACGAACACCTCCCACAGCGGCCAGTCGTGTGTGGTCATGCCGTTGCCTCCCCGTTCCTGTGCTGCTTGGTCGCGTACGCGGCTGCCGCGTCGCGGACCCAGGCGCCTTCCTCGTGGGCGCGGCGGCGCTGGGTGAGCCGTTGTTCGTTGCAGGGTCCGTTGCCCTTGAGGACGTCCCAGAACTCGGTCCAGTCGATCGTCCCGAAGTCGTGGTGTCCTCGCTCCTCGTTCCACCGCAGGTCGGGGTCGGGGAGGGTGAGGCCGAGTGCCTCCGCCTGGGGGACGCAGATGTCGACGAAGCGCTGGCGCAGCTCGTCGTTCGAGTGGCGCTTGATCTTCCAGGCCATGGACTGGGCCGAATGGGACGACTCGTCGTCGGGCGGGCCGAACATCATCAGCGAGGGCCACCACCAGCGGTCCACCGCGTCCTGCGCCATCGCGTGCTGTTCCGGGGTGCCCTGGGAGAGGGCGAGGAGCAGCTCGTAGCCCTGGCGCTGGTGGAAGGACTCCTCCTTGCAGACGCGGACCATCGCCCGTGCGTACGGCCCGTAGGAGCAGCGGCAGAGGGGGACCTGGTTGGTGATGGCGGCGCCGTCCACGAGCCAGCCGATGGCGCCGACGTCCGCCCAGGTCAGGGTGGGGTAGTTGAAGATCGACGAGTACTTCTGGCGGCCCGAGTGGAGCTTGTCGAGCAGCTCGTCGCGGCTGACACCGAGGGTTTCCGCCGCGCTGTAGAGGTACAGCCCGTGGCCCGCCTCGTCCTGCACCTTCGCCATCAGGATCGCCTTGCGGCGCAGCGAGGGCGCGCGAGTGATCCAGTTGGACTCGGGCTGCATGCCGATGATCTCGGAATGGGCGTGCTGCGCTATCTGGCGGACCAGCGAGGCCCGGTAGGCCTCGGGCATCCAGTCGCGCGGCTCGATGCGCTCGTCGGCGGCCACCGCGGCGTCGAACGCGGCCGCGTACGCCGACGCGTCCTTCTCGTCCGCCGCTGGTGAACCGTGCTTGTTGGTGCCGGTCTCCGCGGTCACTGCCGTCATCCGAGCCCCCTGCCGAGCTGTCGATTCCGGGCCGTCCGCCGGGCCACTCGCGCCCGACCGATCGTTCGGTCCATTGACTTCAATGGTGAGTCGACGGCCCGTAGGGTGTCAACCCTGTGGATAACCCAGTGGAGCCGACCGGGATCGGGGCGGGATGGATTCGTACGACGAGAAGGACCTGCCGGGCGGGGAGGGGCGGTCCCGGCGGCCCGGGCCCGACGCCGCCGACGGCGGTCCACAGGCTTCCCCCGGCGCTGCCGCACCCGCTCCGACCAGCGAAGACGCGCCCACGCACGGCGAGGCCGCAGCCGGGGACGGCGAGGGCGTGTCCGCGTACGGCCAAGGCGTGCGCCCGCGCGACGAAGGCATGGCCCCGCATGGCGCACAGGTGACCCGGCAGGGTGAAGACGGGAACCCGGCCGTCGGCCCCTCGGACGCATCGGCCCCCGCGCCCGGCAACTCGGCCACCTCCGCGCCTGGCGTCACCGGCCCCGGAACCCCGGCCCCTGGCATCTCCCGCCCCGGCGCCCCTGCCTCCTCCACCCCCGCCCCCGGCGCCCCTGCCTCCGGCACCCCCGCTCCCGGCGAGCCCACCGCCGGTATCGCCGGCCTCTCACTCCCGTACCAGGTGGCCGCCGCGCTCGCGCTGGCCGTCGTCGCGGTCGTGGCGGTTGTCCACATCGCCATAGTGTTCCTGCATGTATCGCCGTCGAACACGGTCACCAAGCAGCACGGCAAGGTCGTCGACGACTGGATCTATCCCGAGTTCGAACAGAACTGGAAGCTTTTCGCTCCCAATCCGCTTCAGCAGAACATCGCGGTCCAGGCCCGTGCCGAGATCCGTATGCCGGACGGCAACCGCAAGACGACCGACTGGATCGACCTGTCGGCCCAGGACGGCTCCGGCATCCGCGGCAACCCGCTGCCGAGCCACACCCAGCAGAACGAGCTGCGCCGGGGCTGGGAGTTCTTCATCAACTCCCACACCGACGACAACAAGCCCAACGGCCTGCGCGGGGAGCTCTCCGACCGCTACATCCACCGGATCGTGATGCTCCGCCTCGGCGCGCGCCGTGACGGCGGGACCGTCGAGCGTGTACAGGTCAGGTCCGTGACGAGGTCCGTGAAGGCTCCGGCGTGGAGCGACGAGAAGATCGACACCCGCCCGTACTACCGGGTCGTCCCCTGGTGGACCGTGACGCCCGCCGACCTCCCGGCCGGCGCCGGTTCCGCCGACGCACGCACGGAGGCGGGCCGATGAACGAGTCCACGAGCGGATCTACGAACGGATCTACGAACGGATCTACGAACGGATCCACCCACGGCCCCACCAGTGGCTCCGCCCACGGCCCCACCAGCGGCTCCATGAACGCGTCGATGTCGATGAACCCTTCGATGAACGGAGCGACGAGTGAGGCCGCGGGTGAGGCGAGGAGTGAGGCGGGAAGCGGGGCTGTGACCGGGTCCCCCGGCGAGCACCCCCACGCCCCCCGTACATCCCCCGAGACCCAGGGCTGGCACGCCTCCCTGGAGCACCAGACGCTTCAGACTCCCCAGACACCCCCCGATTCCCCCGCACCCCGCCCGCCCCAGAGCACCGCCTTCGAATCCAAGCCCGCGCAAGCGCTGCGCCGCATCACCGGCGCCGCCCTCGGCCCGTACCAGAGCGCCGTCGTCCGCATCGGGTTCTCCGCGGCCTGGCTGCTCTTCCTGCTGCGGGAGCTGCCGCACCGCCGTGAGCTGTACGGTCCGGACGGCCCGTGGAGCTGGGACATGGCCCAGCGGCTGGTGGACGGCAACCACGCCTTCACGGCGCTGCTGTGGACGGACAGCACGCTCTGGTTCGAGGTCGTGTACGCCGTCGCCGTGCTCTCCAGCGCGCTGCTGATGCTCGGCTGGCGCACCCGGACGATGTCCGTGCTGTTCATGGTGGGTGTGCTGTCGCTGCAGAATCGGTCCGTCTTCATGGGGGACGGCGGCGACAACGTCATCCACCTCATGGCGATCTATCTGGTGCTCACCCGCTGCGGCCAGGTCTGGTCGCTGGACGCGCGCCGGCGCGCACGGGCCGCGGCCCGCGCCGCCCGGTCGGGCGAGCCGGTGCCGGACCGGGTGGGGCCCGCACTGTGGGCCGTCCTCGGGGCCGCCCTGGTCGCCGTGACGCTGCTCGGTGACGCCGGTGGCGGCTGGCTGCTGATCTTCTGGGGTCTGTGGGCGGCACAGGCACTGTGGTGGGCGGCCGGGCGGTACGGGCGCGGTGAACCGCGCGCGCTGCTCGACGTCGTCGCCAACCTCGCGCACAACGCCACCATGGTCGTGATCATGGCGGAGGTCTGTCTGATCTACGCGACCGCCGGCTGGTACAAGATCCAGGGGTCGCGCTGGCAGGACGGCACCGCGCTCTACTACCCGCTGCACCTGGACTACTTCTCGCCCTGGCCCGCCCTCTCCGACATCCTCGGCGGCAGCGGCCTGATCGTCATGCTGCTCACCTACGGGACGGTCGCCGTCCAGGTGGCTTTCCCGTTCACGCTCTTCAACCGGCGGGTCAAGAACGTCCTGCTGGTGATGATGATGCTGGAGCACGCGGGCATCGCCCTGCTGCTCGGGCTGCCGTTCTTCTCGCTCGCGATGATCGCGGCGGACGCGGTGTTCCTGCCGACCGGGTTCCTGCGGTGGCTGGGCGGCCGTGTCGGGCGGCTGCGTGAGCGGCTGGCGGCGCGGGTGGCCCCGCGACGGCGTACGGACGAGGAGCAGCGGCCCCGTACGCTCGTGGCGTGAGCAGCGAGACCAGCCCCAGCCCTTCCCCCTCCGCCGAGACCCCGGCGCAGGAGCCCCTTCAGTACGACGAGGGCTACACGCCCGAGGTCGGGGTGGGGCCGCACCCGCTGCCCTGGCCGCAGGGGGAGCGGTACGACCCGGAGCTGCTCGCGCACGGTGACCGGCGCAATGTCGTCGACGGCTACCGCTACTGGACGCGTGAGGCGATCGTCGCGGACCTGGACACCCGCCGCCATGACTTCCATGTGGCGGTGGAGAACTGGGGCCATGACTTCAACATCGGCTCCGTCGTACGGACCGCCAACGCCTTCCTGGCGAAGGAGATCCACATCGTGGGGCGGCGGCGCTGGAACCGGCGCGGGGCGATGGTCACCGACCGCTACCAGCATGTGCGCCACCACCCGGACACCGAGTCGCTGACGCGGTGGGCGGCCGCCGAGGGGCTGCCGATCATCGGGATCGACAATCTGCCGGGCGCCGTGCCGCTGGAGCGCACGGTGCTGCCCCGGCGCTGTGTGCTGCTGTTCGGGCAGGAGGGCCCGGGGCTGACCGAGCAGGCGCGCGAGCACGCCTCGGCGGTGTGCTCGATCGCCCAGTTCGGCTCGACCCGGTCGATCAACGCGGGCGCGGCGGCCGCGATCGCGATGCACGCGTGGGTGCAGCGCTATGCCGCGATCCCGGACCCGGTGGTTTGAAGGGGGGCCGGGCCCGACCCGGCGGTCTGAAGGGGCCCGTACCGGACCCGGCGCTTCGAGGTGAGGCCGCCGGGTCCGGTACGGGCGCCGGTACGCGCGCGTCAGGCCTGGCGGCGGACCTCGACCACCCGGAAGCGGTTGGCCACGAACGCGCCGTCGCACAGGGCCGCGTTCGCCGCAGGGTTGCCGCCCGAGCCGTGGAAGTCGGAGAACGCCGCCGTCTGGTTGACGTAGACGCCGCCCGTCAGGTTCAGGGAGAGCTGGGCGGACTCCTCCAGGCAGACCTCCTCGACGGCGCGCTCCACGTCCTGCGACGTCGTGTACGCGCCGACCGTCATGGCGCCCTTGTCGCGGACCGTGCGCCGCAGCAGGTCCAGCGCGCCCGCCGTGGAGTCGACCGCCACGGCGAAGGAGACCGGGCCGAAGCACTCCGACAGGTAGGCCGCCTCCGCGTCCGGCTTCGCGCCGTCCAGCTTGACGATGACCGGGGTGCGCACCACCGCGTCCGGGAACTCGGGGTTGGCGATCTCCCGTGAGGGCAAGGCGACCTCCCCGAGCCCGGCGGCGGCCTCCAGGCGGGCCTTCACGTCCGGGTTGACCAGCGCGCCCAGGATCGCGTTGGCGCGCGCGTCGTCGCCGAGCAGACCGCCGACCGACGCGGCGAGGTCGGCCACCACCTCGTCGTAGGACTTGTCTCCAGCGTCCGTGCTGATGCCGTCGCGGGGGATCAGCAGGTTCTGCGGGGTGGTGCACATCTGGCCGCTGTAGAGGGACAGCGAGAAGGCCAGGTTGGAGAGCATCCCCTTGTAGTTGTCGGTGGAGTCCACCACGACCGTGTTGACGCCGGCCTTCTCGGTGTAGACCTGCGCCTGCCGGGCGTTGGTCTCCAGCCAGTCACCGAAGGCGGTCGAGCCCGTGTAGTCGATGATCTTGATTTCGGGGCGGACGGCCAGTGTCTTGGCGATGCCCTCGCCGGGCCGCTCGGCGGCGAGCGCCACCAGGTTCGCGTCGAAGCCCGCCTCCGCCAGCACCTCGCGGGCGATCTTGACGGTCAGGGCCAGCGGCAGCACCGCGCGCGGGTGCGGCTTGACCAGGACGGGGTTGCCGGTGGCCAGCGAGGCGAACAGGCCCGGGTAGCCGTTCCACGTCGGGAAGGTGTTGCAGCCGATCATCAGCGCGATGCCGCGCGCGGTGGGCACGAAGGTCTTGCTGAGCTCCAGCGGGTCGCGCTTGCCCTGCGGCTTCGACCAGTGCGCCGTGTCCTGGGGGGTGCGGGTCTGCTCCTGGTACGCGTAGGCCACGGCCTCCAGGCCGCGGTCCTGGGCGTGCGGGCCGCCCGCCTGGAAGGCCATCATGAAGGCCTGGCCGCTGGTGTGCATGACCGCGTGCGCCAGCTCCGGGGTGCGGGCGGAGATGCGGGAGAGGATCTCCAGGCACACCAGGGCGCGCAGCTCGGGTCCGGCATCGCGCCAGGCGCCCATGCCGGCCCTCATCGCGGGCAGCAGCACGTCCAGGTCCGGGTGCGGGTAGGTGATGCCCAACTCCGTGCCGTACGGGGAGACTTCCGCGCCCGTCCAGTCGTCGGTGCCGGGCTGGTCCAGGTCGAATCGGCTGCCGAGCAGGGCGTCGAAGGCGGCCTTGCCGTCGTTCTCGTACGCCTTGGGGTGCTCGGGGTGGGGGGACCAGTACGCACGCGTGCGGATCGCTTCCAGGGCCTGGTCGAGCGTGGTCCGGTGGGTCTCGGTGAGCTGCTGGGGGCTGAGCTGGGCGGCCATACGGACCAACTCCTCGTCGAGCTGGGCAGGGACGGGCGGACAGAGTTAGAGTAACCGAACGATCGGTCGGGACAAGGGGGTCCGTCGAAGCTGTGGACAACGCATCGGGGAGGATCGCGTCATGACCGCCATCGAACAGAGCCCCGCCGTGGGGCCGGACCGTCCCGTCGCCGTCGTCGGCACCGGGACCATGGGACAGGGCATCGCCCAGGTGGCCCTGGTCGCCGGGCACCCCGTGCGGCTGTACGACGCCGTTCCCGGCCGGGCGCGGGAGGCCGCTGCGGCCGTCGCGGCCCGCCTGGCGCGGCTGGTCGAGAAAGGCCGGATCACGGCGGAGGGACGCGACGAGGCGCTCGCCCGGCTGCACCCGGCCGAGGACCCGGCCGAGCTCGCCGACGCCGCGCTGGTCGTCGAGGCGGTCGTGGAGCAACTCGACGTCAAGCAGCGGCTCTTCACGGCGCTGGAGGACATCGTCGCCGAGGACTGCCTGCTCGCCACCAACACCTCCTCCCTGTCCGTCACCGCCGTCGCCGGCGCCCTGCGCCACCCGGGCCGCTTCGTCGGGCTGCACTTCTTCAACCCGGCGCCGCTGCTCCCCCTCGTCGAGGTCGTCTCCGGCTTCGCGACCGAGGAGGCGGCCGCCACGCGCGCGTACGAGACGGCGAAGGCCTGGGGCAAGACCCCGGTGCGGTGCGCCGACACCCCGGGTTTCCTGGTCAACCGCATCGCGCGGCCCTTCTACGCGGAGGCCTTCGCCGTCCACGAGGAGCGCGGCGCCGACCCCGCCACCATCGACGCCGTGCTGCGCGAGAGCGGCGGCTTCGCCATGGGCCCCTTCGAGCTGACCGACCTCATCGGCCAGGACGTCAACGAGGCCGTGACCCGCTCGGTGTGGGAGTCCTTCTTCCAGAGCCCCAAGTTCACCCCCTCGCTCGCCCAGCGCAGGCTGGTCGAGTCGGGCCTGCACGGCCGCAAGAGCGGCCGCGGCTGGTACGCGTACGGGGAGGGTGCCGAGCGCCCCGAGCCGCACACCGCCGGACCCGCCGAGGCGCCCGGCGCCGTCACCGTCGTCGGTGACCTGGGCCCGGCCGCCGAGCTCGTGGCGATGATGCGCGAGGCCGGCATCGAGGTGAAGAGCGTCGAGTCGGGCGGCCCCTACATCGGCCTGCCGGGCGAGGGCCAGCTCGTCCTGGCCGACGGACGCACCTCCGTGGAGTACGCGGACGTCGTCTACTTCGACCTCGCCCTCGACTACCGGGGCGCCACCCGTATCGCGCTCTCGGCGAGCGAGGACACCTCCGCGCGCGCGGTGAGCGAGGCCGTGGGCCTCTTCCAGAAGCTCGGCAAGAAGGTCAGCGTCATCGGCGACGTGCCCGGCATGATCGTCGCGCGGACCGTCGCGATGCTCGCGGACCTCGCCGCCGACGCGGTCGCCCGGGGCGTCGCCACGCCCGAGGACGTCGACACCGCGATGCGCCTGGGCGTCAACTACCCGCTCGGACCCGTCGAGTGGAGCCGGCGGCTCGGCCGGGACTGGGCGTACGACCTGCTCTCGGCGATGCACGAGCGCTGCCCCACCGGGCGCTACGCCCCCTCGCTCGCCCTCTACCGGCAGTCGTACAGCAACGGCGAGGAGACCGCCTCATGACCACCGCCAAGCGGGACACGTACACCCCGGAGACCCTGCTCACGGTCGCCGTGCGGGTCTTCAACGAGCGCGGCTACGACGGCACGTCCATGGAGCACCTGTCCAAGGCCGCCGGTATCTCCAAGTCGTCGATCTACCACCATGTGGCGGGCAAGGAGGAGCTGCTGCGGCGGGCCGTCAGCCGTGCCATCGACGGCCTGTTCGCCGTCCTGGAGGAGCCGGGGGCCACGCGCGGGCGCGCGATCGAGCGGGTCGAGTACGTCACCCGGCGCACCGTCGAGGTGCTGATGGCGGAGCTTCCGTACGTCACGCTGCTGCTGCGGGTGCGCGGCAACACCAAGACCGAGCGCTGGGCGATGGAGCGCCGCAGGGAGTTCGACCAGCGCGTCTCCGACCTGCTCAAGGCCGCGGCCGCCGACGGCGACCTCCGCTCCGACATGGACATACGCCTGGCCACCCGGCTGCTCTTCGGCATGGTGAACTCCCTGGTGGAGTGGTACCGGCCGCAGCGCGACGGGGAGGCCGAGCGCGCCCAGGTCACCGAGGCGGTCGTCCACCTGGCCTTCGACGGGCTGCGCACTCATCCCTGAGCCGCTCCCACGTTTGAGAAGTACCCACCTCTGAGAAGCACCCGCTCCTGAGAAAGAGCCCACCCCTGAGCCGCACCCGCTTCTGACGCGCGCGATCCCCAGATGGGCCCGGCGGGCAGCCGCCCCCGGGCCCTACGGCGTGCCCGGGCCCGGGTCCAGGTCGGTTTCCTCGAAGACCAGCAGCGTACGGGTGGACAACACCTCGGGGATCGACTGGAGCTTGGTCAGGACCAGTTCGCGCAGCGCGCGGTTGTCCGGCGAGTGCACCAGCAGCAGGACGTCGAAGTCGCCGCTGACCAGGGCGATGTGCGCGGCTCCGGGGAGTGCCTGGAGCTGTTCGCGGACCGTGCGCCAGGAGTTCTGGACGATCTTGAGGGTGATGTAGGCGGAGGCGCCCTGCCCCGCCCTCTCGTGGTCCACGCGCGCGCTGAAGCCGCGGATCACGCCGTCGTCCAGCAGACGGTTGATCCGGGCATAGGCGTTGGCGCGGGACACGTGCACTCGCTCGGCCACGGACCGTATCGAGGCGCGTCCGTCGGTCTGGAGCATGCGCAGGATGTCGCGGTCGACGGCGTCCAGCGGCCGTGCCGCGGCGCCCTGGCCCTCGTCGGCCATTTGTTCAGCTGCCATGTCCCCCCGCCTCCCTAGCATGGACGACCTGTCTCCATCTCAGGCTGTGCAGAACCGTTTGTCCACAGGCTCGCGGTGCCTGTAGCCAAAATGCGCTCTCGACCGAACAATCGGTAGGTGAGGCGCGTCACATGTCGTGTCCTCCTTCCCGCTCCCACGAGGAGGTGCTTCGTCATGACGGTCCAAGAGCTGCCCGGTGCCGGTGCCGCCGCCTACCGGCCCACCCCTCCCCCTGCCTGGAGGCCCCGCACCGACCCCGCCCCGCTGCTCCCGGACCCCGAGCCGTACCGCGTGCTCGGCACGGACGCCCCGCTCGACCGCGCCCTGATGCTGCGCCTGTACGCGGAGCTGATCCGCGGCCGGCGGTACAACGCGCAGGCCACCGCCCTGACCAAGCAGGGCCGCCTGGCGGTCTACCCGTCCTCCACCGGCCAGGAGGCCTGCGAGGTCGCCGCCGCGCTGGTGCTCCAGGAGCAGGACTGGCTCTTCCCCAGCTACCGGGACACCCTCGCCGCCGTCGCCCGCGGACTCGACCCCGTACAGGCCCTTACCCTGCTGCGCGGCGACTGGCACACCGGATACGACCCGCACGAGCACCGCATCGCGCCCCTGTGCACGCCGCTGGCCACCCAGCTCCCGCACGCGGTGGGCCTGGCGCACGCGGCCCGCCTCAAGGGCGACGACGTGGTGGCGCTCGCCATGGTCGGCGACGGCGGCACCAGCGAGGGCGACTTCCACGAGGCGCTGAACTTCGCGGCCGTCTGGCAGGCCCCGGTCGTCTTCCTGGTGCAGAACAACGGCTTCGCGATCTCCGTGCCGCTGGCCAAGCAGACCGCGGCCCCCTCCCTCGCCCACAAGGCCGTCGGGTACGGCATGCCGGGCCGGCTGGTCGACGGCAACGACGCGGCGGCGGTCCACGAGGTGCTGGCCGACGCCGTCGCGCGCGCCCGCCGCGGCGGCGGCCCCACGCTGATCGAGGCCGTGACGTACCGGATCGAGGCGCACACCAACGCCGACGACGCCACCCGCTACCGGGTGGACGCGGAGGTGGAGGCGTGGCGCGACCACGACCCGATCCAGCTCCTGGAGGCCGAGCTGACCAGCCGCGGATTCCTCGACGACAGCGAGAAGCAGGCCGCGGCCGACGCCGCGGAGACGATGGCCGCCGCCCTGCGCGAGCGGATGAACGCGGACGCGGAGCTCGACCCCATGGACCTCTTCGCGCACGTCTACGCACAGAAGACGGCCCAGCTGCGGGAGCAGGAGGCCCAACTGCGGGCCGAGCTGGCCGCGCACGAGGACGAGGAAGAGGGACAGCGATGACCACGGTCGCGGCGAAGCCCGCCACCATGGCGCAGGCACTCCAGCGCGCCATGCGCGACGCGATGGCCGAGGACCCCTCGGTCCACGTCCTCGGGGAGGACGTGGGCACGCTCGGCGGGGTCTTCCGGATCACCGACGGGCTCGCCAAGGAGTTCGGCGAGGACCGCTGCACCGACACCCCGCTCGCCGAGGCCGGGATCCTCGGCACGGCGGTCGGCATGGCGATGTACGGGCTGCGGCCCGTGGTGGAGATGCAGTTCGACGCCTTCGCCTATCCGGCGTTCGAGCAGCTCATCAGCCATGTCTCGCGGATGCGCAACCGCACCGGCGGCGCCATGGGCATGCCGCTGGTGGTGCGCGTGCCCTACGGCGGCGGGATCGGCGGCGTCGAGCACCACAGCGACTCCTCCGAGGCCTACTACATGGCGACCCCGGGGCTGCACGTGGTGACGCCCGCGACCGTCGAGGACGCGTACGGGCTGCTGCGCGCGGCCATCGCCTCCGACGACCCCGTGATCTTCCTGGAGCCCAAGCGGCTCTACTGGTCGAAGGCCCAGTGGTCGCCGGAGGCGCCCGCCGAGGTCGCGCCGATCGGCAAGGCGGTCGTGCGCCGCCCCGGCCGCAGCGCCACGCTGATCACGTACGGGCCGTCCGTCCCGGTCTGTTTGGAGGCGGCCGAGGCGGCCACCGCCGAGGGCTGGGACCTGGAGGTCGTCGACCTGCGCTCGCTGGTGCCCTTCGACGACGAGACGGTGTGCGCCTCGGTGCGGCGTACGGGGCGTGCTGTCGTCGTCCATGAGTCGACCGGCTTCGGCGGTCCCGGCGGTGAGATAGCGGCCCGGGTCACCGAGCGCTGCTTCCACCACCTGGAGGCGCCGGTGCTGCGTGTCGCCGGGTTCGACATCCCGTATCCGCCGCCGATGCTGGAGAAGCACCATCTGCCGGGTGTGGACCGGGTGCTGGACGCGGTGGCGCGGCTGCAGTGGGAGGCGGGGAGCTGATGCCCAAGGTCCTGGAATTCAAGCTGCCGGACCTCGGCGAGGGCCTCACCGAGGCGGAGATCGTGCGCTGGCTGGTGGCGGTGGGCGACGTCGTGGCCATCGACCAGCCGGTCGTCGAGGTCGAGACGGCCAAGGCGATGGTGGAGGTGCCGTGCCCCTACGGGGGCGTGGTGACGGCGCGGTTCGGCGAGGAGGGCACGGAGTTGCCCGTCGGCGCGCCCCTGCTGACCGTCGCTGTCGGCGCGCCCGAGGCGGCCGACGCCGAGTCGTCGGAGTACTCCGGCAATGTGCTGGTCGGTTACGGGACGGGTGAGGCCGTGCGGCGGCGGCGCCGGGTGCGTCCGGCGCCGGTGGGCGCGCCGCCCGCCACGGCGCCGGGGACGCCCTCCGCGCCGGCGGAGTCGACCGCCCCCGCAGCTTCCCCCGCTCCCGTGGCTTCCGCCGCCCGTGCGGAGGGGGCCTCGCCCGGCCACGCGCGCGGCGCCGTCGTGGCCACGGCCGCCGCGACGGCCGGTGGTCCCGTGCCCGTCATCTCGCCCCTCGTACGGAAACTGGCCCGCGAGAACGGGGTGGACCTGCGCGGTCTGACCGGTTCCGGGCCCGACGGACTGATCCTGCGCGGCGACGTGGAGTCGGCGCTGAGGGCGCAGGACCAGCCGGTGTCGGCCCCCGAGACCGTGCCGGTGGCGGCCGGGTCGGCCACCGCCGGGACACGGATACCGCTGCGCGGGATACGGGGCGCGGTCGCCGACAAGCTGGCGCGCAGCCGGACCGAGATCCCGGACGCCACCTGCTGGGTCGACGCCGACGCCACCGAACTCATGGCGGCGCGAGCCGCGATGAACGCAGTGGGTGGCCCGAAGATCTCCGTACTGGCCCTGCTGGCCCGGATCTGCACGGCGGCCCTCGACCGTTACCCCGAGCTCAACTCGACGGTGGACACGGCGGCGCGGGAGATCGTGCGGCTGCCGTCCGTGCACCTGGGCTTCGCCGCCCAGACCGAGCGGGGGCTGGTCGTGCCGGTCGTCCGGGACGCGCAGGCGCGTAGCGCGGCGTCGCTGAGCGAGGAGTTCGCGCGGCTGACCGAGGCGGCCCGGGCCGGGACGCTCACTCCGGGCGATCTGACCGGTGGCACCTTCACGCTCAACAACTACGGGGTGTTCGGCGTGGACGGGTCCACCCCGATCATCAACCACCCCGAGGCGGCCATGCTGGGCGTCGGCCGGATCGTGCCCAAGCCATGGGTGCACCAGGGCGAGCTGGCAGTGCGTCAGGTCGTCCAGCTGTCGCTGACGTTCGACCACCGGGTCTGCGACGGCGGCACAGCGGGCGGCTTCCTGCGGTACGTGGCGGACTGCGTGGAGCAGCCGGCCGTACTGCTGCGGACGCTGTAAGCGGGGCGGGCCGGGACAGCCGGGCGGGCAGGGGCAACTGGGCCGGCAGGGGCAGCCGGGCGGGGGCGGCGGCAGGTGCTGCCGCCTCTCGCGGACCGGCTGCCGCCCCTATCCGCCCTTGCGGAGCGGCTGGCCGTGCCTATCCGCCTCTCGCGGGCCGGCTGCGGTCCCCATTCGCTTCCTGCGGACCAGTTGCTCATGCCTGTCCGCCTCTCTCGGAGCGGCCCTCGTCCCTGTCCGCCCGCGAGGAACCGCCTGCCGCCGCCCGTGTCCACCCGCCGCGCCCTGGGCGATACCGCTCGTGCCGCTCATACCCTCGCGGCCCATACTGCTGGGATGACGACGCCCTTTGACGCCATCGTGCTCGCCGGAGGGGCCGCTCGGCGGCTCGGTGGGGCGGACAAGCCCGGGGTGCGGGTGGGTGGCAGGGCGCTGCTCGACCGGGTGCTCGCCGCCTGTGCGGGGGCCGGGGCCACCGTGGTCGTCGGGGGGCGGCGCGGCACGGCGCGGCCCGTGCTGTGGACGCGCGAGGAGCCGGCCGGGGGCGGGCCCCTCGCCGCGCTCGACGCGGGGCTGCGGCTGACCACCGCGCCCGCCGTCCTCGCGCTCTCCGCCGACCTTCCCTTCCTGGGCGAGCCCACCGTCACGGGCCTCCTCGACGTGCTCGGCACGGGCGGGCGCGAAGGCGTCCTCTGCGTCGACGAGGACGGGCGGGCGCAGCCACTCGTCGCCGTCTACCGGGCCGAGCCGCTCCGCCGGGAGCTCGCCCTCCTCGCCGCCGAGCACGGCAGTCTGGAAGGGCTCCCCCTACGGCTGCTGACCCGGGAACTCGACCTCGCCCGGCTGCCCGCCCCCCAGCCGCTCGCCTCCTTCGACTGCGACACCTGGGAGGACATCGCGACGGCCCGGGCCCGGATCAGGGAGCATGGGAACGTGCTGGACGAATGGATCACTGCAGTCAAGGACGAACTCGGCATCGACCTGGACGTCGACACCGGCGTCCTGCTCGACCTGGCCAGGGACGCCGCCCATGGCGTCGCCCGGCCCGCCGCCCCCCTCACGACCTTCCTGGTCGGCTACGCGGCCGCCAAGGCGGGCGGGGAGGGCGCCGAGGTCGCCGAGGCCGCCCGCAAGGCCGCCGCCCTCGCCAACCGGTGGGCCGCGGAGAAGGACGAGCTCAACCCGTGACCGGCTCCGAGCCGCCGGTGTCGCCCGTCGACGACGGGGTGGAGGAGGCGCTGGCCCTCGTGAGTGCTCCCAGACCCGGACCCGGACCCGGACCCGGGCCCGTTCCCGGCCCCGCCCCGGCCCCCGAGCCCGCACCGGGCCACCGCCCCCGCCACCGCGCCGCGCCCTGGCACCGGGCCAGGGACACCGCCGTCGCGGCCGGGAAGGTGGCGCCGCGCCGCAGCCACCGGGTGCCGCTGGATCGGGCCCTCGGCCAGACCCTGGCGGCGCCCCTGACCGCCCTCACCGACCTGCCGTCCTTCGACACCTCCGCCATGGACGGCTGGGTCGTCGCGGGCCCCGGGCCCTGGCGGATCCGTGGCGCGGCCGACGGGATCCTCGCCGGGCACGCCGCACCCGCCGCCCTCGAGGACGGCGAGGCCGTACGGATCGCCACCGGGGCGCGCATCCCCGCCGAGGCGACCGCCGTCATCCGCAGCGAGCACGCCCGCACCGACGACGCCAGGGGGCTGCTGCACGCCCAGCGCGACGTCGTCACCGGGCAGGACATCCGCCCGCGCGGCCAGGAGTGCCGCTCCGGCGATCAGTTGCTTCCCGTCGCCACGCTCGTCACCCCGGCGGTCCTGGGGCTGGCGGCGGCCGCCGGATACGACGAGCTGAGCACCGTGCCGCGCCCCCGCGTCGAGGTCTTCGTCCTCGGCGACGAGCTGCTGGCCCAAGGGCTGCCGCACGAGGGGCTGATCCGCGACGCGCTCGGGCCCATGCTGGGACCCTGGCTGGCCATGCTCGGCGCGGACGTCGTCGCCACCCGGCGGCTCACGGACGACGCCGAGGTATTGCTGGCGGCCGTGCGGGAGTCGCGTGCCGATGTGGTGATGACGACCGGCGGTACGGCGGCCGGGCCGGTCGACCATGTGCATCCCGTGCTGCGGGCGTTGGGGGCCGAGCTGCTGGTGGACGGGGTCGCCGTGCGCCCCGGGCATCCGATGCTGCTGGCCCGGCTCGCGGACGGCAGGCATCTGGTGGGGCTGCCCGGCAACCCGCTCGCGGCCGTCTCCGCGCTGCTCACGCTCGCCGAACCCCTGCTGCGGGAGCTCGCGGGGCGCGTCGGAGGTGCCGCGTCCACCGGCCCGTACACCGCAGTGCTGCGCGATGAGGTGCACGGGCATCCGTACGACACACGGCTCGTTCCCGTGGTGCACCAGGGCGACCGGATCGTGCCGCTGCACTACAACGGCCCGGCGATGCTGCGGGGGATCGCGGCGGCGGACGGGCTGGCGGTGGTGCCGCCCGGCGGGGCCAAGGGCGGGCAGGAGGTCGAGGTGCTGGACCTGCCATGGGGGCAACTCGGGGCAGGGGGAGGGTGTTTCACGTGAAACATACGGGGGTGAGGGCAGGCTGGGCGGGTGCGGTGGCCGCACCCCGAGCCGCCTCAAGTCAGCTGTCCTGGGCGGGTGTTTCACGTGAAACATCGCGTCCGGGCCTCAACTCACGTACGTACGAACGGTGTTTCACGTGAAACTGCCCGGCCAAGACGCGATTGCCCGGCAGGCGGGCGAGAACCTGGTCACCCGGCGGGTGAAACTGCCGCGCCGGGTGGTCGACCGGCCGCTGCGGCAGGTCGGCAAGCGGCTGCTGATGGCGCTCGGGGTGCTGGTGCTGACCACGTTCATCGTGTGGATCGACCGCTCCGGCTACCACGACAACGCCGATGGCGGGGTGGAGCTGCTGGACGCGGCGTACTACGCCACCGTCACGCTCTCCACCACGGGATACGGCGACATCGTCCCGTACAGCGACAGTGCCAGGCTCACCAACATCCTGCTGGTGACGCCGCTGCGCGTGCTCTTTCTGATCATCCTGGTCGGTACGACTCTCGAGGTCCTCACGGAGCGGACCCGGGAGGAGTGGCGGCTCAACCGCTGGAAGGCGAACTTGCGAGACCACACCGTTGTCGTCGGCTTCGGGACGAAGGGCCGTTCGGCGATCCAGACGTTGTGTGCGACCGGCCTGAAGAAGGAGCAGGTCGTGGTCGTCGACCCGAGCGCGAAGGTGGTCGAGACCGCCAACGCCGAGGGGTTCGTGGGGGTCATCGGGGATGCCACGCGCAGTGATGTGCTGCTGCGCGCGGAGGTGCAGAAGGCCCGTCAGGTGGTGATCGCCACCCAGCGCGACGACACGGCCGTCCTGGTCACGCTGACGGCACGCCAGCTCAACCGGGGGGCGAAGATCGTCGCGGCGGTGCGGGAGGAGGAGAACGCGCCTCTGCTGCGGCAGTCCGGGGCGGACGCGGTGATCACCAGCGCGAGCGCGGCGGGGCGGCTGCTCGGGCTCTCCGTGCTCAGCCCGAGCGCGGGCACGGTCATGGAGGATCTGATCCAGCAGGGCAGCGGGCTCGACCTCGTGGAGCGGCCGGTCAAGAAGAGCGAGGTGGGGCGGGGGGTCCGGGAGACCGAGGACCTCACGGTCAGCGTGCTGCGCGGGCACCGGCTGCTGGCGTACGACGACGCGCAGGCCAGCCCGCTCCAGCTGACGGACCGGCTGATCACGATCGTACGGGCGGGCGGCGCGGCTTCGGAGGGTGCGGCGGAGTAGCGTCGGCCGTATGCATGCGATCACGATTCCTGAGCCGGGTGGTCCCGAAGCGCTGGTCTGGGCCGAGGTGCCCGATCCGGTGGCGGGCGAGGGCGAGGTCCTCGTCGAGGTGGCGGCGACGGCCGTCAACCGGGCGGATGTGCTGCAACGGCAGGGGCTCTACGAGCCGCCGCCGGGGGCGTCCCCGTATCCGGGGCTCGAGTGCTCCGGGCGGATCGTCGCGCTGGGGCCCGGGGTGTCCGGGTGGTCCGTGGGCGACGAGGTGTGCGCGCTGCTGAGCGGCGGCGGGTACGCGGAGAAGGTGGCGGTTCCGGCGGGGCAGTTGCTGCCGGTGCCCGAGGGGGTGTCGCTGACGGAGGCGGCGTCGCTGCCGGAGGCTGTCGCGACGGTGTGGTCCAACGTGTTCATGGTGGCCCATCTGCGGCCCGGCGAGACGTTGTTGGTGCACGGTGGGGCGAGCGGGATCGGGACCATGGCGATCCAGCTCGCCAAGGCGGTGGGGGCGCGGGTCGCCGTCACGGCGGGCGGGCCCGAGAAGCTGGCGCGGTGCGCCTCGCTCGGCGCGGACGTGCTCATCGACTACCGCGAGCAGGACTTCGTGGAGGAGGTCCGCGGCGCCACGGACGGGGCGGGGGCGGACGTCATCCTCGACATCATGGGGGCGAAGTATCTGGAGCGGAACGTACGGGCGTTGGCGGTCAACGGGCGCCTCGCCGTCATCGGGATGCAGGGCGGGGTGAAGGGGGAGCTCAACCTCGGGGCGCTGATGGCCAAGCGGGCGGCGGTGACGGCGACGACGCTGCGGGGGCGGCCGGCGGTGGAGAAGGCGGCGATCGTGGCGGCGGTACGGGAGCATGTGTGGCCGCTCGTGCCCGCCGGGCGGGTGCGGCCGGTTGTGGACCGGGTGGTGGGGATGGCTTCCGCGGCGGAGGGGCATCGGGTGTTGGAGGCGGGGCAGCACGTGGGGAAGGTTTTGCTGGTGGTTTGAGCCCCTCCCCGCCCCTTCCCTAAACCCTCCGGGGGTGGGGGGCGGTGGGGGAAGGGGGTTTCCTGGGGACTCCGTCCCCGGGCCCCTGGGCGGGGGCTCCGCCCCCTGCACCCCTTGCGGGGCTGCGCCCCTGCACCCCGCTCGGGGGCGAGGCTCTGGGGGAAGGGGGTTTCCCGGGGACTCCGTCCCCGGGCCCCTGGGCGGGGGCTCCGCCCCCTGCGCCCCCGGCCCCCGGCGGGGCTGCGCCCCTGCACCCCAGGCGCTGGGTGGGTTTCCGGGGCGCCCGGCTCCCTGAACCCCCGGCGGAGCTCCCCCCTGCCCCCCCGCTCAGATGGTCCGCGCCTTTTTGGAGTGGGTGAGGCAGGGGATTGCGGGGCTGTGCTCCGCTCGAAGCGGGGAGAGGGGGTGCCCCCTTGTAGGTGCTCCCCGGACGTATCCCTACAAGTACGGCCCCCCAGTCCGCACCCCAGGCCCCTCCTCCTCGTCGTGCGATGTGCCCGGTGGCAGTGCTCGGCGCATTTGTTCCAGTTGGGCTCGGGCTGCCATCTGCTGGGCGAACAGGGCCGTCTGGATGCCGTGGAAGAGGCCTTCCAGCCAGCCCACCAACTGGGCCTGGGCGATGCGGAGTTCCGCCTCGGAGGGGATCGCCTCGTCCGTGAAGGGGAGGGAGAGGCGTTCCAGTTCCTCGACCAGTTCGGGGGCCAGGCCGTCCTCCAGCTCCTTGACCGAGGAGGCGTGGATGTCCTTCAGGCGTACGCGGCTCGCCTCGTCCAGAGGTGCCGCGCGTACTTCTTCCAGAAGTTGCTTGATCATGCTGCCGATGCGCATGACCTTGGCGGGCTGTTCGACCATCTCCGTCACCGGGACCTCGCGCGACTCGTCGTCACCGCCGCCGATGGCCATGCCGTCCTGTCCGACGACCAGGATGTGGGGGCTGTCCGGCGACTGTTCGTTCCTCGGCATCTCCATGCCGCCCATTCTCTCGCACACGTGCCTCACATCACGTTGTGCCCCCGGGAAGCCGTGATCCACCCCGGCGAAGGGAAGGGGAATGTGTCAGGTCCGGCGCAGGCGCAGGGCCAGGAATCCCAGGCCCAGGCCCGTCAGGGTCAGGCCCGCGCCCATCGACAGGACGTGCACCCGCAGCTCCGACGTACTGACCATCCGCGACGGCTCGCTCCGGTGCGCCGCCGCCGGACGCGCGCTCGGTGGCGGCGGTGCGTCGGGGGACTCGAAGGCGTCGGCGATCGGGCGCGCCGACTCGTCCGGTACGTACGGGAGGCTGCCGGGCGGGCGTCCGGGCCGGGCCCGGCCCTCGCCCGCCCGGCTACCCGCGAAGTGCTGGTCGAGGGGGGCCGGGACGGCCGGCGCCGGGTCCTCGGCGTACGCGGGCGGGGTCACCAGCAGCAGACCCGTCAGCGCGGCACCCGCGCCGAGCGTCCCGAGCCGCGCCCACAGCCTTGCCGGCAGCCCTGAAGCCATGCCGTCAGCGTCACACGGGCCGAGGCGGCGGGCATCCCGGGTGCGTCAGGCGGGTGCAGCCCCGCCGGCCCCGCCCCCGTCCGCTACTGCTGCGGCGGGTTGCCCGACGAGAGGGTGAGGTTGAACTGGGCCGCCTTCGGGTCCACGTCCACGCCCGCCGCCGGGAACTGCGTCACCACCGTGTCCTGGCCCCACTGGCCGTTGTCCACGGTCTCGGTGTTGACCTTCCAGCCCGCCGCCTGGATGCACAGCTTCACCGAGAGGATGTCCTTGTAGGTGAAGTCCGGTGCCTGCACCTTCGAGGGGTCGAGCGACGACTTCGAGGGGCTGGTGCACTTGGTCGTCTCCAGCGTGCGGCTGCGCTCGGGGCCCTTGTGGCCCGCCACCGCCGAGCCGCTGGGCTTGTCGCCGCCGCCCTTCGAGTCGTCCCCCTTGTTCAGCGTCAGCGCCGTGATCAGACCGCCGACCGCCAGGAGCGCCACCGCGATCGCGCCGATGATCACCGGGGTGTTCCGCTTCGCGGAGCCCGACGCGTTCGAGGAGCCGCCGCTCGCCGGCGGGGTCGGGGAGATGGTGTACGGCGGCGGGGTGTGCTGCGCCGGCATCGGGGCCTGCTGCGGGTAGCCGTACGAGGGCTGCGGCTGGGGCGTGGGGGCCGGGGTCGGCGGGCCGTACGGGCTCGGCTGGTACGGAGTCTGGACGCCGCCCTGGTAGCTCTGCTGGGCCGAGGCGTCCAGCGGCGGGAAGACCGTCGAGCCGACGCCCTGGCCGCTGGAGACCGGGCCGCCGCCGGTGATCACCGGGGCCGCGCCGGTCTGGCCGCTGGCGGAGATACGGGCGATCTCGTCGCGCATCGCGGCCGCGCTCGGGAAGCGCTCGTTCGGGTTCTTCTTCAGCGCGCGGGCCACCAGCGCGTCCACGGCCGGCGGGATGGACCGGTTGACCGAGGAGGGCGCGACCGGCTCCTCCTGGACGTGTGCGTACGCGATCGCCAGCGGTGAGTCGGCGTCGAACGGGATCCGGCCGGTGATCAGCTGGAAGAGCATGATGCCGACCGAGTACAGGTCGGAGCGGGCGTCGACGCCGCGGCCCAGCGCCTGCTCGGGCGAGAGGTACTGGGGGGTGCCGACGACCATGCCGGTCTGCGTCATCGAGGTGACGCCGGACTGCATGGCGCGCGCGATGCCGAAGTCCATGACCTTGACGACGCCGCGCTTGGTCACCATGACGTTGCCGGGCTTGATGTCGCGGTGGACCAGCCCCATCTCGTGGCTGACCTCGAGGGCCGCCAGCACGTCTGCGGTCATCTTCAGCGCCTTGTCGGCGGGCATCGCGCCGTACTGCTGGATGTCGGAGTGCAGCACCGAGCCGAGCGGCTGGCCCTCCACGTACTCCATGACGATGTACGGCATCGTCGCGCCGCCCAGCTCGTCCTCACCGGTGTCGAAGACCGACACGATGTTGGTGTGCTGGAGCTTGGCGACGGCCTGCGCCTCACGGCGGAAGCGCTCGCGGAACGACGCTTCCCGGCCGAGTTCGGTGTGCAGGGTCTTGATCGCGACCTGGCGGTCCAGCGCGGCGTCGTACGCCAGGTAGACCGAGGCCATGCCGCCCTCGCCGAGGAGGTCGCGCAGCTGGTAGCGCCCGCCCGCGATGGAGCCGCCCGCATAGCGGCCCTGTGCGCCGTCCTGGCTCATGACTGTGCATCCCCCTTGGCCGCGGTGGCCAGCGATGATCCTGCGGATTTTCGAGCCAAGTCTGCCCGAGGGGTCCGACACGTCAAGCCGGGTGCCCGTTCCGTGACCGTACGCGCAAGAAGCGTCTCGTAAGCGTTACAGGAATCGCATGGAATTTGCATCGGTACACGCGGAACCGATTGGATGGCCGGTCCATCCCGGACCGGTGCCCTGGACGAACGCTGTAGCGTGCACTACTGCACAACCGTAAGACCGTAAGGAACCACCGCTGACGCGGCCAGACACGACGGCGAGGACTGATGGCACCCGAACCCGAGGGAAACGGCGCCGGGATGCCCGATGCGCAGGACCACGAGTCGTGGGTCGGCGGACTCGTCGGTGACGGCCGCTACCGGCTCACCCACCGGCTCGGCCGGGGCGGCATGGCCGAGGTCTTCGCGGCCGAGGACGTCCGTCTTGGCCGTACGGTCGCGGTGAAGCTGCTCCGCGCCGACCTCGCCGAGGACCCCGTCTCCAAGGCCCGCTTCACGCGCGAGGCGCAGTCGGTGGCCGGGCTCAACCACCACGCGGTGGTGGCGGTGTACGACTCGGGCGAGGACGTGGTGGGCGGCCAGACCGTCCCCTACATCGTGATGGAGCTGGTCGAGGGCCGCACCATCCGCGATCTGCTGGTGCAGGCGGACGCGCCGCCGCCGGAGCAGGCGCTGATCATCGTCTCCGGTGTCCTGGAGGCGCTGGCGTACTCGCACCAGCACGGCATCGTGCACCGCGACATCAAGCCCGCCAACGTGATCATCACCCACACCGGCGCCGTGAAGGTGATGGACTTCGGCATCGCGCGCGCCCTGCACGGCGCGCAGTCGACGATGACGCAGACCGGCATGGTCATGGGCACCCCGCAGTACCTCTCGCCGGAGCAGGCGCTCGGCAAGGCCGTCGACCACCGCTCCGACCTGTACGCGACGGGCTGCCTGCTGTACGAACTGCTCGCGCTGCGCCCGCCCTTCACCGGCGAGACACCGTTGTCGGTGGTCTACCAGCACGTCCAGGACACCCCGGTGCCGCCGTCCCAGGTGGCCACCGTGGCGCCGCCGGAACTCGACGGCCTCGTCATGCGTTCTCTCGCCAAGGACCCTGACGACCGCTTCCAGTCCGCCGAGGAGATGCGCGGCCTGGTCCAGTACGGACTGCAGATGCTCCAGGCGCAGGGCGGCCACACCGGCACCTGGAACACCGGCCCGGTCGAGGTCATGCACGACGGCGCCCACACCGCCGCCATGGGCATGACCGCGCAGACCACCGCCATGGGCCACCCCGGGCACGGGGAGACCTCGCAGTTCCGCGGTCCGATCCTGCCGCCGATGAACCCGGACGACGGCGGGTACGACGGGGGTTACGGCTCGGGCGGCTACAACAACGGCGGCTACAACGGCAACGGCCGCCCCGGGCGCGGCGGCCGGGGCAAGGTCGTCCTGTTCGTGGTGCTCGCGATCATCGCGATCGCGGCGGGCGTGGCCTTCGCGATGAAGGCGGCGGACAAGAAGGACGACAACCACACGCCCAAGAAGCCGGCGATCTCCAACAGCCCGTCGCCGTCCGACGAGTCGAAGACCTCGCCGACCCCCGACGACCAGGCCAGCCGGGGCCAGGACCAGACGTCGACGTCCGGCGGCAACTACCCGCCGCCGTACACGCCGTCGCCCAAGCGCAGCAAGAAGCACTCGCCGTCGCCGGGCACCAACCAGGGCACCACGTCCGGCACGAGCCAGGGCACGACCTCGGGCACCGACCAGGGGCAGACGTCCGGCACCGACCAGGGCACCACGTCCGGGACGGACCAGGGGACGACCACGGGAGAGACCTCGGGGACGGACCAGGGGCAGACGTCCGGCACCGACCAGGGCACGACCACGGGCAGCAGCACGGGGACGAGCCAGGGCACCAGCACCGGGACGACCGCCGGCACCAACGCGGGGACGACGCAGGGCACCAACGCCGGGACGACCGCGGGTCAGAGCGCCGGCGGCAGCACGCCCAAGACGCCCTGAGCCGCCGGGCGTTCGCGGCTCATCCCGCGTGGGTCACCCCGCGTGGTTCATCCCGCGCGGCTCACCCCGCGAACGCCTCGCACACCGCCTCGTACTCACGGGTCCACCAGACCGCCAGGGCCGACGCCGCCGGGAACTGCGGGTCGGCCCTTCGGTCGTGCAGCTGGTAGCGCCAGCGAAGGATCCAGAAGTCGTTGAGCCGCTCCCACCACACCCGGTGGACGGCGGCGGCGAGCTCCGCCGGGTCCGCGCCGGTGGCGCCCCGGTAGGCGCGGGAGTACGCGCGCACCTTGTCCAGGTCCAGCTCCCCGGCCGGGCGGACGAAGAAGATCACTGCGGCCCGTACCGCCTCCTCCGCGCGGGGCTGCACGCCGAGCCGGTCCCAGTCGACGATCGCGGCGGGCTCCTTGCCCCGGTAGAGCAGGTTCAGCGGGTGGAAGTCGCCGTGCACCCAGCCGCCGGCGTCCTGCGGGGGCGGGCGGCGGTGGGCGTGCTCCTCGATGAGGTGGCGGCGCTCGCGCAGCCGGTGTTCGGCGAGCTCGTCGAAGGAGTCGCGGGGGCGGCGCTTGCGGGCGCGCGCCAGCAGGTCGTCGATGAGGGTGAAGGTGTCGACGGGATCCGCGCTGGGGTGGTCGGCGGCGGGCCCGCGCCCCATCACCTCCTCCAGGCAGATGTGGACGAGGCCGAGCAGCGCGCCGAGCCGCCGGGAGCCGACGGGGCCGAGCTGGGCGCCGTCGCGGTGGCGGCCGTGCACCCAGGGGTGCAGGGCGTAGCAGCGGCCGCCGAGGACGGTGACGGTGTCGCCGTCCGAGTCCGCCACGGGGGGCGCGACGGGCACGCCGAGAGCCTGGAGGCGGCGGGTGGCGCCGTGCTGGCGGGCGATGGCCTCGCGGTCGCCGTCGAGGTGGTGCTTGAGGAAGAACTCGCCGCGGGTGGTGGCGAGGCGGTAGCCGCGGTTGAGGAGGCCCTGGGCGACGGGTTCGCAGGTGAGCGGCTCGCCCAGCGAGGCGTAGCGGGGCAGCAGGTCCCTCACGGGCGGGGTTGCATATGAGCGCGGCACGCGCCAGATGTTAGATCACGTGGCGTGGCGTGGGTGTCGCTCTGTGGAATCTGCGACGGGTGGGTGGGTGTGGACTGGGGTGTTTCCCCACCCCGCCCCTTCCCGAAACCCTCCGGGGGTGGGTGGGGCGGGCCCCGGGCCCCTGACCGCGGGGCCTGCGGCCCCTGCGCCCCGCTGCTTTCGTCTGCGGACCGTGGCCTCTTCTCGCGCAGTTCCCCGCGCCCCTAAAGACCTGTGGCCGAGCGGGGTTCTCCGGTTACGGCGTACCCCTCAGGGACACGGGGAGTGCGCGACCAGCCCGCCACCGGGTCAAGGGAACGGGCGGGGTGGGGGACTAGTGGCGCTCCGCCTGCATCCGTGCCACATACGCCGCCGCCTGGGATCGGCGTTCCATTCCCAGTTTGGACAGCAGCGAGGACACATAGTTCTTGATCGTTTTTTCCGCCAGGTGCAGGCGCTCACCGATCACCCGGTTCGTGAGGCCCTCGCCGATCAGGTCGAGGATCTTGCGTTCCTGCTCCGTGAGGCTGGCCAGGCGGTCGTCGCCCTTGTTCGCGCCGCCGTCGCGCAGGCGCTCCAGGACGCGCGCGGTGGCGACCGGGTCGAGGAGGGACTTGCCCGCCGCCACGTCCCGTACGGCGGAAAGCAGCTCGCTGCCCCGGATGGCCTTCAGGACATATCCGGACGCACCCGCCATGATCGCATCGAACAGAGCTTCGTCATCGGCGAACGAGGTCAGCATCAGGCATTTGATGTCCTCGTTCTGTGACCGGATCTCGCGGCAGACCTCCACACCGCTGCCGTCCGGCAGCCGGACGTCCAGCACTGCCACGTCCGGACGTGTCGCGGGGATCCTGACCAGGGCATCCGCCGCGGTGCCGGCCTCGCCGACCACCTCGATGTCGTCCTCGACGGAGAGCATTTCGTGGACGCCACGGCGGACCACTTCGTGGTCGTCGAGCAGGAATACAGTGATTTTGCCTGGTTCGCGCACGGAGTCAGTCTCACACATTCGCTCTTCCCGTGCCGTAGGTGACCGGGATAACGTGCCGTTGTTCCGGCGGCCTGCAAGGCTGTCATCAGTGCTGTGACCAGTGGTTGTTCCCCGCTTTCTGGATTTACTTGGAAATCCAAGCAAAATCGCAGGTCAAATGGGGTTTCGCAGGAATGCGCAGCACTGGGTAACGTGCCTATGACAGGGCGCTCGCCGGGGCACCTGTCACGCCTGAGTCCCGGTGAGGCGCACCCACCCCCGTGCACCGAGACCGGAAGCAGGCGAGGAGCCGCAACTGGCCACACCGGCGAACCCGGGGGCCGGACAGACGGAGGAGCACGCACGTGACCGTGGAGAGCACTGCCGCGCGCAAACCGCGACGCAGCAGCAAGCGCACCGGTAGCAGCGCCGGGAAGGCTGTCGCCGACCCCCAGCTCGTACAGCTGCTGACGCCCGAGGGCCAGCGGGTCGAGCACCCTGACTACGACGTTGACCTGACCCCCGAAGAGCTGCGCGGGCTCTACCGCGACATGGTGCTGACCCGGCGCTTCGACGCCGAGGCCACCGCACTGCAGCGCCAGGGCGAGCTGGGCCTGTGGGCCTCGCTGCTCGGCCAGGAGGCCGCCCAGATCGGCTCCGGCCGCGCCCTGCGCGACGACGACTATGTGTTCCCCACCTACCGTGAGCACGGTGTCGCCTGGTGCCGCGGGGTCGACCCCACCAACCTGCTGGGCATGTTCCGTGGCGTCAACCACGGCGGCTGGGATCCCAACAGCAACAATTTCCATCTGTACACGATCGTCATCGGCTCGCAGACGCTGCACGCGACGGGTTACGCCATGGGCGTGGCCAAGGACGGCGCGGACTCGGCCGTGATCGCGTACTTCGGTGACGGCGCCTCCAGCCAGGGCGATGTCGCGGAGTCCTTCACCTTCTCCGCCGTCTACAACGCCCCGGTCGTCTTCTTCTGCCAGAACAACCAGTGGGCGATCTCCGAGCCGACCGAGAAGCAGACCCGGGTGCCGCTCTACCAGCGCGCCCAGGGCTACGGCTTCCCCGGCATCCGGGTCGACGGCAACGACGTGCTGGCGTGTCTGGCGGTGACCCGGTCCGCGCTGGAGCGGGCCCGGCGCGGCGAGGGCCCGACCCTGGTCGAGGCGTTCACGTACCGGATGGGCGCGCACACCACCTCCGACGACCCGACGAAGTACCGGGCGGACGAGGAGCGCGAGGCCTGGGAGGCCAAGGACCCGATCCTTCGTCTGAAGGTCTACCTGGAGAACGAGGGGCACGCCGACGAGGCGTTCTTCGCGTCCCTGGAGGAGGAGTCCGAGACGCTGGGCAAGCGGGTCCGCGAGGCGGTCCGCGCCATGCCCGACCCCGACCGGATGGCCATCTTCGAGAACATCTACGCCGACGGGCACGCGCTCGTCGACGAGGAGCGGGCCCAGTTCGCCGCCTACCAGGCGTCGTTCGCGGATGGGGAGGGCAAGTAGCCATGACCGTACAGAAGCTTCCCATCGCGAAGGCGATCAACGAGTCGCTGCGCAAGGCGATGGAGACCGACCCCAAGGTCCTCATCATGGGCGAGGACGTCGGCAAGCTCGGCGGCGTCTTCCGGGTCACCGACGGGCTCCAAAAGGACTTCGGCGAGGGCCGGGTCATCGACACCCCGCTCGCCGAGTCCGGCATCGTCGGCACCGCCATCGGCCTGGCCCTGCGGGGCTACCGGCCGGTCGTGGAGATCCAGTTCGACGGCTTCGTCTTCCCGGCGTACGACCAGATCGTCACCCAGCTCGCGAAGATGCACGCCCGCGCGCTCGGCAAGATCAAGCTGCCGGTCGTCGTCCGCATCCCCTACGGCGGCGGCATCGGCGCGGTCGAGCACCACAGCGAGTCCCCCGAGGCGCTCTTCGCGCACGTGCCGGGCCTCAAGGTGGTCTCGCCGTCCAACGCCTCCGACGCGTACTGGATGATGCAGCAGGCCATCCAGAGCGACGACCCCGTCATCTACTTCGAGCCCAAGCGGCGCTACTGGGACAAGAGCGAGGTCGACACCGAGGCCATCCCCGGTCCGCTGCACAAGGCCCGTACGGTCGTGGCGGGTTCGGATCTGACGCTGGTGGCGTACGGTCCGATGGTGAAGGTCTGTGTGGAGGCCGCCGCGGCCGCCGCCGAGGAGGGCAAGTCGATCGAGGTCGTGGACCTGCGCTCGATGTCCCCGATCGACTTCGACGCGGTCCAGGCGTCGGTGGAGAAGACCGGCCGTCTGGTCGTGGTCCATGAGGCGCCGGTGTTCTACGGCGCCGGCGCGGAGATCGCCGCGCGGATCACCGAGCGCAGCTTCTACCACCTGGAGGCACCGGTGCTCAGGGTCGGCGGCTACCACGCCCCGTACCCGCCGGCGCGCCTGGAGGAGGAGTACCTGCCGGGTCTGGACCGGGTGCTCGACGCCGTCGACCGCTCGCTGGCGTACTGAGGAGTCCCGTGACCATGACTGAAACTTCTGCCCGCTTCCGCGAGTTCAAGATGCCGGACGTCGGCGAGGGGCTCACCGAGGCGGAGATCCTCAAGTGGTACGTCCAGCCCGGTGACACCGTCACCGACGGCCAGGTCGTGTGCGAGGTGGAGACGGCGAAGGCGGCCGTCGAGCTGCCGATCCCGTTCGACGGGGTGGTGCACGAGCTGCGCTTCCCCGAGGGCACCACGGTCGACGTCGGCGAGGTGATCATCTCGGTGGACGTGGCCCCGGGCTCCGGCGAGCCGGCCCCCGAGGCCGCCGCGCCCGCCCAGGCCCCCGTCCCGGAGGCGCCCGCCGAGCCGGAGGAGCAGCCCAAGGGCCGCCAGCCGGTCCTCGTCGGCTACGGCGTCGCGGAGTCCTCCACCAAGCGCCGCCCGCGCAAGGGGGCCTCGGTTCCCGTGCAGGCCGCGGCCGCCGTACAGGCCGAGCTCAACGGCCACGGCTCGGCGCCCGCCGCCCGGCCGCTGGCCAAGCCGCCGGTCCGCAAGCTGGCCAAGGACCTGGGCATCGACCTGGCGAGCGTGGTGCCGACCGGCCCGGACGGCGTCATCACCCGCGAGGACGTGCACGCGGCGGCGGCCCCGGCCGTCGAGCAGACCGCGCCGAGCGGTGTTTCACGTGAAACAACTCCCGCGCCGGTCGCGGCCGTTGTCTCCTCGGACGCGCGCGAGACCCGTATCCCCATCAAGGGCGTACGCAAGGCGACCGCGCAGGCGATGATCGGCTCGGCGTTCACCGCGCCGCACGTCACCGAGTTCGTGACGGTGGACGTCACGCGCACGATGAAGCTGGTCGAGGAGCTCAAGGGCGATAAGGAGATGGCGGGGCTGCGGGTCAACCCGCTGCTGCTCATCGCCAAGGCCCTGCTCGTCGCCATCAAGCGCAACCCCGAGGTCAACGCGTCGTGGGACGAGGCGGCGCAGGAGATCGTCCTCAAGCACTACGTGAACCTGGGCATCGCGGCCGCCACCCCGCGCGGTCTGATCGTCCCGAACATCAAGGACGCCCACGTCAAGACGCTGCCGCAGCTGGCGGCGGAGCTGGGCGAGCTGGTGTCGACGGCCCGCGAGGGCAAGACGTCGCCCGGGGCGATGCAGGGCGGCACGGTCACCATCACCAACGTCGGCGTCTTCGGCGTCGACACCGGCACGCCGATCCTCAACCCCGGCGAGTCGGCGATCCTGGCGGTCGGCGCGATCAAGCTCCAGCCCTGGGTCCACAAGGGCAAGGTGAAGCCCCGCCAGGTCACCACGCTGGCCCTCTCCTTCGACCACCGCCTGGTCGACGGCGAACTCGGCTCCAAGGTCCTGGCGGACGTCGCCGCCATCCTGGAACAGCCCAAGCGGCTGATCACCTGGGCGTGACCGCGTAGCCGTATGACCGCGTGATCACGACGGGCACGTGCCCCCGGACGCCCAGGCGGCCGGGGGCACGGCCATTTGTCGCCGTGCCATGTCGCCGTGCCATGTCGCCGTGCCCTGGCGGCGTGGGCCTGTCGCCGCACCCCGGGGCGTCCCGCCATCCGGACGCTCCTTCCTCACGTACACCTGTTGTATCTATCCTGTGCGCATGCCTTCCGCTCCCCTCTCCGTGACGTCGTCCTCCATCAAGCAGCCGCCCGCCGCCGACCGCGTCTACATGCACGTCAAGCAGGCCGTCCTCGACCGGCGTTACGAGGGCGGGACGCTGCTGACCGAGGGGGAGCTGGCCGAGGCCGTGGGGGTGTCGCGGACCCCGGTGCGCGAGGCGCTGCTCAAGCTCGAAGTGGAAGGGCTCATCCGGCTCTACCCCAAGAAGGGCGCCCTCGTCCTCGCCGTCTCCGCGCAGGAAACCGCCGACGTGGTCGAGACACGGCTGCTGGTCGAGGAGTTCGCCGTGCGCAGGGCGGTGCCCGCGCCCGAGCGGCTGATCGCACGGCTCGAAGAGCTGCTCGAGGAACAGAAGGCGAACGCGGCAGCCGGTGACCTCGCCGCCGTGGCCGTCACCGACCGCTGCTTCCACGCCGAGATCGTCCGCAACGCCGGGAACGAGATCCTCTCCCGCCTCTACGACCAGATGCGCGACCGGCAGCTGCGGATGGGCGTCGCCGTGATGCACGCCCAGCCCCACCGGATCGCCAAGAACATCGCCGAGCACCAGGAGATGCTGGACGCCATCAGGGCCGGGGACGCCGAGCGGGCCGCGCACTGTGTGCGCCAGCACCTGAGCTGGGTCAAGGTCCTGGTCCGAGGGGAGGAACGATGAGTTCCGCCACCGCCGGAGCCGAGCCGGCCCCCCTCGGCGGGCGGCGCGCCGCGCTCGTGTGGGGCATCGGCGTCAGCGTCTACTTCGTCGCCGTCATCTTCCGCACCAGCCTCGGCGTCGCCGGGCTGGACGCCGCCGACCGCTTCGGCGTCAACGCCTCCGCGCTCTCCACCTTCTCCATACTCCAGCTGCTCGTCTACGCGGGCATGCAGATACCCGTCGGCCTCATGGTCGACCGCCTCGGCACCAAGAAGGTGCTCACCCTGGGCGTCGTGCTCTTCACGGCCGGGCAGCTCGGCTTCGCGCTCTCGCCCTCGTACGGCACCGCCCTCGCCTCCCGCGCGCTGCTCGGCTGCGGTGACGCCATGACGTTCATCAGCGTCCTGCGGCTCGGCTCGCGCTGGTTCCCGGTCCGGCGCGGCCCGCTGATAGCCCAGGTCGCGGCGCTCTTCGGGATGGCGGGCAACCTCGTCTCCACCATCGTCATCTCCCGGGCGCTGCACGGGATCGGCTGGACGGCCACCTTCGCGGGCAGCGCGCTGGCGGGCGTCGCCGTCCTGGTCCTGCTGCTGCTCTTCCTGCGCGACCACCCCGAGGGCCACGAGCCGGCGCCCGCCCAGCACGCCGGGGCCGCCTATGTCCGCCGCCAGATCGCCGAGTCCTGGCGCGAGCCCGGGACGCGCCTCGGCATGTGGGTGCACTTCACCACCCAGTTCCCGGCCATGGTGTTCCTGCTGCTGTGGGGGATGCCGTACCTCGTCGAGGCGCAGGGGCACTCCCGGGAGACGGCCGGTGAGCTGCTGACCCTGGTGGTGCTCTCCAACATGGTGGTGGGCCTGGTGTACGGGCAGGTCATCGCCCGCCACCACGCGGCCCGCGCCCCGCTCGCCCTCGGCACGGTCGGGGCCACCGCCGCGCTGTGGGCCGCCGCCATCGCCTACCCCGCCGCGCACACCCCGATGTGGCTGCTGATCGTGCTGTGCGTGGTGCTCGGCGCCTGCGGTCCCGCCTCGATGATCGGCTTCGACTTCGCGCGCCCGGCCAACCCGCCGGAGCGCCAGGGCACCGCCTCGGGCATCGTCAACATGGGCGGCTTCGTCGCCTCGATGACGACCCTGCTCGCGGTCGGCGTGCTGCTCGACGCGACCGGCGACGACTACCGGATCGCGTTCGCCTCCGTCTTCGTCCTCCAGGCGCTGGGCATCAGCCAGATCCTGCGGCTGCGCGGCCGTGCGGCGCACCGCGAGCGGGAGCACCAGGTGGCGAGCCGGGTGGAGGCGGTGCACGTACCGGCGTGAGGGCCGGGCCCCGCGCCTTCCGGCGGCTACGGCGTGACCGCGAAGTCCCGCAGGATCGCCGCCGCCAGCTCCTGGTCGCCCTCGGTCTTCACCCGGTCCGCCACCGCGTGCGGGCGCACCCGGCCGCAGGCCAGCCGTACGAACGTCTCCCAGTCCATCGCGATCGTCACCAGCGGGCCGAGCGAGGGCGCGCCGTCGATCGTGCCGTGCCCCTCGGCGTCGACCCGTACCGTACGCAGGAACTCGACCGGGCCGTGGACGTCGAAGACGACCGCCGAGTTCGGCGGGGCGCCCGCGTCCTTGGCCACGACTCTGGGCAGGGTGTGCAGCAGGATGTCGCGGGCCACGTACGCGCCGGGCGAGTCGAGGTTGCCCGGCTTGCCCAGCGCCCACCGCAGGTCCTGCTCGTGCACCCAGACGTCGAACGCCCGCATCCGCAGCGCCAGTTCCAGCGTCTGCTCGGCGCCGAGCGGGGCGCGGACCATGGTCTCGGGATCCCGGCTCTCATTGCGCAGCTGCCGTGCCCGGCGGATGACCGTGTACTCCAGCTCCGAGGTCATCTCCGGCGCGGTGTGGTGCCGGCGCACATCGACCTGCATCTCCATATAGCGCGCGAACTCACTCTGTACGTGGTAGAGATCGCGCGGCAGGGTGTGGATCGGGCGCGGGTCGCCGAGCTGTTCGCACTCCATCCCGATGATGTGCGACACGATGTCGCGCACCGACCACGCCGGGCACGGCGTGGCGCGGTTCCACTCCCCCTCGACGAGCGGCATCACCAGCTCGGTTATCGCCTCGATGGAGTGGGTCCAGGCGTCGGCGTAGGTCTGGAGGCTGGGATGGACGGTCACGGGACCCCTCGGCGGTTCTGTACGTACGCGGGCTGGGCGCTGTGGCAGTTAAGTTACGCTGCCGAAAGGCACCCCGGCAGTGCTTTCGTGTGACGATCGTAGGCCCGTGTTGACGACTCGAATGCCAGGACGGTGGTAGTGTGCGCGCCTCCCTCATCCAATTCGGTGTAGACCCCCAGGAATCGGTGGATTCCCGTAGGCAGCGAGCGTCGTCGCTGGTACGCGAGCAGTCCGGCAGCGATCTGGTGGTCCTGCCCGAGCTGTGGACGGTGGGCGCCTTCGCGTACGAGAGCTTCGAGGCCGAGGCGGAACGGGCTGCTGACGGCCCGACGCATGAGGCGATGTCAAAGGCCGCGCGGGACGCGGGCGTCTGGCTGCACGCGGGCTCGGTCCCCGAGCGGGGAGCGGACGGCGGCCTCTACAACACCTCCCTGGTCTTCTCACCCGAGGGCGAACTGGCCGCCGTCTACCGCAAGATCCACCGCTTCGGCTTCGACCAGGGCGAGGCGGTGCTGATGAGCGCGGGCCAGGACCTGGTCACGGTCGCGCTCCCGGAGACGACCCTGGGCCTGGCGACCTGTTACGACCTGCGCTTCCCCGAGCTGTTCCGGGGCCTGGTGGACGCGGGCGCCCAGACCTTCGTCGTCCCGGCCGGCTGGCCCGCCCGGCGCCTGGCGCACTGGACGCTGCTCGCCCGGGCCCGCGCGGTGGAGAACCAGTCGTACGTCCTGGCCTGCGGCACCGGCGGCAGCCACGCGGGCGTCCCGCAGGCGGGCCACAGCGTCGTGGTCGACCCCTGGGGCGAGGTCCTGGCCGAGGCGGGCGAGGACGAGGAGGTCCTCACGGTGGAGCTGGACCCGACGAAGGTGGCGGCGACGCGGGAGCAGTTCCCGGCGCTGAAGGACCGGCGGCTGGGGATGCGGACGCCGGGGCGCTGAAGGGCGGGGCGGGCGCCGGGGGCGAATCCGGCTCATGACTCGGGCGGGGCGCCCCGTCCCGCACTAGCCTGGGACATGGCACGGAGTACGGAGTTCAGCGAGCACGCCGCAGCATCCGGAGGACCACGGTGACCGCCATGACGGATCAGGCCACGCCTATAGACAGCATGGGGGAACGGACGTTCGACGACCTTCTGCGGACCGTCGAGGAGCTGGACACGCCGGACGGCTTCAAGGCCGAACTCATCCGGGGGAAGATCATCGTGTCGCCGTGGTCCAAGCTGCGCTACTACCGCCCCATGCGGCTACTGCGGAAACAGTTGGAAGCCCACGTACCGGATTCGCACATCGCGGACGTCGCGCCCATTCTCTTCAGCTTCCCGGCAGCGGGCCGCGCCTACGGGCCGGACCTCTTCGTGGCGGACGAGTCCGCCTTCGAAGCCGATGGGCGCCATGCGGACGCGGAAGCGCTGGCGCTGGTCGCCGAGTTCACTTCCGTCTCCACCCGCGATGTGGACTGGAAGGAGAAGCTGGAGGTGTACGGGTCTCTGGTGCCCGTCTACCTGGTGGTCGACATGCAGGACCGCGAGATCACCTGCTGCTGGGACCCCTCTCCGCATGGATACCGCTCACGCACCACCGTCTCCTTCGGCCAGGAGCTGAGGATCCCGGCTCCTTTCGACTGCCCGATCGACACCAGCGGCTTCTGAGGTCCCGGAAACCCTCATCACGAGGCTGTGATCCGGCGTTCACGGCGGGGTGGCACCCTGGAACCCATGAACGCTGCCCCAGCTCCCCGTCATGCCCGTCTCCGCGCCCCCGAGCTCATCGGCAAGGGCGGCTGGCTGAACACCGGTGATCAGGAGTACACCCTCGCCGACCTGCGGGGGAGGATCGTCATCCTCGACTTCTGGACGTTCTGCTGCATCAACTGTCTGCACGTCCTGGACGAGCTGCGGGAGCTGGAGGAGAAGCACCGCGATACCGTGGTGATCATCGGGGTGCACTCGCCGAAGTTCGTGCACGAGGCCGAGCATCAGGCCGTGGTCGACGCGGTCGAGCGCTACCAGGTGCACCACCCGGTCCTGGACGACCCGGAGCTCGCGACCTGGAAGCAGTACGCGGTACGGGCCTGGCCCACGCTCGTCGTGATCGATCCCGAGGGGTACATCGTCGCCCAGCACGCGGGCGAGGGGCATGCCCACGCCATCGCCAAGTTGGTGGAGGAGCTGGAGGCCGAGCACGCGGCGAAGGGCACGCTGCGGCGCGGGGACGGGCCGTATGTGGCGCCGGAGGCGGTGGCGAGCGATCTGCGCTTCCCCGGCAAGGCCGTCGTGCTGCCCGGCAGCGGGAACTTCCTGGTCTCCGACTCGACCCGGCACGAGCTGGTCGAGCTGGAGCCGGACGGGGAGACGGTGGTCCGCCGGATCGACGGCGCGGAGTCCGGTGGCTTCAAGGAGCCGCAGGGGCTGGCGCTGCTGCCGGACGGCCGGGTGGTCGTCGCGGACACGGTCAACCACGCGCTGCGGGTCCTCGACCCGGTCAGCGGGGCCGTGGAGCGGGTCGCGGGCACCGGCAAGCAGTGGTGGCAGGGCTCGCCCACGTCCGGCCCGGCCCTCTCCGTGGACCTCTCCTCGCCGTGGGACGTGGCCTGGTGGCAGGGCAAGGTGTGGATCGCCATGGCCGGGGTGCACCAGCTGTGGACGTACGACCCGTCCACCGGCACGGTCGAGGTCGCGGCCGGGACGACGCAGGAGGGCCTGGTCGACGGTCCGGCCGGGGAGGCGTGGTTCGCGCAGCCGTCCGGCCTCGCGGTCACCGGGGACCGGCTGTGGGTGGCCGACTCGGAGAACTCCGCGCTGCGCTACGTGGAGCCCGCCGGCTCCGGGTACGTCGTGGGTACGGCGGTCGGGACCGGGCTGTTCGACTTCGGGCACCGGGACGGGGAGGCCGGGCAGGCGCTGCTCCAGCATCCGCTGGGCGTCACGGCGCTGCCGGACGGGTCGGTGGCGGTGTCCGACACGTACAACCACGCGCTGCGCCGCTACGACCCGGCGACGGGCGAAGTGACCACGCTGGCCACGGACCTGCGCGAGCCCAGCGACGCGGTGCTGGTCGGGGACGACATCGTGGTGGTCGAGTCGGCCCGGCACCGGCTGACGCGGCTGCGGCTGCCGGAGGCGGCGGTACGGGTGGACGCGGTGGCGCACCGCACCCAGCGCGCGGCGACGGAGGTCGCGCCCGGCGCGCTCCGCCTCGACGTGGTCTTCCAGGCTCCGTCCGGCCAGAAGCTGGACACCCGCTACGGCCCGTCGACGCGGCTGATCGTGTCCTCGACGCCGGCGGAGCTGCTGGTGTCCGGGGAGGGCACGGGGACGGACCTCTCCCGTGACCTGGTGCTGAACCCGTCGGTGCCGGAGGGGGTCCTGCATGTCTCCGCGATGGCGGCGTCGTGCGACGACGATCCTTCGAACGAGTACCCGGCGTGCCATATGCATCAGCAGGACTGGGGGGTGCCGGTTCGCCTGACGGCGGGTGGGGGGACGCGTCTGCCGCTGATCCTGGCGGGCCTGGACGGGTGATTCCCCCACCCCGCCCCTTCGCCTAAACCCTCCGGGGGTGGGTGGGGGTGGAGGTGGTTTCCCGGGGGGGGGGG
>NZ_BAAACA010000038.1:247363-259181 GCF_039521265.1 Streptomyces crystallinus | reverse complement strand
CCGCAGACACGACGCGCCGCCGCTACGCGGCGGGAGGATAACCGCGCTCCGCGCGGTTGAATTCCGGCTTCGCCTGAATTCTGGGCCAACTCCGTTGGCCCTGGGCTCGAATCGCTTCGCGATCCGGCCCAAATTGAATTCGCTCCGCGAATTCAATCGGTCTGGCTAGGGGTTGGGGGTCGGTCGAGTTTTCGTGGTCCGTTTTCTGAGGACCCGTCAATTCCCGTACCGGGACTACCGGATTATCACCCCGGGCCTTTACCGCCCACTCCCCTTTTGAATTGAGCACCCACCGTGACACACCCTCGGCAAGCCCCGCAACCACGCCGGCACCCCGAGTGCCCACCCGCCCGAAGCCCACCGCACAGCTGTACGGCCCCGCGGGGCGCCCCCTGCCCCGTCCCGGCCGGAACCGGCCACGGGCGCCTGACGACCCCTCACGGCCCTGCGGTGCCCTATGCATTGTGTCCCTGCCTCAGTCTGTGATTTCCGCAAGGTCACGCATCGGTCAGATTCTCACGTTCAGCTACATATCGGCTGAAACATCAAGGGAGTGAGTCGAACAACAGTGTCTCGAAGGGGGAGTTCATGTCGGACGAGCGGGCGGGCGGGCGGCCCGGTGCGTGGTGGGAGCCCGGACTCGGTGGTCGATCGGGTGGCTGACTTCTACGGCGCGTACATCGACGCCGTCGGCGACGGGACCGACGACCTGGGCTCGGAGCTTCGCGCTCCACTACCTCACCGACGACCTCCGGCAGCGGCTGGCCGCCTGGGAAGAGGCCAACCACGCCGACGGCGTCCTACGCGCCCAGGACGTGCCCACCCAATGGGAGGTCCGCTATCACGACTCGGGTGCCGGACACCTGTTCACCACGATCACCCTCACCTGGGGCACCGGCCGGACGCCGGGCACACCCGGCTGGCGGTTCAGAGCGACCTGAGCACCAAGCTCATCTCGGACATCGAGGACGGCGGAGCCGGGGCCTGACACAACTCGGAGCAGCCCCGCCCCGGGCTCATAGCATCCCTGAGCGGCCTTCCGGCGGCCCCAGCCCTGTCCCCGGCGCCCGGGGGTCCCTGTCGGGCGCTCCAGCGGCTCCAGACAGGCGCAGAGGCTCGGCAGCGCGGAGGCGACGCCGACGCGCAACATGAAAGCCGGCGCCTCGATCCCCTCCAGCGCCACCCGCCCCGCCTCCCTGCCTCCCCCTTCTTTCTTGTCGAGGGCGGGCGAGGGGCTCTGGAGGGGATGTCAGCAGCCCCGAGCACCCAAAACCCCATGGTGACCTGCGGCGTTCACCACGGCGCCGTCAGGTAAGGGCAGGAGACTGTGCAGGGGATAACGCAGGAGATCGTGCAGGGGATCCCGGGCTTGATCCCGACTGAAAACGATCAGTGATCCGACGCCGGAGTCGGATCACTGACCATTTCCGGCCTCCAGGACAGCTACCGGCAGCGACCGTAGGCCCGCACCTCACCTCTGCCTCCGACTTACACGGAGATAGAGGTGTCGGCGGAGCAAACAGGCTTGCCCACCTGGGCTGATCAGGCAGAACACCCGTGATCGCGAAAAGGGGGGTTCACACCTGCGGTAGTACCTCCCGTGCCCCTTCGGGTGCACCTGTCCAGGAAACGGTGCAGACAACCGTCGGCGCTACCCCCGGGGGCCGGGAGAGCGGCCTGAGTGACGGGAGGCCCGCAGTCCGCCATGGCATGAGGTGACTGCGGGCCTTGAAGCTTCCCCGGGGGATGGAAGCTGAACACCCGGGACAACGAACCCGCGCCCTCCCGGTCACGCAGGCTTGCCCGCCTAACGCCAGGCATGCCCAACAGGCTTGCCCACCCCCGACCACGGCAGATCAGAGCCTGCCCACCGCGACCACAGTGTTCAGCAGCCCCGTAAGGACCGTGGCGGTGCCGATCGCGACCTGGACCGGCACCACCAGCGCTGAGCAGCGGTGCACGGCGTAGGCGACGGTGGCGGCGACCAGGAGCACCGCGACGGACAGCGTGATGAGTAGGGCGCTAACAGACACGGGGTCCCCCAGGGGGATCAGGGCGCGCGGAAGAGCCGCGTACCGGTGTATGGATGCAGAAGGGAGAGGGGGTGACCGGCCCTCGCATTACACGCAGAACGCCGAAAAGACGCGGCACAGGATGGAACAGGCGGGGGCAAGCCCGCAACTACCGCTTCATAGGTAGCCGGAACCCCGCGGTCAGCAAGTCCTCGACCGGGATGAGCTAGCCGCGCTGCGGGTCCTGGATGGCGCCGGGCAGGTCACCGTCTTCGCGGCGGCGGATCGTGGAGCGGCTCACGCCGCCGCCGTGGCGGCCTCGCGCTGGGTCAGCATCGGACGGGTGGTGCTCATAGCTCCGTATCCTCCCCCGCTCGCACCACCGCGCACAGACCGATGTGAACCCCAGCTTGTACCGCGCTGACCAGCCGTGGATGGGCCCATGGTCGCCCCCGGCCAGCCCGTGGTGCGGCGTGTGGCGCGGGCGTGGGCAGTGGTTCGGGTGGGCGGTCGCGGCGCTGCGGGATGGGGTGCGTGCGCCACTGGACAGATAGACTCTGCGCAGATAATCTCTGGACAGATCATCTAGTGGAGGAGACCACTCATGTGGGAGTACGAGCACAGCATCGAGACCCGCGCCGCCCCCGAGGCGATCTGGCGGCTCTGGGCCGACGTGGAGAACTGGGGCACCTGGAACACTGAGATCGAGAAGATCGAGATGAATGGCCCGTTCGCCGCGGGCACGCACATCACGATGACGCCGCCCGGGGACGACCCGGTACTGCTGCGCATCGCCGAGGCGGTCGAAGACGAACTGTTCGTCGACGAGGCGCGCTTCGACGGCCTGCTGCTGCGCACCATGCACCGGATCGACCGGATCGGCCAGGGCCGGATCCGCGTGGTGTACCGGATGGAGATCACCGGCGCCGGCGCCGACGAGGCCGGCCCGCAGATCGGCCCGGGCATCACCGCTGACTGGCCCGAGACCATGGCCTCGCTGGCCGAGCTGGCGGCTCGCTGATGCCCCTCAGTCCCGGTGACAGTCCCGGGTTCCTGCTGTGGCACGCCACCCTGCGCTGGCAGCGTGACGTCGCCACGGCCCTGGCCCCGCTCGACCTCACCCACGTGCAGTTCGTGCTGCTCGCCTGCACCTGGTGGCTCAACACCCAGGGTGAGCATCCCAACCAGCTGGCCCTCGCCCGCCAAGCCGGCACCGACGTCAAGATGACCTCCCAGGTACTGCGCGTCCTGGAACGCAAAGGACTCATCGAGCGTGAAGTCGATCCGGCCGACACCCGCGCCAAACGACTGCGCGTCACCGACACCGGCGCCGGCCTGGCCCCACGCGCGATTGCCGCCGTTGAGCGCGCCGACGCGCGATTCTTCCAACCAGTGCCCCTCGACGACGCGGTAACCCTGCTCGGCCGCCTGGCCCATCCTGAAACCTGAAACGCCCTCACCGACACCTGCAGGCCACCACACCCGAACCCACCGGTCGGTGGCATCTGCAACAGGCCCCAAAAAAGGAACGGCCGCCCCCCTCATGCCTGTCACCCCCGCCGTGGCCGTCGTACTGACCGCCTCCGAGCGTCACCGGCTGAAGAAGACGGCATTCACAAGACACCGCACCAGGCCCGACAGCGGACAACCATCGTGCTTCTGGCAGCCCAAGGCTGCCCCATGTCGACGATCACGTGTTTCCCTACGAGTCGCGTGTTCGGCTTCACGTAATTCCCCACCCCTCCGGACCCGGTCCGGTGGCCGGCTCAGACGGCTACACGAGTGGGCCGAGCGTCGGCACGTCCGTAGGCGAGCACTTGGGCGAGGACTTCTCGGAACAGGACGACGTCCCCAGGTGGTGCTTCGATGAGGGCTTCGATCTCGCCGTCGTTCAACCGCAGGTCCGCCAGTGCCTCAGGGCGGAGCGAGACGCGGAGGATGTTGCCTGTCAGAACGGCTTCACGTACACAGCCATACGCGGTCCCCTGGTCAGCTGTGACCAGGCAGTGCGTGTCCATGCCCAGGGCGACCTCCTGATCATCTGGGTCGTCCTCGCCTGCCATGAACATCAAGATGAAGCCGCTTCCGTCCTCGCTCTCCGCAAGAGCAGCCTCGGTGAAGTAGCCGTCAGGGTCGATCTCGGTCGTGGCGACACGCGCAGTGAATCGGTATGTCATGACAGGGTTCTATCAACGCGTTCAGCCGAGGCAGGACGCAGGGGCGGAGCATCGACGTTCCGCCTCCAGAAGATGGTGCCCGTGAGACGGACTCCGCGATCCCCGTGGGGAAGATCGTGAACTTCTGGCTGGGGAATTGCGTGACCGTCCACACGCCGCGCTCCACGACAGCGGCTTCACCGTCGAACGACGCTGACCTGGACACGCAGGTGCCTCAGCAACGGCGGGCGCAGATAAAGGCGAAGCGGTCCGGGAAGACCAGCTCAGGCCCGGGATGAGCGGCGCGGATCTGCTGAATACCCTCCTCCAGCTCGCCGTCGCTGAAGGTCGAAAGCAGGGACATGTAGCGGGCGCGCACCATCGTGCAGTGGCGGTCAAGGCCGATGCGCAGCTCGTGTTCGGCGTAGGTGAGGGTGGTGGTGAGTCCGGCTGAGCGCAGGTGGTGGGCGATCTCGGCCGGGTCGGGCTGCGACTCCTGGAAGCGGGCCAGGGCTGCCGGGAAGAGCGGGTAGGCGAGGGTGGCGGGGCGCATGACCACCAGCAGACGGCCGCCCGGGGCCAGCAGAGCGGATAAGCCGGCCAAGGTGCGGGCGGGGTCGGCCAGGTGGTGCACCACCTCCTTGAGCCACACCGCGTCGAACCGCTCGCAGGGCAAGTCCACACGGCCCTCAGCGACGTCTTCCGCGGACGCGAGGAGGGGCGCGAGATAGGGCGAGGGGGAATTGAGGCGGGCGAGCATGGCCGGGGACGGATCGGCACACACCACGGGGTGCGCCGGCCGTACCGCCCGGGCGACCTCCCTGGCGTACAGGCCCGTGCCCGCACCGATGTCCGCGATCCTGTCCCCCGGCGAGAGGCTCAGGGCGTGCGTGATCCGGCCGGCCATCCAGGCCACGAAAGCGGGACTGTAGGCCCAGTACCGGTCGAAGTCCCGCGCCAGCCGCCCGTAATGCCCAGCGCCGCCCACACCCTCCACACTGTTGTCCTCTGGCACACCTGCCGTCCTGCCCCGTCGCACCTGCGCCAATGCCCGGCAGGCCCAGGAGACGGCCCCGGATGGGTCAACCTCCAGCCCGCCCAGCAGTACCTGCTCCACCACGCCCTCGGCCTCCAGGTCCCCGCCGAGGACGAGCCCGACGCAAAGCCGGTCAAAACGGCCACCCGCGACGACAAATGGACACTCAACCTGCAAGCAGCACGCCAGTTCCACGCCCGTGAAGGGCACCTGAACGTCCCCCGCAAACACGTCGAGCGACTTAAGCGACCAGAGCGGCCGACCGCCGAAGACGGCTCCACCGGGCCTCAGACAGACGGCACGGAGAGCCCTCAGACAGGTGCTGCCGAGCCTGTGGAGGTCAAGCTCGGGATGTTCCTCGACAACACCCGCCGCCGCGCCACCAAACTGACCACACAGCGCCGCAACGACCTCGACCAGCTCGGCATGCGCTGGTGACAGAGGCGGCCGGGACAGGCAGGTGCCATCCGTGTACGCCCGGATGGCCGGGCGTACACCCCGGCCAGCGGGTGCCGCCCGGCCGGGGTGCCGCCCGGCCAGCGGGTGATCAAGACGCCATGGCAAACGTACGCCTGCAGAGCGGGGCCATGCACCAGCGGCTGTGGCGCCAGAGCACGGTGACCGGCCAGCGGGGACAGGCGGCGCGCCCCCGCCCATGCGCCCGCACCGTACCGCGGAGCACCTCTCAGCGGGGCCCGGCGGAGGAGGACGGGGAAGGTGGGATCAGCACGGTGCGGCCTCGTGCGGCGGGCCGCCGCCGAGGAGGGCGGCGCCGAGCGGGGTGAGGGCGTGGCGGACTCCGGGGCCGTCCCGGCGTGTCGTCAGGAGGCCCGCCGCGCGCAGGACCGAGGCGTGATGGCTCGCCGTCGCCGCCGACGTGCCGACGCGGCGGGCCAGTTCGGCCGTCCCCGCCGGGCTCTGCGCCGCCCGCAGCGTACGGGCGCGGGTCGTGCCGAGCAGCGCGGTCAGCCCCTCGCCCATCGCGGCCGTGCCGGACTCCACCACGGCCGCGCTGTCCCCGAGCGAGCGCGCCAGCGGATACCGCAGGACGAAAGGGCGGTCCGGATCGGCGTTGTCGATCAGGCCCAGGGGGCGGGCGCAGAAGAAGGTGGGAACCAGCAGGACCCCCTGACCGCGCAACCGCAGGTCCAGGTCGACGTCACAGGGCAGGGACAGGGTCTTCGACGACCAGCCGATCTCCGGGTGCAGGCTGCCCAGCAGGCCCTCGACACCGGTGTCCATCGTCGTCACCGCCCGCTCGCTGCGCTCGGCCTGGGCGGCTGCCAGGAGCTGGCCCCAGTAAGGGGCGATGGCCATCGCGTGGTACGCGTGCAGCTGGCGCCGCACCAGGTCCGACCAGGTCCGGTCACCGTGGTGCAGGGCGTGCATCCATGCCGGGGCGCGGGGCCGCAGCAGCCGGGTGGCCCGCCAGTCCGCCGTCCACTGGCGCCTCGGCAGGGACCAGGTGTGGTCCAGGCTGTCCGTCAGATCACTGGCCGCGGCGTGAGTGAACGCCTCCGGGAGGTACTGGCCCGATCCCGCCGGGGCGAGTTCCAGCAGGATTCGCATCTCGGGGCGCAGACCGCGCCGAGTACGTGCCCGCCAGCCCGACAGGGCCACGTCCGCCGCCCGGCCCGAGCGTTCGGTCTGGAGCAGCGGAAGGCTCAGTACGGTCTCGGCGAGCGGGTCCGGTGCTGTCGCGACACGTACGCGCAGCAGGTCCTCGGCAGTGAAGTGCAGGCGTAACACCGTCGTTCCTCCAGACATGCGGCGGGGCGGCGGGCGTGCACGGCGGCCCCGGCCGGGGTGGCCGGCCTGGGCGTGTGATCACGGTAGGCGGCCCCGGCGCGGAACACCCGGCTCCGTGGATCATCTGACCGGAACTCCCGCACCTGGCCATGAAATGTCTGGATTCGATGGGCATCGAAGGGCTTTGAGTCGCGGCCCGGCAGCCCGTAAGACTGCGGCCGAGAAGGGGAGCGTCAGGACAGCACCGCGAGGTGGCTGGTCCTCCTCAGTCAACGTCCGTACCACTGCAAGGAGATCACCGCAATGAAGCTCCGCAGCTCGTTCGCCACCCGTGCCGGTGTCGCCGTGGGTGCCGCCCTCGCGACGTCCGCCGTCTTCGCCGGATCCGCCCACGCGGGAGTGTCCGGCCAGTACTACCTCCACAACGCCGCCACCGGTAAGTGCCTCGACGTCCAGGGCGGCTCCTCGGCCGACCACACCGTGCTGCAGCAGTTCAGCTGCAACGCCAAGGCTCACCAGAGATTCATCCTCGAGTTCCAGCTCGACAACCCGACGACCTTCCTCAAGGCGTCCCACTCCAACAAGTGCATAGAGGCGTACAGCAACCAGCCCGGCACCCAGGTCGTCCAGCGGCCCTGCAACAACATCTCACAGCAGCGCTGGGAGTTCGTCGAGCTGGGCGGCCCCTCGGCCCTGATCAAGAACGTGGCCAGCGGGCTGTGCCTGGACGACGGCGGCGCCCCCTCCGGCAGCCGCCGCGAGGTGCGCCAGTCGGTCTGCACGGGTGCCTCCACCCAGATCTGGAACCGCTGACGGCAGCGCACCACCCCCAGGGCCCCCTTCGCCGCACCGGCGCGAGGGGGCCCTCCTCCTGCCTTGCCACGACTCCCCCGCGGCACCGCTCACCGCGTATCGGGACTCGGGTACCTCCCCAGAGATAGAGCGCGGCTTCCCGGGGACGTCTGCTCGCGATCACGACGGTCGTCGTAAGGAGATCACTTACCTGCGCACGCTGACCTTCGCCGTCGGTACGGGCCGCAGTGGGTCGACCGCGCTCTCGGGCATCCTCTGCAAATCATCGACCTGTCCCATGCCGATGCGGCGCCCCGTGCGGGCGGACAAGGGGGCGAGCGGGTCTCCTTCGGGCAGACGGTCGGCGAGGGTCGGCAAAGGCGGTTCAGCGGGCGCCGTTCTCGCCGTCCTACCGGACCTGGCCGACCAGAGGCGCTGTGTGCTCCGCGGGGTTCAAAGACAGGCTCTGGACGGCCACCATGCGCGAACGCCTGGCAGGCGAGCGGGACCGGTGGCTGCAGCAGCTCGACGGCGCCACCCTGTGGCTGATCGACAACGTCGCGACGTACGCCGCCAGCTGGCCCGGGCGCCACCTCATCCAGTTCGCCGTCGAGTACGCCGGCACCACCCGCATGGTGATGCTGTCCGAACGGGACGACGCCACCAAGGTGCAACTACTGCTCGCCCTCACCGTTCCGGTCCAGCGGCAGTACTTCGGGGGCCCTGGGCCCGCGCCAGGCACGCCCTCGCCGACCGCCGCACCTTCGCCCAGACCCTCATCCACATCAACGGGGCGTCCACGGCCCCGTAGGCACGGTCTCCCACTCCCTGCGACCAGCCTCGAAGGACCGGTAGCGGAACCGGTTTTCGGACGCTGGCTGGCCCCGGTCCTGCTCTGCGAAGGACGGAGGCGGCACGAAGCGGCGGCCGACGAGGGCGCGAGGGCTCCGGGGGCGGCCCCGGGCGCCCCGGCTGAACGGCGGAGCAGGTCCAGAATGCCACCATGACCGATGAAGAGCACACTCAGCCTGCCGCGCGCTCCTTCTTGTCATGTGCCGCTGAGGTGGCACGGCTGATGGATCTCGGGGATGCAGCCGATGTGCCGGAGGCCCTCCGCGCACGGCACCTGGCCCATGCGGTGCGTAAGCCGCTGCTCGCAAGCGCCCATCTGCCCGAGGAGTTGTTCGCCCCGCTGCTGGCGGCAGCCGTCTACGACCCGGACCCCAGCTTCTGCCGCTGGTTCGTCGAACCCGCGGTCTACGTCTTCGGGCGCCGACGGGTCATGAACGCCCTCCTCGACTATGTGCAGACCGGCACGGACGCGGAGCGAGCAGGCGCCAAGCGGGCCTGGTACTGCGCCCACGTGCCGCTCCACGCCGACCGGTCCCCTGCCTACGCGCCTGGCGGAAGCCGCGATCCCGCCCTGGACGATTCCCGCGAGGTGAGGAAGGCCTGGCAAGAAACCCTCCAGCAATCAGCCATGTGAGCGGTGCCAAGGACCCTGGGGCTGATGCTCACCCTGCCCACGTACAAGACAGCCCCTACCTGGGTCCCTGACTGCCCACAGGTGCGCGCCCTCGGGTACGTGGCCGGTGTCGCACACCGGGCAACGGGCAGGAGAGGATGGAGCGATGATCGATGACTTTTTGACGGTCATTCCCACCGATCCGCACTGGCAGCCCGGCAAGGAGGCGGCGGATCGTGCCTCAGCCGCCCTGTCCGGGATGCTTCCGGACAGCGACGCGCGTCTCGGGCTGAGAGTCCAGTGGCACGACGGCGTCGAGGTGATCATCTGCGGCTCCAATCTGGAGAAGATCTCCTGCCCGCACTGCGGTGCGCAGTGCGCGACGGACTGGTGGATGGACACCGTCTCCGAGGGCTACGACCAGGGGTTTCCCCACCTCATGGCGGCGGTCCCCTGTTGCGGAGCCCTCACGTCGCTCAATGAGCTGGTCTACGACTGGCCCATGGGGTTCGCGCGGTTCCGTATCGAGGTCATGTATCCGGGCCGGTCCTGGCTCACCGCCGGGGAGCTGGCTCACCTCTCGGACGCGCTCGGGCATCCCGTACGGCAGATCCTCAGCCACTTCTGACAGCCCACAGCTCTGGCGAGCGGCCGGTCGCCAATACCCAATGCGCAGGGGCATTTACAGCGCGTTCCATGGCCGCGTAGCTGAGGAAGAAGCCACGGCGGTCTTCTCTCCGCAACCTCACCCCTGGTGTTGAACCGCCTGGTGAGGGCTGGCCCTGCCCAAACCCCTCGAGTCGGGGCGATGAAGCCAGGAGAAAGGGCTCCCCGCAGCCTGTGTCGGCGAAGGAACGGCCGACAGGGCGACTGGCCTCGGGGTGGTGGCCCGCGTGTGGCCGGTGACAGAACTCCCGCCAGAGCAAAGGGCCCTGGCACCGGCGGCCTCACCACAGGTGAAGGAAACTCCGGACGTCGTCATAGCCGTCGACGGCGCGGCCGTCCACGTCTGTCGGGTCCGCCTCGGCTCGCACCGCCAGCAGCTCCGCCAGCGCCAGGGCGTCATCACTGAGACGCCCGAAGCGTCGAGCGGTGTGTCCCAGACACAGGCCGGCCAGCCCGAGCAACGGACTCCCCGACACCGCCCGCATCCCGACCTGCACGCACCAGCGCTCGACGAACTCCGGATCGTCGTCGTTCAACGCGGTCCCGACCAGGACTTCGGCCGCCTCACCCTCGGCCGAGCGGTCACCCAGAGCACGCTCCAATGTCTCGACCACCACCTCGTGAGACAGAGCGGGAGGGTTCTCGAAACTCCGATGAGAATGCACCCCGCGACACTACGCGGACCGCATCCCACAGCCACCTGCCGCCGCCCCTTCCCGCAAGGCGGGGCGAAGCAGCAAGCGGCGGTGTGCCAGTGGTGGGGGCCCGGCGGGTGTCCGAAGGACGACATCGCTCGCGTGCCACGCGTGCGGCTGGCACCCACACCGCTCTTTGACCCGGTCGGTGTCCTTGAGGCGCCGTAACCCCATTCTCCACAACCTGCCCACCACCAGGCTCGCGCCCAGCCTCCAGAGCCCTCCAGACCATCTCTCGCGGATGCCCTGCCCGGCCCGTCCGTCTGTTACCGCGCAGTGCCAACAGGCCCGGGCGAACCGGGGACGTGCGAGGATCGCGGCGTGGAGAGTCCTGATCCCTCGTTCCGGCGCGCCTGCTGATCGAGTCGCTGACCGTGCTCGCGGCCGACGCCCCGACCCAGGTGGCGTGGCTGGCCCGGTACGGCATGATGCCGGACGACATCGCCCTCGACTTCGACCACGCCCAGCGCATGGCCCACCACCTGGTGACCGAGGGGCAACTCGCCCCCGCGGCCCTGACAGATCTGCGGGACATCGACGCCATCCTCAGCGCCATGAGCGCCGGGCACGACGCCGGCCGGTGGACCACCAACGCGCTCTCCACCGACCAGGGATGGGCCCTGGCCCGGCGCCTCGCCCGCCAGGTCCTCGTCGCGGAACTGGGCACATGGTCACAGCCCTTCCCCGAGATGACTGCGATCCGCTGACGGTCGCGTACGGGGCCCGGCCTGCATGACCTGCGCTCCCGGCCGTCGCAGAAGGCTGTGTGGCACAGGGCGGCGGCTGGGCGAGCACCGCCCATCGCGTTGCCTAGATCCAGTTCGCCCAACCGAAGGTGAACAGATACGACCGCCGCCACGCATCAACCCCCCGGATACCGCGCAGGAACATCACCGCAAGCGCCAAGAGGAACAGCACCGCGAAGCCAGCAGCAACCAGGCACCCGGCGACGGGACCCGCGAAACAGCCCACCAACACACTGGCCACCACCACCATGGCCACACCGCAATGCGCGGCCGGCATATCGGCACGGAAAAAGTCCCTCGATGCCGCCCGCATCGCCCGCATGTCGGACGTGTACCGATCCCGCGCCGCCTCCTGATCAGCGGCAGGCCCCTCCGGCCACTCCTGCACCCTCGTCCCCCCTCGAGTTGACTCCCAGGCCAGGCTTTTGCCCACAGCCGACCGCGGACGCGGTGGCGCAGGCACGTTTTGGCCCGTCATCCGTGGCGGCGACCAGGGCGGCG